>CAMNQF010000004.1 GCA_946548895.1 uncultured bacterium | reverse complement strand
CCCGGTAGATGATGGGGTGCTTGCACCGCCAGCAGTGGGGGTAGGAGTGGGTGATCTGGGCCTTGGCCAGCAGGAAGCCCTCCTTCTCCAAATCCTCCACCACCATGTCGTTGCCCTTGGCGTAGAACTGGCCGTTGTACCGGGCGTCGGTCATGACGCCCTTGGCGTTGACGGGGACGGGCACACCGATGTGGGTGAGCCCCGCGTCGTCGTACCGCTTGCACACGTCGAAGTCCTCCGCGCCGAAGCCGGGGGCGGTGTGGACGCAGCCGGTGCCGGCGTCCAGCGTCACGTGGCCGCCGTTGAGGATCACGCTGTCCTGGTCCAGCAGGGGGTGCTTGGCCACCATCAGTTCGAAGTCGGACCCCTTCAGGGTGGCGAGAATTTTGCAGGCGCCGAAGTCCAGCCCCGCCTGTTTGCACACGCCCTCGGCCAGCTCCTTGGCCATGATATACACCTCGCCCCTGTGGGGCTCGCCGCCGGGGGCCTGGAGGAGCACGTAGTCAAAGTCCGCGTTGAGGGAGATGGCGGCGTTGCCGGGGATGGTCCAGGGGGTGGTGGTCCAGATGACGAAGTACAGCCTGCTGAGGTCGCAGTACTGCCCCAGCTTGCCCTTGTCGTCCTTCACGGGGAATTTCACGAAGATGGTGGTGCAGGGGTCGTCCTGGTAGTCGATCTCCGCCTCGGCCAGGGCGGTCTGGTCGTGGGGGCACCAGTACACCGACTTCATGCCCTTGTAGATCAGGCCCTTTTCCGCCATCTTGCCGAACACTTCGATCTGCTTGGCCTCGAACTCGGGCAGCAGGGTGATATAGGGGTTCTCCCACTCGCCCAGCACCCCCAGCCGCTGGAACTGCTCGGTCATCCGGCCCACGTACTGGGTGGCGAACTCCCGGCATTTGTCCCGGAAGGCGGCCACGGACATCTCCTCCCGCTTGACGCTCTTGTCCTTGAGGACGGCGGTCTCGATGGGCAGGCCGTGGGTGTCCCAGCCGGGGACGTAGGGGGCGCAGTAGCCCGTCATATTCTTGTATTTGACGATGATATCCTTGAGGATCTTGTTCATGGCGGTGCCGATGTGGATATTGCCGTTGGCGTAGGGGGGGCCGTCGTGGAGGACGAACTTGGGCTTGCCCGCGTTCTTGTCCATCAGCTTGTGGTAGGTCACTTTCGCCCACTCCGGGTTGAGCAGCTCGGGCTCCCGCTTGGGCAGGCCCGCCCGCATGGGAAAGTCTGTCTTGGGCAGGTGTACGGTCTTGTTGTAGTCCATGGGTATTTCTCCTTTTTTAAACGTTTTAATAAGAATGGTATTAAAAAATCAACTATTGTTTTATCACACGAATCTTCCCGCAATCATCAACTTCAAATACTTTCACACCGCTGAGAAGGTGACCATCTATTCTACAGTAATAATCTGCCAACGTTTCAAGCTTTTTTGCGTGGGTCGCTTTTTTTATACAAAGTATTTTTATCATTTCATCTGGTAAATAGCTCATATAAAATACAGCCTCATTCATCCCCATCATTTTAGCGCTTGGAACATTCCCTGTATCTGTCCATGTATAGCACTTACACTCAACGACAATTTTGCTATCTTCTGATACACAATCAAATTTGTGAAGTTTTGGAGGGCTACCTATAGGAAGTGCTATTTCTAATTTAAACGGGATACCAAAATACTCCGAGATACTTTTGCAAACTAACTCCTGAAAGGCTTTCCCTACCTTTGGATTTTCACTATTTAAATTCATCCCCTTCTAACCCTCCTCAAATTATTCTAACCTTTTCAGTAAAAAAACGCCCCTGTCCCCAAACGGAGACAAAGGCGCAAACCTCTGCGGTACCACTCCAATTCCGTAGAACCGCGTCGCGAACAGGCGAAGCGTGACAATACGGCACTTGCACGCGCTGTAACGGGCACACCCGGCGGAGCCTACTTGCTTTCGCGTTGGGTCCGCGGCTCCCAGGGGATCTTCACCGGGTCCGCCCCGCCGCCCTCGCACCGTGCGGGCGGCTCTCTGAGAGGGTTCAGCCGGTTACTCGTCCTGATCCAAGCCTTGTGATATAGCGTTCGCCCTGACAGAGCGGACGCTATTTATATTATAGGGGAAGCGGGGATTTGTCAACCGTTTTCCCGGAAAAAGTTCCACAAAAAACGGCGGATGCCCCTCGCCGCATTCGTTCCACGCGGCCGATCACCGCCCCGGCGCGGGCGGTGCGCCCCGAAGGCGCAGTCTGGTAGGCGCATCATCATCAGTGTTCAGACACCGGCGGCAGCACAAACAGGAGCACCTGCGTCGAAGGCCGCTGGTGCCGGAAGGTCTGTACCCACGTTTCGTATCGGACTCTCCCGTAAAAACGGGGGATTCTTAAGGGGGAGGCCGACTGTGGAGCTGGCCCGCCCTTGGGGCCTGCTCCACCCGGAGGCCGCCCCCTTAAGTGTGTCTTTGCCTGCTTTCTGCACAAGCAGAAAGTAGGCCCCCGGAGGGCGGGGCCCTTCAATCCCGCACAGCCTGGAAGGCGTGCCAGCCGCCGCGCTCTAAATGCTTCACGATGGCAAAGCCATTGGCTTCCATGGCGGTTCGGACTTCGTCCTCCCGCCCCGCAATGATCCCGGAAGCGAGGAACACCCCATCCCCTGTCATAAACTCCCCAGCTTTCGCTGACAGGGGAATAATGACGTCCGCCACGATGTTGGCCAGCACCACCCGGTTTTGGCCCGGCTCCAGCTTCGCCGCCAGCTTTCGGTCCGCCAGCACGTCCCCGGCGTACACACTCAGCCGGTCCGGGCCGACGCCGTTGAGGGCGGCGTTCTCAAAGGCCACGTCCGCCGCCTTGGGGTCGATGTCCACCCCCACGGCCCGGGACGCCCCCAGGGCCAGCGCCGCGATGGCCAGGATGCCCGACCCGCAGCCCAGGTCCAGCACCTTGTCCCCGGGGCGCAGCACCTCCTCCAGCAGCTCCAGGCACAGCTGGGTGGTGGGGTGGGACCCGGTGCCGAAGGTGAGGCCGGGGTTCAAATACAGCGGCGTGCGCCCTTCGGGCACGGGCTGGCCCCGCATCCAGTCGGGGACGATGTACAGCCGCTTCCCCACCGGGATGGACTGGTAGTATTTCTGCCAGGAGGTGGCCCAGTCCTCCTCCCGGAGTGAGACGGTCTGGGGCTCATACTCCTCCAGCCCTGCCAGATACTGGCGCAGCTGCCGGCGGCCCTCCTCGTCGTCTGGGACATAGAACTTCACCCGGCTGGCCCCCTTCATCCGCTGGGCCAGCCCCTCGTCCACGTAGTCCCAGTATTGGCGGTTCTGCTCCAGAAAGCGGAGGAAATCCCCCTCCTCCTCCACCACCAGCCCGGCCATGCCGTTGGCGGTGAGGAGGTCGCACACCCGCTCCAGTTTTTCTGCCGGCACCGGCAGGGTCACTTCCAGCCATGTATCGCTCATGGGCGCTCCTTTCTTAGGGGTTCCGCCCCCAGGGTGGCTCACGCTATTTCACCTTGATCTGCTTCACGCTGTCCAGCCGGATCAGCTTCTCGCACTCGTTCTTTTTGCCCTCGTTGGCCAGCACCAGCGCCCAGCCCTCGTCGGCGTCCAGGATTTTGCACTCCTTGCCATACACATCGAAATCCCCGGCCTCCACGGTAAGCTCCACGGTTTTACCCACCTGCTTGCGGATCTGGTCCCCAAGCCCCGCGATCCGCTTACCGCTCAGGCCGTTCTCCCGCAAAATGCGTTCCAGGCGGCTCACCTTGCCCATGAGGACAAGCACCATAATAAACGCGAATACGCCAAAGTATTCCATGGATCAGCCCTCCTCAGTTCAGCTCCAGGGGGGAGCGCTTTGCCGTCTCCCCGTCCCTGAGAAAGGTGATGGTGCTGATGGCGGACAGGGGGATCAGCCGCACCTCATTTTTGTCCGGCTTCTTCTTGTTCACCACCACCTCCACGTTAGCCCAGGTCCCGTCGAAGTCCTGGATGACGCACCAGTCGTGGATGACGGGCATCCCGTCGTCGTTTTCGTAAAAGGTCAGCTTCACCCGCTTCCCCTGGGCCTGCCGCAGCAGCCGGGTCACGGCGGGTACGGCGGGCTTTCCCGCCTCATCCACCCCGTCCTGAAGCAGGTAGTCGCAGCTCACCTCCAGAATCTGCGCCATGCGGACGATCTTGTCCGTCTCCGGGTAAGCCGCGTCCGACTCCCACCGGCTCACCGCCTGACGGGTCACTTCCAGTTTTTCCGCCAATTGTTCCTGGGTCAGGTTTTTGGCCCGCCGGGCCTGAGCCAGCTTGTTTCCCAAACTCATGGTATCACCTCGTCGATTTGATGCTCCCAGCATACCAAAACCGGCCTGTTTGACCAGGTATTTTGCGTTTCGGAATGTAACGTTTGGGTTTCCCCCGCCGGGGAACACCCTCCGCGGGCCTCCGGCGGGGGATGGGCGCTCTGTTCCGCCTGAGCCGTCAGCCACCGGCACACCGGGGCCCTGCCAGCCCCCGCACCGTGGCCTCGTAGGCCTCCCGCTCGTAGGGCAGGGCGGGCAGCGCCTCGGGCGCCGGCCAGCCCTTGAGCTCAAATATGCGCCGGATGAGAAAGTCGGTAAAGTCCGGGTTCTTCACCAGCACCGGGCCGGTGATGTGGGTCGCGAACACGTTGCCGGACACATAGCCCTCCGGCTCGGCCGCGTTCCCCTCGTTCCCAACGCCCTGTTCCACGTGCTGGATCAGGGGGGTGTCCACGCCGTGGGTCTCTGAGCACTTGTTCATGAAGCCCACCACCCAGCCGGGCAGCAGGTCGGAGCAGGCCAGCACATCCACCGGCTCCCGGCTGTCATGCTCTTCGGTGGTGAAGTCCGCGAAGGCCAGGCAGGGCCATACCCTGCCCGCGGCGTCGGTGACGGACGCCCCCAGCAGCTCCATGGCATTCCCCGTAAACAGCACCACGGCGCCCCGGTCAATAGCGGCCCTCAGTGCCTCCTTGTGGGGCAGCAGGGCGGTCAGCGCCGCCTTCTGGGTGCGCTCGGTGCCCGCGCCCATATAGATGAAGTCGGCGTGGGCAAAGTCCGGCGTGTCCTCAAAGAGGGTGGTGTCCACCGTGACGGACACCCCCATGGCCTCCAGGTGCCGCCGGAGCACCGCCACATTGGCGTATTCGCCATATAGGGACATACAGTCGGGATATAGATGCAAAATGGTCAGTTCCATATTAAAACCCTTCCCAAAACATTTCAAATCAGCTCAATTCCCGTGGCCGCCGCAGCATTTTCCGATAACAGCCCTTTCTGGAAGCGAGTTTCAAGCTCGCGGGTCTACCGCTCTTTTCGGCTCCTTTTTCTCCCGAGAAAAAGGAAGTCAGTCCTTCTCCGCGTGAGCCAGCAATTTATCCCGGTCGGAGAAGCAAGTGACCACGTACACATCCTCGTCCCCGTTCTCCTTCAGGTATTCCGCCGCCGTGGCGATGCTCTCGCCCACCTCCACCTTGTCCGCCGGGACCTGGCCGTACTTGAACCGCACCGCCAGGTCGTTGCAGTATTTCCCGTACAGCATCACCCGCTGAACATTGGGACTCTTCAGCTGGTCAAAGTCGATGTCCCACAGCCAGCTGGTCTCGCCGGTGAAGTACTTCCGGCTGATGGCGTCCACAATGACCAGCACCGTGCACGGCTTGTCCGTCCCGGCGATGTAGGCCAGGTTGGTGTCGTAGGCCACCGAGTTCTCATGCTTGGAGGTGAGCAGGATGCCCCGGTGTTTTCCAAGACGGAAGGTAATCATACGGCCATTTTTTAACATATAGTTGTTAATCACCCCGGCCATAGCCTCCTTGTCCACCCCCGCCAGGGCGCACACCGACCAGGCCGCCAGGATATTGTACACATTGTAAATGCTCTTGAAGGCCAAGGTGATGTCCGTCTCCCCGTTGATGGTGAGCCTGCCCTCCTTCAGGTCCAGGGCGGTGGCGGCGAAATCCGTATTGTGCCGCCGGTGGCCGCAGGCGGGGCAGGAATAGTGGCCGATGTGGGCAAAGTGGTAGCAGGTGTATTCCATCCGGCCCTTGCACACCGGGCACCGCGCGCCGTCGTGATAGACGCCCCGGTGCTCCTTGGTGCTGATGGAGCACTCGTCCAGCCCGAACCACTTCACCTTGTCCGGGTCGTGGCCAATGGCAAAGCAGGACGACAGGGGGTCGTCGGCGTTGAGGACCAGGGTGGTCTCGGGGAAAATGGCGGCCTTGACGGCGTCGAACACCCACTCCGGGTGGCCGTTGCGGGTGAGCTGGTCCCGGTACAGGTTGGTGATGACGAAGTGGGTGGGGTGGAACCAGCGGAAGGTGTGCCGGGCGTACCGCTCGTCGCTCTCCAGCAGCAGCACGTCCCCCCGCATTTTTCCCCCCAGGGTGCAGTTGGACAGGATGAGGGTGGCCACCCCCTCGATCTGGTTGGAGCCCTCCTTGTTGTACACCACCCGCCTGCCGCCCGCCTTCAGGATGGCGGCGGTCATCTCCACGGTGGAGGTCTTGCCGTTGGAGCCGGTGACGGCGATGATGTGGGGGGGCAGCTTCACCCGGCCCAGCGCGCCGGGGCACACCTTGAGGGCGAACTGCCCCGGCAGGGAACTGCCCTTGCCCACCAGCCCGCCGATAAACCGCAAGACCTTGCACAGGATCACGGCCAAAACTAATCTCATGTTTATGCTTCCTCTCGCAGTCGTTTGAATGGGAAGAACAAATACATCTGCCCGCCCTCCGCCGGACGGTGGCAGTCCTGCACGGCCCCGGCCAAACATAATCCCCGCCGGTCCAATTCGTCCAGTCCCGCCTGAAAAGCGGCGGCGTAATCCCCCTCCACTTTTACCCGGAGGCAGGCAAACGCGGGCAGCGTCCATTTTGTCCAGCCCTCCGGGGGCTCCACATCGGCTGAAACCTGCACGCCCGCCAGATACAGCCCCCGGCTGAACCCGTCCGTCCAGGGCAGAAATTGACGGGACAGGTCGCTCATCGCGCCCCAGACCCCCACGGGCGCGCCGTTTTCATCCCGCAGGGCCAGCGCTTTGACCTCTCCAAATCGGGCGTTGGCCTCCTCCCACAGGGCGGGAGCGGGGTTATTACCTGATTCCGCCCTCCCCTCTATGCCCAGAACAGAGAAGGATGGCAGCTCCTGGACGACGATCTCCACTCCCTCACCCTCTTTCCAAATAGATCATCAAGGCGGTGATATCCGCCGGGGACACCCCAGACACCCGGGACGCCTGTCCCAGGTTCAGCGGCCGGATTTTGTCCAGCTTCTGCCGGGCCTCCAGCCGCAGGCCCTGGATGCTCAAATAGTCCACGTCCGGCGGCAGGGGCCGGTCCTCCAGCCTGCGCAGCTCCTCCACCTGGCGGGCCTGCCGCTCGATATAACCCTGGTATTTCACGGAAATCTCCACCTGCTCCGCGATCTCGCGGGAGAGGGCGGGCCGGTCCGGGTCGAAGGGGGCCAAATCCCCGTAGCCCACCCGGGGGCGGCGCAGCAGGTCCATGAGCCGGGCCCCGTGGGGGCAGGGGGGCTCCCCCTTGCCCGCCAGCAGCCCGTCCAGCGCCGGGGACGGCGGGACCCCAGTGTGCTCCAGCCGTTTGACCTCCCGGTCCACGGCGGCGTATTTCTCCTCCACCCGGGCCAGCCGCTCTGCGCTCACCAGGCCAACCCGGCGCCCGTAGGCCGCCAGCCGCTTGTCGGCGTTGTCCTGGCGGTGGATGAGCCGGTACTCCGTCCGGGAGGTCATCATGCGGTAGGGCTCGTTGGTGCCCTTGGTCACCAGGTCGTCGATGAGCACGCCGGTATACCCGTCCCCGCGGCTCAAAATCAGCGGCGGCTCGCCCTTGATTTTCAGCGCCGCGTTGATCCCCGCGATCAGCCCCTGGGCGGCGGCCTCCTCATAGCCGGAGGAGCCGTTAAACTGCCCCGCGCCGTACAGGCCGGGGATCTTTTTGCACTCCAGGGTGGGCAGCAGCTCGGTGGGGTCCACGCAGTCGTACTCGATGGCGTAAGCGCACCGGGTCATTTCGGCGCGCTCCAGGCCGGGAATGGTGTGGAGCATCTCCACCTGCACCTCCTCCGGCAGGGAGGAGGAGAAGCCCTGGATGTACAGCTCCTCGGTGTTCAGCCCCATGGGTTCGATGAACAGCTGGTGCCGGGGTTTTTCGGAAAACCGCACCACTTTGTCCTCAATGGAGGGGCAGTACCGGGGCCCCACCCCTTCGATGACCCCGGAGAACAGGGGGGAGCGGTGGAGGTTGTCCCGGATCACCCGGTGGGTGTTTTCGTTGGTGTAGGTCAGGTAGCACACCGCCCGGTTCTCCGGCGGCGCCTCCGTGGAGAAGGAAAAGGGCACGGGCGCCTCGTCCCCCGGCTGCACCTCCATTTTGGAGAAGTCCACGCTGCGGCGGTTCACCCGGGGAGGGGTGCCCGTCTTGAAGCGGCGGATGGACAACCCCAGCTTCACCAGGCACTGGGTCAGAGGCAGCGCCGCCGCCATGCCGTCGGGGCCGGAGGTCCGGGTGACCTCCCCCACGATGGTGCGCCCCCCCAGGTAGGTGCCGGTGGCAATCACCGCCGCCTTCACCCGATAGACAGCCCCGGTGGCGGTGGCCACCCCGGACACTGTCCCGTGTTCGGTGAGAATCTCCGTCACCTCCGCCTGTTTCACCCATAGGTTTTCCTGGAGCTCCAGGGTGTGCTTCATCACCTCCTGGTAGCGGCGGCGGTCCGCCTGGGCCCGCAGGGACCACACGGCGGGGCCCTTTCCCCGGTTGAGCATCCGATATTGGATGCAGGCCTTGTCGGCGGCGCGGGCCATCTCGCCCCCCAGGGCGTCGATCTCCCGGACCAGGTGGCCTTTGCCGGTGCCGCCCACGGCGGGGTTGCAGGGCATATTGCCCACCGCGTCCAGGTTGATGGTGAAGCAGAGGGTTTTCAGGCCCATCCGGGCGGCGGCCAGGGCGGCCTCAATGCCCGCGTGGCCCGCGCCGATGACGGCAATATCAAATTGTCCGGCGTCGTAGCGCATGACGCGGCCTCCTTCTTTCCCCAGCGAGGGGTGCGCGCCTCCGGCGGGGCCCACACCCTGCGCCTCCCGGTTGGACCGTTCGGTCCGTATCTCAGCTTTTCAGCGTCACCACCGCCAGCTCCGGCCGGTTGAACAGCCGGAAGCCCCGGTACGGCACGGTGTTGTTTCCCAGGCCCCGGGACACGAACAGGGTGCTGCCCCCCGCGGTGTACAGGCCCGAGGTCCAGGGCGGGAAAAGCCGCCGGTCGGTGCCGATGAGCCCGCCCGCGAAGGGCAGGCGGACGATGCCGCCGTGGCCGTGGCCGGACATGACAAAGTCATACCCGGCGTTGGCGTACTGCCCGAAGCGGTCGTTGCGGTGGGCCAGCAGCAGGGTGAACAGGCCGGGGGCCTTATCCTGAATCCGGGCATAGAGCTCCTCCGGGGTGGTCTGGTCGGCGTAGCCGTTGGGGTCGTCCACCCCCGCCAGCACGATCTGCGCCCCGTCCCGCTCCAGCGTCTCGAATTGATTGGACAGCACCGTCACGCCGCACTGGACCAGCAGGTCCTTCAGCTCCCGCACGGTCCCCGTGCCCAGGGCCCACTCGTGGTTGCCGGTGACGTAGTAGGCGGGGGCGGTGGCGGCCAGCCCCTGGGCCAGGGCGGGCGCCATGACCAGCTGCCCCTTCTGGTCGATGAGGTCGCCGGTGATCACAATGAGGTCGGGGCTTTCCGCCCGGACCCGGTCCAGCAGGCCGCGGTTTCCCTCCCCGTACTCGTGGCCGTGGAGGTCGGACAGCTGGACGATTTTGAATCCGTCGAAGGCCTGGGGCAGGCCGGGCAGCTCCGCCCGGGTATGGGTGGTCTGGAGCCCCCAGCACTGCCACTGGAACCAGACCGCCCCGCCCGCGGCCAAGGCCAGCAGCACGGCCAGCCACAGCAGGGGGCGGTGTTTTTTCCGGCGGCGGGGGCCGCCCTCCCGGTCAGTCGCCGTCATGGAGGTAGTAGGGGCGCATCAGGCTCTTGTGCTGGGTAGAGTCCTTCTGCCGGTCGGCCCGGGGCGGGGCCTCGATGGGCCGGGGCCGGTCGTCCCGGCGGCGGCGCTTCTTCCCGGCCAGGGAGGGGGGCAGCGCCGGCTCCTTGGCGGGCTGGGCCGGGGCCCCCTGCTTTTTGCCCTGGCGGCGGGGCCTGTTCTGCTGGGGCCTGGCCTCCTTGTCCTGCTTTTTCTTTCCGTCCGGCCCGCTCCGTTCCTGAACCTGGGGCCGGGGGGAGGGCCGCCGGGGTGCCAGCAGGCGGGCGGTGGCGTCCATAATGACGTCGGAATCCAGGGGATTGGGCTTGTGGAAGTCGGTGATGGGAATAGATGGATCGTCGGGCAGGGTGTCATGAATGCGCCCCTGCCGCACGCCCCGGCCCAGCGGCCTGTCCCGCGGGACCAGCGGCTCCGCCGGGGCCGCTGTCTCCGCCGCCGGGGCGTCTGTCCGGACGGCCTGGGCCCCGCCGGGCTTTTTGCGGCGGCGCCTTTTCTGTTTGGGGGCGTCCTCCTCGGGCCAGGGCTGCGCCGGGGCCTGTACCGCCTGGGCGGCGGCCTGCCCGCGCTCCTCCGCCCGGGCCCTGTTTTCGGCATCCCGCTGGCGGCGGCGCTCCTTGGCGGCGGCCCGGGCCTCCGCGTCCTCGGAATTCACGGGCCGCCCGTGCTTGTCCTTCTGGGGCGGGTCGAAGTTTTCCATAGGGAAGGGGTGGCCCTCCACCACCGGGATGGGCCTGCCCAGCAGCTTTTCGATGGCCTTCAGCTCGTCTTTCTCGTCGAACTGGCAGAAAGAGATGGCCTCCCCCTCATGGCCGGCCCGGCCGGTGCGGCCGATGCGGTGCACGTAAGTCTCGGGGACGTCGGGCAGGTTGTAGTTGAACACGAAGGGCAGCTGGTCGATGTCGATGCCCCGGGCGGCGATGTCGGTGGCGGCCAGCACCCGCACCCGGCCCGCCTTGAAATCGGACAGGGCCTGCACCCGGGCGGTCTGGCTCTTGTTGCCGTGGATGGCGGCGGCGGAGATGCCCCGCTTCACCAGGTCCTGGGCGATGCGGTTGGCCCCGTGCTTGGTGCGGGAGAACACCAGGGCGGAGGCGATGTGCCGCTCCTCCATGAGATGGGCCAGCAGCTTGGTCTTGTTGGCCTTGTCCACGTAATAGAGGGACTGCCTGATGGCCTCCACCGGGGAGGACACCGGGTCCACCGCCACCCGCACATAGTCGTGGAGCAGGCTGTTCACCAGCCCCATCACCTCCGGGGGCATGGTGGCGGAGAAAAACAGGGTCTGCTTTTTCTCGGGCAGGAGCTTCAGCACCCGCTTCACGTCGTGGATGAAGCCCATGTCCAGCATACGGTCCGCCTCATCCAGCACGAAAATCTCCATGCGGGACAGGTCCACCAGCCCCTGGCCGTGGAGGTCCAGCAGGCGGCCCGGCGTGGCCACCAGAATGTCCAGCCCCCGGCTGATGGCGTCCACCTGGGGCTGCTGGCCCACTCCGCCGAAGATGACGGCGGAGCGCAGGGGCAGATTGCGGCCGTAGGCCAGGAAGCAGTCCTGAATCTGGATGGCCAGCTCCCGGGTAGGGGTGAGGATCAGCGCCCGGATCACCCGGGGCTTGGGGATGGCCTTGCTCAGGCGCTGGAGGATGGGGGCGGCAAAGGCGCAGGTCTTGCCGGTGCCCGTCTGGGCGCAGCCCAACACGTCCCGGCCGGCCAAGGCGGGGGGGATGGCCTTGCGCTGGATGGGGGTGGGCTCGGTGTAGCCCTCCTGGGTGAGGGCCTTGAGAATGGGGGCGGTGAGCCCCAAGTCACGGAAATTCATCGTTATTCGTCCTATTCTTCAATTGTCTTATGGGGCCCCACAAGCCGTCCTCGTGGAATCTGCCCCGGCGTTGTCACGCTTCGCAGCTCGGCTGGCCGCTCGGCCGCAGCCGCCTGCTCAGCGCCTCCTTCACTGCTTCCACCGTGTCCGCCAGGCTCTGGCCCCCGGCCGGGACGGTGATGTGGGCGCATTTTTCATACAGGGGGACCCGGTAACGGTATACGTCCGCCAGGGTCTGGCCGGGGGCGAGGGCGATCCCCCGGGACGCCTGGTTGTGGATGCGGCCCTCCACGTCCGCCAGGGGCAGCTGGAGGTAGACCACCGTGCCCAGCCGCCGCATATGGGCGATGGACTCCTCCCGGCACACGCAGCTCCCCCCGGGGGCGACCACGGTCCCATGGCAGTCCAGGGAGCACACCGCGTCCCGCTCCAAGTCCAGAAACCGCTCCACCCCCCGGGCGTCCAGCAGCCGCTGGAGCAGGGCTCCCTCCCGCTCCTGGATGAGCAGGTCCACATCCACGAACCGCATACCCAGGGCCTTGGCCAGCACCACGCCCACGGTGCTTTTGCCCGACCCGGGCATCCCGATGAGGATTATATTGTCCATTCCCGCGCCCCCTCAACCGCTTTCCAAAATAAGGAAACCAGCGCAATCAAAACATTATACCAGAAAAAACCTTGAGTGGCAAGGGCGTTGTTGGCCGGCCGGTCCGGCGCCCGCGCAAAAAAGCGCCTGTCCCGCGGGACAGGCGCTGAAATGTGCTGCGAAACAGGCGCGGCTCAACCGCCCCGCACCCAGATTTGCCGGTTTCCCACCTGAATATTGTACAGGGTCCGGGTGAGGTCGGTGAGTTCGGCCTCCTTCAGCTGGGCGAAGAGGAAGCCGTAGCGGAACCATCCGGGCCGGGGTTCGGTGACGCGGATGACCTCCCCCAGGAACTCCATGGGAGCGTAGTCCGCCAGCTCCACCTTCAGGCGGAGCACCTCGTCCTCGGCGTGGAGGTACTCCGACTCCACGCAGGCCCCCCCGGTGCTGATGTCCACCAGGGTGCAGGGCTCCGGGTTTTTGCGGGCCTCGTCGCCCTGGGCGAACAGGGTGGCGGGCACGTTGATACGCAGGCGGAAGTTGTGCCGCTGCTCGGGGAAGTTCTTCACCTTCACGTCCTTGATGCGGCATACCACCCGGTTGGACTCCTGGATGGTCCCCCGCAGGTAGAACTGGGTCATGGCCTCGCTGATGCCCTTGATGACCACGGAGGAACCCACCTCCCGGGTGCCGAAGGACAGCGCCCCGGGCAGGCGCTCCAGGGTCAGGGTGGCCTCGCTGGGGATGTACCCGGACAGCCGCCCGGTGAGAACCTGGGCGCCCTCCGGCGTCTCCACCTCCAGCGTCATCCCGCTGTACAGCTCCGGAAGCGCGCCGGGCGCCTCGTATTCCTCCTCCTGATAGTCGTCCGAACGCCCAAACAGCGATGTAAAAAAGCCCATGGGTATCCCGCCCTCCCGTCAATGCCCGGCGCGGCCGCGCGGGGCATAGTTTTCAGATCGCTATTGTGAATTATAACCGCTCCCGCCTGTAAATGTCAAGCCCCAGCGGCCGTGTTTGAATGGTTGTAATCTTTGGCAGGATGCGTTATAATGGTGGGACAATCGTCCTGGGAAGGAGGCGCGGCCCTATGAAACCGAATATCCTGGTCATCTGCGGGCCCACGGCCTCCGGCAAGACCGCCCTGGCGGTGGAGCTGGCCCTGCGCCTGGGGGGGGAGGTGGTGTCCGCCGACTCCATGCAGGTCTACCGCCATATGGACATCGGCACCGCCAAGCCCACCGCGCGGGAAATGCGGGGGGTACCCCACCATATGCTGGACGTGGCGGACCCGGCGGAAAACTATTCGGTAGCCCGGTATGTGGCGGAGGCGGTTCCCGTGGTGGACGGCATCCTGGCCCGGGGACGGCTGCCCATCGTGGCCGGGGGGACGGGGCTGTACATTGACCACCTGGTCGCGGGCCGCCGGTTCGCCCCCTTCCAGGCGGACAGCGGCCTGCGGGAGGAGCTTCAGGAACGGGTTCGGTCGGAGGGCCTGCCCGCCCTGCGCTCGGAGCTGGAGCGGGCGGACCCGGAGGCCGCCGCCCGCATCCATCCCAACGACGAAAAGCGCACCATCCGGGCCCTGGAGGTATTCCTGTCCACCGGCAAAACCATCTCCCAGCACGACCGGGAGAGCCGCGCCCTGCCGGACCGCTACGCCCCCCTGACCATCGCCCTGAACTTCCGGGAGCGCCCCTGGCTGTGGGAGCGCATCGGCCGCCGGGTGGACGCGATGATGGACCGGGGGCTGGAGGGGGAGGTGCGGGGCCTGCTGGCCTCGGGGGTGCCTCGGGACTGCACCGCCATGCAGGCCATTGGCTACAAGGAGATCGCCGCCGCCATTCTGGCGGGCCGGCCGGCGCCGGACGGGGCGGAGGAGGTGAAGCTCCGCTCCCGGCAGTACGCCAAGCGGCAGCTCACCTGGTTCCGGCGGAACAGGAAAGCCTATTGGTACATTTGGGAAAAAATTCCTGATTTGTCCGCCGCCGCCAGTTTTTCGACAGAACTTGTCAAGGAGAGTGGATTACAATAAATACACAAAAGCGCGCGGCTATTCGGGCCGCTGTCACGCTCGGATTGGCCCCGCGCTTCTAAAAAAAGAAGGAGTGTATTTACATGAGTCTCACATCCACCGTCTCCGTCGCCAAACAACCCAACGTCCAGGACACGT
Source organism: uncultured bacterium (assembly GCA_946548895.1). Classification (GTDB taxonomy): domain Bacteria; phylum Bacillota; class Clostridia; order Oscillospirales; family Oscillospiraceae; genus Enterenecus. The sequence goes on along the minus strand of CAMNQF010000004.1, from coordinate 121,399 downwards.
TTTTGGCCAGCGCCCGCCGCCTGGCCGCCCGGGTCACCGTGTTCCTGATGAACGGCTACCAGCTCCGGGGGGTCATCACCGCCTTTGACCCCTACGTGGTGGTGGTGGTGTCCGACGGCAGGCAGCAGGTAATTTACAAGCACGCCATCTCCACCATCGCCCCCGAGCACCCGGTGGAGCTGGAAGAAGCGCGAGGATAGCCGCGCAGGGGAGCTTAGATCGCAGCGAAAGCAAAAGCCCAGGACCCGCGGCGCGGGGCCGGGTTTTGCTTGAGGCGCAGCGAAAGCGACCCGGCGGCGCGGCCAATCCGAGCGTGACAAAGAAGCGCGGGGATAGCCGCGCCCCCATAAAGAGAGAAAGGAACATCCCATGAAAGAGAGCACCCTGGCCACGAAATTCATGATCGCCATCCTGTGCCTGGGCGTCGCCGCCTACCTGGCCGTCTACCTTTTCCGCGGCTGGGACGAGGGGGTGGCCACCACCCGGGCATACGCCTACTCCCTGGACGTGGGCTGTGAGGCCGTGGGCATCCTGATCCGCGCCGAGACCCCCCTGGACGCCAGCAGCCTGGGCTATGTGGACCAGATTGTGGCGGAGGGGGCCAAGGCCGCCGCCGGCGACCCGGTGGCCCTGCTGTACAGCGACCCCTCCGCCCTCACCACCCGGCAGTCCATCCGCACCCTGGAGGCGGAGATCGAGCAGATGGAATACGCCCTCAGCTCCGGGACTCAGGCCACCGGCGCCGCCCAGCTGGACGCTCAGGTCATCTCCTCTATCGCGGCCCTGCGCTCCCTGGCCGCCCGGGGGGACCTCACCGCCCTGGAGGACTCCGCCCTCCACCTGCGCTCTATGGTGTTCAAGCGGGACTATGCCTACGGGGACGACGGCGCCGCCGGGCAGATGAGCCAGCTCATCGCGGACAAACGGGCCAGGCTGGCGGAGCTGAACAGCTCCCTGAGCCAGGTGGCCACCACCGTGTACGCCCCGGTGTCCGGCGTGTTCTCCGCCGGGGCGGACGGCTGGGAGAGCGCGGCCTCCCCGGCCATCCTGGACGAGCTCACCGCCGGCGGCCTGGCCGCCCTGCTGCAGGAGCAGCACAGCGCCGCTCCCTCGGCGGTGGGCAAACTGGTGACAGGGTCCACCTGGTGGTTCGCCGCCCTGCTGGAGGGGGAGAACACCGGCCTCCAGGCCGGGCGGCGGTATACCCTGGGCTTCTCCGGCGATTACTACGGGCAGATTGAGATGACCTTGGAGCGGATCGCCCTGGAGGACGGCCAGACCCTGGCCATTTTTTCCTGCCGGTCCCACCTGGCGGACACCGCCATGCTCCGCATTCAGACCGTGGACGTGATTACCCAGACCATGGAGGGCATCCGCATCCCCCGGAAGTCCCTGCGGGTGGAGACCGTGCGGGAGGAGCAGGAGGACGGCTCCTCCCGGGAGGTCAACCGCTACTATGTGTTCACCGTGGTCCGTTCCCAGGCGTGGGAGCAGGAGGTGGAGGTGCTGTACACCGACCCTGCCTATTACCTGGTCCTGCCGGCGGACCCGTCCGCCGCCAAGCGGCTCCGGGCGGGGGACGAGGTCATACTGAACTCCTCCGGCATTTACGACGGAAAGGTGGTCCGCTGAACCCGTTCTGCCCGGGGCGGCAGCCGGGGGAGCGCCGCTTTGGCGCTGAGGCCCAGCGGATCCTCCGCCCGCGGGAAACACGGCGGCAATACAATTGGATGATTGGAGTGTGGCGTGACATGGATTTGAGAGAGAACATTGCCGGGATACGGGCGGGGATTGCGGCCGCCGCCCGGGCGGCGGGCCGGGACCCGGAATCGGTCACACTGCTGGCCGCCACCAAGACCCAGAGCTCGGACACCATCCGGGCCGCCATCGCCGCCGGGGTGACGGTGTGCGGGGAAAACCGGGTGCAGGAGCTGACCGCCCACCTGGCGGACAACGCCTACGCCGGGGCGGAGGTCCACTTCATCGGCCACCTTCAGACCAATAAGGTGAAGTATGTGGTGGGCAAGGTGGCGCTGATCCACTCCATTTCCTCGGAGAAGCTGCTCCGGGCTGTGTCCGCCCAAGCGGACAAGCTGGGGCTGGTCCAGGATGTCCTGCTGGAAATCAATCTGGCGGGGGAGGCGTCCAAGTCCGGCTTTACGCCGGAGGAGGCCCCGCCCGCCGCCGCCCTGTGCGCCCAGCTGCCCGGCGTCCGGCTCCGGGGGCTGATGTGCATCCCCCCCGCGGCGGGGGCTCCCGGAGAAAATCTTCCGTATTTTCAAAATTTACATCAGATAGCTGTTGACATAACGCGGGAAATATTAGATAATAAGACAGATATGGACGTGCTTTCCATGGGGATGAGCGGCGACTGGCCCGACGCTGTCGCCGCGGGCTCTACCTGCATCCGCGTCGGCTCCGCCCTGTTTGGGCCCCGCCCGCCTATGTCGCCTGGGAAGGGTTGACCTTCGGCCCCTTCCCGGATCCAGTTGAAGGGAGACTGTCAATATGAGCTTATTTGATGAACTCAAGCGCCTGGCCCGTCCCTATGAGGACGAGGAGGATGACGAATATGAGGAGGATTTCACCCCGGTGAGCACTGTGAAGGACCCCCCGCGGGACCGTGAGCGCGACCGGGACCGGGACCGCGAGACGGACCGCCGCAGCAACAAGGTGGTCAACATCCACACCACCACCCAGCTTCAGGTGGTGTTGGTCAGCCCCACCCGGTTCGAGAACGCCTCCGAGATTGCCGACCACCTGCGGGACAAACGCACCGTGGTGCTCAACCTGGAGCAGACCGACAAAAACATCGCCCGCCGCCTCATCGACTTCCTGTCCGGCGTGGCCTACGCCAACGAGGGCACCATCAAAAAGGTGGCCCTGTCCACCTACATCATCACCCCATACAACGTGGAAATTTTGGGTGACCTCATTGACGAGCTGGAAAACAACGGCCTGTATTTTTGACGTAAGGGGGACTTGAGCGATGATGACGCCGCAGGAGGTAGCCAGCCATTCCTTTGCCAAGGCTACCCTGGGGGGCTATAATCTGGCCCAGGTGGACGAGTTTCTGGACGAGCTCACCGAGGACTACGCCGCCCTCTACAATGAGAACACCATTTTAAAAAACAAGCTGAAGGTCCTCAGCGACACGGTGGAGGAATACCGGGCCACCGAGGCCACCATGCGCAAGACCCTGCTGGCCGCCCAGCAGATGGCGGACGCCATGGTGAGCGACGCGGAGAAGAAGCGCGCAGAACTGGTGGGGGAGGCGGAGCACAACGCCCAGGCCCGCATCGACGAGCTGAAGAAGGCGGTGGCGGCGGAGGAATACCGGCTGAAAAAAGCCCAGGAATCCACGGCCGCCTATGTGCAGCGTCTGGCCAAGGCCCACGATGAGGAGCTGGCTTTCCTGGCCAACCTGGGGGAGCTGGTGCCGCCGGAGGCGGCGGCCGCCGCGCGGAGCGACCCCTCGGCCGAGATCAAGGCGGCGCTGGACGCCCAGGCCCAGGAGGAGGAGCGGGCCCGCCAGGCCGCGGCCCAGCAGGCGGCCCCCCGGCTGGTGGCGGTGGGCCCGGACGACGACGTGCCCCCCATGCCGGACGACGTATCCGCGCCGCCCCAGGCGCAGGAGGGGTTCGAGCTGGACGCGGACGCCACCCGGCGGTATACCGATTTGAAGTTCGGCAAGGATTACGAGATTCAGTGACGGAGCAGGAAGAGCCGGAGCTGTCTGCGCTTTCCTTTCGGAGGTGAGCCGCTGTGAAGCGCCCCTGGCTGGATGTGATAGACCAAATCTGGGAGATCATTGATATACGCGGCGCTTACTACGACTGGCTGAGGGATAAACCCCTGTGGGTCAGGCTTGCCCCGCCGCTGGTCCTTTTGGCTCTCTATCTCATCATACTTTTTCTTCCATAATAAGCGAAAAGAACGCCCCCGGCTTGCCGGGGGCCGTTTTTATGTTGAATTGTATCCACCAGGCTCTTGCCATATAGCGCGGGCCCCGGCTCTTTTCATGATGCAGAAAACGGGGCGAAACCGCCCAATTACGTTGTGCGCCTGTGGAGCAATTGACATACGGCGCGGTTTTCGCTATGATGAAAAAGGGTGGTTTTATGCTGGAAATCGCCATTATTGAGGATGAGGAAAAAGAGGCCGCCCGCCTTGGCGGTTTTTTAGACCGGTTTTCTCAGGAGACCGGGGTGGAGCTGCGCCATAGCTGGTACAGCGGCGCCGCCGCCTTTTTGGAGGGCTACCAGTGCCAGTACGACCTGGTCTTGATGGACATCCGCCTGCCGGACATGGACGGGATGAAGGCGGCCCAGAAGCTCCGGGAGCTGGACAGCGCGGTGGTGCTCATCTTCGTCACCAGTCTGGCCCAGTACGCCGTCCAGGGGTATTCCGTGGACGCGCTGGATTATATCCTCAAGCCGGTCAACTATTCCGCTTTCGTGATGAAAATGCGCCGCGCGGTGGAGCGCTGCGGCCGGAAACGGGAGCAATGGCTGCTGCTGAACACCAATTCCGGCGCCATCCAGCTGCGGGAATTCGAGCTGTGCTATGTGGAGATCTTCGACCACCACATCCGCTACCACACCCAGCAGGCCAACTATGACGCTTACGGCACGCTGAAATCGGTGGAGCGCGGCCTGCCCGCCCACAGCTTTTTCCGCTGCAACAACCAGTGCATCGTCAATCTGCGGTACGTCTCCAGGATCGACGGCAGCACCGTGGTGGTGGACGGGCGGGAGTTCTCCATCAGCCGGATGCGGAAAAAGGCGTTTATTGAACAGCTGCACCGCTTCAACGACCTGAGCTGGGAGGATCTCCGATGACGGCCCCCGCCCAGCTCCTGGCGCTGGTGGGGGTGGACTGCTATATGCTGGCGGCGCTGCTGGGCTGCTGCCTGGTGACGGGCCACGGCCTGAAACACCGGCCCCTGTTCGGCCCGCGGCTGGCCGCCGCCTTGCTGGCGGAGTGCCTGTGGGCCTATGGGTGCAGCTACCAGTGGCTGCTCGCCCCGGAACCTGTGTGCGACGCGAGTATCATCGTCATCGTCAAGTACCTGGGCACCTTCCTGCTCACCGTGGCGGCGTTCCGCTTCTGCCTGTGCTGCGGCTGGACCGCCGCCCTCTACGGCGGCACCACCGGCTACATCCTTCAGCACTGCGCGGAGCGCACGGCGGAGGTGGCCTGGGCGCTGCTTCCGGCGTGGCCCGGCTGGGCGTACAACCTGATTCTGGCGGCGCTCACGGCGCTGGCCTGCCTGTGCTTTGTGCTGGCCTTCCGCCGCCGGTACGATATCCTGGAATATGACCGCTACGGCGGCGGCGAGGGCAACATCATGCTGGTGACCGCGGCGGCGGTGGTGGGCGTGGTCATCGTTCTGGAGCCCCTCATCCGGGTGGAGCTGGGGCTGGACACCGGCGCGCCCGGGATGATCTGCATCAATATCATCTCCGTCCTCCTGTCCCTGCTGGCCCTGGTGGTCAGTATGTGCCAGATGCGCCAGGCCGAGTCCACCAAAAGGGCTCAGATCGCCGAGCAGCTGCTCCACGCGGAGCGCAGCCGTTACGCCCTGGAAAAGGAGACGGTGGACGCCATCAACATCCGCTGCCACGATATCAAGCACCAGATCGCCGCCCTGGGGGATCTGGGCCGGCAAAAGGAGCTGCGGGAGATTGAGAGCCTGGTGGACATCTACGACTGCGGGCTCAAGACGGAGTGCGCGGCACTGGACCTGGTGCTGTCCAACAAATCCCTGATGTGCTCGGGCAAGCGTATTGTGCTGACCTGCGTGGCCGACGGCAGGCGGCTGGGGTTTATGGAGGACGCCGACATTTACGCCCTGTTCGGCAACATCCTGGACAACGCCATGGAAGCGGCGGACCGGCTGGACGACCCGGACAAGCGGCTGATCTCCCTCACCGTGCGGGCGCAGGACCACTTCCTCATCGTCAGCCAGGAGAACTACTACGACGGCGTGCTGGAGCTGGACCACGGCTTGCCCGTGACCACCAAGGCGGACAAGCGCTTCCACGGCTTTGGGATGCAGAGCATCAAAATGCTGACGGAGAAGTATGGGGGAGACCTGCGGCTCCAGACCAGCGGCGGGATTTACCGGCTGTCCATCTTGTTTCCCATTGTACAAAATATGGAAAAATCAAGCGGATAAATACGGGGGGTGTCCATAACGACGGACGCCCCTCTTTTTTCGCGCAGAAAAAGTTGTGGAACCGACCGAAGAAGTTTTGCCGCATTGAATCCGAACCGATGGCACGGTAAATTAAAATAGACGCGCACACAGGCGCAGAATCTCGCGGAGGGGGGGATGGCCGCCGGGAAGAGCACCGTCTTGAGCGTGCCGGAGGATCGCGCCGGCAGACGGCCGCTGACCGTCAAAACCCAAATGATTTCTGAATATTTGGAGGGATTTTTGTGGCAAAAGAGAAAGGAAAGAAGAAACTGAGCGCGAAGGCGTTTACCGCTGTTGTCGGATCTCTGCTGGCGGTACTGGTTGTGTTCTCCATCGTGCTCTCCGTCGTCACCACCTCGTCCTACGACCTGGTGCTCCGGGACATCTTCGGCGAGACCCAGTTCCAGCGGGGCGGCGCCCCCGCCGGGGTGGACGCCGACTACTACAAGCGGGACATCACGGACTCCAAGGAGCTCCAGGCCGCCGAGCAGGCCTACACCCGCAAGGCGGGGGCCGAGGGCTTCGTGCTCCTCTACAACAAGGCGGAGGGCGGCAAGGGCCTGCCCGTGGCGGCGGGATCCAAGTTGAGCCTGTTCTCCTCCTCCTCGGTGGACCTGCTGGCCGGCGGCACCGGCTCCGGCGTGTCCACCATCTCCAGCGATATGCGCACCGCCCTCACCGAGCAGGGCTTCTCCGTGAATGAGGCGCTGTGGAAGTTCTACAGCGACAACCACGGCACCTACACCCGGGGCGGCGGCGCGGTGATGTACGGCTTCGCGGAGGACTGGTCCATCCACGAGGCCCCCATCTCCGCCATCCCCGACGCCGCCAAGAGTGAGGCGGAGGGCACCATCCCCGTGTTCTTCTTCGCACGCACCGGCGGCGAGGGCCGGGACCTGGGCCGCTACATGGGCGACTTCGGGGCCACCGACGCGGACCGGGAAAAGCACTACCTGGAGCCGGACTCCGTGGAGCTGGAGGTCATCCAGTACCTGAACGACAACTTTGACAATGTGATCCTGGTGGTCAACACCAACAACGCCTTCGAGCTGGGCTGGGTGGCCGACTACCCCAACATCAGCGCGGTGCTGTGGGCCCCCGGAGCCGGCGGCGACACCTGCCGCTCCATCGCCGACGTTCTCAGCGGGGCGGTCAACCCCTCCGGCCACCTGGTGGACACCTTCGCCTATGACGCCTTCTCCTCCCCCGCCATGCAGAACATGGGCGAGATCATGCTGGTCAACGGCGGCCAGGACGTAAACGCGGCCGTGTTCTACGACGAGGGCATCTACGTGGGCTACAAGTACTACGAGACCCGTTACTTTGACAAAGTGCTGAACCAGGGCAACCCCGGGGACTACGATTACGGCGCCACCGTGCAGTACCCCTTCGGCTACGGCGTCTCCTACACCACCTTCGAGTGGTCCGGCTTCCAGATGGGCCAGATGGACGCCGGCGGCAACATCCAGATTCAGGTCACCGTGAAGAACACCGGCGCGGTCACGGGCCGGGACGTGGTGCAGGTCTACCTCAACGCCCCCTACACCGACTACGACAAGACCAACCACATCGAGAAGTCCGCCGTCTCCCTGGTGGGCTTTGAGAAGACCGGCGAGCTTCAGCCTGGTCAGTCCGAGACGGTCACCGTCACCGTGAACCAGAAGGACTTCATCTCCTACGACGACGTGAACGCCAAAACTTACATCCTGGAGGCGGGGGACTATCTCCTCACCGCGGCGGAGAACGCCCACGCCGCCGCCGACAACTTCCTGGCCTATAACGGGCAGGAGGTGGAGCCCCTGTTCGGCGGGGCGGACGCATCCTTTGTGGGCAAGTGGACCTACAGCTACAGCGGCAACGGCGGGGTGGACAATGTGACCTACGCCAAGTCCCTCACCGGCACGGACATCACCAATCAGTTCGACCACGCCGTGAGCGACGAGTTCACCCCCCGGGACCAGTACCTGACCCGCCAGGACTGGACGGGCACCTTCCCCCAGACCCACGGCACCCAGGACAACAAGCGGCCCAGCGGCTACAGTGAGAAGAACGGCCTGACCTGGGAGCTGGAGGTGTCCGACGCTATCCGAAACGCCATCCAGGCCAAGGGCGTGGGCGCCTCCCTCACCCCCATCACCGAGGAGGAGGCCGCCGCCAAGGCGGGCCAGTACGGCAAGAACGGCGATTTGGAGCTCATCGACTTCCGGGGCCGTGACTTCGACGAGGTGGAAGCCGAGGGCGGCTGGGACGCCCTTATCGACCAGATGACCACCACCGAGATCCACGACATCATCCGCAACGGCGGCTACCAGACCCTGGCCAACGCCAACACCGGCAAGCCCCGTGCCATCGACTTCGACGGCCCCTCCGGCCTGAACGAGGGCGGCGTCACCCATGAGCCCTACTCCATCACCTACCCCTGCGCCGCCAACCTGGCCGCCAGCTGGGACCGGCAGAACTCCTACTATCACGGCTACTATGTGGGAGAGGACGGCTTGGCCGCCGACGGCAACTGGGGCAACCACCAGTATACCGGCATCATCTCCGGCTGGTACGCCCCCGCCATGAACATCCACCGCACCCCCTTCGCCGGCCGCAATTTTGAGTACTACTCCGAGGACGGCTTCATGTCCGGCGAGCTGGCCCGGGAGGCCGCCGTGGGCTGCGCCGAGAAGGGCGTATACGCCTACATCAAGCACTTCGCCGTCAACGACCAGGAGGATTACCGCAACGGTCTGGTCACCTTCTCCAACGAGCAGGCCATCCGGGAGATCTACCTGAAGCCCTTCCAGACCTGCATTGAGGAGCGGGGAACCACCAAAATCAAGACCCAGACCTATGACGAGGCGTCCAAGTCCTTCACCGAGTCCGAAGTGGAGATTCCCGCCGTCATGGCGGTGATGTCCTCCTTCAACCGCATCGGCACCACCTGGGCGGGGGGCAACTACAACCTGCTCACCGCCGTGCTCCGGGACGAGTGGGGCTTTGACGGTACCATTATCACCGACTACGACAACGGCGGCTACATGGACACCGAGCAGTGCGTCCGGGCCGGCGGCGACCTGAAGCTCACCGGCTTTGAGGTGGACGCCCCCCTGGATATGAGCAACCCCGCCTCCCAGTACTTTGCCCGGCAGGCCATCAAGCACATCCTGTACACCACCGTGAACTCCAACGCCATGAACGGCATTGTCCACGGCGTGTCCGTGGGCGAGCTGCCCTTCGCCAACTACTGGTTCATCCTCATCGGGGAGGCCGTGGTGGCCGCGGGGCTCACCGCCTGGGGTGTGGTGGCCATCGTGAAGCGCTGGAAGAAGGAGAAGGCTTCCGCCTGACCCCTTCCCCCGGCCGGAACCCCCATTTAAACCGCATCTCTCTTCCCCCTTCCCTTTTTATAGAAGCCGCCGGACCCCTTTGGGGCCCGGCGGCTTCGCCGTGCGGGGGAGGCGGGCGCGGCGCTTTCAGACCGTTTGGAATTCCCTCGGAGGCTATTCCCTTTTCCCGGTCCTTCTGGTATACTATCCCCGGAATTTGGATTTCGCGGCTGACCCCCATGCCGCGCCCCGGAAGAGAAAGGAGCAGCCTATGAAAATAATCGACGCCCACGCCCATGTGGTGCAATGCATTGCCGGAACCGGCTCCCAGGGGGAGCTGCGCCCCTGCGGCGGGGGGCGGGCGGCCTACCCCACGGGGCAGTCCTTCCAGATCCTCCCGCCGGAGTTCGGCCCATACAGCGCCCCGCCGGAGGCCCTGCTGCGGGTGATGGACGCCCACGGCGTGGACAAGGCGGTGCTGCTCCAGGGAAACTACTTCGGCTTTCAGAACCTGTACACCTGGGAGGCGGTGCAGGCCTACCCGGACCGCTTCACGGGGGCCGCGGCCTACGACCCCTTCTCCGTCCAGGCGGACAACATCAAAGCCCACCTGTTTGACAGCCTGGGGTTCCGCATCGTCAAATTCGAGGTGAGCAGCGGCTCCGGCCTGATGGCCAACCACCCTCCCGTGGATCTGGACGGGGAGGTTATGCACCGGGAATACCGCTACGCGGCGGACCGGGACCTGATTTTCGTTATCGACATCGGCAAGCCCCGCAGCGTGAGCTGGCAGGTGGACGCCCTGGCCCGGGCCATAGCCCGCTACCCGTCCCTGCGGTTCGTGGTGTGCCACCTGCTCTCCCCCCAGCTGGGGGACGGCCAGCTGCTCCGGCAGTCCCTCCAGAAGCTGGCCCTGCCCAACGTCTGGTTTGACCTGGCGGCGCTATGCCTGAACGTCAAGCCGGAGGCCTTCCCCTATCCAACCGCCCGGGGCTACGTCCGGGACGCGGCGGACATCGCGGGGACGGACCGCCTGCTGTGGGGCAGCGATATGCCCTCCGCCATGACCCGGGACAGCTACCAGCATTTTATCGACTTCATCGCCCTGCACCCCGACCTCAACAAAGCGGACCGGGAGAACATCCTCTCCAAAAACGCCGCCAAGCTGTTCTTCTCCAGATAGCCCCGTGGGGCGGGCCGGGCGGTCATTCCACCGTGACGCTCTTGGCCAGGTTTCTGGGCTTATCCACATCCAGCCCCCGGGCCACGCTGGTATAATACCCCAGCAGCTGGAGGGGAACCACCGCCAGCAGCCCGGAGAAGCAGGGGACGGTTTTGGGGATATAGACGGTGAAGTCCGCCGTATCCTCCACGCTGTAATGGCCGCAGCAGGTCAGCCCCATGAGATACGCCCCCCGGGCTTTGCACTCCGCCATATTGCTCACCGTCTTCTCATACAGCGCGCCCTGGGTGAGCACGCCGATAACCAGCGTGTTGTCCTCCACCAGGCTGATGGTGCCGTGCTTGAGCTCTCCCGCCGCGTAGGCCTCGCTGTGGATGTAGCTGATCTCCTTCATTTTCAGGCTGCCCTCCAGGCTGACGGCGTAGTCAGCTCCCCTCCCCAGGAAAAAGATGTCCCTGGCGTTGGCGAATTTGGCCGCGAACCACTGGATGCGCTCCTTGTCCTCCAGCACATGGGCGATTTTGTCCGGGAGGGCGGCCAGCTCCCCGATGTATGCCGCGTACTCCTCCTCCGTGATCCTGCCCCGGGCCCGGGCCAGCCGCACCGCCAGGGCGTACATGGCCATGAGCTGGGCGCTGTACGCCTTTGTGGTGGCCACGGCGATCTCCGGCCCCGCCAGGGTGTAGAGCACGTTGTCCGCCTCCCTGGCGATGGTGGAGCCCACCACGTTTACCACCGCCAGCGTTCGGACGCCCCGCTTTTTTGCCTCCCGCAGGGCGGCCAGGCTGTCCGCCGTCTCGCCGGACTGGGAGATGACGACCACCAGCGCGTCCCGGTCCAGCAGCAGCTTCCGATAGCGGAACTCGGAGGCCAGCTCTACCCGGACAGGCACCTCCGCCAGCTCCTCAATGACATACTGCGCCGCCATCCCCACATGCCAGGCGGAGCCGCAGGCCGCGATGTGAATGGACGACACGGATTGGAGCGCCTCCTCCGTCAGCCCCGCCGCCGACAGGTCGATCCGGCCGTCCTTCAGCACGCTGTTCAGCGTGTCCCGCACCGCCGCGGGCTGCTCATGGATCTCCTTGAGCATAAAATGCTGATAGCCGCCCTTCTCCGCCGCCTCCGCGTCCCAGGTGATCTGGGTGAGGGGAAGCTCCACCTCGTCACCGTTGAGGTCGTAAAAACGCGCCTGGCCGGGACTGAGCCGCGCCGCCTGCTGGTTGCCCATGTAATACACGTTTCGGGTGTATGGGAGAATGGCGGGCACGTCGGAGGCCAGATAGGCCTCCCCGTCCGCCACGCCGATAATCAGGGGGGAATCCTTTCGGGCGGCGAAGATCTCCCCCGGGCAGTCCTTGAACATCAGCGCCAGGGCGTAGGAGCCCCGTATGCGCACCATGGCCCGGGTGATGGCGTCCACCGGGCCCAGCTTGTACTTTCGGTAATAGTAATCCACCAGCTTGACCGCGGCCTCGGTGTCGGTGCCGGAATAGAAGGCATACCCGTGGCGGGACAGCTTCGCCTTCAGCTCGTCGCAGTTCTCAATGATTCCGTTGTGTATGCCCACCACGGCGGACTCCACCGGGCCGGAGCCGGAACCCGTGCAGTTGCCGCTGACATGGGGGTGGGCGTTGACCTGGCTGGGCGCGCCGTGGGTGGCCCAGCGGGTGTGGCCGATGCCGCAGGAGCCCGCCAGGGCTCTTCCCCCGTCGGTTTTCTCGGCCAGGTTGCGCAGCCTGCCGGCGGCCTTCACCACCTGCGCCAGGTTTGAGCCGTCCCGTACCGCCAGGCCCGCCGAGTCGTAGCCCCGGTATTCCAGCTTGGACAGGCCGTCCAGCAAAACGGGGGCGGCCTGCCGCCGCCCGGTAAAGCCCACAATTCCGCACATGATGTCGTCCTCCTTGCCCCGGATGGATTTTGCTCCATTATATGCGTCCCATATTCTTCTGTCAATTGTCTTTGATGTCAAAATTGCAAGTTTTAAATATATATCTTGCATAAAATAGGGATTATCCTGGATCTAAACCTTGTGAAATGAAATAATAATTCTCCATGTTGCAGAAATGGCTTGACTTTTTCGCTTTAACCGGCTATACTGGCCATAGCTTAGGCGTGAACAACGGCGTTCCGGCCCGAAAGGGCGAGGAGCGCCGCTTTCCATTTTGGCACGCTTTAGAAAGGGGATTTCATCGTGGGTTACAGCAGAGAGGATATCATCCGCATGGTGAAAGAGGAAGACGTCAAGTTCATCCGTATGCAGTTCACCGACATCTTTGGCCAGCTGAAAAACGTGGCCATCACCGCCTCCCAGATTGAGAAGGCGGTGGACAACCAGATCATGATCGACGGCTCCTCCATTGAGGGCTTCGTCCGCATCAACGAATCCGACCAGTATCTCTGGCCCGACCTGGACAGCTTTGTCATCTTCCCCTGGCGGCCCCAGCAAGGCAAGGTGGCGCGGCTCATCTGCGACGTGCACAACCCGGACGGTTCCCCCTTTGTGGGCGATCCCCGGGGCGTGCTGGAGCGGGCGCTGAAAAAGGCCGAGGCCATGGGCTATGACACCTTCAATGTGGGCCCCGAGGCGGAGTTCTTCCTGTTCCAGACAGACGAGGAGGGCAAGCCCACCACCCGCACCAACGACGAGGCGGGCTACTTTGATTTGGGCCCCCTGGACCATGGCGAGTCCACCCGGCGGGAGATCTGCCTGGCCCTGGAGGTGATGGGCTATGAGATCGAGGCCAGCCACCACGAGGTGGCTCAGGGCCAGCATGAGATCGACTTTAAATACGCCCCCGCCCTCCAGTGCGCGGACAAGATCATGACCTTCAAGCTGGCGGTCAAGACCCTGGCCCAGAAGAACGGCCTCCACGCCACCTTTATGCCCAAGCCCATTTTCGGCATCAACGGATCCGGAATGCACACCAATATGTCCCTGTTCCGGGGCGGCAAAAACGTGTTTTTCGATGAGAACGGCCCCAAGGGGCTGTCCAAGGAGGCATACGCCTTCATCGCGGGCATCCTGGCCCACATGAAGGGTATGGCCGCCATCACCAACCCCCTGGTCAACTCCTACAAGCGGCTGGTGCCCGGCTACGAGGCCCCCTGCTATCTGGCCTGGTCCGCCTCCAACCGCTCCGCCCTGATCCGCATCCCCGCCGCCCGGGGGCAGGCCACCCGGGTGGAGCTGCGCTGCCCCGACCCGTCCTGCAACCCCTACCTGTCCTTGGCTGTCTGTCTGGCCGCCGGCCTGGACGGCATTGAGAAGGGCATGACCCCGCCCCCTGAGATCACCGAGAACATCTTTGCCATGTCCCCCGCGGCCCGCCGCCGCCGGGGCATCGAGGCCCTGCCCGGCTCCCTGGAGGAGGCCATCGCCGCCATGAAGAAGGATAAGCTGGTGATGGATACCCTGGGCCAGCACGTCAGCGGCCAGTACATCGCCGGCAAGGAGGCCGAATGGGACGAGTACCGCACCCGCGTCTCCTCCTGGGAGCGGGAGAAGTACATGATGAACTATTGAGGGAACGTCCGTGCGGAGAGTGGGTGAACGGCCATGCGGCAAGTGATTGTGGCCTTTGAACGGCAGTCCAACTGCGACCGTCTCCGGGAAGCGCTGGAGAGCACCGGGGAATTCACCTGCCTGACCTGCCGCAGCGCCGCCCAGGTGAAGCGGACGGTGGGCAAGCTGCGGCTGGATCTGGTGGTGTGCGGCTTTAAGCTGGCCGACGAGAGCTGCGAGTCGCTCTTTTATGACCTGCCCCAGCGGTGCGCCATGCTGATGGTGGCCCCCCAGGCCCAGCTGGACCTGTGCGCGGCGGCGGGGGTGCTGAAGCTGCCCGCCCCGGTGGACCGCCGGTCGCTGCTCGCCTCGGTGCGGCTGCTGGCCCAGCTCACCCAGGGCCGGGAGGTTCCCGTCCGGCGCTCGGAGGCGGAACAGCGGCTGGTGGAGCAGGCCAAGGCGGCGCTGATGGACCAAAACGGCATGACGGAGGAGCAGGCCCACCGCTTCCTCCAAAAGCGGAGCATGAACCGCGGCGCCCGGCTGGCGGACGCCGCGCGGCAAGTGCTGGACGAGATCACACCGGGCAGAGACGCCTGACGGACAGGGACGGCGGCGCTTATGCCGCCGTCTTTTGTCCCATAAGGGAGGTATTGACCATGAGGCAAACGGATACGGGGCCCATCCCCCCGCTGTACGACCCCCGATTCGAGCACGACGCCTGCGGCATCGGGGCGGTGGTGGACATCAAGGGCCGGAAAAGCCACCGAACCGTGGACGACGCGCTGAAGATCGTGGAAAAGCTGGAACACCGGGCGGGTAAGGACGCCGAGGGCAAAACCGGCGACGGAGTAGGTATCCTGCTCCAGATTTCCCACCAGTTTTTTGCCCGGGAGGCGGAGAAATGCGGCCTGTCCCTGGGTGGGAAACGGGATTACGGCGTGGGGATGTTCTTCTTTCCCCAGGACGCCCTGCGCCGGAACCAGGCCATGAAGCTGTTTGAGCTGATCGTGGAAAAAGAGGGCATGGACTTCCTAGGCTGGCGGGAGGCGCCGGTCCGCCCCCAGGTGCTGGGGCAGAAGGCGCTGGACAAAATGCCCCGCATCCTTCAGGGCTTTGTCCGCCGGCCGGAGCGCCTGGCCCAGGGCCTGGAGTTTGACCGAAAGCTGTATGTCGTCCGCCGGGAGTTCGAACAGTCCAGCAGCGGCGCCTACGTGGTCTCCCTGTCCAGCCGGACCATCGTGTACAAGGGGATGTTCCTGGTGGGCCAGCTGCGGCAGTTCTACCTGGACCTCCAGGACGAGCGGTACGCCTCCGCCATCGCCCTGGTCCACTCCCGGTTCTCCACCAACACCAACCCCTCCTGGGAACGGGCCCACCCCAACCGATTCATCCTCCACAACGGGGAGATCAACACCATCCGGGGCAACGCGGACCGGATGCTGGCCCGGGAGGAGACCATGCGCGCCCCGGTGTGGGAGGGGGACATGGACAAGGTGTTCCCGGTGGTGGACGTAAACGGCTCCGACTCCGCCATGCTGGACAACACCCTGGAATTCCTGGTGATGAGCGGCATGGAGCTGCCCCTGGCGGTGATGGTGTGCGTCCCGGAGCCCTGGCGGAACAACCCCAGCCTGTCCCGGGCCCGGCGGGACCTGTACCAGTACTACGCCGCCATGATGGAGCCCTGGGACGGGCCGGCGGCCATCCTGTTCTCCGACGGGGACCAGGTGGGGGCGGTGCTGGACCGCAACGGTCTGCGCCCCGCCCGGTACTATGTCACCGACGGCGGCCGGCTGATCCTGTCCTCCGAAGTGGGCGTGCTGGACATCGACCCCGCCCATGTGGTGGAAAAATCCCGGCTGGAGCCGGGAAAGATGCTGCTGGTGGACACGGTTCAGGGCCGGATTATCGGCGATGACGAGCTCAAGGAGGGCTACGCCGCCCGCAATCCCTACGGCGAGTGGCTGGACCGAAACCTGGTCCAGCTGCGGGACCTGCCCATCCCCAACCGCCGGGTGGAAACCTATTCCCCCCAGCGCCGGGCCCAGGTGCAAAAGGCCTTCGGCTACACCTGGGAGGACGTGAAGGACGCCATCCTGCCCATGGCCCGCACGGGGGCGGAACCCACCGCCTCCATGGGGGCGGACATCCCCCTGGCGGTGCTGGACCGCCGGGACCGGCCCCTGTTCGACTACTTCCGGCAGCTCTTTGCCCAGGTGACCAACCCGCCCATCGACGCCATCCGGGAGGAGATTGTCACTGACACCACCGTCTACGTGGGCGACGACGGCAACCTGCTGGAGGAGCGGGGGGCAAACTGCCGGGTGCTCCAGATCCACAACCCCATCCTCACCTCGGTGGACCTGATGAAAATCAAGGACATGGACCGCCCCGGCTTCCACGTGGAAACCGTGTCCCTGCTCTATTTCAAAGGGATGCCCCTGAAGCGGGCGCTGGACCAGATGAAGCTGGCCGCCGACCGGGCCTATCGGAACGGGGCCAACATCCTCATTCTGTCCGACCGGGGGGTGGACGAGAACCATGCGGCCATCCCCTCCCTGCTGGCGGTGTCCGCCCTGGAGCAGCACCTGATCCGCACCCGCAAGCGCACGGCGGTGTCCGTGATCCTGGAGTCCGGCGAGCCCCGGGACGTCCACCACTTCGCCGCCCTGCTGGGCTACGGCGCCCGGGCGGTCAACCCCTACCTGGCCCAGGAGACCATCGGCCAGCTCATCGGCGACGGGCTGCTGGACAAGGACTTCGGCGCGGCGGTGGACGACTATAACCGGGCCATCCTCAAGGGCATTGTGAAAATCGCCTCCAAAATGGGCATATCCACCCTCCAGTCCTACCAGTCCGCCCAGATCTTCGAAGCCGTGGGCATCGCCAAAGACGTGGTGGACGAATACTTCACCAACACCGTCTCCCGGGTGGGGGGCATCGGGCTTTCGGACATCGAGGCCATGGTGGACCGCAGCCACAGCCGGGCCTTCGACCCCCTGGGGCTGGAGACGGACCCCACCCTGGACTCCGCCGGGACCCACAAGGCCCGCTCGGGGCAGGAGGACCATATGTACAGCCCCCAGGCCATCCACCTGCTCCAGCAGGCCGCGCGCACGGGGGATTACGCCCTGTTCCAGCGGTACAGCGCCCTGGTGGACGACGAAAGCTGTCCCCACACCCTCCGGGGGCTGATGGAGATGAAGTACCTGGACGATCCCATTCCCCTGGACCAGGTGGAGGGGGTGGACTCCATTGTCAAGCGCTTCAAGACCGGGGCCATGAGCTACGGCTCCATCTCCCAGGAGGCCCACGAGTGCCTGGCCCAGGCCATGAACCTGCTGGGGGGCAAGTCCAACTCCGGCGAGGGGGGCGAGCGGCCCCAGCGGCTGCACAGCGACCGCTGCTCCGCCATCAAGCAGGTGGCGTCGGGCCGGTTCGGCGTCACCAGCGAGTACCTGGTGAGCGCGAAGGAGATCCAGATCAAAATGGCCCAGGGGGCCAAGCCCGGGGAGGGCGGCCATCTGCCGGGGAAGAAGGTATATCCCTGGATCGCCAAGACCCGGCACTCCACCCCCGGGGTGGCCCTGATCTCCCCGCCGCCCCATCACGACATCTACTCCATTGAGGACCTGGCCCAGCTCATTTTCGATTTGAAAAACGCCAACCGCCGCGCCCGCATTTCCGTCAAGCTGGTGAGCGAGGCGGGGGTGGGCACCGTGGCGGCGGGGGTGGCCAAGGCCGGGGCCCAGGTGATTTTGATCTCCGGCTGGGACGGGGGCACCGGGGCCGCCCCCCGCACCTCCATCCACCACGCGGGCCTGCCCTGGGAGCTGGGGCTGGCGGAAACCCACCAGACCCTGATTCAGAACGGCCTGCGCTCCCGGGTGGCGCTGGAGGCCGACGGCAAGCTGATGACCGGCCGGGACGTGGCCATCGCCTGTATGCTGGGGGCGGAGGAGTTTGGCTTCGCCACCGCGCCCCTGGTGACCATGGGCTGCGTGATGATGCGGGTGTGCAATCTGGACACCTGCCCCGTGGGGGTGGCCACCCAGAACCCGGAGCTGCGCAAGCGCTTCCGCGGAAAGCCGGAATACGTGGTGAACTTCATGCGCTTCGTCGCCCAGGAGCTGCGGGAGCACATGGCAAAGCTGGGGGTGCGCACGGTGGACGAGCTGGTGGGCCGCACCGACCTGCTGAAAAAGCGGGTCAGTCCGGTGAACGGCCGGGCCGCCGCGGTGGACCTGTCCGCCATTCTGGGCAATCCCTATACCGGGGGGGCGTATCAGACCCACTTCAACCCCGCCGAT
This sequence comes from uncultured bacterium, assembly GCA_946548895.1. Taxonomy (GTDB): domain Bacteria; phylum Bacillota; class Clostridia; order Oscillospirales; family Oscillospiraceae; genus Enterenecus. The sequence goes on along the minus strand of CAMNQF010000004.1, from coordinate 102,882 downwards.
GTGTACGATTTCAAATTGGAGGAGACTGTGGACCAGTCCGTTCTGCTGGCCAAGCTGGGCGGGGCGCTGGAAAAGGGGCGGAAACGGCAGATCGCCCTGAACGTCACCTCCACCGACCGGGCGGTGGGCACCATGTTCGGCTCCGAGATCACCCGCCTCCACGGGCAGGGGCTGGAGGAGGATACCTTCACCGTCCGCTGTAGCGGCGGCGGGGGCCAGTCCTTCGGGGCCTTTCTCCCCCGGGGGCTCACCCTGGAGCTGGAGGGGGACGCCAACGACTACCTGGGCAAGGGGCTGTCCGGCGGCAGGCTGGTGGTCTACCCGCCCAAAACCGCCCCGTTCCGGGCGGGAGACAATGTCATCGCCGGCAATGTGGCCCTGTACGGCGCCACCTCCGGCACAGCCTTCATCGCGGGAAAGGCCGGGGAGCGCTTCGCCGTGCGCAACTCCGGGGCTGCGGCCGTGGTGGAGGGCGTGGGCAGCCACGGCTGCGAGTACATGACCGGGGGCCGGGTGGTGGTGCTGGGGGAGACGGGCGAGAACTTCGCCGCCGGTATGTCGGGGGGCGTGGCCTACGTCTGGGATCCCCGGCGGGACCTGTACCTGCGGGTGAACAAGGAGCTGGTGTCCCTGGAACCCGTGGCGGATGCCCACGACCTGGAGGAGCTTCGGTCCCTCATCGCCCTGCACACCGCCGCCACCGGCTCGGAGCGGGGCCGGGCTATCCTGGCGGATTTTGAACACAACGCGGAAAATTTCAAGAAGATATTACCCAAAGACTACGGCCGGATGCTGGACGCCATCGCCCAATGCGAAAAGCGGGGCATGGACCGGGACGAGGCGGAGATGGAGGCGTTTTACGCCGTGACGGGAGGGAAATAATCATGGGAAAGCCCACTGGATTTTTGGACTTCCAGCGCCGGGGCAGGCCCGGCCAGCCGCCCCGGGAGCGCGTCCGCCATTGGGACGAGTTTCATGCCCCCCTCCCGGAGGAGGAGCGGCGGGAACAGGCGGCCCGCTGCATGGAGTGCGGCGTGCCCTTCTGCCAGTCCGGGGTGGAGCTGGGGGGGATGTTCACCGGCTGCCCCCTCCACAACCTGGTGCCGGAGTGGAACGACCTGGTGTACACCGGGAACCTGGGCCAGGCCCTGGCCCGCCTGACCAAGACCAACAGCTTTCCTGAGTTCACGGGCCGGGTATGCCCCGCCCTGTGCGAGGCGGCGTGCACCTGCGGCCTGAACGGGGACCCGGTTGCCATCCGGGACAACGAGCTGGCCATCATTGAGGCGGGCTTTGCCTCCGGGGCCATGGCGCCCCGGCCGCCCCGTGTGCGCACGGGGAAACAGGTGGCGGTGGTGGGGTCGGGCCCGGCGGGGCTGGCCGCCGCCCAGCAGCTCAACCGCCGGGGGCACAGCGTCACCGTGTTCGAGCGGGACGACCGGCCGGGGGGCCTGCTCATGTACGGCATCCCCAATATGAAGCTGGAAAAGCGCGTGGTTCAGCGCCGGGTGGAGCTGATGAAGGCGGAGGGGGTGGAGTTCCGCACAGGCTGCGACATAGGGCGGAACCTGCCCGCCCAGGATCTGCTGGCGGAATATGACGCGGTGGTCCTGTGCTGCGGGGCCAAGAAGCCCCGGCCCCTGCCCGCTGCCGAGGGGATTCCCGGCGCGTATTTCGCCGTGGATTTCCTGACCGCCGCCACAAAGGCCCTGCTGGACGGCGGGGCCCCCATCAGCGCCGCTGGCAGGGACGTGGTCATTGTGGGGGGCGGAGACACGGGGAACGACTGTGTGGGCGCCGCTATCCGCCAGGGGTGCCGGTCGGTGGTGCAGCTGGAAATGATGCCCAGGCTCCCGGATGTCCGGGCCGGGGATAACCCCTGGCCCCAGTGGCCCCGTGTGTGCAAGACCGATTACGGCCAGGAGGAGGCCGCCGCCCTGTTCGGGGCCGATCCCCGGCGGTATCAGGCCACGGTGAAGGCGTGCCGGACCGACGGGCGCGGGGCGCTGTCCTCCGTCACCGCCGTCAGGCTGGAGCCGAAGGAGGAGGGCGGGCGGCGGGTGATGGCAGAGGTTCCCGGCTCGGAGGAGGAGCTGCCCTGCCAGCTGCTGCTCATCGCGGCGGGCTTCCTGGGGCCGGAGGACTACGCCGCCGAGGCCTTTGGCCTGAGCCGGGACGGGCGGTCCAACGTGTCCACCGCCCCCGGGGGCCATGCCACCGGCGTGGAAAAGGTGTTCGCCGCCGGGGATATGCGCCGGGGGCAGTCCCTGGTGGTGTGGGCCATCGCCGAGGGCCGGGCCGCCGCCCGGGAGGTTGACGAATACCTGATGGGATACAGCGGCCTGGGCTGACCCGCCCGTCGGCAGAGGGAGTGTTTTTGATGGAGCTTCATGAGGAGTGCGGCGTGTTCGGCGTGTACGACCCGGCGGGGGGCTGCGCCCGCACCGCCTATTACGGGCTGTACGCCCTCCAGCACCGGGGCCAGGAGGCCTGCGGCATCGCCGCCGTCAACGACAGGGAGCTGTCCTACCACAAGGACGCGGGCCTGGTGGGGGAGGTGTTCCGCGAACAGCTCCTGGACGAGCTGAACGGGACTATGGCGGTGGGCCACGTCCGCTACTCCACCACGGGGGGCGCCCGGCGGGAGAACGCCCAGCCGCTGACACTGAAATACGTCAAGGGGTCCCTGGCCCTGGCCCACAACGGGAACCTGCCCCACGCCGGCGCGCTGCGCACCCAATTGGAGTACCAGGGGGCCATTTTCCAGACCACCAGCGACTCCGAGCTCATCGCGTACGCCATCGCCCAGGCCCGGCTGCGCTGCCCCTCGGTGGAGGAGGCGGTGCGCCGGGCGCTGGCGGGGCTGCGGGGGGCCTGGTCCCTCATCGTCCTGTCCCCCCGGAAGCTGGTGGCCGCCCGGGATCCCTGGGGGTTCCGGCCCCTGTGCATGGGCCGCCGGGGCGCGGCGGTGGTGTTCGCCTCCGAGTCCTGCGCCCTGGACGCGGTGGGGGCGGAATTCGTGCGGGACCTGGGCCCCGGCGAAATCCTGGTGGTGGAGGATGGCGCGGTCCGGACCGTCCAGCGGCCGGTTGAGGGCGGCGGGCAGCTGTGCATTTTTGAATACATCTACTTCGCCCGGCCCGACTCCGTGATCTGCGGCCAGTCCGTCCATGAGGCCCGGCGGCGGGCGGGCCGGCTGCTGGCCCGGGAGCGCCCCGTGGAAGCCGACGTGGTCATCGGCGTGCCCGACTCCGGGCTGGACGCCGCCATGGGCTACGCCCAGGAGTCCGGCATCCCCTACGGGGTGGGGCTGGTGAAGAACCGCTATATCGGCCGCACCTTCATCACCCCCGGGCAGGGCCGCCGGGAGGAGGCGGTGCGGATCAAGCTGGGGGCGCTGAAAAGCTGCGTGGAGGGCCGGCGGGTGGTGATGGTGGACGACTCCATCGTCCGGGGCACCACCTCCCGGCAGATTGTGGCCCTGCTGCGGGAGTCGGGGGCCCGGGAGGTCCACCTGCGCTCCTCCGCGCCGCCCTTCGTGGCCCCCTGCTGGTTCGGCACCGACATCCCGGACCGGGACCAGCTCATCGCCTGCAACTATTCGCTGGAAGAGATCCGGGCGCAGACCGGCGCAGACAGTCTGGCCTTCCTGAGCCTGGACGCCCTGCGCCGGATCGCGCCGGACGCCGCCTGCGGCTTCTGCGAGGGGTGCTTTACGGGGGACTATCCCCTGGCCCTGTAGCGCCGGGGCAGGCAGAAATCAAAGCCCCGCGGACCCGCCGGGACCGGGGGGCGGAAAGAGGGATACACTATGTGCTCCATCATAGGCTATTGCGGCCCTGTGGCCGATTTTGACGCCTTTCAGCGGGGCTTCCGGCGCACCGTCAGCCGGGGGCCCGACCAGAGCCGGGTCCTCCAGGCCGGGGAGGGCCTGCTGGGCTTCCACCGGCTGTCCATCATGGGCCCCACCCCGGAGGGGATGCAGCCCTTCGCCCGGGACGGCAGCTATTGCGTGTGCAATGGGGAGATCTACGGCTTCCAGGCGCTGCGGCGCGGGCTGGAGGAAAAGGGCTATTCGTTCCAGAGCGGGTCCGACTGTGAGATTTTGCTCCCCCTGTACCGGGAGTACGGCACGGACCTGTTCGCCATGCTGGACGCGGAGTTCGCCTGCGTCCTCTACGACGGCGAGACGGGGGAGTTCATCGCCGCCCGGGACCCCATCGGCATCCGCCCCCTCTATTACGGGTACGACAGCCGCGGCGTCATCGTCTTTGCCAGCGAGCCCAAAAACCTGGTGGGCATTGTGGAGACTATTTGGCCCTTCCCCCCGGGGCACTACTACCGGGGCGGCAAATTCGTGCGCTACCGCGATATGGCCCAGGTGGACCGGGTCTGCCGCGACGGCCTGGACGCCGTCTGCGCCAACATCCGGGAAAAGCTGACCGCCGGGGTGGAAAAGCGGCTGGTGGCCGATGCCAAGGTGGGCTTCCTCCTGTCCGGCGGGCTGGACTCCTCCCTGGTGTGCGCCATTGCCGCCAGGGCCTGTGAAAAACCCATCAAAACCTTCGCCATTGGCATGGACACCGACGCCATCGACCTGAAATACGCCCGGCAGGCGGCGGAATACATCGGCAGCGACCACACCGAGGTCATCATCACCCGGCAGGACGTGCTGGACAGCCTGGAGACGGTGGTGGAACTGCTGGCCACCTACGACATCACCACCATCCGGGCCAGCGTGGGGATGTACCTGGTGTGCAAAGCCATCCACGAGCGGACCGATATCCGGGTGATCCTCACCGGGGAGATCTCCGACGAGCTGTTCGGCTATAAATACACCGACTACGCCCCCAGCGCCCAGGCGTTCCAGGAGGAGGCGGAGAAGCGGATCCGGGAGCTGCATATGTACGATGTGCTCCGGGCGGACCGCTGCATTTCGGTCAACTCGCTGGAGGCCCGGGTACCCTTCGGCGACCTGGACTTCGTGGAGTACGTCATGTCCATCGACCCGGAGCAAAAGCTGAACCGCTACGGCAAGGGCAAGTACCTGCTGCGGAAGGCCTTCCAGGGGGACTGGCTGCCCGAGGGCATCCTGTGGCGGGAGAAGGCCGCCTTCTCCGACGCGGTGGGCCACTCCCTGGTGGACGACTTGAAAGAGTACGCCGGGGGGCTCTACACCGACGGGGAATTTGAGGCGCGGCGGAAGCGGTACCGCCATGCCCAGCCCTTCACCAAGGAATCCCTGCTCTACCGGGAGCTTTTTGAGAAATACTACCCAGGACAGAGCGGGATGGTGGCCGGATTCTGGATGCCCAACCGGGCCTGGGCGGGCTGCGACGTGGACGACCCCTCCGCCCGGGTGCTGGCCAACTACGGCGGCAGCGGCCTCTGAGCCGCCCGACAAACGATAAATGGAGGAATCACGATGGAGAAACAAGCGCTGCTCTACGAGGGCAAGGCCAAAAAGGTGTACGCCACCCAGGACCCACAGCTGCTTATTGTGTCCTACAAGGACGACGCCACCGCCTTTAACGGCCTGAAGAAGGGGGTCATTCAGGGAAAAGGGGTCATTAATAATCAAATGAGCAACCTGCTGATGGCGGAGCTGGAGAAGCGGGGCGTGCCCACCCACCTGGTCCGGGAGCTGAACCCCCAGGAGACGCTGGTGAAGCGGGTGTCCATTGTGCCCCTGGAGGTCATCGTGCGCAATCTGGCCGCCGGCTCCTTCTCCAAGCGGTATGGCGTGGAGGAGGGGCTGGCCTTTGCGGAGCCTGTCCTGGAATTCTCCTATAAAAACGACGGCCTGGGCGACCCGCTGCTCAATGACGACCACGCGGTGGCGCTGAAGCTGGCCACCCGGGAGGAGCTGGCGGTAATTCGGGCCTACGCCCTCAAAATCAACCGGCTGCTCCAAGGGATCTGGGCGGACCGGGGGATCATCCTGGTGGACTTCAAGGTAGAATTTGGCCGCCTGGCGGATGGGACCATCGTGCTGGCGGACGAGATCAGCCCCGACACCTGCCGCCTGTGGGACGCCCAGACCCGGGAAAAGCTGGACAAGGATCGCTTCCGCCGGGACCTGGGCGGGGTGGAGGAGGCCTACCGCCAGGTCATGGAGCGGCTGTCCAGCGGCCTGTGACCGGCGGAACGGAAGGAAGCGCTATGACCAAGTATATTTTTGTCACCGGCGGCGTGGTATCCGGACTGGGGAAGGGCATCACGGCGGCGTCCCTGGGGCGCCTGCTGAAGCAGCGGGGGCTGCGGGTGCGGGTGCAGAAGCTGGACCCCTACCTCAACGTGGATCCGGGCACCATGTCCCCCTACCAGCACGGGGAGGTGTTCGTCACCGACGACGGGGCGGAGACCGACCTGGACCTGGGCCATTACGAGCGGTTCATCGACGAAAACCTGACCTTCAATTCCTCCGTGTCCGCCGGAAAAGTGTACTGGAACGTCCTCAACCGGGAACGGACGGGGGACTACCTGGGCGGCACGGTGCAGATCATTCCCCACATCACCGACGAGATCAAGCGGCACATCTACTCCCTGGAGGGGCCGGACACGGACGCGGCCATTGTGGAAATCGGCGGTACGGTGGGCGACATCGAGTCCCAGCCCTTCCTGGAGGCCATCCGGCAGGTGGCCGCCGAGCGGGGCCGGCAAAACGTGATGTTCCTCCACGTGTCCCTCATCGTGTCCATCCCCGGCTCGGGGGAGCTGAAGTCCAAGCCCACCCAGCACTCCGCCAAAGAGTTATTATCCCTTGGTATTCAACCAGACGTAATCGTATGCCGCAGTGATTCCCCCATTCCCCGGGAGATTCTCGATAAGATCTCCCTGTTCTGCAATATCCCCGCCGACCACGCCATCCCCAACCTGACGGCGGGCATCCTCTACGAGGTGCCCCTGATGCTGGAGCGGGAAGGGCTGGCGGACGTGGTGGCGCGGCGGCTGGGGCTGGCCTGCCGCACGCCCGACCTCACCGAGTGGGCCGCCATGGTCCACCGGGCCAGGCACCCCACGGGGACGGTTTCCGTGGCCCTGGTGGGTAAGTATGTGGGCCTCCACGACGCATACCTGTCGGTGGCGGAGGCCCTGACTCACGGGGGCATTGAGAACGGCGTGTCGGTGGACATCCGCTGGGTAAACGCGGAGGAGGTCACGCCGGACACCGTGGACGGCCTGCTGGGGGGCGTCCAGGGCATTTTGGTGCCCGGGGGCTTTGGAAGCCGGGGCATCGGCGGAAAAATTGAGGCCATCCGCTATGCCAGGGAGAACCAGGTGCCCTTCCTGGGCATCTGCCTGGGGATGCAGCTGGCGGTGGTGGAGTACGCCCGGCACGTGTGCGGCCTGGCGGGGGCCCACTCCTCCGAGCTGGACCCGGACACCCCCCACCCCGTCATTGACCTGATGCCGGACCAGGTGGGGGTGACGGCAAAGGGGGGCACCATGCGTCTGGGCAGCTATCCCTGCCGGCTGGCTGAGGGATCCCTGGCAGCGGCGGTGTATGGCGCCCTGGAGATCCACGAACGCCACCGTCACCGCTACGAGTTCAACAACAGCTACCGGGAAACGCTGGCCCAGGGGGGGCTGGTCCTGTCCGGCCTGTCCCCGGACGGTCGGCTGGTGGAGATGGTGGAGCTGCCGGGGCACCCCTGGTTCGCGGCGTGCCAGTTCCACCCGGAGCTGAAGTCCCGGCCCAACCGGGCCCACCCGCTGTTCCGGGAGTTCATCCGGGCGGCGGGGCGCCAGCGCGTATAGGCCGTTCCGGCGGTGTGCCCAAGCAGCCAACGCGCGGCAGCCGGGGCCGGCTGCCGCGCGTGAACCATGATATCGTGCTCTCCCGCTTCCGTCACACTTCCGCGTACAGCCGCTCCAGGAACTCCCTGGCCTGTACGGCGCTGCCGTTGTCGGTGTTCTCCAGGGTGGCCTGAATATAGGGCTTGCGCTCTTTGAGAAAGCGCAGAATGGGGGCGTAGTCCATCTCCCCCGTGCCGGCGGCCACCGCCCGCAAGCCGTCCCCCTCCCGCAGAAAGTCCTTCAGGTGGACCACGGCCACGTGCTCGCCCAGCTTCTGGATGGCGTCCAGGATTACTCCCTCCCGCCGATCCGCGTTCCCCGCGTACAGCAGGTTTACCGGGTCCAGGATGACGCGCAGGTTGGGGCTCTGAATGGCGTTCAGCACCTCCACGGCCCGGTCCGCGCTGTAAACGATGTGCTTCCACACCGGCTCAATGGCCACGGACACACCCCAATGCTCCGCCCGCTCCACCACCGGGGCCAGATTGCGGATGAAAATGTCCAGCGCCTCTTTGGAATGGGTGGCGGCGTCGGTTTTGTATTCCGGGTTGGGCGCCCCCGTCTCGGTGCCCACCACCCCCGCCCCCATGAGGGCGGCCGCCCGCAGGTGCCCGTAATACCGGCCCTGAATCTCCCGCAGCCGGTCCGGGTCCGGGTGGGCCAGGTTCAGATAGCACCCCAGCACCGCCGTGTCCAGCCCGTTTTGGGCCAGCACCCGCCGTGCGTACATGGCCAGCCCCTCGCTGAGGGCGCAGTTGTCGAAGTCCACCCCCCGGACCACCTTGGAGAAGGCCAGGTGGACGCAGGAAAATCCCTCCGCCCGGGCCGTCTCCGCCCGGCGCTCCAGAGTCTGGCCCGCTGCCGCCAGGCCCGTGTTTACGTCGTGCAGCCTGATTCCGATTTGCATCATATCTTGTTCCTCCCCATAAAAACCGGGGCACAAGCGGCTGTGCCCCGGTTTGTCGCAGTTTATGGCGTGTACTGAAATACCCGGTTGAGCCAGGCTTTGCACAGCGGCGCCCACGCCCGGCAAGCCGCCTCCGGCGTCTCCACCTCCTGGGTGCAGGTGGAGATCCCATGGCCCCCGGAGCCGAACAGGTGGTACTCAAAGGGGACCCCCTGCCGCCGCAGCTCCGCCGCCAGCCGCAGGCTGTTCTCCGGCGGCACACTGGCGTCCTCCCCGCCGTGCCACAGGAACGCAGGGGGGAAGTCCGCCGTCACCCGGTCCCACAGGTGGAGCTTCTCCCGCACCGCCCCGTCCCCGCCGGACACCCACCGGGCCGATTCCTGGTGGGCGAATTCCCCCAGGGTGGCGATCACCGGGTAACACAGCGCCAAAGCGTCCGGCCTGCACCCGGCGGGAAGGGCCAGTTCCGGGTCGTTCCACAGCGCCCCCAGGCTGGCGGCCAGGTGCCCCCCGGCGGAAAAGCCCAGCACGGCGATTTTGTCCGGGCGGATGTGCCACTCCTCGTGGCGGCGGCGCAGCCCGCACACGGCCTGGGCCAGCTCCCGCAGGGGGCGGTATTCCCCCGCGTTTTCCCCGCAGGAGTACTCCAGCACGAAAACCTGGTACCCCATGGACAGAAACTCCAGCACAGGCGCGTCCTTCTCCCGGGGCGAGCGCCAGCGGTAGGCCCCGCCGGGGCAGACAATCAGGGCGGGGCGGGTTTTATGGGCGGCCAGGGTGCCGTAGTCGTCCCAGAGGTACCCCTTGACCGGGGCGTCCAGGGCCTGAAACGCGACGGTATCCATGGGTCAGCGGCTCTTGGCCGGGGCCCGCTCGATGACCCGCTCCGTCTCCCCGTCAAAGAGGTAAACTTCCCCATAGGGAATGGAGAAGGTGATGGTGCTGTCCAGCTCCGGGATGTCGTGGGGGTCCACCTTGAGGATGGCCTTGTCCGCCCCGGCGGTGATATAAACATTGGCGTTGTCGCCCAGCATCTCGGTGAGCTCCACCTGCGCCTCCAGGCGGCAGGCGTTGTCCTGCGCCCCCAGCTCAATGGCCTCGGGCCGGAACCCGAACACGATCTCTTTGCCCTCGTACTGGCCGGCCTGGTCCCCCAGCCGGGCGGCCACGTCCAGGATGTTGTCCCCGAAGGGGAGCCTGCCGTCCTTCACCGTGCCCCGGATGAAGTTCATGGGCGGCTCGCCGATGAAGCCCGCCACGAACACGTTCACCGGGTCATGGTACAGCTGGTAAGGGGTGCCGATCTGCTGGACATAGCCGTCCTTCATCACCACGATGCGGTCGGCCAGGGTCATGGCCTCGGTCTGGTCGTGGGTGACGTAGATGGTGGTGGCCCCGGTCTCCCGGTGGATCTGGGCGATCTCGGAGCGCATGGTGACGCGCTGTTTGGCGTCCAGGTTGGAGAGCGGCTCGTCCATGAGGAACACGCCCACCTTGCGGATAATGGCCCGGCCGATGGCCACCCGCTGGCGCTGGCCGCCGGACAGGGCCCGGGGCAGCCGGTCCAGGTAGTCCGTCAGGCCCAGGATGCGGGCGGTGTTCTTCACTTTCTCCTCGATCACGTCCTCGTCCACCCCCTGGAGGGTGAGGCCGAAGGCGATGTTGTCAAACACCGTCATTTGGGGGTAGAGGGCGTAGCTCTGAAACACCATGGCCACCTCCCGCTCCCGGGGCCCCAGCTCATTGGCCCGCTTCCCGTCGATGAGGAACTCGCCGTTGGAGATGTCCTCCAGTCCGGCGACCATCCGCAGGGTGGTGGACTTGCCGCAGCCGGACGGGCCGACAAAGACGATGAACTCCCCTTTGTCGATCTCCAGGTTGAAGTTATGCACCGCGTGATAGCCGTTGGGGTAGATCTTATTGATATCCTTCAGGGTCAAGTACGCCATAGTCTTTGTCTCCTTATCCGTCGATTTCCCGTCCCGGCCGGGGCGTTCACCCGCCCAGCCGTTTTATCTCCGTGTAGGCCAGCACGAAGGGGGCTACCCCCTTGGCGTCGTTCTTCACCACCGGCTCGGAAATGTAGTATTCGTAGGAACCGTCCCGGCGGCGGTTGTTCTCCGGGCCCAGGCCCGCCACCAGGCAGATGCCGCCCAGGTCCAGCCCGTCCGGCCGGAAGGTCAAGTACTTCTCCATGATGCCGTCAAAGGTTTTCCGGCCCAGGGCGGCGCACTCCCGGCGGAGCGCGCCCAGCCGGGCCCCCTTGAGCATGGCGTAGGCCATCATGGCGCTGCCGCTGGTCTCCAGGTAGTTCCCCGCCCGGCCCCCCTGGTCGGGCACCTGCCAGTACAGGCCGGTGTCCGGGTCGGCATAGCGGGCGGTATGTTCCATCAGCTCGGTGAAAATGGCGGTCAGGCTGTCCCGGTCCGCCCCCTGGGGCAGGATGTCCAGCAGGTCGGCCAGGGCCACGGCGAACCAGCCCAGGGAGCGCAGCCAGAAGCTCCGGGAGCACCCCGTAACCGGGTCCGCCCAGAAGGCGGCCTTGGAGGCGTCATAGCCGTGGAAATACAGCCCCTTGTCCTGGGAAAACATATTCGCCCGGACGTTTTGGATCTGGCCCACGGTGTCGGAATAATCCCCGCCGCCGAAGTTTTTTTCGTACAGGGCGTAAAAGGGCTGGGCCATGTAGATTCCGTCCAGCCACACCTGGTTGGGGTAAATGGCCTTGTGCCAGAAATTGCCCGCGGCGGTGCGTGGCTGTTCCGCCAGCCGCCCCCGGAGGAAATCCGCCGCCCTGCGGTACTTCTCCTCCCCGGTGCGGCCGTAGAGGGGGAACAGCACCCGGCCCTCGTTGATGTCGTCCAGATTGTGGGCGTCCGGCCGGAAGGTGCGGATGGAGCCGTCCTCCCCCACAAAGTGGTCCACGCAGTCTTTCACAAACTGGAAGTAGCGGGTATCGCCCGTGAGGCCCTCCATCTCCATCAGGGCGGTGAGCATACAGCCGTCGATATAGTTCCAGGAGGCGGGCTTGCCCTCCCGGATCTTCTCCAGGTTCCAGGCGGTGCGCTCCGGGGTGGAGCGCTCCACCAGCTGGAGCACAAAATCGTCTATTTTTTGATAATCCATCAGTTCTCCTCGAAGTCCCGGGTCTCAATGTTTCCGCAGTTCACCGCCGTGAGGGCTTTGCCCTCCACGCCGGACAGCCTCACGCCCTTCACCACGGCCTCCCGCACATTTTCCAGGTACAGGCCCATGCGGCACCGCGCCTCGTTGTGGTTGCGCATGGAGGGCATACCGGGCTTTGCGTCGCTGGCAAAGTCCACGGTGATATTCTCCAGCTCCACCCGGTCAACGGGGCTCTCCGGCAGGCCGTCGATGTAACAGGCGGCCACCTCCGCGCCGGTGCACTCCATGTTGCGGAAGGCGAACGCGCCCATGCGGGGGGTGCGGCCGTCCACCGGCAGCGGGTCCCGGCACCAGACATATTCGGAATAGCGGTCCGGGTCGCAGCAGTTGTACCACATATTGATGACGATGGGGGTGAGCACCTGGTCCATGCGGATGTTGTCGAACAGCACGTTGTCGATGACGCTGTCCCGGCCCCGGCCCCGGCGGGTTTTGATGCGCAGGCCCCGGTCGGTCTGGCGGAAGTAACAGCGGGTGACGCTGAGGTTGCGGATGCCCGCCGACAGCTCGCTGCCCAGAGTGACCGCCCCGTGGCCGAACTCCATCAGGCAGTTGCGGATGACGTGGTGGTCGGCGGGGGTCTTGTACTTCCGGGCCATGTCGATCTTGCCCGATTTGACGGCCACGCAGTCGTCCCCCACGGAGAACCGGCACCCCACGATATTCACCCCGTCGCAGCTCTCCGGGTCGATGCCGTCGGTGTTGGGGCTGTCCTTGGGGGCGTCCACCAAACAGTCCAGCATGGAAAAGCCCTGGGAGTAGAAGGGGTGGACGTGCCAGGACGGGCCGTTGCGCACGGTGATCCCGTGGAGGGTCACGTTTTTGGTGCGGTTGAGGAATACCACCCGGGGCCGCTTGGCGGGAAAGCTGTCAAAATCCCGCCACCAGTCCCCATTCTGGCCGTTTCCGTCGATGGCGCCCCGGCCCACAATGGCGATGTCCTCCGCGTAGGACGCCTGAATCAGGGATTGGTAGCAGGGAAATTCCTGCCCCTCAAACCCGGCCTGGGGGGTCTCCGCCCCGGTGAGCGGGTCCACCGTCACGCTGGGCACAATGGGGTAGCGCGCCCGGTCGGCCGAGCCCAGGAGGACCGCCCCCTGGTCCAGGTCCAAGGTGATATGGCTCTTCAGCGACAGGGGCAGGGTGAGGTAGGTCCCCGCCGGGAACCACAGCCGCCCGCCCTCGGGCAGGAAGGCGATGGCGGCCTGAATGGCGGCGGTGTCCTCGTGGACGCCGTCCCCCAGGGCCCCGAAGTCCCGGACGCTGGCGCAGCAGGCCTCCGGCCTGGTGGCCAGCCGGACGGACTCCTCCCCGCCGCCCTCAAACCGAACCGCGACGGCATACTCCGTCCCGGGCCGCAGGCCGAACAGGGAAAAGACGTTGGTGCCGCAGGAGAACCGCTCCGTCCCGTCCACCAGCACCGTATAGCCGCTCCCGGCGTAATAGGGGGCGGAGCCGTCCAGCTCCAGGCAGGCGGAACTGCTGCCGCAGTAGACAATCTGAATCATGGCACACACCTCATTTGGCGCTTTTTCCGGCCCCGCCGCGGGCCGCCCGGCTCACGGCGCGCTTGAGCTGAATGAGCAGCAGGTCAAAGCCCAGGTAGAACAGGCCGAACAGGATGGGCTCCACGCCCAGGAACACGGCGTCCGCCGCGCCGGTGATTTGAGCGGCGGCCAGGTTGATGACGTTATACAGGGCGTAGACCAGGAGCAGAAGGACGTAAGCGTAGCCGATGTTGAGGAAAAAGCTGGAATAGCTTTTTCGGTTCACCATCATCCAGCGGGCATTTTCCCCCTTGGTCTTTTCAAAAAAGCGCAGGACCGGGTTGGTCATCAGGTCGGTGACGACCCCCAGGGCCATGCCGGTGACGAACAGGATATCCAGTTCGCTGCCCAGCAGGCCGCCCAGGCCCCAGATGAAGAAGAAGCACACCGCCCCCGCGAACCAGGCCTTGATGAACAGCACCTTCACCCAGCCGGCCACCTTCATCTTAGGTCCCGAGCGGTATGCGCGCAGTTCCTCCTCGGACACCGGGGGCGAGTTGTCCTCATTGGCGGTGACAAGATCGTCCACCGCCTGGGTCTTGAGCCGGTAGTACTCCGACTGTTTTTCCACCTCGGGCTTTGGCCGCCCGTTTTGACGCTTTTTGCTCATGGCTTCTCCTAAAACGCTGTGATATTTACGCCTCGCCGGAGATGTCGATGGCCTCCAGGTCGCCGTTGTCCCCCACGTCGATGGAGGTCTTGATCTTCCGCAGCCACTTGGAGTACACCGGCAGCAGCGCGGTCAGCGCAATGGCGGCGGCGAGTATGCCGATGTGGATGCGCAGGTACCATTCCGCGTACATGATATAAATGGTATTTTCCGTGACCACGATGGGGTTCTCCGCCCGGTTGACCGCCGTCAGGACGGCGTTGATATAATACACGTCGGAGCAGATCACGACGCCCAGCATGACGAACAGCAGCGCCAGCATGGGAATGTTGGGCTTCTTGCGGTAGGGAAAGGCGTTGAGGAAGCACATGAAGGACAGCATGGAGAACAGCATGGTGGCGAAGCCCGCCAGCCCCATGCCCGGGCCCTGAATGCGGGCGGTGGTGTCCGAGATGTACATCAGGTTCAGGGAGTAGAACAGGAAAGCCCCCACCAGCACCGCCATGGGGATCAACTGGGGCCTGCGCTTGAGGGCCACGAGGAATTTCCGCCAGACCTCTTTCAGCCCGCCGTTCCGTTTTTTCACCGCTGCCATTATCCCTCACCTCCCCGGATGGCGTTTGTGGTCTCTTTGTCGAAAAAGTGCTTGCGCCCAAAGGTGAAGGACGCGCTTTGCCCCACCTTGTAGTCCCGCCAGCCCTTCAGTTTGGCGGAGATCTTGGCGGTGGCGGCTTTGGAGCCGCCAATATGGCCGTGGACCAGGGTGTTCATGCCCAGGTTCTCGTTGGAGGACACGGTGACGGGCACGTCCGCCCCCTCGGCCACGTCCTCCGGCCGGACGCCCAGGATAATTTCCCGGTTGTTGTAGCCCCGCAGCCGGTGCTGCTCCTCCGGGCTGAGGGCCACGGTAAAGCCCTCGCCGTTCAGCTGGCCGCCGTTCACCCGCGCGTCGTAGAAATTCATGGGGGGCAGGCCGATGAAGCTGGCCACAAACACGTTGGCCGGGGAGTCGTACAGCTCCAGGGGGGTGCCCACCTGCTGGACCCGGCCCATGGACATACACACGATGCGGTCGGCCAGGGTCAGGGCCTCGGTCTGGTCGTGGGTGACGTACATCATGGTGGCCCGCAGCCGCTTGTGGAGCAGCAGGATCTCCCGCCGGGTGGCGCCGCGGAGCTTGGCGTCCAGGTTGGACAGGGGCTCGTCGAACAGGAACACCTTGGGGTTGCGCACGATGGAGCGGCCCATGGCCACCCGCTGGCGCTGGCCGCCGGACAGCTGGGCGGGCTTTTTGTTCAGCTGGCTGGTGAGGTCCAGGATCTCCGCCGCCGCCAGCACCTTCTTGTGGATCACGTTGGGGTTCTCCTTGCGCAGGGTGAGGGAAAACGCCATGTTCTCATAGATGGTCATGTGGCCGTACAGGGCGTAGCTCTGGAACACCATGGCCATATCCCGGTCCTTGGGCGGGGTGGCGGTGATGTCCCGGCCGTCCAGCAGCAGTTTGCCCGCGGAGATGTCCTCCAGGCCGGCCACCATCCGCAGGGTGGTGGACTTGCCGCAGCCGGAGGGCCCCACCAGCACGATGAGCTCCCCGTCCTTCACGTCCAGGTTGAAGTCGAAGACCGCCTGCACGTTGTTGTCATATATCTTGTCAATATGCTGCAAATTCAGTGTCGCCATGTCTCCGCCTCCTTATGCGCCCTGGGCGTCCAGGGTTTTGAGGTGTTCCGCCAGGGCCCGGCAGCGGATCAGGTTCACCACCGCCGACGCGATCAGGCAGGCGCCGGAAATGAGCAGATAGGCCGCCACCCGGTAGAACTGCCCGTCCTGCATGACCACGGTGGCCGCGCCGTTTATCAGGGTCTCGGCGGTATGGGCCCGCATGGGGATGATGAAAATGCGCACGGCCTGGAACACGCCCAGGGCGATCAGCAGGTAGGAATAGCCCCGCTTGTAGTTCTTCACGCCCTCGGAGGACAGGAACACCGCCAGCATGAACACCAGGTTGTATACGATGGACGCGCCGGTGAGGATGGTGTAGTACCAGGTGCCCACGTCGGACTTGTAGATGCTGACAAAGTAGAACACGTCGAACAGGATGCCCAGAATGGCCAGGTTGGAGGAGAGCGAGTTCTTGATGAACCGCATCCTGTCCCGCTGTATGGCGCGATCTTCCGCTGTCATCCGGCAATCCTCCTTCCCTCTTCCACCAGGGCCGCCTCGTCCTTCATCAGCCGGACCTTCCACACCGCGTTGGCAATCAGCAGCGCGGACGCCGCCACCAGCAGGCCGAACACCAGGTAGTGGGCGTCGAACCAGAAGGTGGACTCGGTGTACAGCGTGCCCCACATCTCGGCGTGCTCCTTCAGGGCGGCGAAGTCCACCTGGAGGAACTGCCGCTTGGCCTCCTCAATGTTGATATGGGCATAGACGGTGTTGTATACGGCGAAGGCGGCGAACAGGCCGGTGGCGGCGTAGTTGCCGATATAGTACCGCCTGCGGCTATGGGTGTTGGTAATAAACAGCAGCGCCCCCAGCAGGATCTGGCCGATACTGAGCATCAGCAGCTGCCGGTTGAACGCCTGCATGGCGTAGTAGATGATGGAGCCGGACACGTCGGTCTGGGTGATGTCGCTGGGGTTGCGCATGGTGTCATAGAGGCTATCATACAGATCGGTCATGATGCCGAGCGAGTAGAGGAAAAAGATCGCGCTTACGATGATAGCCGCCAGACAGAGGATCTTCTGCACGGTCATTTGTTTTTTATACATGACGGCCTCCTCCCGGGGAAATCAGGCTTCCCCCGCCGGGCGGCGCGGAACCGTCCGGCGGGTTTGCGCTTACGGATAGCTACGTTGGCGGCGTCAGGCGGCCGCCCTTACTTCAGGGTCTCGTAGTAGGTGATGTCCTTCTGCCAGGCGCCCTGCTTGATGGCCAGGTACTGCTTGCCGGACCAGGCGTTGGTCACGTTGGCGGCGGTGCTGGCGGCGTCCTGCATGGCGGCGTCGGTGTAGCCGTTCACAATGATGTCCAGCAGCATATTCTTGCCGTCCTTCTGCTGGTTGAACTGGTCCTGGAGCTCGGTGTAGCCGGCCACGGTGTCGTTCTCCACCTTGGTGGTGGGCAGCACGGTGGGCACGATGGTGTACCAGGGGTTGGAGGCCATGGCCAGCTCGGGGTGCTTGATGACGCCCAGGCCGATGGCGGTGGAGATGTAGCCCGCGCCCTGCTGGCCCACCTCGTGGGTGCACTGGTACTCAAAGGCCTGGCTCTTCAGGAAGGACAGGGTGGAGCCCAGGTAGAACCGGGCGTAGTTGGTGTAGTTGCCGTTGGCCTTGGACCACAGCTCGTCGCGGGTGGCGTCGGCGATGACGGGCATCTCCCGGCCGTTGAACAGGAAGGTCTCGCCCTGCTTGATGAAGGCGTCGGGGCCATAGCTCATGAGGATCTGGCCCTTTTCGGAATAGGCGAAGTCGATGAGGGCCAGGCAGGCGTTCAGCTTGTCGGTGTCGCTGCCCACGCCGGCCTTGGAGATGCCCCAGCCGTCGGTCTTGACGGAGCGCCAGGACTCGGTGAAGCGCATATACACGCCGTCCTCGCTGGAGCCGTCATACCAGCGGGCCACGGGCACCATGGCGGCCATGTACTTCTCGCCCTGGTCGGCCTGGAGGGCGGTGGCGTTCAGAATGGTCTGGGTCTGGTTGTAGTCGTAGTGCATGAAGCCCAGGTCGTTCTCCAGGTAGGTCTTGGAGCTCTCCTCGGAGCCGTCGATGAACGCCTTGGAGATCAGGCCCTCCTCCACCATGGCGTGCATCCGCTCCATGGCCTGGTAGGTGTCCTCCTCCTGGCGGGCGTCATGGAGCTGGTTGTCAGCGCCCACGTACAGGTAGTCCTGGCGGGACTCCAGGCCACGCACACCGAACAGGGTGCCGGTGAAGCGGAACATATCCACCCGGCGCTGGTTGTTGTTGTCCTCACGGGTGAACAGGCCCTGGACGTTGTTGGTGCCGTTGAGGGTCTGGGCGTTGGAGGTCACGCAGCGCAGCAGGGCCACCAGCTCGTCGGCGTCCCAGGCGGCGTTCTGGCCCACGAACAGGTCGGCGCGGTTGGTCCCGTAGTAGCCGCCGTAGGCCTGGTCAATGTAGGCGCGCAGCATATTCACGGCGGCCACGCCGTCCATGGAGCCGGCGGCGTTCATCTTGTCGACGATATTGCCCGCGGTGTCATAGTCCTTGGTGACCTTTTCCACGCCGGAGCCGTCGGCCTTGACCACGTCGACCTCCACCTTGCCGGAGGTGGGCATATAGGGCTGGTACTTGGGGGCGGCGGTCTGGCCGCTGGCGCTGGCGGTGAACTCGCCCTCGCCGTTGAGCAGCTTTTCCACCCAGTCGGTGCGCATCAGGGGCATCCGCTCAATGTCGTCCACGCCGTCGAAATAGGGGCTGAAATAGATGGCGCCGGTGTCGGTGTTGCCGGTGATGGACAGGCGGACGATGGGGTTGGCATCCAGGTACGCCTTGAAGTTGGGCATCAGGTCCAGGTACTCGGCGATGTTCACCACATTGCCCGCCTCGCCGTTCTCGGTGAGCTTGGTGGCGGTGCCGCTGACCATATCCACATCGCCCAGGCGCTCCTTCCAGAAGTCGAACTCCTTGGAGGCGCTGTTGCCCTGGTACTGGTTCTCAAACACCACGTTCAGCTGGTTCTGCACCTCCACCCAGGTGGGCTTCAGCTCGCCGGCGTGGTAGGTCTTTCCATCGGCCAGGGTCACGCCCTCGCCGGCGGTCTCCGGGTCGAAGAACAGGCCGGTCTTGGCGTTGTTATAGCCGGTGGCCATGCGCAGCGTGGTGCCGGGGGCATAGGTCAGGCCCTGGGCGGGCGCCGCGCTGGGGGTGGCCTGGCCGCCGCCGGACTGGGCGGGCTGGGAATTCTGGGCGGGGGGCTGGGACTGCTCCACCTGGATGCTGGGGCCGCAGCCGGCCAGCAGGGAAGCCGTCATCACGATGGCAAGGAGCATCGCGGCAAAGGATTTCATTTTTCTCATAAATATCCTCCTCAGATAAGTCGTGTGGGTGTCGGTATCATCATCGGGGCGGGGGTTACTCTTTGACGCCGCCCACGTTGACGCCCTTGGCGAAGTACTTCTGGATAAAGGGGTAGATAATCAGGATGGGCACGATGGAGCACACGATCAGCGCGTAGATCACCGAGTCGGAGGCGAAGGTCTCGCTCCAGCCCGCGATGATCTCCGGGTCGGTGTACTGCTCCAGCCGCAGGCGGATGAACACCTGGAGAGGGTGCTCGTTGGAGTTGGAGATCATCTGCCGGGCCCAGAAGTAGCCGTTCCAGCGGGAGATGGCGAAGAACAGGGCCACGGTGGCGATGGTGGACTTGCTCATGGGGATGTACACCGTGCTGAGTACCTGGAACTCGCTGGCGCCGTCCACGATGGCGGCCTCCTCGATCTCGGAGGGCACGCCCTCAAAGGCGTTGCGCAGCAGGATGATGTTCATGGCCGCCATGCCCATGGCGATAACCACCAGCCACTTGTCGTCCTGGATGCCGAACACGCGGAACACGTCCCGGGTGGCCAGGTAGTTCAGGTACTGGGGCACGATGCCGGCGGAGAACCACATGGTGAACACCAGGAAGAAGTTGAAGAACTTGCGGAACAGCAGCCGCCGCTTGGACAGGGCGTAGGCCCCCAGGATGGCGGTGAGCATGGACCACAGGGTGCCGTACAGGGTGAGGAACAGGGTATTGGAGTAGGCGTTCCAGAACATATTGTCCCCGAACATCCGGGCAAAGGCGTCGAACTGCACATCCTTGGGGAAGAGCACCACGGAGCCGTACTCCACGGCGGCCCGGCCGCTGAGGGAGGCGGACACCGCGTACACAAAGGGGTACAGGCAGCACAGGGCGAACACGGTGAGCAGAGTGTAGCTGATGATTTTGAAGATCAGCTCGGAGATTTCAAGCTTACGTTTCATGACGCGCCCTCCCGTTTAGTACAGCGAGGTGTTGGACGCCTTGCGGGCGATGGTGTTTGCCCCGATCACCAGCAGCATCCCGATGACGTTGTTCATCATCTCCGCCGCGGCCGCCACCCCGGGCTGGGGATTGTTGCCCATGCCCACCCGGTTGGCCAGGGTGGACACCACGTCGGCGGTGACGTAGGTGTTGGTGTTGTACAGCAGCAGCACCTTCTCATACCCGATGTTCAGCAGGGAGCCGATGCGGGTGATGAGCATGATGACGATGGTGGACAGGATGCTGGGCAGCACCACGTAGCGCATCTGGGCCCACTTGTCCGCGCCGTCGATCTGGGCGGCCTCGTAGCTGGTGGGGGAGATGGCGATAATGGCGGCGAAGAACACGATGCTGTCATAACCCGCGCCCTCCCAGATGCCGCTGATCTGGTAGATGGAGCGGAAGAAGGACGGGTTGTTCAGCAGTCCCGCGTTGGCCACCTCGCCGCTGATGAGTCCCAGGTTCGACAGCGCCTGGTTGATGATGCCCATGCCGGTGGTGAGGGAACCCTGCTTCACCAGCATGGTCACCAGCGAGGTCATGACCACGGTGGACATAAACTTGGGCAGGTATGTCAGCACCTGATAGACGCTCCGGGCGGCGTTTGAGCGGATTTCATTGAAAAACAGCGCCAGGATGATGGGGATGGGGAAGCCGAAGCACAGGCCGTAGAAACTGAGGATAAAGGTGTTGCGCAGCGCCCGCCAAAAGTCGGTGGAGAGCTGGTCTCCCCCCGCCAGCAGCCGCCTGAAGTACGAGAAGCCGGAAAACAGCTGCTGCGAGACGGGCACCACGTCGTCCGACACCTTGAAGCACCCCAGCAGCTCATACATGGGGAAGTACCGCCAGAACAGGAACACCAGCAGCATGGGCACCAGCATGATGTAAAGCCGCCAGTCCTTCAGGATGGTCACGCCCACATGGCGCCAATAGTGCTTCTCCACGTCGTCCCGGACGGCCTGCTCCGGACTGATCCGGTAGACCTGGGCTTCCCTGTCAAATTCCAGGAAATCCGCTGCCCTATCTTTCATAGTTTACCTCCTTTTTGCCCCTTCTCCGCGTGGACGCGGAGCAGGTAATGTTTTTGATCCTCATAGACACCGTCCAGCTTTCGCGCTATCCAGATGATCACAAAGGTAAATAAGAGGGAGAGGCTGTCGGTGGTGAAGAAACCCACCACGCCCGCCGGCCCGGCGCCCAGCGCCAGGGCGGCAAGCGCCCTCCCCGCCTGCATCAGCACCTGCACCAGCAAGGGGAACACCAAGGACAGGTGGCCGGTCCGCACCCGCTCTTTTCCCACGCGGTCCAGCAGGAGCACCGCCAGTACCGAAAACAGGTTGCCCGCGCAGTAGATGACGTACTGCGGCCCGGAGGCCCCGGAAAAGAAGCAGAATACCAGCCCCGCCTCCACCGCGTGGATGGCGCCCCACCAGCCCCAGCGCATATAGACGATGGAGGCCATGGCCGCCGCCAGGGAGACGGTGAAGGGCTGGCCGGGGAACCACCAGTTGGCGGCCCGGACAATGAGGAACTCAAAAACCGCCAGCGCCGCGCCCAGCAGCGCCAGGTCGATGGCCCGGTATTCCTTCCAGGTACGCTGCCGTCTCATGGGGTCCACCCGCCTCGCTGTCAAGAAATTTAGGCGGAACCTCCGCCTTGGGGATAGGCACAGCCCGCCGCATCAGGTATAATAGAGGCGGTTCTCCTGCGGCGTGTACGCCGCAGGAGGGGCATTGCGCGGGCAAAATGCCGCCGCGTCCCGCTGTGTAGCTGTGTATTTGAAAAAGGAGGGATCTCTCATGATCCAGATCGACCCCGGCTGTCATCTTCAAGAGGTATTCGACCGCGCCCGGCCCGGCGACGTGATCCGGCTGGCCGAGGGGGAATACCGCGCCAAAACCGTGATCTCCACGCCGGACCTGACCCTTGTGGGGGCGGGGGCGGACCGCACCCGCATCGTCTGGGACGACTACGCCAAAAAGCTGGACGGGGCGGGGGTGGAGTACAATACCTTCCGCACCTGGACCCTGGCGGTGTGCGCCAGCGGCGTGGCCATGGAAGACCTATCCATCGTCAACGACGCCCTGCGCCCCGAGGAAAAGGGCCAGGAGGTGGCCCTGACGGTGTATGGCGACGGCTTTTCCATGCGCCGGTGCCGCCTGGCCTCCACCCAGGACACCCTGTTCCTGGGGCCGCTGCCCACCGACCTCATCCAGCGGTACGACGGCTTCCTGCCCGCCGCGCTCCGCCAGGAGGGCCCTTGCGCCCAGCGGTTTGACGAGTGCCTGATCGAGGGCACGGTGGATTTCATTTTCGGCTGCGGGGAAGCGGTGTTTGAGAACTGCGAGGTCCGCTCCCTGGCGGACGCCCGGGGCATCGGCTATGCCGCGGCCCCCGCCCACGCCTTGGAGCAGGCGGCGGGCTTTACCTTCCGAAACTGCCGCTTCACGGCGGAGGAGGGCGTGACCCCCGGCTCCATCTATCTGGCCCGGCCCTGGCGGGACTACGGGCTGTGCCTGTTTCAAAACTGCGCCTACGGCGGGCACATCTCCCCCCTGGGCTTTGACAAGTGGAACGGCACGGACCGGGACAAGACCGCCCGGTTCTACGAGGACCCCCCGGTGAAAGGCCGGGTGGGCTGGGTCAGAAATCTGTCGTCCCCCTCCGAATGAGGTAACCCTTGGCGTACACTTTCCCGCCGCCCTGCCTCCCGCTGAGGTGGAGCTTGAGGAAATCCGCCACAATCTGGCACAGGCGGCGCTCCCGGCTGTCGATGGTGGACAGCTCCGGGTCGCAGCACACGGACAGCTCCGAATTGTTGTAGCCGATGATGCACAGGTCGCCGGGGACGGACAGCCCCTTCCGCTTGGCGTATTTCATCGCCCCGGCGGCCAGGGCGTCGTTGGCGGCGAAAATGCCGTCCACGTCCAGGTCCGTAAGCTTGAGCAGGTAGTCCCGGGTCTGGTTGATCTGGTTGGAAAGCCCCACGTTCACATCCCCCTGGAGCTTGAGCCCCGCCTGGGCCAGCGCGGCCTCGCAGCCTTTCCGCTTCAGGTTGGTGCTGACGGTGTCCATATCGGTGAGGAACAGGATCTTCCGCCGGCCGGATGCGATCATCTCGGCCGCCGCGGACCGGGAGGCGTGATAATCGTCGCACACGGCGCAGTAGATGTTCTCCCCCCGGACGTAGCCGTTGACCATGAACACGGGGGCCTGGGCCGCGGCCTCCCGGATGTAGTTCACCCGGGGGTCGTCCGGGTCGTCGGCGGCGTAGACGGAGCCAATGAGCACCAGCGCGTCCACCCGGCAGCGCAGCAGGGCGCTCACCGCGATCTGGCAGTCCTCGTAGCTGTAGCCGCTGCACCGCAGGATGCAGTCGTATCCGTAGTCCCGGAGGCTGCCCTCCAGGCAGGCCACCACCTTGGCCATGTAATCGTCCGCCGCGTCAGGGCAGATCAGGCCGATGGTTTTCATCGCGTTCAGCCCCAGCCCCCGGGAAAACCCGCTGGGCACATAGCCCTGTTCTTCCATGATGCCGCGCACCCGCAGCTTGGTCTTTTCCGCCACGTTGGGGCTGTCGTTCAGCACCCGGGACACAGTGGCGATGGAGACGCCGGCCAGCTCCGCGATATCGTAAATATTCACGGCAGCACCCCCGTCCTGTTCTGTAAATTCTTACACAACTTTATGATAAACTGCCGCACCGCCCATTTCAAGATGTTTTTTCTCACAAGCTCTCCGCCCCGTTTTTGTGCACAACGCCAAAAATCAGCCGGGATTCCCGGAATGATTTTCAAGGCGTTGACATTTTGAACGCCATGTTTTATGATGTTTTCAATGTAAGTTCTTACAGAACGCGGCAGGCGCCGCCGGAACCGGATGAAAGCCGTTTCCATACGCCAGCGCGGCGCGCCTGCCCATTCGGGAACGAGAGGGTGAGGCGTCTTCATGAAAACCTTTATCAAAATCCATCCCGGCGACTCGGTGGCGGTGGCTCTGACGCCGCTGTCCGCCGGAAGCGCGCTCCAGGTGGACGGCCGCGCCGTCACGCTTTTGGAGGACATCCCCCAAGGGCACAAGTTTGCCCTGGCCCCCATTCCGGCGGGCGGGGCGGTCATCAAGTACGGCGCGCCCATCGGCACGGCCCTGGCGGACATCCCGGCCGGGGGCTGGGTGCACACCCACAACGTGAAAACCGGCCTGGGCGAGGTGCTGGACTACGCCTATGAGCCGGACAACGCCCCCCTGGTGCCCACAGACGACGAGCTGTTCCAGGGCTACCGCCGGGAGGACGGCCGGGCGGCGGTGCGCAACGAGGTCTGGATCATCCCCACCGTGGGCTGCGTCAACGACGTGGCCCGGGCCATTGAGCGGCTGTCCCAGAAGTTTAAAACGGGAACGGTGGACGGCATTTACGCTTTCCCCCACCCCTACGGCTGCTCCCAGATGGGGGACGACCAGGAGAACACCCGGAAGATCCTGGCGGGCCTCATCAACCACCCCAACGCCGGCGGCGTGCTGGTGCTGGGGCTGGGGTGCGAGAACAGCAATATCGACGTGCTGAAGCCCTACATCGGCCAGTACAATGAAAACCGGGTGAAGTTCCTGGTGTGCCAGGAGTCGGACGACGAGATCGCCGACGGCGTGGCCCTGGTGGAGCAGCTGGCCCGGTACGCGGGCCGCTTCCGCCGGGAGCCCATGAGCTGCGGCGAGCTGGTGGTGGGCATGAAGTGCGGCGGGTCGGACGGGCTGTCCGGCATCACCGCCAACCCCACCGTAGGGGCTTTTTCCGACCTGCTGATCTCCAAGGGGGGAACCACCATCCTCACCGAGGTGCCCGAGATGTTCGGGGCGGAGACCCTGCTGATGAACCGCTGCGAGAACGAGCGGATCTTTGCCGACACCGTGAAGCTGGTCAACGGCTTCAAAGACTATTTCACCCGCCACGGGCAGGCCATCTACGAAAACCCCTCCCCCGGCAATAAAAAGGGGGGCATCTCCACCCTGGAGGACAAATCCCTGGGCTGCACCCAGAAATCGGGCCGCGCCCCGGTGTCCGGCGTGCTGGCCTACGGCGAGCCGGTGGGCCGCCGGGGGCTGAACCTCCTCAGCGCTCCGGGCAACGACCTGGTGGCGTCCACCGCCCTGGCGGCGGCGGGGGCCCACATCGTGCTGTTCACCACCGGCCGGGGCACCCCCTTCGCCTCCCCGGCGCCCACGGTGAAGATCGCCAGCAACTCCGCCCTGGCGGCGAAAAAGGGGAACTGGATCGACTTCAACTGCGGCGTGCTGGTGGAGGACGGCTCGGTGGAGGAGCTGGGCGGAAAGCTGTTTGACTTTGTGCTGGAGGTGGCCTCCGGGCGGCAGGTCAAGGCGGAACTGGCCGGATTCCACGACATGGCCATCTTCAAGCAGGGCGTGACATTATAGAAAGGCGGAACATCATGATGGAACTGTTGAACTATCAAACCCTGAAGCAGTCCGGCTATCAGGGCTATATCCTGGAGAGCGCGCCGGAGAAGGTGCTCCAGTTTGGCGAGGGCAACTTCCTGCGGGCCTTTGTCAACTACTGGTTCGACGTGGCCAATGAGAAGGCGGGCTGGAACGGCAAATGCGTGCTGGTGCAGCCCATCGCCCCGGGGCTGGCCAAGCTCATCAATGAGCAGGAGGGGCTGTACACCCTTTACCTCCGGGGCCGGGAGAACGGCGAGAAGGTGGACCGCAAGCGGGTGATCTCCTCCGTCTCCCGGTGCCTCAACCCCTACGAGCAGGCGGATTTCGACGCCATGATGGCGGTGGCCGTCTCCGACGATTTGGAGTATGTGGTGTCCAACACCACCGAGGCGGGCATCGTCTACGACCCCGCCTGCCAGCTCAACCACACCCCCGCCGCCTCCTTCCCCGGCAAGCTCACCCAGGTGCTGTACCGCCGCTGGCAGGCGGGCAAACCCGGCCTGGTCATCCTGTCCTGCGAGCTCATCGACAACAACGGCAGGGAGCTGCTCAAGTGCGTCAACCAGTATGTGGACCAGTGGGGGCTGGAGGACGGCTTCCGCAAATATGTCAACGAGGACTGCACCTTCTGTTCCACCCTGGTGGACCGCATCGTCCCCGGCCGGGTGAAGGACCCCGCCGAGGTGGAAAAAATGGAGCGGGAAAACGGCTACCATGACGAGCTCATCGACGTGGGCGAGGTGTTCGGCGTATGGAACATCGAGGGGCCCGCGTGGCTGGAGGACAAGCTGCCCTTCAGGCGGGCGGGGGTCAACTGCCCGGTGGTGCCCGATGTAACACCTTACAAAAAGCGCAAGGTCCGCATTCTGAACGGCGCCCACACCGGTTTTGTGCTGGGGGCGTATCTGGCGGGCTTCGACATCGTGCGGGACTGTATGCAGGACGGCACGGTGCGGGGCTTCATGAACAAGATGCTGTACGAGGAGGTCATTCCCACCCTGCCGCTGGACAAAAAGGACCTGGAGGACTTTGCCGGGGCGGTGCAGGACCGGTTCAACAACCCCTTCGTGGACCACGAGCTCATGTCCATCTCCCTGAACTCCACGTCCAAGTGGCGGGCCCGGAATATGCCCTCCTTCCTGGAGTACATTGAGAAGGCCGGCAAGCTGCCCCCCTGCCTCACCATGAGCTTTGCCGCCTACATCGCCTTTTTCTCCAGCGGCATCCAGGCGCTGAACGGCAGCGGCCTGGTGTGCCGCCGCCCCAAGGGAAACGAGTACGTCTGCTCCGACGACCGCTGGGTGCTGGAGTTCTACTACGGGCACCGAAACGACTCCGCGGAGGACCTGGTCCACGCCGTCATGGCCAACCAGCGGATGTGGGGCCGGGACCTGACCCAGGTGGACGGCTTTGAGGAGGCGGCCGTGTCCGGCCTGAAACTGATCCGGGAGCAGGGGGCCAAAGCCGCCTACGCAGCCTGCCTGTGACTCCATGGACCAGGCCTCCAAACGGGACGAGGCGTTCCGGCAATATGCCCTGAACGCCCCGCCCATGCGCACCCTGCTGACGGTGTGCGCCCCCTTGGCGCTCTATCAGGCGCTGCAGTCCATCTTTAAAATCCTGGACGCCCTGATGGCCGCCCATATCAGCTCCAGCGCGGTGTCGGCGGTGTCCTGCCTGAGCCAGATCACCCTGATGATTACCGCCCTGGGCTCCGGCCTGGCCGTGGGAGGCAGCATCAAAATCTCCGAGGCCTATGGCCAGGGGGAGTACGGCCTGGTGCGCCGGCGCACGGCCACCCTCTACGCCATGGCCACGGCGGTCAGCCTGCTGGTGGCGGTGACGCTGGTCCCCTTTGCCGAGCCCTTCCTGCGCCTGCTGAACACGCCGGAGGAGCTCATCGCCGCCGGGGCGGGGTACTTCCGGGTGGAGGTCCTCTGCCTGGTGGTGAACTTCTTCAACACCGTGTACATCGCCATTGAACGCAGCCGGGGCCACGCCAAAAAGATCCTGTTCATCAACGCGGCGGTCATCGTAATCAAGCTGGGGCTGTCCGCCCTGTTCGTCTACCGGCTGGACGGAGATGTTGTCACCATCGCGGCGGCCACCCTCATCAGCCAGCTGGTCCTGCTGGCCTACGCCCTGTTCAGCATGACCCGGGACGAGGGGGCCTTCCGCTTCAGCCCCCGGAACATCCACATGAAAAAGGAGACCGTGCTGCCGGTGCTGAACCTCTCCTACCCGGTGACGGCGGAAAAGATGCTCTTTTCCGCGGGAAAGGTGATTGTCAACTCCATGTCCGGGATGTACGGGGAGCTGACGGTGGGCGCGCTGGGCATATCCAACAACATCGGCGGGCTGACCACCGGGTGGCACGCGGGTATGCTGGACGGGGCCTCCGCCCTCATCAGCCAAAACCGGGGGGCGGGGCGGTACCGCCGCACCCTGCGGCTGTACGCCTGCCTGCTGCTGGTGGACGTGGCCATTGGCGGGGCGGGGCTGCTGCTCGTGAACTGGGGCCTGCCCTGGCTGGCCCAGGTGTTCGCCCAGTCCAAGGAGCAGTTTGACCCGCAGTTCTGTCAGATGATTGTATCCATTCACCGCTGGGAGATGCTGGGCTATATCACCCTGGGGGTGAACTCCGCCACCCTGGCCCTGCTGCTGGGGTACGGCTATACCAAGCTGACCCTGGCCCTGAACGTGGCCCGGGTGTTCCTGTTCCGGGTGCCGGTATTGTGGGCGCTGCAGCGCTTTACGGCCCTGGGCGCGGAGGCGGTGGGCCTCACCATGATGATCAGCAACATATGCGCCGGCCTGTCCGCGGCGGCGGTGGCCGTCCCGGTGGTGCGCCGCATCCGCCGCCGGGAGGAGGGGGCCCAGCCCCCGGCCCCGTAAAAAACCGGCGGTCCCCGAAACGCGGGGACCGCCGGTTTTTTCTTTTGCGCCTGCCCTTCCGGCCGGCGGTTCCGCCTGGTTCAGCCCTGGGCCTGGCGGCGGGCCAGCCAGGCGTTGGTCTCCTCCGCCCAGGCGTAGTGGGACAGGTACTCCCCGGCGAAATGGACGGGTTCCCCCTCCAGGTAGCGGAAATAGTCGCAGTCCACCAGCTCCCGGTTCAGGTGGCAGCGCCCCCGGGCGCTGGCAAACACCTGCGGGCACTCCAGGGACGCAAACAGGTGGCGCAGGTAGGACACCGTTTTTCGGTAGAGGTTTTTGGAGCGCTGGTCATAGGCCCGGTTTTCCCACAGCTTGTCGATGGCCTCCTCCATGGTGACGTCGCCGCCCCAGTGGTCCACGCACAGCGCTAGCAGCTCCTTGGCCTTGGAGCAGGAGATGTCCACCAGGCGGTTGTCCACAAACACGTCGAACCGCCCGAAGGCCCGTATGAAAACGCGGGAGCCGGCAGGGGCGCACGGCGCGTTCCCGGCGTTTATGAGGCCTATGTATTCGCTGGCCCGGTGCAGCCCGCTGGACAGGAGCGCCTTTTCGCAGTAGAGGTCCATAAACCCCTTTGCGCCGGACAGCTCCGCGGCGGAAAAGGGCTGGCTGCGCCGGAAAAAGATGGTGAACGCCTTAAACCGCTCCCGCGTATGCAGGCAGACCGCCGCCATATGGACGCCGGAGGCCGGGTCGGTCAGCCCCTGTACGCCGGGGACCGCCCATATCCTCTCCCGGTGGCTGTGGCAGAGGGACTCGCACAGCCGGACGTCCAGGCCGTTCCAGGCGTCGACGCCCTTGATCTCCACCTTGCAGCGGCCGGACATGGCCAAGACGGCGCTCCCCTCCGCCTGGAGGGCGGCGTAGAGCCCTTTTTCCTTGAAATCCCGAAACAAAGCCGCGGCGGTACAGCTGGAATCCCGCAACAGCACAGGCGCCCACCCCCTTCTTGTGAATTCTGCTATTTTTAAAGAATGACAAAAAAGATTTTTGTCTTTTTCCACAACAAAGTCACGGTTCGTTCACGCTTCTTTCCCGCTCACCGCACACAGGCTGTGCTACACTGGCAATAGCGTAACAGATAGGCAGCGTGCGCGGCCGGAAATCACAATTTATTCCATTATATTAAAACGGCAAGGGGGTGTCAAGCCACATTTCCGCGGCGCGGCGGCAGGCTTCCGGGCGCGCAGCCATTGATTGAAAGGAGCCGGTACGGCATGGAACTGAAAAAGCTGATCTATACGGTGGAGGACGGCATTGCGGTCATCACCATGAACTACCTGAAGAACCTGAACGCCATTGACGAGCAGATGGCGGACGAGCTGATGTACGTGGTGGACGCCGCCGAAAAGGACCCGGCGGTCAAGGTGGTGGTCATCAAGGGGGCCCCCAAGGCCTTCTCCGCCGGCGGCGACATCGGCTACTTCTACCAGCTCATCCAGGCGGGGGGCGAGGTCAATATGGACGGGCTCATCAGCAAGGTGGGCGCCGTGGCCGACGGCCTGAAGCGGATGAGCAAGATGGTGGTCACCTCCGTGTGCGGCGCGGCGGCGGGGGCGGGCGTCAGCCTGGCCCTGGGGGGCGACTTCATGATCTGCGCCGACAACGCCAAGTTCATCCTGGCCTTCGTCAACCTGGGCCTGGTGCCCGACACCGGGGCCACCTACCTGCTGGCCAAGGCCATCGGCACCGCCCGCACCATGGAGCTGGCCGCCACCGGCCGGCCCGTCACCGCCCAGGAGGCCAAGGACTGGGGGCTGGCCTACCAGGTCACCACCGTGGAGGAGCTGGACGCGGCCACCATGAAATTTGCCCGGAAGCTGGCCGCCGGGCCCCTCATCTCCTACAAAAACATCAAAAAGCAGCTGTACGACGCCGTCTACGCCGACTACAAGCAGTGGCTGGACGGGACGGAGGTGCCCACCCAGCGGGAGTGCGCCGCCTCCATGGACTTCCAGGAGGGCTGTAAGGCGTTCATGGAGAAGCGCAAGGCCGTGTTCCAGGGCAAGTAATATATTGAGAGAAAGGCGGGACCTCAATTGAAATCAAAGGTAGCGACCAAGGAAGCCGCCCTGGAAAAGATCCAAGACGGCCAGACCATCATGTTCGGCGACTGGCACGGGGAACTGTCCGCCGAGGAGCTCATCACCGGGATGCTGGAAAAGGGCGTAAAGGACATTGACGCCATCGCCGTGTCCGGCGGTATGCCCGACCAGGGCCTGGGCCGGCTCATCAACGAGCACCGGGTCAAAAGCCTGATTACCACCCACATCGGCCTGAACCCCGTGGCGGGCCAGCAGATGTTCGCCGGGGAGCTGGCGGTGGAGTTCGTCCCCCAGGGCACCTTTGCCGAGCGCATCCGCTGCGGCGGCGCGGGGCTGGGCGGCGTGCTCACCCCCACCGGCATCGGCACCGACGTGGAGCGGGGCAAGCAGCGGCTCATCATCGACGGCAAAGAATACCTGCTGGAGCTGCCCCTCCGCGCCGACGTGGCCCTCATCAAGGCCGCCAAGGCGGACACGGCGGGCAACCTCCAGTTCCGGCTCACCGGCCGGGCCACCAACAGCTACATGGCCTTCGCCGCCGACACCGTCATCGCGGAGGTGGAGGAGCTGGTGGAGGTGGGCGAGCTGGGCCCCGACGAGATCGACGTGCCCGCCCCCATCGTGGACATGGTTTACGTCCGCCAGGGCGAAAAGAAGCCCATTTGCCCCATGTGGCAGCGGGCCAGGGCCAAGGCGGAAGCCAAAGCGGCGGCCAAAGCGGCGGAAGGAGGCAAACAATAATGGCTGAACTCACTGGGCGCGCGCTGATCGCGGCGCGCTGCGCGAAGTTTTTCAAGGACGGCGATTTTGTCAACCTGGGCATCGGCCTCCCCCTGATGTGCGTGAACTACCTCCCCGAGGGGGTGGAGCTGTGGATGGAGGCGGAGATCGGCATTGTGGGCTGCGGGGCGTCCCCCGCCTGGGACGACGTGGACCCTGACCTCATCGACGCCGGCGGCCAGCCCGCCTCCGTCATCCCCGGCGGCAGCGTCTGCGACCACGCCACCTCCTTCGCCTTCATCCGGGGCGGCCACATCGACGCCACCGTGCTGGGCACCCTCCAGGTGGACCAGGAGGGCAATATCGCCAACTGGACCATCCCGGGCAAAATGGCCCCCGGCATGGGGGGCGCCATGGACCTGTGCGCCGGGGTGAAGAAGATCATCGTGGCCACCGACCACTGCGAGAAGAGCGGGGCGTCCAAAATCCTGAAGAAGTGCACCCTGCCCCTCACCGGGGCCCGGTGCGTCACGGACATCGTCACCGAGCGGTGCTACTTTGAGGTGACTCCCACGGGCCTGGTCCTGCGGGAGCTGGCCCCCGGCTACACCGTGGACGACATCCGGGCCTGCACCGAGGCGGACTTCACCGTGGCGGACGAGGTGGGTGTCATGGCCTGACCGCCAGCGGATCAGTCCGTCCGGCCCCCCAGGGTCCTCAGGGCTTCCAGCGTGCCGTTCAGGTTTTCCTTGTGCCAATTTTTGAAGTTGCCGGCATATATGGCGGCGTAGGCGCCGGAACTCCGCAGGTCGCTCAACGCCGCCTGCTGGGTGGTCAGGCGGATGGTGTCCGACCCGGTGCGGATGGTGATGACCGTGTTGAGCAGGTCGTCCCCCAGCTCCACCGACTGGATGTCCCCATAGGGAAGGACTAGGGATACGTCTTTGCGCAGGTTGCCCCATGTGGTGTTGAAGGGGAGCAGGACGATCTCGTGTTCACACATCTGGAGAACATAAAATTCCGAGTTGAAAAATGCCGTAATTTGTTCGCTCAGGTTTGCCGGGGCGTATTTGACGATGATGCGGCGGTTCTCCAGAGGCTCATATCCGGCCTCCTGGATCAATTTCTTGACTTCGTTTGCCATGGTATAATACCTCCAAGCCGTTCTCGTTCAAGTTTGGCGCGGACGGGCGGGAGCTATTGATGCCTTGCCGGATTGACCGGTTCCCTCAGTCCATGGGGGTGACGATGGGCTTGCCGGACCCGTCCACCAGGACGGTCATCCCGGTGCCGTTGGCTTTATTGTGAGATCCCATCACATAATTTACGCCGGTTTCCGTATCGACGACGACTTTCATCACATTGACAATGCCCTGGTTATAGACCTCCACAAAACGTTCCTTTGCCATAGCGTTTTCCTCCTTTCCATCCCGCCTGTCCGCGTGGGGAAAGCATACCACGGCCCGGGCCGCCTGTGGGCGGGAGTTCCTGAACGGTCAAAATCCTTCCCAAATGGCAAAAGAATCTGGGCGGAGGGCTCTACGGGCCCCCGCCCAGGTTCTTTTTCAGCGCCGCCTTTCCCGCCCGGGACAGCAGGCACTCCCGGCCCCCGACGGCCAGCTTGTTATTCTTCCAGTCCACCGCGCCGATCTTGTCCGCCGCCGCCAAATAGGCCCGGTGGACCCGGATAAAACGTCCGCCCAATTCCCGCTCCAGCTGGTTCAGGCTGCCTACGAAGTCCATCCGGCTGTCCGCCGTGTGGAGGAACACGTGGTGGGCCCTGGGGGCGGTCTCAAAGAACAGGATATCGGCCATAGGCACGTGGCGGGTCTCGTCCCCCGAACGCAGGGAGAACACCTCCGCCGGGTCCCGGCGCTCGTCCAGCAGCCGGGCGTGGACCGCCTCCAGGCACCGGGCGGCGGACGGGCCGGTCTGGTCCGGCCCCTTCACGATGTAGTCAAAAGCCTCCAGGTGGTACTGGAAGGTTTTCCAGGCCAGGTCGCCGTAGCTGGTGACGTACACCAGGGTGCCGTGGGGGTCCCGCCGCCGCAGCTCCCGGCCCAGGGTGAAACCGTCCCACGCCCCGTCCTTCAGATCCACGTCCAGGAAGTAGACGCTCCGGCTCCCATCCTGGGCCGCGTCCAGCAGCTCCCGGGCCGTGGCGGCGGCGCAGGCCACCTCCATGTCGTAGCCCTCCACGAAAATTTTCCACTCCAGGGCGGTTTTAACCTGGTGGAGAACGGCCTCCTCGTCGTCGCAGAGATAAATTCGGATCATGTCCCGCCCTCCACCGTCAGTTCCTGGACAAACACGCCCCCCGCCCAGCTGGTGGACGAGGCCGCGTTGGCATACCCGGCCAGAATCCGCTGATAGCCGGCCAGCCCCAGCCCCCG
Source organism: uncultured bacterium (assembly GCA_946548895.1). Taxonomy (GTDB): domain Bacteria; phylum Bacillota; class Clostridia; order Oscillospirales; family Oscillospiraceae; genus Enterenecus. The sequence continues at coordinate 69,256 of CAMNQF010000004.1, read as the reverse complement.
GCCCGCCCCCTTGGTGGAGGAGCCCTCCGCCCAGAGCTTGTCCGGGTCGATGGCCCCGGCGTAGGGGTTGGACACCCGCAGGGACAGCCCCTCCCCCTGGGCCAGCAGAACCACCTCCACCCAGGGCGCCTCCGTCTCCGCCGCGGCCTCGGCGGCGTTGTCCAGCAGAATGCCCAGGCAGCGGGTGAAATCCCACACGTCCATGCCCACCGTCTCCACGGGGTAGAGGACCTCCAGGCGGCAGCCGGTCCCTTTTTGCCCCATGGCCGCCAGCTTGGACAACAGGAGGCTGCGCACCTGGGGGATGCGCACATTGCCCAGCTGGGTGGAGGCCCGGATCTTCTCCCCAATGCGCCGGTCAAAGCCCGCGTCCAGCTCGGACAGGGCGGCGCGCAGCTGGTCCAGCTGGCCCTTGTCCGCCTGCTCCGACAGGCCCGCCAGCAGGTTTTTGTAGTCGTGGCGGAAGGCGCGCACCTCTCGGCGGATGATCTCCAGGTCCCGCTCGTAGAGCTGCTGCTGGGCGATGACGTCCCGCTGGGCTTCCACCTTCCGAACAGCGTCCAGCCGCTGGGCCAGGTAGGCCACCAGCCCCGACGCCAGCGCCGCCATGGCCAGCACAAGCGCATAGTAGGGAACCAGATAGTCCGGCTGTACCCCTATTTGCAAAAGGAAGAATGCCTCCATAGACGCCTCCAGGGCAAAGAAGAGCAGGGCCATGCGGCGCTGGCCGGTACCCTCCTCCAGCAGAAGGCGGAACCAGTGCCCGAAGCGGAGCCGGCGCAGCAGGGCGGCGGAGGCCAGCGTCACAGCCCCATAGACGGCCATTACCGCCGCGTATGGGAGCTCGCTGTTCAGAACCAATATCTGGGCCAGGCCGGACGCGGCCACCTGGAACATACCCGCCATGCACGTGGCGGCAAAGGCCTGCCAGAACCTGATCCGCCACGCCCACCGGGTCCACAGGGTACACGTCACCAGGGCGGCGCAGGAGAACACACAGTAACGGATCACTGCGTCATTGGGAAGGAGTACATACAAAAGCCCATCCAGCAGGGTGACCAGCAGTGGGGAGAGCAGCAGGGCGGGCAGTTTTCTCAGCATCCTCCGCCCCCGCGCGCCCATGATCACAAACAGGTAGGCCGCCAGGATGGCGTGGGAAATCAAGCAGCCTGTAAATTCAACCAGATAATCCTCCAGTGTAAGCATGGCGCTCCCCTCTTTCCGCCGCAATAATATACCACGGCGGGGGCGGTTTGTCTATGGGCGGAGGAGGCCACGCGGCCGGGCCGGCGCCTTTACGCGCACCCGAAACACTTGGGAGCGGCCCGGTCAAAGGCTGTAGAAGTCGGAAATGCGCATATGATTGCCTCGGAAATATTTTGGCGTGCAGCCAATTCTCCGTTTGAACAGGTGGCTGAAATAGTGTATGTCCGGAATGCCGCATTTCTGCGCGATGGTTTTGATGGGCAGGTCGGTGAGAAAGAGCATCCGTTTGGCCATTTCGATGCGCCGGTCGCTGACATAGTCCGTCAGCGTGACGCCCACATCCCGTTTGAACAGGGCGGACAGGTATTTCGCGTTTGCGTTCAGCTGCTTGCTGATGGCGCTCAGGCTCAGGTCCGCCGTGATGTCCTGGGCCACCAGGGTGATAATCTTCTGGGTCAGCAGGGAATACTTGCTCATCGATTGCCGCCGGGTCAGCAGGTAATAGTCCTGGGCAAACTGCGTCAGGAGGGCGCTCAGTTCCGCCTTGCCCTTGACCCGCGCGATCAGCTGGATATGCCGGCTGCGGTAGGGGATGAGCAGGACGGCGGGGACGCCCAGCAGGTCGGCGGACCTGCGCAGCAGGGTCTCAAATTCCAGCAGGCAGGTTTTGGCGTCCCAGACCTCGTCGGCCAGGAGGCGCGGCAGGTCCGCGCCTTGCGTTTTGGCCGCCGCGCGCAGGACGTCGGACTCAGTTCCCAGGCAGAGCGCTTTTATCAGCTCCGCCTCTATGGAATGCCATGTTTCAAATGCCCGGATGCCAAGGGGGGCTTGCTCCGGCGCGCTCAGATCCCGCTGATAGACCTCATGCCAGTATTCCAGGTCGTCGAGGCGGCCATGAACGGTTTTAAAGGCCTCCTCCGCGAAGACGCGGCTGCCCAGCGCCGTGAAAAGGTTGTAATACGCCGCGGGCTGGTGAAAAACCGCCACCCGCTGATAAAAGCCCTGGAGATTCGGGACCTCCTGCACGGAGATGCCGGACTGGGCCTGGGCGGCCACGTGGGGCAGCTCCCCGTTCCCCAGCCGCACCGGGCCGCAGACCAGCAGACCGGCGCGGTCCGGCAGTTGAAACACCGTATAGACGCACCCCAACATATCCAGCAAATGGTGGATGGTGTTGGGCCCGACGGATTCCAAACAGCTCTGGATAAAGTGATAGCCCCGCCCGCCGGGAAGCGCGGACCGCAGGCCGAAGTCCAGCCAGGAATAGTCGCCGCACGGCAGGCAGACGCGATGGGTGGGGATGGAATTGCTGTTCAAATACTCCTCCACAAAAGAGATCAGCGCTGTTTTGACATCCATGCGCGGGCTCCTTTCCCGGAAGCGCGTCCGCCCTGCCGGCTTCCGCTGTTGTAAATTCTCCATGTATTTTTGCACGTTGTCCGCCGCAAGTCAACGGCACCTGGAAAAAATACAAAGAATACTGGAAATATTTTATTTTCAAAACGGCCGCTATGCGTTATCGTCAAAATGGAATCAAGAGAGGCCGGACGTCCCAGTAACTTACATCATTTGTAGGAGGAGAAATCTATGAAACGCAGCATGATCCGCAGTATGATCGCCTTCAGCATCTGCCTGGTCCTATGCGTCAACACCGCCAGCGCCGCCGCCTTCCAAGACGTGGCGGAGGACAGCGCCTACGCCGCCGCGGTGGCCCAGCTGAACGAGATGGGCGTCGTCAAGGGCGTGGGCGCGGAGTCCTTTGGCCCCGGGCAGGCTGTGACCACCGCGCAGCTGGTCACATTCCTGAGCCGGATCGCCGGCGACGCCGCCGAAGCCGCCGCCTCCGAGGGGCTGGTGGACGACGGGTGGTCCGCCGGAAGCATGGTGTGGGCCAAGGCCGCCGGATTGATCGGCGAAGAGGGCCAGTACGACGAGCTCACCGCCGCGGAGATCAACGGCATTCTGGACCGCTTCTGCGGCATGGTGGGCGTGGACGCCGTCAAGGTCTCCGGCACCACCCGGGGCGACCTGGCGGTGGCGTTGAGCGCCCTGGCCTCCAGCGGCTTCACCCGCCTGCACGATGTCAGCTATACCACCATCGCCACCGCCGAGGACTGGGGTCCCGCCATCGGCAAGGTGGTCCTGGACCTGGGCCAAGAGCTGGACCCCGGCAGCGTCACGGCGGAGAAGTTCAACGCCGTCTCCGTGCGCACCGTGCCCGGCTTTGATTTCGCCACCATGACACCCACCCCCGCCGCCCCCCAGCCCGCCGCCCGCACGGTCACAGCGGCCTACGTGTGCGACGAAAACGGGAACAAGGCGGAGTCCGGCACCCAGGTGGCTGTGGAGATGAAGATCGGCCCCGACGAGACCGCCGGCTCCCCCTTCAACTATGACTTCGTCAGCGGCTTCAACAGCTTCGTGGACACCAGCTACGTGATCTCCCTGACGGCGCCCCTGTCCACCGCCGCGGGCGCGTCCCTGTCCATGGAGCCCACCAACGCCGGAGGGGCCGGCAAGGCCGTCACCCTGCTGGCGGACGAGTTCACCGAGGGCACCCACACCTGGACCGAAGGGGAGAAGGACATCACCCTGAGCTACGCCTCCTGGCTTCCCCACGAGGACGCGAAGGACGGCTCCACCCCGCTGATTATCTGGCTCCACGGCGCGGGCGAGGGCGGAACTGATCCCACCATCGCCATCATTGGCAACAAGGTGGTCAACCTGATAACCGAAGACATTCAGAAGCATTTTGGCGACACCGGCGCGGCCGTCCTGGCCCCGCAGGCCCCCACCATGTGGCTGGATCTGGACGGCACCGGCACCTACCGCAACACGGAGAACACCGACAACGGCCGCTCCTACTACACCGACGCGCTGAAATCCCTGATCGACAAATACCTGGCCGACCACCCGGAGATCGACAAGGACCGCGTCTATGTGGGCGGCTGCTCCAACGGCGGCTACATGACCGTAAACATGATCGTTGAGTACCCCGAGCTCTTCGCCGCCGCCTATCCCGTGTGCGAGGCCTACGACGCCTCCTGGCTGACCGATGAGATGATCGAATCCATCAAGGACCTGCCCATTTGGATCACCGCCGCCAAAAACGACGGCACCGTGGCCATTTTCGAGGGCGAGAGCGACCCCAACAACTACATGGCCTATAACCTGAAGCTGGACGGGGAGGGCAATCCCATCCCCAAGGCCAACTACTCCAACGACCTGTACGACCGCCTGATTGGCGCCGGGGCCGGGAACGTTCACTACTCCCTGTTCGACGACGTTCACGACACCACCGGCCTCTACAAGGGCGCCGACGGCAAGCCCTACCAGTACATGGGCCACTGGTCCTGGATCTACACCCTGAACGACGAGTGCGTGGAGACCATCGGCGGCGAGGAGACCACCATCTTCCAGTGGCTGGCCCAGCAGAGCCGGTGAGGGGCGGCACACCGCCATGAGCCCGGCGGCGGGGCCGCGGCGCCCCCCCGCCTCCCCGCGTAAAGCGCGTTAAACCAAAGAACCCCCCTGATTCCTTGCGGAATCAGGGGGGGTTCGGTTCCCAGGGCCGGGCTTCCCGCGGGGTCAGGAAACGGCCTCCTCCCCCAGCAGCTTGTCAATGGAAACCAGCTTGACGCACAGGGTAAAGATCTCCATGGCCGTCCGCAGGTCCTCCACGGACGGATAGGTGGGGGCGATACGGATGTTGCTGTCATGGGGGTCCCGGCCGTAAGGATAGGTGGCGCCCGCCCCGGTCATCACCACGCCGGCCTTCTTTGCCTTGGCCACGATCTCCTTCGCGCAGCCGTCCAGAGCGTCAAAGGAGATAAAATAGCCCCCCTTGGGCGTTGTCCACGTCCCGATGCCCAGGCCGCCCAGCTCGCTCTCCAGGGTGCCGGTCACGATCTCGAACTTGGGGCGGAGAATATCCGCGTGGCGGCGCATATGCTCCACCATGCCGTGGATATCGCCGAAGAACCGCACATGGCGGAGTTGGTTCACCTTGTCGTGGCCAATGGTCTGGATGGACAGCTGCATCTTAATGTCCTCCATGTTGTTGGGAGACGTGGCGATGGCCGCCAGCCCGGAGCCGGGGAAGCTGATTTTGGAGGTGGACGCGAACTTATAGACCAGATCGGGATTCCCCGCCCGCTTGCATTCCGCCAGGATCTCAATCAAATGGTCCTGATCCCGGTCGTACAGATGGTGCACGCCATAGGCGTTGTCCCAGTAAATGCGGAAATCCTTGGCGGCCGGCTTCAGCCGGGCAAAACGGCGGACCGTGTCGTCCGAGTAGGAAATCCCCTGGGGGTTGGAGTATTTGGGGACGCACCAGATGCCCTTGATGGCCTCGTCAGCGGCCACCAGCTCCTCCACCAGGTCCATATCCGGGCCTGTGGGCGTCATGGGCACGTTAATCATCTCAATGCCGAAATACTGGGTGATGGCAAAGTGGCGGTCATACCCGGGAACGGGGCACAAAAACTTGACCTTGTCCAGCTTGCACCAGGGGGTGCTCCCCATGACGCCGTGGGTCATGGAGCGGGAGATGGTGTCATACATGACGTTTAAGCTGGAATTTCCATAGATGATGATGCTGTCGATGGGGTTTTCCATCATGTCCCCAATCAGCTCCTTGGCCTCCTTGATCCCGTCCAGAACGCCATAATTCCGGCAGTCGGTGCCGTCCTCACAGGTCAGGTCGTCATTGCTGCTCAACACGTCCATCATCCCCATGGACAGGTCCAGCTGTTCGGTGCAGGGCTTTCCCCGGGCCATGTTCAGGTTCAGGCCCTTCCCCTGATAATCCTTATAGTCAGATCTCAGCTGGGCTTTCAGGCTTTTCAGCTCTTCTTTGGTCATTTCCGCATATGGCTTCATTGCGATCTCCTTCCAGGTTAAGTGATTGGCTATCGCTGCCGTCAGGCAAGTTTCAAAAGATTGATTGGTCTTTTGAAACCCCGCGGCGGCATATCGCCGCGGGGAGCACAAACGCGCCTTGCGCGCCGGCGGGCCACCGGCCGCAAACGTGCCGTCCGCCCTTTCCGATCTGTTCGCCGCCTATTATTTATAGCGCATTTTCGGGATTTGCACAAGCCTTTTGTGCGCCGGCGGCGACATTTTTGCGGGCGGGGCAAGCGCGCGCCCATGCCGCCGCCATCCGTTTCAGGCCAAAACCCCCTGATTTCCGAAGAAATCAGGGGGTTTTGCGCTGTGAAAGCCGCCTGTTTACTCCGGCGGCGTATCCTCTTCCGGCTGCGCGGGAGAACCGCCGTCCCGCTCCCCCGGCGGAGGGCTCTGGATCAGGACCGTCCGGCCCTCTCCGCCCGCCAGTTTGCCGCCCAGCATACCGGCAACCAGGGCCTTGACGTCGATCCCCATGCTCTGGGTGATGCCCTCCGTGACCTGGGAGGTACCGGTGATGATGTCTTCCAGCAGCTTGGCGCTGTTGCCCTCGCCGTACATCGTGATCTTGTCCACCTTGGAGAGGGGCTCGGCCACGTACTTGGCGATTTCGGGCAGGGCCTGCATCACCATTTCAATGACGGCGGCCTCGCCGTACTTCCTCATGGCCTCGGCCTTTTTGTCGATGCCCTGGGCTTCCGCCAGGGCTTTGGCGCGGATCGCCTCCGCCTCCGCCTTGCCGACGGCGGCGATGCCCTCCGCCTCCTGCTCCTTGGCGTACTTCTGCGCCTCGGCGATTTTCATCTCCGCCTGGGCCTTCTGCTCCTGCTCGTAGCGCGCCGCCTCGGCGTCCTTTTGCCGCTTGAAGAGCGCGGCCTCCGCCTCCTGCTCCTGGCGGTAGCGGTCGGCGTCCGCCTTGGCGCGGATCTCCGCCTCCAGCTTCTGCTTCTCCACCTCCACCTCCACCTGCTTCAATTCGGCCTGGCGCTGGGTTTTGGCGATCTCCGCGTTGACTGTGGCCGTCTCAATGCTCTTGCGCTGCTCCTGGCTCTGAATCTCATAGGCGGCGTCGGCCTCCGCCTTTTTGCCGTCCGCCATGATTTTCAGCTCGGCCCGCCGGATGTCCAGCTCCGTCTGCTTTTGGGCGATCTGGGTGTCCGCGTGGACCCGGGCCTCGTTGGACTCCCGCTCGGCCTCCGCCTGGGCGATGGCGATGTCGCGGTCCGCCTGGGCCTTGGCGATGGCGGCGTTCTTTTTAATCAGGCTGGTGTTGTCGGCGCCCAGGTCTTTGATGAGCCCGTTCTCGTCGGTGACGTTCTGGATATTGCAGGAGAGGATCTCAATGCCCAGCTTGTCCATGTCCTTGCTGGCCTTCTGCATCACCTGGTCGGAGAAGGAATCCCGGTCGGTGTTGATCTCCTTGAGGGAGAGGGTGCCGATGATCTCGCGCATATTGCCCTGGAGGGAATCCTGGAGGTCCCGGGTGATCTCCTCCGGGCGCTTGTTCAGGAAGTTCTTGGCCGCCAGCTTGATTCCCTCGGCCTGGGGAGAGATGCGCACCTTGGCCACGGCGTCCACGTTGACGTTGATAAAGTCGCTGGTGGGGACGGATTGCTCCGTCTTGATGTCCACCGTCATCTGGCCCAGGTACAGCCGGTCCATGCGCTCCAGGAACGGCACGCGGATTCCGGCCCGCCCAATGAGCACTTTGCCCTCCTTTTTGAGCCCGGAGATAATGTACGCCTGGTCCGGCGGGGCCTTGACGTAGCCCAGCACGATAACGACGAGCACCACGGCAACGGCCACAATGACAGGCCACACGTTCAGAATGAATTCAAGCATGGGGATTCCTCCTTTCAAAATTGACGCATTGACGTTCTCTTATCTCAAACAGGCCGGGCGCCGCTTCCGGCGGCTGGGCATCATTCCGGCTCACGGCCCGATGGCGTCTCCCACGTCCCCGCGCATGGCGGCAAGCCGCTCCAGGGCCGCCACCTCCGCCTCCAGGCTCCGCTCGCCCCACTCTCGCCGGGCCCGCCGGCCGTCCGAAACCACCTGGACCAGCACGTTGACTGCCCGCAGGCAAAGCGCGGCTTTCGCCCCGGTATCCCCGCCGTCCCGCTCCGCCTGGCCCAGCTCCCGCAGGGTGAGCTCCAAGGTCGGAAGATAATCGGCCTCCACGCGGATCCTGGTCTGTTCCGCCAGGGTATCGTAATACTGGAGGATCAATCCGTCCAGGTTTTCCAGCGCCGTCAGGACATAGGCCGTCTCCACGGACGCCGCGGCCGTTCGGATGCGCGTCTGGACGGCGCCCGCGCCGCGGGCGGCGGAGCGTAAAAACCGCTGCATCACGGACGGGAGCCCGTCGAATTTCCGGGAGAGGGCGGCAAGCCTCTGGCCGTAGGGCTCAAAACCGCCGGCATCCCCGCCGGGCCACGCCTTCATGGCGGGAATCAACGCCCGCTCCACGTCCCGGAGCTCCTCCGCGATGGACGAAAGGCCGTCCATGTACTCCTTCAGGACGCCGGGGTCCTTTCCGCCCAGGGGCTGGGCGCCGGGGCCGGCCAGCAGGGCCCGTGCCGCCTTGGCGGCCTCCGCGGCCTTTTCCTTGAGCTCGCCGCCGCACAGCAGCCGGATGCGCTCCATGGGCAGCCCGGTGATGGCGGAGGGAATGGCGGTGTGGATGCGGGTCAGCGACTGCCGGATGTCCGTGAACAGCGGCTCCAGCCGTTCCAGCTCCCGCGAAAGCGCGGCCTCTTCCGCCCCGGCGCCCCGGGGGACCCCTGCGGGGCAGCGCCGCCGCTGGCCGGGTTCCGCCGTGATCTCAAAAGGGATCCGCTTCTCCTTGCCGACCTTCGTGGCAAATATGGTAAAGGCAGCCGTCATACTCAGCCCCATCTCTCTGCAAGCCTGCTCCATGCTCTTCTTGACGTCCTCGTCCATGCGAAAGTTCACCATGACCTGCGCCACGGGCATCCCTCCTTCCTCACAGCATGATTATATCATTTGTAAAGCAAATTGCAATATATTTCTTTACAACTCCGGGAAATATTTTCACCTGCCCCTATCCAACGCCGGAAGCCCCGTCCTCTGGCGCAATGTCGCTGACGGGAAAGAGCATATTGAGGTTGAACACGCCGTTCTTGGCCTGAAAGGACACCGTGCCGCCGTACTTATGGACAATCGCCACCATGCTTTTGGTGCCGAAGCCGTGGTGATGGGGGTCGCCGCTGGTGACGGGCACCCCGTCCCGCATGACCATCTCGCCGGCGTAGCAGTTGCAGGAGTTCACCGACAGCAGTTCCCCCCGCTGCTTGACGGTGAGGTTGACCACCCGCCGGTCTATTTCCAGCTCCTGCACGGCGTGAATGGCGTTGTCCAGCAAGTTGCCGAACAGGGAGTAGATATCCACGTCCCGGAGCAGGTTGAGGGCGTTTCCGTCGGCGATGCAGTGGATGACAATGCCGTTTTTCTGACAGTACAGGCTTTTTTCCGTCAAGATAATATCCAGCGCGCGGCATCCCGTCTGGGCCAGAGAGTCGTAAATGTTGATGGTGCGCGCCATCTCGTCCAGCGCGTCGGGCGTCACCCGGGCGCTCCGGCCGATGACCCGGATCTGGTGGCGCATATCGTGGCATTTCTGGTTGATCTGGTCGATGGTCTCGCTGGCGATCTGATATTGATCCTGGTCCTTCCGCCGCAGCTGATTGATGATTTTCAGCTCATCCTCCAAATTCCGCTGCACCAGCAGGGCGAACAGGATTACCAGCACAAAAACGCTGCTGAGGCTCAACAGAATGGCGTCGCAGACCATGTGGAGCCGGTTGCCGGAGGCCATCCACTGCAGCCGCAGGTTGTAGCACAGCACGATTTCCGCCACCACCGCCCCCACCACCAGAGGCAGCAGGGAGCGGCGGTCCAGGTCCATATTCTGCCCCCGCTTCAGCCTGCGCCCAAAATAAAAATACGTCACCGGCATGGCGGCGGCGGTAATCGCGGTCTGGAGCAGGAAGTGCTCCGGCGAGGACAGGGAGAGCAGGCGGAAGCCCATCTCCGCGCACAGGGACACCACGAACTGCACGCTGTAGCCGGCCACGGCGCAGAACAGGGCCTCCTCCCAGCGCACATCGAAACAGGCCAGCGCCATGGCCACGCCGATGAGCATGGCCCCGCCGAACACCAGCAGGTTTTTCTGGTTGCTGCTGGGGACATAATAGTTCGCTATGGTCATTCCCACCACCCCCAGGGCGAAGATGGCCGCCATGGGCAAGGGCCACCAGCGGCGGCGCTTCTGGCACCACAAAAAGACCAGGATGGACCCGTACAAGGTGATATAAAAGCGGAGGGAATTGAGCATCGTCATGCGGAAGGCCATAGTCAAAACCCTCCTCCCAGGTAGTTGTTCAGGGCGTCCAGCACAGCGGCCCGCTTGGGGCGGCTGATTTGCAGTTCGCCCGTATCCAGCACCAGGCGGTGCCCCCGCACCGCCCGCACAAAAGACAAATTGACCAGGTAGCACCGGTTGCAGCGGACAAACTGCCCCTCCGGCAGCCGGTTCTCCACGTCCTTCAGGTTGCCGGGGGAGGTCAGGACGCCTTCGGTGGTGTGGTAGGCCAGGGTGTGGTTGTTGACCTCAATATACCTGATCCGGGAGGTGGAGATGCGGTACACCCCGTCGGGGATGTTGATGAGCAGGTCGGGCTGGTGGTTGTACCGGCAGCGCAGCAGGGCACGCTGGACGGTGACGGCAAAACTGCTGTAGGACACGGGCTTGAGCAGGAAGTCCATGGCGTCCACCGCGTAGCCCTTGGCGGCGTACCGGGCCAGGTTGGTGACGAACACCAGCGCCACGGAGTGGTCCATCTGGCGCAGGCACTCGGCGGTGTCCATGCCGTTGATGCCCGGCAGGTCGATGTCCATCAGCACCAGGTCGTAGATGGGCTGGTAGGCGTTGAGGAACGCGCCGCCCGTCTGAAAACACTTGATATCGAACTCCTCCCCGCTGCCGGGAGCGTACCGGGCAAAGTGGGACTTGAGCAGTTCGGCCTCGGCCGGGTCGTCTTCCACGATGGCAATCATGCGTCTCATGGAGGTCCATCCCCCTCTCTATCTATCAAGGATGATGCGGATGCTTCCTTAATCATATAGCATTTCCCCCAAAAAAGGAATACAATTCACGCACGATAATGACAGTTTGCGCAAAATTTCCCTGCGCCCCCTTTTGCGGCGGTATAATGGCGGCAAATCCGGGATGGGATGGCACAGCCCGGGAAACGAAATTGAAAGGAGAACACGAGGATGAAGAAAATGAAACAGCTTTCTGCGGCGCTGCTGGCGCTGGCCATGGCGCTGGGCCTGGCCGCCTGCAATCCCAGCGGCTCCACCCCCTCCGGCGCGCCCGAAAACAGCGGAACGCCGGAACAAAGCGCCCCTCCCGCGGTGCAGAGCGCCGACCTGGAGGAGCTGGGCTCCGGCGACGTGAAGTGGAAAGAGGAGGAGACCGCCGACGGCTGGGTGAAGATCACCAACGAGGGCGGCGCCACCCTGGGCTACTCCAAGGAGTCCGGCGTGCAGCTGCTCCAGTCCGGCGGCTTCGCCTTCAAGGATCTGAACCGCAACGGCGCGCTGGATCCCTACGAGGACTGGCGGCTGGACGACGAGACCCGCGCCCGGGACCTGGCCAGCCAGATGAGCGGCGAGCAGATCGCCCCCTACCTGACCCACGGCGGCTGGGGCACCTTCACCACCGACAAAAACGTGTTTACCAGCGCTGACAACGCCGGCTACGCCTATATCACCGGCGGCGGCCGGGGCGGCGTTACCCGCAACCTGGGCTCCTCCACCGAGGACAACGTGAACCACGCCATCTGGATCAACCTGATTCAGGAGCTGTGTGAAAGCCTGGACTTCGGTATTCCCGCCGTGGTTTCCATCGACCCCAACGGCCAGTCCGGCATTGTCCAGCAGAACACGCTGGCCGCTATTATGGACCCTGACGTTGCCCTTGAGGTGGGCAAGGAATACTCCAAGCAGTACCGTGCCGCCGGCGTGCATATGCTCCTGGGCCCCCAGATCGACCTGATGACCTCCCCCGTTATGGACCGCGGCACCTCCACCTACGGCGAGGACCCTGCCCTGGACCGTGACATCACCGAGGCCTTTGTCTCCGGGATGCAGTCCACCTGGGACGGCTCCACCGATCTGGGCTGGGGCGCCGATTCCGTGGTAGCCGTTATGAAGCACTACGCTGGCGCGGGCGCCTCCGAGGGCGGCCGCGACGACCACAGCCCCATGGGCAAGTACGCGGTGTTCCCCAACAACAACTATGAGGCCCACCTGATCGCCTTCCACGACGGTGCGTTCAACCTGAGCCACAGCTCCACCAAGGCCGCGGCGGGCATTATGACCAACTACTCCGTCTCCTACTCCCCCGACAAATCCCTGGGCGAGTACGTTGGCGGCGGCTTCTCCCAGTTCAAGTTTGATACGCTGTTCGGCTCCGGCTGGGAGGGCTTCATCGTCTCCGACTGGGGCATCTTCCCCGACGGCGGCCGCGGCGGCTGGGGCATGGAGGACTATACGGTGCCCGAGCGTCTGGCGAATTCCATCAGCCTGGGCCTGACCCAAGCGGGCGGATATAACAACCTGGACGACTTGGCCGAGGCATGGGAGATTATCAAGTCCGACCTGGGCGAGGCCGACGCGCTGAAAATGTTCCAGGACCGCGCCTATGAGAACATCCTCATGACCATGCGCCTGGGCCTGTTTGAGAACCCCTACAATTCCACCGCCCACGTCCGCGAAACCAACTGCACCGATGAAACCCGCGCCTACGGTGTGGAGACGCAGATGGATTCCATCGTCATGGTGAAGAACAGCAACGGCACCATCAAGGAGTCCGAGGGCAGTGACAAGCAGACCGTGTACATTCCCTATGTCTATACTTATCCCTCCGTCAGCGGCTGGCGGCGCACCCCCACCGCGTCCAGTTGGGCTCCCTCTGTGGACCTGGAGGTTGCCGCCCAATACTACAACGTCGTCACTGACACGCTGAAGGACCCCTCCGGCCCCGCCGATGAGGAGGGCAAGGCCACCTACACGGAAAATGACATTGTGCGGGCCTCTGCCGCTGACATTGCCGCCTGCGACCTGATCCTGGTGGGGATGAAGGCCCCGAAGCTGGCCTCCTACAGCGAGACGGACGAGGCCAGCGGCGAGACCACCTGGTACCCCGCCAACATCCAGTACAACGAGTACACCGCTACCACCGCCAAGGAGACTTCCGTGGCCGGCGACCAGATCACGGAAACCTTCAACGACGGCTACACCCAGCAGACCAAGGTGACCACGGAGAACCGCTCCTACAAGGGCAACACCGCCGGACGGCCCGGAACCTACGGCCACCTGGAAGCCCTCCAGTACGCCAAGAACGCCGCCGCCGGCAAGCCTGTGGTGGTGCTGATGACGATGGCCAATACTACCTGCATGGTATTCTCCGAGGTAGAGCCCCTGGCCGACGCCATCCTGGTCGGTTATGCCGACGTCAAGGACGAGGCCTACCTGCGCACCGTTACCGGCGAGCATGAGCCCAACGGCTTGCTGGTGGCCCAGATGCCCGCATCCATGGAGGCCGTTGAAGCTCAGGCCGACGATCTGCCCCGGGACATGGAGTGCTACGTGGACGCCGACGGCAACGTGTACGACTTTGCCTACGGCCTGAATTGGTCCGGCAAGATCGACGACCAGCGGGTCAAGACCTACTCCGCCGAGCCCCTCACCGAGTGCCAGAACCTGGACTTTAAGTACGCCAACCAGTAATTATTTCGTTGATTTCTCCTCAGCCGGCGGAGAGCGGGGCCTGTCTCCGCTCTCCGCCGGCCATTCACTTACCGAATCCGTACAAGGAGGGAATCCCGCCCTATGATCGACTTCATTATCAACCTGCTGACCCCCGTATTTGTCAGCATGGGCGCCAGCGCCGCGGACGTGGGCAACTACATCCGCTCCGTCAGCGGCTATCTCTACGCCATCATCGCCGCCCTGGCGGTGATGATTGTAGTGATGGTCGCCGCCCAGTTCCTGGTCAAGAAGGGGACCCGCCACGTGGTGCGCTGGTCCGCCGGCCTGGCCTGGGTACTGGTGGTGCTGCTGTGCGTCAACCTGATCTGCTACGGCCCGCTGTACGCCACCGTGTCCGGCGTGCTCAACGCCTCCAAGGCGGAGATATCGGATGACGTGGTGGGCAACTCCCTGGCCGTCATTGAGGAGACCGGCGACGAGGGCATGGTGCTGGTGAAGAACAACGGCCTGCTGCCGCTGGACCCGGCCACCACCAACCTGAACGTGTTCGGCTGGGCGTCCACCAACCCCGTGTACAGCGGCACCGGCTCCGCCAACAGCGGGGACGGCTCCGCCCCCGCCGTCAGCATCCTCCAGTCCCTGGCCAACGCGGGCTACACCATGAACGACGAGCTGGTGAAGATGTACACCGGCTATTGCGGCCAGCGGGCCGCCATCACCATGCAGACCCAGGACTGGACCCTGCCCGAGCCCACCCGGGACGCCTATACCTCCGGCGTCATGAGCGGGGCCGCGTCCTTCTCCGACACGGCGGTGATCGTCATCGGCCGCACCGGCGGCGAGAACGCCGACCTGCCCTCCGACATGAACGCGGTGATCCACGGCACCTACGACGTGGCCAAGACGGACGCGGTGGAGGAGCGCAGCAAGTCCAATTACGGCTACACCAACGGCCTGTACACCAACAACGGCGACTATGACGACTTCGAGCCGGGGGAGCACTACCTGGAGCTGTCCCGCACCGAGGAGGACCTGGTGGACCTGGTGTGCTCCAGCTTTGACAAGGTCATCGTGGTCATCAACGCCAACAACGCCATGGAGCTGGACTGGGTGGATCGGTACGACTCCATCGGAGCGGTGATTCTGGCCCCCGGAACCGGCGCGGCGGGCATGGCCGCCCTGGGCAAAATCATCTCCGGCACGGTGAATCCCTCCGGCCGGACGGTGGATACCTATCTGAAGGACCTCACCAAGGCCCCCACCTGGAACCACTCCGGCAACTCCGGCAACCACCTCTTCACCGGCGTGGAGGACCTGGTCAAGCAGGTGATCCGCAGCGACAACACCTTCCAGGGGGTGTTCTCCTTCGTGGACTACGTGGAAGGCATCTACATGGGCTACAAGTTCTATGAGACCGCCGCCGAGGAGGGGCTCATCAGCTATGACGAGTACGTCCAGTACCCCTTCGGCTACGGCCTGAGCTACACCACCTTCACCCAGGAGATCACTGATTTCAAGCAGGATTCCAGCGCCGTCACCGTGGAGGTCACCGTCACCAACACCGGCGGCACGGCGGGCAAGGACGTGGTGGAGCTGTACTTCACCCCGCCCTACGCCAACGGCGGCATTGAGAAAGCCAGCGTCAACCTGCTGGACTTCGGCAAGACCGGCCTGCTGGAGCCGGGGGCCTCCGAGAAAATCACCCTGTCCGTGCCGCTGGAAAACCTGGCGTCTTACGACTCCGGCAAGGTCAAAACGGAAAACGGCGGGTATATCCGGGAGGCGGGGACCTACGCCGTCTCCATCCGCTCCGACTCCCACACCGTGCTGGATCAGCGCACCTTCGAGCTGTCCGCCGACGTGGATTACAGCGAGGACGGCCGCCCCTCCGACGGCATTCCGGCGGTGAACCGCTTTGACTACGCCGACGCGGGCCGGAGCTACCTGTCCCGGAAGGACGGCTTCGCCAACTACGCCGCCGTCACCGCGCCCCCCGCCGGCTTCGCCATTGACAAGGAGACGGAACGGGCCATCCAGCAGATGTCCGTGGCCAAGTACAACCCCAGCAAGTACGATAACGACGAGGACATCATGCCCACACTGGGGGCGGACAACGGCCTGAAGCTGGCCGACCTCACCGGAAAGGGCTATGACGACCCGGACTGGGAGAAGCTGCTGGACCAGATGAGCCTGGAGGACATGATTACCCTCATCAACACCGGCGGCTGGCAGACCGCGGCCATTGAGTCCGTGGGCAAGGTGGCCACCTCCGACTGCGACGGCCCCGCCGGCCTGTCCAACTACGTCACCCACACCACCGGCACCCAGTTCCCCTCCGAGGTGCTCATGGCCCAGACCTGGAGCAAGGAGATGGCGGACAAGATCGGCGGCGCCCTGGGTCAAGAGTTCGCCAACGCCAATAACTTCGGCTGGTACGGCCCCGCCATGAACCTGCACCGCTCCGCCTTCGGCGGGCGCAACTTCGAGTATTACTCGGAGGACGGCGTGCTGTCCGGCATCTTCGCCTCCCACGAGGTGAACGCCGCCGCCCGGTACGGCGTATATCCCTTCCTGAAGCACTTTGCCGGCAACGACCAGGAGACCAACCGCTGCGCCTTCCTGCTGACCTACATGACGGAGCAGGCCTTCCGGGAGAACGTGCTCAAGCCCTTTGAGACAGTGGTGAAGGGCTTCGACTTCGACCATTACGTCATGGGCATGATGACGGCCTACAACTGGATGGGCACCGTGCCCGTCATCAGCGACGCCAACCTGCTCAAAACCGTCCTCCGGGAGGAGTGGGGCTTTGTGGGCGCCGTGATCTCCGACTACAACGGCTCCTACGGCTACCAGATCTCTGACGCGGCGGTCCGGGCCGGCAACGACCTGATGCTGGGCTACGGCATGGCCGAGTCCAACCAGTTCACCGACACCGAGGCGGCCACCTGCGTGCTGGCCATGCGTCAGGCCTGCAAGAATATCCTGTACACCGTGGGCAACAGCGGCTATTACGCCGGAGAGGGCGGCGCCGAGGCCGGCGGCGGAAACAAGATGACCGTCCTGTTCGCGGCGGCGGACGCGGCCGTCATTGTGCTGGCCGCGGGCATTGAGGCCGTGGTCGTCCTGCGGTGGATGAAAAAGCGCAAGCAGGGGGCATAAGGGCCGTTCCGGCCTGACCCGTTCCCGGTGCGCAAGGCCCCTTTTTGCACACCTGAAAAACGCCCGCCCCGGTTTGAGGGGGCGGGCGTTTTTGCGGGATGCCGGCCGGCCGGAGGGAAGTTTTTCCGCCAGATAGACCCGGCCCGGCGCCGTGTCTCCGCCGCGCCGGGCAATGCGGGACAATATTTCTTGACAGGGCGGTAAAAATGTACTATTGTTAAGGATAGTAACAACTGCCGTAAGATTTCCCCCCGGTATTAATCAAGGAGACAGGCAGGCGAACGGAAATGTTAAATTTAGTCACCGCGCTGGAGTATTTCGGGATATGCCTGATCTTCGTGGCCCTGATCCTCCTGCTGAACGGGGAAGGCGCCCGGGAGCAGAAGTTGCTGATTTTCATCATGTGCGGCTCGCTGGTGCAGAACGTGGGCTACCTGCTGGAGCTGACCGCCCCCACCGTGGAGGCCGCCGTGGCGGCGGTGACGGTGGAAAACGTGGGTTCCGCCTTCGTCCCGCTGTGCTACTGCTGGTTTATCTACATCTACTGTTACGCCGCGCCGCCCAAAACCCTGCTGCGCGTCCTGGCCGCCGTCAATTTTTTGGTGCTGCCCACGGTGTTTTTCAACTGGGGCGGCCTGTTCTACCGGGAATTTCAGTGGCTGTCCACCGCGGACGGCTTTCACTATGTCAGCATCACCTATGGGCCGCTGTACATCCTGTTTATGTTCTCCCGCATCATTATTCCCTATACGCTGTGCATCCTCACCCTGGTGCGGGCCATTCGTATGCGCTCCGACCAGGAGGTCAGCCGCCAGTACCAGACCATCCTGGTGATCTCCACCCTGCCCGTCATTGTGCTGGCCGGCTACGTGTTCAAACTCACCAAGGTGTTCGACCTGACGCCGGTGACCCTGGCCATCGCCATGTCCATGGTGGTCATCGTGGTGTGGAGCCGCCGCAATTACGACTTCCGCCACCTGGCGGCGGAAAAGGTGCTGGAGAGCCTGGGCGACGGCGTCATCGCCCTGGACGACCACGACCGGCTCATCAGCTACAACCGGGCGGCCGCCAACATCTTTGCCAGCCTGCCCGCCCACAAGCTGGGGGAAAACATCCGGGTGGTGGAGGATTTCCGGGAGGAGATGCTCAACGAGGACATCCCCTGGAGCTTTTCCATCAACGGGCAGAACTACGAGTGCCACAGCAAGCAGATCGTCGGGGAAAACGGCCAGAAGCAGGGCTGCGTCATCCTGATCCTGGATATGACCGACATCAAGGCCTACATCAACGAGATCAAGCGGGTGCGCCAGCAGGCGGAAAAGGCCAACATCGCCAAGAGCGAATTCCTGGCCAATATGTCCCACGAGATCCGTACCCCCATGAACGCCATCATCGGGCTCAACGACATCATCATGGAGGAGTGCGGGGACACCTCCATCTACGCCCACGCCAAGGACGTGCAGTCCGCGGCCAAAAACCTGCTGGCCATCATCAACGACATCCTGGACCTGTCCAAGGTGGAAGCGGGCAAGATGGAGCTGGTGTACACCGACTACTACCTCAAGTCCGTGGTGGGCGAGGTGGTGGGCATGATGGACATGGCCGCATCCAAGCGCGGGCTCATCATGAAATACGAGTGCGACGAGAGCCTCCCCTGCGCCTACAACGGCGACGAGGGGCGGATCAAGCAGATTCTGATCAACATCCTCAACAACGCCATCAAATTCACCAAAGAGGGGTATGTCCGGGCCTATGTCACCGGCCGGCCCGGCGAAAAGGAGGACGAGGAGCTGATTACTTTCCGGGTGGAGGACACCGGCTGCGGCATCCGGGAGGAGGACCTGGGCAAGATCTTCGAGGACTTCCGCCAGGTGGACTCCAAGCGGAACCGCAGCGTGGAGGGCACCGGCCTGGGGCTGGCCATCGTCAAGCACCTGACCGAGCTGATGGGCGGCGTCATCCATGTGGACAGCGTCTACGGCCAGGGGACCGCCGTCACCATCACCATCCCCCAGAAGATCGTGGACCGGCGCTCCATCGCGGAGGCGCCGGAGCCCTCCCGGGCGGAGCTGAAGGGCTCGGAGACCTTCGCCGCCCCCGGCGTCAAGGTGCTCATCGTGGACGACAACGTGGTCAACCGCAAGGTGGCCCGGGGCTTTTTGAAGCGGTACGATTTTGACCTGGATGAGGCCGGGAGCGGCCCGGAAGCCATCGAGCTGGTGCGTCAGAACCGCTACGACATTATTTTCATGGACCACATGATGCCCTTGATGGACGGCATCGAGGCGGCGGCGATCATCCGCCGGGACTGCGGCGAAAACGGGACCGCCCCCGCCATGATCGCCCTCACCGCCAACGCCATGGAGGGAATGCGGGACAAATTTCTGGACTGCGGCTTCCAGGATTTCATCGCCAAGCCCCTGAACCGGCAGGAGCTGGGGCGGCTGCTGGCCCGCTGGGTCCCAGAGGAGCGGCGCAGGCCGGCGGACAGCGGCCCCGGCGCCCCCGCCCTGGACCCGGCCGCCTTTGCCATCCCGGGCATCGACATGGACGCCGCCATGCGCTACTTCTCCGGCGACGAGGCGGGCTTCGCCGAGCTGCTGGAGCTCTACTACATCGACGGCCGGCGCAAAACGGACCTCCTGCGGGAGCTGTCTGGCTCTGACCTCTCCCGCTACCGCACGGAGGTCCATGGGCTCAAGAGCGCCGCGGCCAACATCGGGGCCATGGAGGTCTCCAACCTGGCCCGGGCCCAGGAGAACGCCGCCGCCCAGGGCGACACGGCGTTCATCGCCCAGCAGTTCCCCCGGCTGATGGAGGCCCACGTGGCGCTTCTGGACCGCATCGGGCAGTTTTTGGAGCGGCGGCGGCAGGACGAACCCCAGGAGGAGAAGCTTCCCCTCCTGTCCACGCGGGAGCTGAAGGAGCGGGTGGGCGCGGCCCTGCGCGAGCTGGAGGACTTCAGGTCCCGGGAGTGCGCCCAGATGGTGGAGGATATGCTGCGCTGCGGCCTGCCCCAGGACGCGGAGGACAGCCTCAGGGAGATTCAGGGGCAGCTGAAGCTGTATGAGGACGACAATGCCGAGGCGCTGCTGGGCGGGCTGCTGGGCAGGCTTGAAAAGGAGGACGGGTAAATGGTCAGACAATCTGACAAAAAGTGCATCCTGGCGGTGGATGACGCGGCGACGATCCTGCTGCGGATCACGGACACCCTGGATAAATACTATAACGTGGTGACGGTGAACTCCGGCGCGCGGGCCCTGCGGTACCTGGAAAAGGTGAAGCCGGACCTGATCCTTCTGGACATCCGGATGACGCCCAAAAGCGGGTTCGAGACGCTGCGGGACATCCGCGAGATGGAGGACCGGGCGGACATCCCGGTGATTATGCTCACCGCCATGGAGGATAAGAAGTACGTGATGGAGGGCATCACGCTGGGGATCAGCGACTATATTTTGAAGCCCTTTGCCCCTGACGACCTGCTCTTCCGAATCCGCCGGGTGCTGGAGCCGGAGAAGCTGGACCCGGAGCAGCTGCGCCGGTTTGAAGGGAGCGGTGAATGATGGACGCCGCCATCACCCGGGAGGGGCTGGAGCAGATACTGGACCAGGCCCTTCAGGACGTCACGGAGCGGACCGCCGGCGTCCGCCTGCATCAGGACGACCAGCCCTTGGGCGAGGACCTGTGCACCGTCCACATCACCTTTGACAAGGGCTTTGCCACCAGCCTCACCCTCTGCGCCGACACCAGCCTGCTCGTCCGAATGGCCAGCAATTCCTTCCACGAGGACGCGGTCACCCAAGAGGACCTGGAGGAGTTCAGCAAGGAGTACTTCAACGTGCTGTGCGGCAAGGTGGCGGGGGCGGTGTTCCGGGCCACCCAGGTTTCGGCCCATTTCGGCCCTCCTGTGTTCTACCACGGGCGCTATGAGCCCGAGGGGCAGGAGGTGCAGTTTGTGCTCACCTATTCCGACGAGCACAGCAAGGGCGCCCAGCTGATTCATCACATGGCCCGCCCTGATGAGGGCGGAGCCGCGTCAAGCGAGAGCTGACAGAAGGGAGAATGCCGGATGAGCAAGCGAATCATGATGGTAGACGACTCCCGGCTGGCCAGGGTCCAGCTGGAGGACGTTTTGGAGGGCACGGATTACCAGGTGGCGGCATACTGCCGCAGTGGGGAAGAGGCCATCGAGCAGTACGCCGCCGTGCAGCCGGACCTGGTGACCATGGACATCATTATGCGGGGGATGGACGGGCTGGACGCCGCGGAGATCATCCTGAAAAACCACCCGGACGCCAGGATTGTGATGATCTCCTCCCTGGCCTACGGCGACACCTTTGACCGGGCCAAGGCCATCGGCGCCAAAGGCTTTGTGGAGAAGCCCTTCCACCGGGAGCAGCTGGTCAAAATATTTGAACAGGCGCTGTCATAGCCCTGGGCGGCGCGGGCGCGTATGCCGGCGCCACCAGAAAAGCAGGCCGGGCAGGTCCGCATCCTGCCCGGCCCTTTTTATGGCCCCGCGGGGGCATTGTCAACATGACAGAAAAGGAGCGTCGTCTATGGTAAGCACGCTGTTCGGTGAACTGTGCGCGTTGGACGGGGTGGAGGCCCTGGCCTTGGGCGGATCCCGGGCGGGGGAGGTCTTTGACGAGTCCTCCGACTACGACGTATATCTGTACTGCACCGGGCCGGTCCCCGAGGACGTGCGGGAACGCGTCCTCTCCAAATACTGCCGCGTGGTGGAGATCGGGAACCACTTTTGGGAGTACGAGGATAACTGCCGCCTCAATGACGGGACGGACATCGACATCCTGTACCGGGACCTGGACGCTTTCACCGGCGGTATCGCGGAGGTGGTGGAGCGCTTCCAGCCCCGCAACGCCTACACCACCTGTATGTGGCACAACCTGCTCACCTGCAAGGTGCTCTACGACCGGGACGGCCGCCTGGCCCGGGCAAAGGAGCGGTTTTCCGTCCCCTATCCCCCCCAGTTGCGGGCGAACATCATGGCCCGCTGCTGGAAGCTGCTCCACGGGGCCATGCCCGCCTACGACGGGCAGATCGCGAAAGCCGTTAAGCGCGGGGACCTGGTGAGCGTAAACCACCGTACCGCCGCGTTTTTGGAGACCTATTTTGACTTTCTGTTCGCGCTGAACGGCGTCACCCATCCGGGGGAAAAGCGGCTGGTCCAGCTCTGCCGGGAGCGGTGCCGGGTCCTGCCCGCCGGCTTTGAGGACAATCTGAACCGGCTCTTCCAGGACCTGTACCACGCCCCCGGGCGGGTGGCGGACGACGTGCGCGCCATTGCCGCCGAATTGGAACAGCTCTACCGCGCCGCGCAGGCGGAAGAGCGGGCTCCACGCCAATAGAAAGCGCCTCCATTGCCCCCGCCATATGCCGGCGGGCAAGCCGCCTGTCTGCGGGGCTCCCATATGGGGCGCCTTTTTGCGTTGGGGTGGTTTCTGCGTCCACCTAATATTATCTTGATCTTGTCAAAAGCCCGATATTGACAAATTTCCCTACGCGATATATAATTTCATCAATTAACGAATTACCGTGATCGCCGGGGAGGTGAGACGGTGCACTCCAATCAAATCAGAACGGATTTGGACCGTTTTCAGACTATGGTAAAAAAGCTGGGCAGTGACGTCGGGCAGGCGTCTGTGCTGTGGGAAGACGAAAAATACGCCGAGCTGTCCGCGGCCATTCGCGTCATCGCGGATATGTCCAAAAATTTGATCGTTGCGGGGGATCGGTGCTGCGCTTCCGTGGATAAATTCGCGCAGATATCCGAAGAGCAGTATTAAGGGGGGGATTTGATGGCGTCAGTATCCTACGAGGCGTTGGCCACAGTGAAGCGGGCCCTCCAGAGTTTTCAAACAGATGTTTCAGGCGCCGGTTTCAGCGCGGGAAACGCCGCCGGCAATATTCTCTCCGAGTGCCAGTCCAGCATCCGGCAGACGGAGGATGCGGTCAGTGCCGTTGAGGATGAGATCAGGCGGCTCTCATGGGAAATAGACCAGGCCGAGCGGCAGCTCTCCGCGTGCAACTATGAATGGGGCCGTATCTATCATGAGGAGCTCCCCGCGCTGTACAAAGACATACAGGGCGCAGAGGGGCAGCTCTATCAGCTCCGCGGCCAGATCAGGGCGCTCCAGGCAGAGCTGCCCGGTCTTGAGGATGGAGAGGCAAAAAACCAGCTCCTGTCCCGCATCTCGGCGCTGGACGAGCAGCGGAAAATCACGGAGGGCCATCTCCAGCAGATGGAAGCGGCCGTGGCGGAAAAAGAGCGCAGGAAAGAAATACTGCAAAGCCAGATCGCGAAGCTGAAGTCAAACCTGATGGGGATGGAGTCGGAGCGGGCCACGCAAAAGAACAGGCTCGGCAAGTGGCAGAACAAGCTGGAACGGCAGAAAAGCGCTTTCTCACGGGTGGAATCCGACCTCAATGCGTATGTGTCGGCGGCGCGCTTTTTTGAGAGTTCTTCCAGCGGCGCTGCGGCCGCCAGCCAATCCGCCGTCAACAGGTGTATTGAAAGCATCGAAAGCTACGAATCCGTCATATTGTAAGAGCTTTGCTTCTCATCACGCGAAAGGGAGGAATTGGGAATGGCAAGCGGGGTATCCGTAGAAAGAGCCGCGGTTCAAGGCGGAATCGGCTGCTGCAAGACGTCGATCCACGAGTTGGAATCCGCGTCAAGGAGCCTGCTGCACAGCTATCAGCAGGCGGGGGCCGGCGGATGGAAAGATCAGAAGTACGCGGCGCTGGGCTCCATCGTGAACGAATGCTGCACCGCGCTGACAAAGCCCGTCAGCGAACTGCAAACTTGCATGAAAAAGCTGGAGGAGCTGCTGAAAGCCATCGGGGCGTACGAGGAAACGAACCTTTAAAGGAGGAGGGGCGACATGGCCGTCAAAGCTTCGCCCGAGGCAATCCGGGCAATGAAAAAGGACATCTCCAACACCATCAAGGACATCCAGAACATCAGCGCCGGCATCAAGCAGGGGCTGTCGGCCACATCAAGCTGGGACGATGAAAAAGCCGCCCAGTTCAACAGCCTCATGCAGCAGATCGCGAAGCTGACCGTTGCGCCCGTCGAGACACTGACCGCCGCTTTGCCCAAGCTGGAAAAGCTGGCGCAGTCATTGGATCAATACAACAGAGTGAAATTCTGAGCGCCAAATTCGAGAAGAGGAGAGCGAGAGTATGGAAGTACAGAACAGACAGAGCGGGGGAATTCCCACATTCACCCCCCCTTCGGCGCCGACCTTTGTGCCGCCGGGGGCCAATCAGGCTGGAGGCAGGGCCGTTTGCTTCCACCATCCGAACGAGCCGGCCGCCGCCCAGTGCGCGCGGTGCGGGAAGTACATCTGCAAGGATTGCGCGGAGGCCTACGGCGTTATCTCCGGCCAATACGCCGGGAAATGCCTGTGCTATGACTGCTGCCAGGAGATCGTGTCTGAAAATGTGGAACTGCTGAAAAAGCAGAAATCGTCCATCACGGCCACCTTCGTCCTTACCATCATCGGTATGCTGGTGGGCTTGGGTATGTTTGGTGAATCGGGATCGGCCATCGTCACCATCATCGGTATGCTGTGGATGGGTTCGTTCTGGACCTGGCTGAAAAGCTCCGTCTCCGGATGGTGGAACGCCCCGGAAGGCCCCTCCATCGCGAGCTTCATCGGCTCCTGCCTCGGCGCGGCCCTGGTGGCGCCGTTCCTCACCGCCAAAAAGCTCTTCGAATGCATCACCTACCTGAAGAGCACCTCCACCGCCATTGACGAGGACAGCCGCGCGCTGGCGCAGATGCGGGATTACATGGAGTATACGCAAGTCCTCAGCCAGAACAGGGGCGTGGATCTCTCCAGCCTGATGGGCGAAGGCAGCGCCCTGTACAACAATGCCTACGCCCGGACCATCCGGGACCAGGGCGAGGAGGCCGCGGATGCCATGCTCCGGCAGGCAACCACCACAATTGCGGAAAATGGCGAGATTATCAGAGGTTTCGCCGCTTGATTTTATGAAGCTGGGAGGGTATTAAAACAATGCAAAACACTATGAACAGCGATGCCATCGCCGCCCGCCGCAGGGCGCTTGCGGAGGCCCTCAGAACCGGGGAACCTGTTGTCGTGACACCGACGGGCCAGGTGGAAATGAAGGACGAGGCCATTGAGAACGGCCTGTCCGGCATTCAGGTGCCCGACGGAAAGCTTGCAGGGGAGGCCTGATCCAATGGCGTTTTACTGGTATCAAAGCGACCCCCAGCTGTATCAGGCGGAGGTCGCGGCCATGCAGCGGTTCTTCCCCTCGTTCCAGATCAACCAGCTCCAGGACGGCTCGGGCCGGCTCTACTGGCGGGGGAAGGTCCAGCCCACCGGCGCCGGCGGCCTGGTGTGGGACCTGATGCTGATCTACAAGAACGACCACCCCCACGCCTCCGAAGGCGAATACGGCGGGTCCATCCAGATCCTGCCCATCTCGCCGCGGCTGAAGGACGTGGCCGATAAAATGATGCCGCTGGTTCTCGAGACCTACGGCACCTATGACAACGCGGTGAAGCACGGCTTCGGCCTGGGCCTGCCCCACATCTACCGAAACAACTTCGGCCGCAACGAGGAATACTTTATCTGTACCGCCGATCCCCGATATTTTAAGGCTGGTCAAAATCGGTCGACTTCTGCCGCCTCGGCGTTGAGCTGGGCGTGCAAATGGATCATGCTCTGCGAAATGTGGCTGAACGGCGAAATCAGTGATGATGTTGCCTTGGAAGGAAATTACTGATACCCAGATACGATTTAAGTGTCCAGCCGTAACCCATATGGCTGGGCACTTTTTCTGATAACAGGAGAGTGTGGACATGAAAGTCGTGTTTTCCAATAGGGCCTACGCCGGCGTCATGGCCGAGACCGCGGAGAAAATCAAGACCGAGACCGGCGGCCTGTTCCTGGGCGCGGTGGAGCATGATACATGGTATATCATCGAGGCCATCGACCCAGGCCCCAAATCCGTGTTCGAAGTGGCGTATTTCGAATATGATCAGCAGTACACCCAGCACCTGATTAACAAGGTGGCCAACCTCTATCAGGAGAAGCTGGCCCTCATCGGATTGTGGCACAGGCATCCCGGGTCCTTTGATTCGTTCTCCACAACGGACAACGGGACCAACTCGAAGTACGCCAGAATGAGGCCGGAAGGGGCTATATCCGCGCTGGTGAACATTGATCCAAAATTTCGGATCACAATGTACCATGTGGGGCAGCCCTGCCAGTACGCCAAGATTTCCTACCAGGTCGGGGATGACCTTATCCCGGCAAAGTATATGCAGCTGAAGTCCCCGGAGCATTTTGAGCGGATTATGCGGAATATCTCCCAGCTCCAGCGTCCGGCTGAGTTCCAGCCGTCCATCAGCCTGAGTTCCTTCATGGATACCCTCAAGCCGCTTTTTGAGGACCGGCTGCTGGATCAAAAAATCGCGCTGCCCACCGAGAATGACGAGGTCGTACGGGAAAAGATCATCAACGTCATCTTATCCGACATCGTTTTCATGACCGAACAGCTTCATATCCAGATGTCGGTGGTCCAACAGGGAGCTGTCGTCGCCCTGCTCCAGGACACGGTAAGCGGCGTTCTGAAAGTGTGCTTTGCCTATTCTGAGGCAAATGATATGGTCTTTTTCCAATATCGCGGCAACAATTACGCCTACGAAGATGGGTTGATTGAAAAGCTCTATCATCAAGGGGACCGGCAGCCCACCGGCGAACGGCAACCCGCCCCTGCGTCTCCCTGGGGGCAGGGCGGGCACAGCGGCAGGACGCTGCTGGGCAGTGTGCTGAGATCCTTTAAACCAGGCAGAGGTGAGGAAAAATGATGGAAAATTTTTTTCATGACGAGATCGAAAAGAGTGTTTTTATCTCAGAGGAACAGCTGAAAGACGCCAATATGGACAAGTTGTACGGGCGCTATTGGCCCGACACGTACATCTACAGCGTGTATCCCGCGGCGCTGGAGGGCCGGGGCGATTACCTCTGTGACGTGCTGCCCGCCGGCAGCGCGCCGCGGGAAGACGGCTTGTCCGCCGTGCGGACCGCGGATGGCATTGACTTCTACGACGGGGGCAAGCGGCTCCGCGTAGAGTCCTACGGCCTGTATCAGAGTATTTTCTCCCGCAACAAAGGCATTCTCGAAACCGACGTCATGAGCCGGAAGAAAGCGGTCATCCTGGGCTGCGGGTCGGTGGGCAGCCTGGTGGCCATGGAGCTGGCCCGGGCCGGTGTGGGCAGCTTTTTGCTGGCGGACCCGGATATTGTAGAGTACCACAATATCTGCCGGCACCAGTGCGGGCTTGAAGACGCCGGAGATTTGAAGATCAACGCCCTGGAGCGAAAGCTGAAAAATATCAATCCCAGCGTTCAGGTCGCCAAATTTGAGGGGATTGTCCAGAACCTCCCGAAAGCTCAACTGGACGAGTTCTGCACCCCCGGGGACACCGTGTTCGTGGGGTGCGCTGACAACCGGGCGGCGGACGTATACACCAACCGCATCAGCATTTACTATTCCGCCTACTTCATCTCCATCGGTTTCTGGGAGCGCGCCTACGCCGGAGAGATTTTTTACCACATCCCCGGCAAAGGAATGCCCTGCTATGAGTGCGCCCTGGGCGACGGCGGGAACATTTCCGCCAGGATCCAGGCTAACCACCACATCTATTCCAATCAGGAAAATACGGAAGGGCTGAAATTTGAGCCGGGCATATCTGTGGACATCAATTTTATCACCACCATCGGCATCAAGATCATCATCGACCTGCTGAACCAGTCCAGTGAGGACTACATCCCCAGGGTGCTGAACCACCTCAAGCAGTACACGGTGATCTGCAACACCAGCGACCCCAGAATTGGCGGCGAAATGGTAGAGATCTTCAGCTATCCGCTGCAAATTACCAGCTCCCTCGTGGTCGGCTTCGGAAAGAAGCAGTGCCGGGACGGGGGAATCTGCAAGTACGAACTGGAGGAGAAATAAGCGCAGGAGGAGGGGGAAGCGATGCAGGCAGTATCGCAGGGTGAAATCATTGCGTTGGTGGCCGACCTGAATTCCTTCGCGGACAGTGCGGAGAATATGATCGGCGCGGCGCAGAGGGCCCACGCGGACGAACAGGAGAAGCTGAAGCGCACCCAAAGCGCCCAGCTGGACAGCCTGGACGCCGACTGCAAGGCCAAGTGCGAATTGGTGCGGCAAAAGTCGCAAAACGCCATCAGGGACGCGAAAAGGATTCTCACGGATGTGACAAAGCTGGACCGGCAGCTGTCCAGCATCGACAAATATTATAGCAAAACCAAGGTGCGCAAGGAAGCGATGCTTGCCGGCACGACGGACGAATCATACAGCGGCGCCACCAACTACTTTGATACCCTGGCCGAAATACAGCGCAACTACAACGTCCTGTTTCGGAAGTATTCCGAGTACATCCTCCCGGGACTGCTGAACGGGCTGAATTTTATTTTTTCGAGCCAGCGGCGGCAGGACTACGAGGATCTGATTATCCTGCGCAACACAGTGGCCGCCTTTGTGACGGAAATGGAGCGGGAGCTGCCGCCCATCATCACGGAAAACACCGCCGCCATCAGGCGGCAAACCACGGTCCAGCGGACCGCGCTGCTGGAGCGGCACCGAAAAGAGCTCGCCGCGCTGGAGGACCGTTATCACGCCCAGCTGGACGAGGTGGCCGGAAAAATCTGCTCCAATCTGGACGAAATCCTCCCGGATGAGTTCGTGGCATATTTGCAGGAGTTCACCCAGCGCTACATATCCAGCGCGTTCAAGGTCAATGGCAGCGGAACGGTCCAGGATGGGATACTGGACATATGCTTCCTGGACTATCCGGTGAATTACTTTGTGGAATCCAAAATTGTGGCCTCGGTCATCCAGGACAAATGCGCCGGCCTGCTGACGGACCAGGGTGTGATCAGGCTTCCGGTCGCCATGTCCACCACAGACGCGCCCGTATGGATGATTGCCGGCGACGGCAGCAGCGCCAGCGCCGTGCAGAGCTTTACCCACGCGCTGATGTTCGGCTTCCTCTCCGCCCTTCCCGTGTCCCGGCTCACCTACTCGGTGGTGGACCCCGAAAACAGGGGCAACAGCGTCTTCCCCTTCTTTGACGCAAAGAAAAAACTTCCAGAGCTGTTTGGGGAAAAAATATACATCAACAGCGAGGATATATCCGTAAAAATCGCAAAACTGAATGAGAAAATTGAGACAACCCTTCAGGAGCGCCTCGGGACCCAATATCAGACGGTATTCGATTATGAGCGGGAAAACCCGGACTATACGGCCCAGGCAGAGCTGCTGATGCTCTACGATTTCCCCAAGGGGTTTGACGAGCGCACCCTGGCGGAATTGCGCAACATCCTCCGCAACGGCGCCCGGTGCGGCATCTACGTGATGATCTCCCGCAGCACGGAGCATGAGGGGACGCAGTCCGAAGAATTCATCCGAAACCTCACGTCTGTGCAGGAGCTGTCCACAACGGTGACACAGAGCGGGCGGAGTTTCCTGCTGCATGGCCTGCCCCTGGTCTGCTTTTCCATGCCGGACAAGGCTGAGTTTGACAAGTTTTTCAGCAAATATATGCTGATCTTTGAGGGCCTCAAAAACCGGGGCATCGCCTTCCCGCCCCTCATTAAAAAGCTGGTGGAAACCAGGGATTCCGTGGATTTGGAGGCGCACATCACCCATATCTGCGAGATTATGCGGAATTATGAGCGGGACTATGCCCGGGTGCCGGATGTCAGGGCCCCGTTTCCATCCAGCATCACGCTGGGGAATGTGCTCTATCCCGCGGATATTTTCTCCGACAGCGTTGGCTATCAGCAGATCCTGGACAAATTCGGGGTGGAAAACGCCCAGGCGGACCAGACGGGTTATGTAGAGCTGCCCCTGACCTTCGACCTCAAAAACAGCTTCAACCTGTTTTTAAACTGTCCTGAAGCGGCCAAGGCGGAGATGACCGCCTTCACCCACCATGTGATTTGGAGCTTCCTGTCCTTCATGCCGGTGACAAAGGCGAATATATGCGTATTTGACGCGGAGCAGCGGGGCAACAGCATCCTCCCCTTCCTGGATTTCCGAAAGCGCTGCCCGGAGACCTTTGACCAAAAGATCTATACCAATTCGGACGCCATGCTGGAGCGGCTCCAGTCGCTCAACGCCCAGATCGATCAATTCATCCAGGAGAAACTGGGCAACCGCTACAAAGACATCCTGGACTACAATTTGAACACCCCCAGCCGCGCGGAGGCCGTCACTTTGCTGGTGCTGTACGATTTCCCCAGCGGCATGGATGGCAGAAGCCTGGATATGCTGGCAAACATTCTGAGGAACGGCAACAAGTGCGGCATTTTCACCATTCTGTGCTACAATCCCGAGATCACCTATTCCCGTTACGACAGCATCGACGAGCGGCTGGAACGGCTTCAGCAGCACTGCGTCATGGTGGATCGGAAAAACGGCCGCTACTGCCTGCTGCCCTATAATCTGCCGGTCAACCTGCCCCATGGGCTGTCCAGTACGGCCACGGATGAGTTCATAGAGGATTACGCGCGCAAGAGCGAGCAGCTCAAAAAGCAGGGGCTGTCGTTCCGGGACATCATATCCCGGAACCTGTTCTCCAGGGACTCCTCGGAGTCGCTGCGCATCCCCGTCGGCGTGGGCGACGGGGACGCCGTCGTGGACCTGGTGATTGGCGAGGGCTCCTCCCACCACGGGCTGATCGCGGGCGCCACCGGGTCGGGAAAATCCACCCTGCTCCACGCCCTCATTATGAGCGGTATGCTCCATTACGGCCCGGACCAGCTCAACCTCTACCTGATGGACTTTAAAAGCGGTACGGAGTTCAAAGTGTACGAGTCGGTCAAGCTGCCGCACATCAAGCTGCTGGCCCTGGACGCCATGCAGGAATTTGGCGAGAGCATCCTGGAAAACCTTGTCAGCGAGATGGAGCGCAGGGGCGCGCTGTTCAAGGAAGCGGGGCAGACAAGCCTGCGCGGCTACATCCGTGCCAGCGGCCTGCCCCTCCCCCGCATTCTGGTCATCATGGATGAGTTCCAGATTCTGTTCAACGACTCCAGCAACAGGAAAGTGGCGATGAACTGCGCGGAACTGGCAAAGAGAATTGTCACCGAGGGGCGCGCCTTTGGGATCCATCTCCTGATGGCGACGCAGTCCACCAAGGTAATCACGGACCTGTCCCTGTCCAGAGGCACCATCGAGCAGATGCGGATTCGGATAGGCCTGAAGTGCGGAGAGGACGACGCCAGGTACCTGTTTTCCGACGAGCACAACCAGAGGGCCCTCGCCATGATGAAGGGCCCCATCGGCACGGCCGTGATGAACCTGGACTACACGGAACAGGAAAACATCGGGTTCCGGGCCGCCTTCTGCGACAAGGACACCATGCGGGAATACCTGGAAACCATCAGCAACGCGTTCCCCGATTATCCCTGCACCCTCCAAGTCTTCGAGGGCAGCAGGACGGTCCGCCTGCTGGATTATTTCACCCGGAACGGCATCGGCCTGACCCGGGAAACTCCCGCCGTCATCCATATGGGAGAACTGATTAAGGTCGCCCCGCCCTTCGCCATCCGCGTCGACAGGAAGCGAAAGCACAACCTGCTGATCTGCGGCTCGAACGAGAAAATGGCGAGCACAATATCCGGGAATTATATGATCTCCGCCCTGCTCAACGAGAACGCCTCCGTCTATTGCATAGACGGGGACCAGCTGGTGGGCGACGAGACAGCGCTGGAGTTCTACAACGCGCTGCTCTGTGCCGGAGACCGATTCAAAGTGGCTTACACCAGAGGGGACATCATCCGCTTCATCGGCGAGATCTACGACAAATACACGCAGTGGAAGAAACAGGGCGGAAACCAAACTGTTTTTGTGGTCATTCGGAACCTTCAGTTCCTGGACATTGTCAAAGCCATGCTCAAGGGCGACATCATCGACGAGTCGGAATATGCGGACGACATACCCGCGCAGGAGCCCGAGGAAGCTTCCGCCGACCCCTTTGCGGCGATCAACAGTATGTTTGCCAACCGGGCCAGCGGCGGCAATCTGAACACCGGCGAAAAGCTGCTCAAGCTGGTGGGGGACGGCTCGGGCTTTGGGATACACTTTGTCGTCACCTGCCTGGAATACCAGACCGTGAGGGAGACCATGCACTATGGGGAAAATGTTTTGAGCCGGTTCCCCGAACGGATCGTCTTTTCTCTCGGCGACAGCGACGCGGAAAACCTGATCGAAAATGTTTCGGTCGCGGGCCTGCGGGAGAACACCGTCTATTTCACCGACGGTGTGAAAAACCTGTTCCAGCTGAAGCCCTATACCGCGCCCTCACCCGCCGAACTGAAACGCTTTTTGTCCGAAGCCTTCCCGGCCAACCAGGAGGGAGCGGTTGAGCCGTGAGCGGGGTAAACGCCGATTACGCCGGCCTGTTGGACACGGCGGGGAAATTGAACGCGACGGCCAACCGCGTTGAGGGAACCCGGAACTCCCTGGCCCTGAGGTACCGGCAGCTTGGGGCCGGGTGGGGCGACAAAAAATACCAGGAGCTGGGCGATATCCTCCGGGAGTGCAATTCGGCCCTCAGGAGCGTGGCGAAGACCTTGCTGCTGGGAGAAAAGTCCGTCCTGATGCTGGCCGACAGCCTGCGGGAATATGAGAATCTCAACCTTGGAAACGGCTCCGGCGCGGGCGGTTCCCAGCTTCCCGGGGGAAACGCCGCCGCCCGGGCGGAGACCTATGTGCAGGACAATTTGGGCGTATGGGTCAACGGGAAAGCGCCGGCGGGCTACCCCGAGGTAATCACGGCGCGCTATGAAAACGCGCAGCCAAACGCGCGGAAGGTATTTGACCGGTTTGCGGAAAGCCTGGTCATTCGTGATGCGGACTATCCCACATCTGAGACGCCGCACTACGCCCCGCGGGACCGTGAAGGCCATCCGCGGGGGGTGTACTACAACGCGGGGGCCGACGCCAGCAATCCCAGGGGAGCGGGTTCCACATACTTCCATGAGTTGGGGCATATGATTGACCACACCGCCACAGGCTGCCAAGGACACCTGTCCAACACGGAGGAATTCAGAGCTGCCCTGGTGGCTGACGGGGAGAATGTATTGCGGCTGTTCCAGCAGCAGGATGATCGTGGCCAGGATCAATTCCTGCGCTACCTCTATCAGGACGCGGCCCATTCCTTTTCTGATTTGATTGACGCCACCACCAGCGGACAGCTGGCCGGGCGCTACGGACACCGGCGGGAGTACTGGCAGCGGGCCGGCGCGCTTCAAGCTGAAGCATTCGCCCATTTCTTTGAGGCGTCTATGGGCGGGGGCTGGAAATTGGAATTGCTTTCCAATATGTTCCCCACCGCATTCGGAATTTTCTCTGACATGATGGACTCACTGCAACCCCAGGAGCTGAACCGAGTCTTAAGGAGGTAAGGAACGCATGGGAATGGAATCTTTCATGAAGCGTTTGACAGAGACGCCCGCGCCGGAAATCGACCAGGAAGCCTTTGAATTGGAGCGGCGGTACCAGCGCGCGTTCGGGCACGCCGTTCCCAGGGAGATGCTGCCCCCTGGAATATCGCAGGAGCAGATTAAGCAGGCCGTGGAGGCCTGTCTGATGACCGGGACGGATCGTTTTTTCGAAGTGCTTGGGGTCTCCATTGACCCGGACGTTTTATATTGAAAAAGAGGGGCATCATCCCGTCCCCGCAATTTTCACGGGCACATTGACTGGGGGCGCGTCGTTGCCGCATCACCAACTGAACCTGGCCAAAAGGAGCGCTTCACCCTGCTCAAAGCGGGGTGAAGCGCTCTTTCTTGTGAATCATAAAAAAAGTTTTTTCGCTATTTCTTCTGGAAGAACAGCATCAGGCCGCCTCGGATCACGATACCTGCGCTGATAACCGCCGTGCCCATCCACAGCAGCGCCCGCCGGCGGGCACGGGCTGTGTCACCCAGATCAATGACAAGCTCTGGGAGGTTGGCCCTTACTCCGCCGGAGCTTATCAAAGAGTTGTGAAATCAGTCGATCTAATCTGGTATTTTTTCTAAGGCCGAACGGATCAGGCCGTCATTCAGTTCCAGCACCGTACAAATATCGGCCTTACTGATTTGGTCATAGTGAATCCCCGCCGTCACAACAGCGGGGTTGTACCCCGCTTCCATCAGAGCCTTGGCCCACGCACGGCTCACTACCCCATCACAATGACCAGGAAATTGGGTTGTGGATATTTCGGCGGCCATATTGACCACACTGACCGCGCCAATATGGGGCCGCGTCCCGCCAAAAACCGAGACCTGCACCCCTTCGTCCAGCACGGTGACCTGGGCGGTGATGTCCGCGCCAAACAGGGCGCGTTTCAGCTCAAACTGCCTCACTCCATGCCCTCCCATTGGTATCCGTCCCCGCCCAGGCCAAACTGGCTCAAAATACGCCGGACAATGTACCGGGCCATCTCGCCTACAGTGCCGGGATGGTTATAGTAGGCCAGCATGGGCGGGACGATCACCGCCCCCAGCTGACTGGCCTCGCAGAGGTTGCGCAGATGGACGGTAGACAGCGGGCTTTCCCGGGCCACCAGCACCAGCTTGCGCCGCTCCTTCAGGCACACGTCGGCGGCCCGGAGCAGCAGGTTGTCCGAGTAGCCGGACACGATGCCCGCCACGGTTTTCATGCTGCACGGGACCACCACCATGCCCATGGTAGGGAAGCTGCCGCTGGCGATAGACGCGCCGATGGCGCCGCTTTCATGGAATACGGAGGCCAGGACTTTCAGCTCGTCCAGTTCCATGCCGCACTCCAGCCGGAGGGTCAGCGCCCCGCCCCGGCTCACCACCAGGTGGGTCTCAATTTCGGGGTGGCTATCGCGGAGCTGCCGCAGCAGCTCCACCGCCAAAGGCGCGCCGCTGGCCCCGCTGACGCCCACAATCAGCCGTTCAGCCATGGAGCCACCTCTCCGGGTCAACGTCCAGGAAGGGGGCGCGGTGAAAACGGTCTTTCAAATGGAAGGGCACGGTGCAGTCAAAAATGGTCTTGCAGGACATTCCCACGTCTGTGATGGAAGAGGAGTAATCTGAGCTGGAGCTGGGATCCAGCGGGTGGCAGCGCACACCGGGGATGGTGATGATGTCCCTATCCCCCTGGAACCGGGTATTCATGGCCCACAGTACGTCGTTGGGGTCGAAAATGTCCACGTCCTCATCCACCAAAATCACGTGCTTCAGCTCCGGGAAGGCGGAGAAGGCCAGAAGCGCGGCCTGCCGCTGCTTGCCCTCGTCGGTGTGGACGGTCTTTCTGCACTGAAGGACGGCCATGTATTTGCCGCCGCCGGAACGGTGGGCGTAGCAATTAACCACCTTCCCCGGCAGGGCCTTGCCGGTCATACTCAAAATGGACGCTTCGGTGGGGATGCCCGCCATATTGACGTGCTCCTCACTGGGGCCGATGCAGGTCTGCATGATGGGGTTTTGGCGGTGTGTAACGGCCTTCACCTTCAGCAGCCAGCACTCGTGGGAGGCGGGGCCGTTATAGCCGGGGAACTCCGGCATGGCAAAGCCTGTGCGGGAGTTCTGATCCTCGACGATGTGATTACTCCCCGGCAAAATTTCGCCTTCGATTACATATTCCGCGTTGGCAATGGCGTGCTCATTGACGGACACGCACTTCACCAGCTCCACAGGCCGCTGGCGCAGCGCTCCGGCGATGGACAGCTCGTTGAAGCCCAGCGGCGTCGTGGGCGGCTCGAAGCAGGACAGCACCTCGATGGCCGGGTCCACGCCGATGGACACCGAGATGGGCAGGGGCTGGTTCAGCTCGGTGGCCCGCTCGGCCATGGCCCCGATGTGCCGGGAACCGGGCTGGAGGAAGATGGACAGCTCGTCCTTCCCCTGGATGCACATCCGATGGATGGTCACGTCGGACAGCCCGGTGTCCGGGTGGGTAGCGTAGCACATCCCCAGGGTGATGTATGGCCCCGCGTCCACCGGGGTATTCGTCGGGGCGGGGATGAGCTGAAAAAGGTCAAAGTCCGGGGCGCTTGCCCGGTGGACGGCCTCCTGGCAGGGGGCGGGGCCGTCCACCACGATGGGCTGGATGGGGTTGGCGGCGCAGGACTGCACCAGATGGCCCAGCTCCTCCTTTCTGCAGCCGAACAGGTTGGCCACCCGGGCGCGGCTGGCCAGCACGCCGATGGCCACCGACGCGCCGGGGTGGCCCTTCACGTTGTGGAACACCATGGCGGGGCCGTCCACGGTGGTGGGGCGCATGACGGTGCCGCCCGCCCCCACATAGCGGTACACGCCGGACAGCTCGGCGGCGGGGTCTACCTCCACGCTGGTCTCCACAAGCTGGCCGGGGGTGCCCCGCAGCACGTCCAGCGCTGTGCGCAAATCTAAGATTTCCGTTCGGTGATCCATCAAAATCCCTCCATTTACAAGGATAAGCACTGGCGGCGCTGCTTGACAGGCGGCTTCTACTTGACGGCTTCAAGAATTGGCTCCCCGGCGGCTACTGTGCCGGCCCCCCTCAGCTCCACCGCGGAAAACTCGTCGCTGTTGGTCACAACGATGGCCACCGCGTCGGCGTGTCCCGCCGCTCGAATCGCGCCCCGGTCAAATTGAATCAACGGGTCTCCCGCGCGGAGCTTTTGACCCTGCTTCACCAGGGAGCGAAAGCCGTTCCCAGCCATTTCCACCGTGTCCACGCCCACATGGATGAGCACCTCCACACCCCCCGCGCTGGTGACGCCGACGGCGTGCATGGTATCGGTCAGCTGGGTGACCGTGCCGTCAAAGGGGGAGACAACCGTCTCCCCGGCGGGCAGAATGCCGCACCCTGGGCCGAGTATGCCCTGGCTGAACACCGCGTCCGGGAATTCCTCCAGCGGAATCACGTTCCCGCCCACAGGGGCCAGCACCTTCCTGCCCTTCACCGCGGAGGCCTCATGTTTGGCCTTTCCCATCAATTTATCGAAAAAGCCCATACCAATCAAATCCTTTCATCGTATTCACCGCCCTGCTCCAGCCAACTGGTCATAGGTAGTCAATGTAAAGCCCTGCTCCGCCAACCAATCCCGAATTGCCGGGTCGCACAGCATATCCGCCTCATCCGCCCGGGGAAGAGCCAGCGACGTGTGGGCCAACAGGTAGGCGTCCAGCCAGCCGGGGTGGCACACATACAGATGGCAGCTTCCTTCTTCCGCTTTGGACAGCTCCAGCTTCAGCGCGGCCCTGGCGTCATAATCCGGCTCCATGCTGTGCATCGGCGTGTTGATGACGCGGATACCACCCAGGGTGAAGTCCTGGAAGGAGGGCTGGTAGAACAGGCCGTTTTCCTCCGCCACCTGTTCCAGGGCGGTCCCCAGGTTTTTGCTCTCCACGGCGTGGGCCTCGAAATAGGCGGGCTTGCGGCCGAACAGCTCCAAAAACCGCCGGTACTGGGCGGTGAGCTCCCGCCGGAAGTCCTCCACAGAGGCGAACTCCTCCCGCGCTTTCCGATAGTAACTGCCGCTGAAAAATTCGCCGCTGCCGTCCACCAGCGCGGGCACTTGATCCGGCGGGCAAAGCGGCCTGCCCACGCTCACATTGCAGTGCAGGCCCAGGCAGCAGGGCAGGTCCCGGAACAGCTCCACCGCGTGGCGGGTGGCGTCCATGTTGACCATCACGCCGCAGTTTCGGATCAGGCCCTCCCGCACTGTCTTGGCAATGCCACAGTTGACCGCCTCACTGAAGCCCAGATCGTCCGCCCGGAGCAAGAGCGTTTTCATTGTCATTCCTCCCCACCGCGGTGTTTCAAGCGGTTGATGTGCATAAACAGATACAGCAGCTCATCCTGATTGCACCGCTGCTTGCAGTGTATGGACAGGTGATCCCGCACCTTCAGCGTACAGCTGTAGACGTCGGGGTATTGAACCGCCAGCTGCCGCAGGGCGCCGCTCATGCCGCTGGCCTCCTGGTCGTCCTGCTCCAGCCGCTGGAGCAGATACCGTATGTGCATGACAAACCGGGAATAGTTGAAACTCCCCGTATCTAAGGTCAAGTGCAGATCCTGCTCTATAATCCTGGTGATATCCTGTATGATCTGGGTGGCCGCCAAGGTGGTGTGCATATCGCTGTGCTCCAGCTCTCCGTTCACCAGATGGAGGGCGATGCTCACAGCCTCGTCATCCGGGAGGGCCACGCCTTTCCTCTGCTGGATTAACTCCAGCGCCCGCCGCCCCAGGGTCACCTCCCTGGGGTAGAAGTGGGCCGCATCATAGGCCAGCGGCGTGGACACCTCCAGCCCGCCCTTAAACCGCTCCAGCGCAAAGTTCAGGTGATCGGCCAACGTGAAGGGGAGGTTGGGGTTGAGCTCACAGTCCAGCTCGTACTGGGCCAGCTCCACGATGTCGGCGGCCAGCAGAACCATGTCCTCCGGCAGGTTCCCGGCCAGCTCCACATAGCCCGCCTTGACATCGTAGAAGGTCCGCTGGATCTTGGAAAGGTCGGTCAGGATATAGGGCACGTCACGAAAACCGATCCCGGTGCCGAATACCACAAGCTCTTTCCCGGCGCCATCCTCTGCCAGCGCCACATTGTTGTTGAGCTTTTTTATGATCTTCACACCTTTCCCTCCTCGCAAAGCGCCTCAGCGCTTTTTATTTGGGTCATAGAGGATGTTGCCTGCCTTGCCGGGGTGATCCTTCGGACGGCCAAGACGGCCCTCCTGGGCAAAGAACTTTTCCGGGATGGCCGCGTCTGTCCCGTTCAGAATGTCGCCGCACAGCTCAATGTTGTCCGCCAGGATCTGCTTGGGGGAGCGGAAGTTCCCGTGGTTGCGCAGCACGGTGTCATACTGTCCCTCGAACTCCCGCAGATGGAGCAGCCCCTCCCGGTAGGCCGCGATGGGGGCGCTCTCCGCGAACAGCAGCAGGGTGTTCTCCCCGCAGGCGTCGCCGAAGATGGCGACGCGGTCCTCCGGGATGAGAAACACCAGCGACCCCATGGTGTGCCCCGGCACGGCGACGGGCCGGATGGTCACGCCGCCCAGGTCAAACAAATCTTCCTCGCCCATGGGGAGGTAGGGCTCAGTGCGGGATGGAAGAAAGTCATCGTCGGTGACCCCCTCCGGCATCCCGCCGGGGCCGTGGCGGACGTCCCAGACGCGCCGCTCCCGGGTGGCGTGCCACTGTTCCAACTTCCAGTCCCGCTTGTTGAGGTAGACTGTCTCAAACTGTCCCGCGCCCCCGGCGTGATCCATGTGCCCGTGGGACAGCAGCACCACATAGGGCTTATCGGTCAGGGACTCCACAAAGCCCCGCAGGTCGCCGAAGCCGAAGCCGGTGTCCATCAGCGCGGCCCGCTGGGTCCCCTCGGCCAGGTACATACACACCCCGCAGGGGGTGATGATGCGCGTCAGATGTTCCGAAACGCGCTCAGAAGTGAAAGTCGTCATAAGCTCCTCCCTAAAAAGCGCAGGGGCAGGCCCGGCGTTTTGTCGCCGCGCCCGCCCCTGCCAGAATCAAGTTGTGGGCCGTTCGGATTGTCTCAGGCCGGGAGCCGCTCGCCCTGCTCCTCGTCAAAGCCCAGGATAAAGGTCACCACAGCGGCCACGACCACGCACACGGCGGCGGAGATGCCTGCCCAGATGATGTACCGGGGCTCGGGGCCCATGTAGCCCAGGAAGTTGAGGAAGTTCAGCACGGGCATAGCCTGGAATACGGTGACGTTGGCAAAGCCGGCCACCAGGCCCCCGGCGAAACCGCCGATAATCTGGGCGATCAGGGGCTTCTTATACTTCAGGATGAAGCCGAACAGCACCGGCTCGCCCACGCCGCCCAGGAAATTGGACAGGAAGTACGCACCCAGCTCGGTGCGGGTCTCGGCCCTCTTGGCCTTGAGGAAGCCGCCGATGATGACGCCGTAGGTGGCAAAGGCGGACAGGCCGGAAGCGGCCATAATGAAGCTGTCGGGATTGCCCTCCAGCAGGGGTACGATGGCCATGGCAATGAGCACCTGGTGCAGGCCGCAGGTGAGCAGCAGCAGCCAGAAAGCGCACACCAGCGCGAAGCCCACAGGGCCGAAGACGGAGTGGATGCCGTTGAGCAGCCAGTAGACGCCGTTGCCCAGCCAGCTGCCCACGGGGCCCAGCAGGCAGAAGGTCAGCGGGATCATGATGACGATAGTCAGCAGCGGATTGAGCACGGCGGCCAGAAAATCAGGGATGTACTTCTTAAAGAACCGCTCC
This sequence comes from uncultured bacterium, assembly GCA_946548895.1. GTDB lineage: Bacteria > Bacillota > Clostridia > Oscillospirales > Oscillospiraceae > Enterenecus. Next base: position 28,894 of record CAMNQF010000004.1, on the reverse strand, counting down.
ACATAGCCCATCACCCAGGTGGCCAGGATCATGGGGATGATGGTCTGGGAATAGTTGACCAGGGTGCAGGGGATGCCGAACACGGTGAAGGGCTCAGGCGGCATGGCGGTGGCCATGGCCATGAAGTCGGGGTGGATCAGCATGGCGCCCAGCAGAATGCCCAAAACGGGGGTACAGCCGAATTTCTTCGCGCCGGTGTAGCCCACGGCAATGGGCAGGAAGTAAAGGCCCGCGCCGCCGGTGAAGGTGAGCAGCTTGTAAATATCGCTCTCGCGGGACAGGATGCCCATGGTGTCGCCCAGCAGGGTGGGGAGCATCCGCAGCAGGCCGGCCACCATAATTAGGGGAATCAGGGGCACCACGCAGCCGGACACGCCGTCGGCGATGCCGCCCAAAATCCACTTGAGGGTGCCCTTGACGCCGGGTTCCCGGCGCTTCTTGTCCAGGTTCTCGTCGATGGCTTTCTGCTTTTCAAAGCCGCCCATGGAGCAGAGTACGTCGTAGACTTTGTCCACGTTGTTGCCGATGACCACCTGGAGCTGGCCCGGGGCGGACACCACGGACAGCACGCCGTCGATTTTCTTCAGCCCTTCCTTGTCCGCCTTGCCCTCGTCCTTCAGATTGAAACGCAGACGGGTCATGCAGTGCGTCAGGTTGGCGATGTTTCCCTTGCCGCCCACGCCTTGCAGCACTTGCTCCGCGATTTGTTTGTTATTTGCCATGTTGTCTTCCTCCTTCTTTTCTTCCAGCAAAACGATATGGAGCTGGCCGTTTTTCAGGGTGCAGCTCTTGACGATCCCCAGTGCCGCCAGCCCGGCCGGATCGGACAGGCTCTCGTCCTTCAGGCGCAGGAACAGCCGCTGCCCCTCCTGCCGCAGGGAGCTGATGTTGTCCTCCCCGCCAGCCAGCGGGAGAATCTGGGTCAAAACCGTGTCCTGCACCATGTGTACCCCCTCTTTCTTACAGTCCATATGTGTTCTCTATTAACAGCAGCCGCGCGCGCTTGCAGCTAATACAAATAAAAAACCCAAAGCACATAAACCACGCGCAGCAGCGCATGAGTTCAATGGCTTCGGGTAATGCCCCTTGATTAGAACAAGGGTAACACTCCTGAGTATTTACTTTAACCAATACTACTTTAACAAATTTTCAAGCTGTTGTCTATTCCGTTTTTCACCGAAATAACTGTTGATTTTTTGTCTATTCTGCCCATGAGGCGCCCCTTTAGGGGACGGGGAAGCGCGGGCGCGCTCCCCGTCCCAAGGGATCTGTTACTTCCACAGATAATCGGATGCGCAGGGGATCATCAGCTTCATCCAGATGGGCCAGTTGTGGTCGCCGGCGGTCACGTCATAGCTGCCGCCGCCCTTGGCGTTGTGGGTGATGCCGTAGTGATCCATCCAGGCGTCCAGATCAGTCACGGAAGCGGAGTTGGCGTCGCCCTCGTACATATTGAAGTCGGTGGTGCCGCCGCCCAGGTAGCAGGTCGTGGCCTTCAGCTTGGCCAGCAGCGCGCTGTCCAGCTCGCCGTAGGTAAATTTCGCGCCCTCCTGCCCCGCGCCCTTAAAGGTCTCCTTGTCGCCGCCGCTGAAGAAGCCATAATACTGGAACCGCTCCGAATCGTCCAGCCACAGCCGGGTAGCGGCGACGCTGCCCATGGACACGCCCACCAGGGCGCGGTTTTTGGCCCCCTGGGCCGCGTTGAAGTTGGCCTCCACCCAGGCGATAATGCCGGGCAGGCAGCGGCCATTGTCACCGTTGACATCCTCCCGCTGCATGGACACCAGGATGGTGGGCTCCACCTTGCCCGCAGCGGTCAGGTTGTCAAAGATGTTGTTGACCATGCCCTGCTGGAACCAGGACAGGTAGTTGGAGCCGCCGCCGGGGATCAGGTAGGCCACGGGATAGCCGCCGTCCTTGCCGGCGTCATAGCCCGCGGGGGTGTAGACGCTGACGCTCCGCGGCGTGCCGTCCACGGTGCAGGTGGTGTTGTAGACCCTGCCCGCGGCCGCGCCGGTCTCAGATGCCGGGAAGGCCGGGGTCCAGTCGAAAGAATCGGACTGCTTTTCGCTGTCATAGGGGACATAGAAGGAGGTCTTGAGGGGCTTCACGTTGTCCAGATCCTTGGCGTCGGCCACGTCATGGTAGCAGATCACGCCCATGACGCCGCTGGCCAGGTCGGCCTTCAGCTCCCAGTCGCCGCCGGCGTTCTTGACCAGCGGCAGGGCAGAGGAGGTAGCGTAGTTCATGCCGTTGGCCCACTCATCGGGGCCGTGGAGCTTGCCGTCCTTGTCCACGGCCACCCAGTCGCCAAAGGCGTACACGTTCTCATAGCCGTCGTCCTTGACGGTGATGGTGGTGGTATAGCCGGTGGCGGAAGCGGAGTTGGCCTTGGTCTGGATGTCATAGACAGAATCGGTATCGGCCATCAGCGCGTAGGACACGTCCTTGCTGACGGTGAAGGTGTGGTCCTTGTCATTGGGGGTGATGCAGGAATACCAGGCGGGGAACACGCCCGCGCCGGCTAGTTTCTTGGCGCTGTCCGCGTCCGGGATGACGATGGTGGAGGTCTGCTTGGTCATGAAGTTGAACTTGGACTGGGCGGTATATTTGCCCTCCACCTTCCCCCCGCCGTAGGTCAGGGTAAAGGTATCCTTGCCCAGCTCCAGGGTCTGGCTCCCGCTGGTGTAGGCGCCCTCCACAGAGCTGCCCGCGCGGGACCGCCAGGGCCACCGGGACCGCCGGTGGAGGGCGCGTACTTGTCTGCCCACGCGCCGAAGGGGCCGTCGGTATAGGGGACAGTGGTGGGGATAACACTCAGCTCAGGGGACCAGCCGGAGCCGTAGTACTGGGACCACGCCCACTGCTGGTTGGGGGAGAAGCCGCTGGTGCGCACATAGCCGGGAGCCAGGGACACGCCGTCCCAGTTGGCGATCTGGCCGGAGCTGTACTCCTTGGTGAACACGACCTGTTGGCCGTCCACCGTCTTGACCTCGGTCTGGTCCACGCGGGTCTTGACGAACAGGGTGTTGACGATGAACCGCACATCGCAGCCGTCCTTGCCCATGGCGTCATACACGGCGGCGTCATCGGGGGGCGGCGAGCGCCGTGACAGGGCCCATGAATCCCTGGGTGGTCTTTTCCACCGCTTCGGACAGCCCGCCCTTCTCGTTATAGTACCACGTCTTGCCGCCGGCGTCCGTATATTTCAGGGTATACACCGCCTTCTGCGCGTTGTCAATGGACAGGCCCTCGTAGCCGTAATAGCTGTAGGCGGTGCACACACCGTCGGCGGGCAGCCCGCCGCCGCCCTGCTGCACCATATAGCTGTATACGCTGGCGATGTCATAGGTCTTAGAGGCGGTCAGGCCGCTGCCGTTGTCCACCTCAATGGTCATTTGGGTGAACACAGGGGTAAACGCGGCGTGGCGGAAGGTGACCGCCACCTGGGTCTCGCCCTTGCTGGAGAACACGGCATACTGGGGGTGTTCGCCCGAGGCGGTCAGCTGGAGCCTCTCCCCATATTGGGTACTCAGAGTGACGGCCACATCTTTGGCGGTCAGGCCGGAGGCGTCCGTCCCCGCGGGCCATGTGAGGAAGAAGTCGTCCTGTTTGTCGTCGCTGAGGACGGGCTTGGCCTCTTTGCCCATGAAGTCGCCCTGCTCGCCCTTCCAGCTCCACTGGGCGGCGCTGCCCTGGCTGGCGCCGGAGGGCAGGTGGTTCTCGGGGACCAGGTCGGTGATAGTGGGGGCAAGGTCGGTGCCGGTGCGGCCCCAGATGTAGACCCGCACCGGGAAGGTGGCGGCGTTGACGGGCTGGCCGTCATAGGTGATGCCGCTGACCTGGAAGTTGAAGGTGTAGACGCCGTTGCCGTCTCCGCCCAGGACGCTCCACTCACGGCCGCTGTTGTGGTCGGTGTACTCGTAATCGCCGGTATACCACTCCAGGTCGCCGGTGTTCAGGGTGTACTCCAGCGCGCCGTCCTTCCACTGGCCAGTCAGGGAACCGGCCTTCAGCACCAGCTCGCCGGCATAGTAGCCGTCGCCGGGGAGGAGCTCCACCACGGCCTTGCTGCTGTCGATCTTGCTGTCGTCCACGCCGGGGCCGAACAGCCGCAGCACGGCGGAGCCAGTGTAGGACACGGGGGGCTGCTCCACGCTGAACAGGGAGCCGTCCTCGTTGTACACCGGGTAGTCCAGCCGCTTGCCGGTCTTGGGGTCGGAGTAGCGGATGGTCTGGTCGCCGGGGCCCTCCGCGGTGACCAGGATGTTCTTCAGGCTGGTCTTGCCGCCGGTGTCGCCGGAGCCGAAAATGGTGCTGCTCACGCTGAGGATGGGCTGGTTCTCACAGAAGCGGATCACCGCCGCGGCGGCCTCCCCGCGGGTGGGGATGTCCTGGGCGCTGGCCGAGGCGGGGATCAGGTCGGCGGGGCCGGGCGCGCCGATACCGATGGAATCCGCATACGCGGCCAGCCAGTCCGCCAGCTCCGCCCAGGTCAGCGTCCCGCCGGGGGAAAACGTAGTGGCGGAGGCGCGGTTGGCAATGCCGGCGCTGACGGCCCAGCCCACGGCTCCCGCGTACCACGCAGTCTCAGGCACGTCAGAGAACTGTCTGGCGCTGTACCGCTGTGTGGATACGCCGGCCAAGCGGCTGAGGACCACGGCAAACATCGCCCGGGTCATCGGCTCATTGGGCAAAAATGCGGTGGTGGAAGTCCCGGTGAAAAGGCCCAGCTCCGCCGCCTGCTCAATCTCGCCGTGTCCGGGATATGTCTCCGGCACATCGGTGAACCGCCCTGAACCGGCGGCGTAAGCCGGAATCATGGCGGACAGCTGAAGCAGCAGCGCCGCTGCCAGGAAAAACGCGGTCAATTTCGATTTTTTCATGTGTTTCCCTCCATTTCTGTTTTGGTCATCGCAGCCGATAGTTTCAGTGGGCATCTCCTCCAATCACACACCCGAGCCCCAGCGGACACCTCTTAAAAACAAAAACACCCAAGGCGATCAGACCGCAAAAGCGGACTGAACTGCTGTCGGACGGATCAGGGACAGGAAAGCCCGCGAGGTCATCCAGGCGGCCTATTGGGACGGAGTTTTCCATTGATCTGCTGAAGGCGGCGAAGCCGGAGGAGGATCGGGGGCGGCATATCGAGGCGCTGCGGGAGGAACTGAACCGGCTGTGAGGCCCGCTGACAGCGGCGGCCTTTTCTTTTGAAACACTGGCGCAATTCGCGGGCGGCGGCTAAAAGGAGAGAAAAGCGCGTGGGAACCCAGCCCCGCCTTTTTGCCGCAGCCTCTTTTTATTTTGGCGCACCTGTGGTAAGATGATGGCGGCCAAAGGAGGGGGATGGGTCATGACCGCTCAGGAACGAAAGCATTCCACGCTGAAAACCACCTATTACCGCAGCTTTCTGCTGTTGGTTATCATACCGCTGGTGCTGGTGTTCATCGGCGCGGAATTCGCTGTGGGCTATATCATCCGCAGCTCCGCCATTGAGACCATCGGAGCCCTCCAGGACACCGTGGCCACCACCCTCAGCGGGGACGTACGCACAAACGCCCTCCAGTTGTCCCACTTCGTCTACATCAACGACGGCGAGTTCCCCCAGACCGCCGTCCAGGTCCATCACAGCAGCGGCGACGCTTGGTATGAGGCGGATCAGCTGCTCCAGCGGGCGTTTCGTACCGCCATGGTGCCCTCCCACGATATTTTGGCCGGTGGATTTTATATGCAAGGCGGCGGCGCGGTGTACATGAAGGACGATATCGTGATTCCAGAAGACGTGGTTCGGGTTTCCGGCTGGTATCAGGATGCCCTGTCCCGCCCCAACACTGTCACCTTGGGCTGCTATGACACCAGCCGGATCCGGCTGACATCCACTCCCCAGCAGGGCCGCCAGCTGGTGCTGGTGACGGCCCTGGCCACCAACGCCGCCACCGACCGCAGCGGGGAGATTGAGGTGGTGGCCTTCTTCACCACCTCCGAGACGGGGGACGTACTGGCCGCCCAGCGCAGGGATGTGGGCCAGGGCATGAGCGTGATCCTGGACGAAGAAGGCCGGGTGTTGTTCGGCGACGCGGGCAATGAGGCGGTCCGGTCCTTTTTCGAGGAGCGGCCGGGACAGTACCAGTCCGGCAGCCGCACCCGCAGAGCGGATTTAGGCCAGGGCCAGCGGGATTACTATTTCCAAGCCAAGGCCATCCCGGACACCAGCTGGTCCGTGGTCACGTTCGTCGAGGAGAGCAGCCTGGGCAGCGGGTTCTATAAGGTGGGCGGCATCCTGGCCCTTATCGTGGCGGTGTTGCTGATTTTGTTTTATTTTTACTCCCGGTACTTCCTCAACGCCATCATCGACCCGGTCCACGCGGTCTGCCAGGGTATGGCCCGGCTGGATCAGAGCGATCTGGAGGTACAGGTGGAGCCCGTGGGCCAGCGGGAGATCCGGGAGCTGGCGGTTTCCTTCAATCAGATGGTGTTGAGCATCAAGAATATGCTCCATCTGACGGAGGAAACGATGGAGAAAAAACATCAGGCGGAAATACAGGCCCTTCAGAGCCAGATCAACCCCCATTTCGTGGTGAACGCCCTGAACTCCATCCGTTTTATGGCCCAGGTGGCCCAGTTCGACGGGATTCGTAAGATGGCGGAGGCCCTGGTGAGCATCGTTTCCTGCTCGTTCCGCAGCAGCACCAGCTTCTATACCGTGCGGGAGGAGTTGGAGATGCTGGAGACCTATGTGTACCTCATGCGCATCCGCTACTCCAACGGCTTCGAGGTGAGCTATGATGTGCAGCCCGGGTGCGAGGATTACCGCTTGCCCCGGCTTATGCTCCAGCCGGTGGTGGAGAACGCCATCGTTCATGGCTTTGAGGAGCTCACCGATGAACTGGGGCAGGTTAGGGTCTCTGTATACCGTGAGGGCGATTTTCTGTGTTTGTCTGTGTGGGACAACGGCAAGGGGATGACGGGGGAGCAGATCGGCCTGGTTTTGCAGGACCGCCCCCGGCGCCGGGACGATAACACCAGTATCGGCTTGGAAAACGTCCAGGCCCGGATGCGGCTGAATTTCAGCGCGGCGGCCAGAATGGAGATCGACAGCAAGCCGAACGTGTTTACCCAGGTGACCCTGCGCCTGCCTGTCTCGGTGTGCCAAATGGGCAAACGGGAGGAGGAGAAGGATCATGATACGAACTGTGATTGTGGATGACGACGCCCTGGTCCATGTGACCCTGCGCTCCCTCATCGACTGGGAACGCTGCGGGTGTACCGTGGTCGAGGACTGCTCCTCAGGAGCCCAGGCCCTGGCCTACCTGTGCGAGCACCCGGTGGATCTGCTCATCACCGACATCAAGATGCCTGGCATGACCGGCTTGGAACTGATGGCCGAGCTGCGGCGCAACGGCTGTATGCCGGTGACGGTGGCCCTGTCCGGCTACGATGAGTTCGGCCTGGTGCGGGAGGCCTTCCGCCTGGGGGCCTACGACTACCTGCTCAAGTCCAGCATCAACCAGGAGACGGTGGCCCGGCTGCTGAATGGCCTGCGGGAAAAGGTGTTTCATACCGCCGTCCCCGTCGCCCCCGCGAGGGAGAGCGCGCCGAACCTGGAGGAGGGGGACTATTTCGCGGTGGTGTTTCGGATGGAACGCTTCGAGCAGACCGCCCAGCGGTTCGGCGGCAATCTGAAGGAACGGATGGAGAAGCCCATGCTGGAATTGGTGCGGCAGATCCGGCGTCTTCAGGGACGGGCGGTTCTCTGGGCCAGGAACCCATCCCGCTACGAGCTGTATTACCATGTGCGGAACCGGGAGGGCGTTCAGAGCACCGCCTTGTCTGTGGTCCGGCAGATCCAGGGGGTGTGGCGGGATTTCATGAACGTGGACACGGCGGCGGGGGTCAGCGGCGTGGTTCCCTCATCGGAGATCCAGGGGGCCATAGAACAGTGCGGAGCCCTGTGCCGTCTCACGGTTTTGCGGGGGCCTGGCGGCATATGCGCCCAGTGGGAGGACGGTGCGCTGGCCCGGGCCTATCAGGCCCAAGCGGCGGACTGTGACGGGCTGATTTCCGCGCTGTGCGGGGACGGTGACGGACAGCTGGAGGGCAAACAGGGACTGTGGTTCAGCTCCTTGAAGGGGCTGGAGGACCGGGCTCATGCCCGCCGCATTTTAGTGCTGCTGGCCCGCCTGGGGGAGCGGCTGGAGGATTACGGCGTGGATTTCTTTCAGGTGTTTCCGGAGCGGACCGATTTTCACCAGCTTCTTCGGGAATTTGAGAGCCGCGCCGAACGGGAGCTGTGGCTGCGCAACGCCCTGCGCCGGGTGCGGGAGGTGTGTGCCGAGGGCCGCCGGGAGCGGCAGAAAAGCCCCGTCCAGCGGGCTCGCGAGTTTATGGAGGACAACTTCGCCAATCCGGAACTCACCCTGCGCACTGTGGCGGACTATGTGGGTTTCAACGAAAAGTATCTCAGCGCCCGGTTTACCAAAGAGTGCGGCTGTACCTTCATCAGCTGCCTGAACGACCTGCGGCTGCGCCGGGCCCAGGAGCTGCTGCTTCAAACCGACATGAGGATCTATGAGGTCAGTGAGGCGGTGGGCTACAGCAGTGTTGAGCATTTTACCCATATGTTTAAGAAAAAATTGTGCATATCCCCCAAAGATTTTCGAAAAAGGCCGGAATAATCCCAACGATACCGCAGGAAATCCAACGATATTTCATGGAAAAACCACTGCCGTCTGACTAAAATAACATCATCAGCCGGAGCGGTTGACCGCTCCGAAATTGAAAACGGACGGAGGAAATCACATGAAGAAGATTGTCAGCATCCTGTTGACCCTGGCTGTGATGATGGGCCTGCTGGCCGGCTGCGGCAGCGGCGGGGCCCAGGACAGCAACCCGCCCAGCAACAGCACCCAGAACGGCGGCGAACAGGCCCCTGCCGGCAACGAGGGCGGCGAGGCTGTTTCCGACTTGAAAGGCGATTTGGTGTTCGCCATCTGGGACAACAACCTGCTGGAGTACATTGAGGCCAACGACATGGAGGCTAAGTTCCAGGAGAAGTACCCCAACGCCACCATTGAGGTGGAGAAGATCAAAGACGACTCCGAGTACTGGAACTCCATGAAGATGCGGGCCAGCGCCAACCAGCTGCCCGACGTGATGTTCAACAAACCCTTCACCCTCTCCCGGTTCCAGGACTACCTGCTGGACCTGAGCGGCACCGAGGCCTGCAAGAACAACACCCTGGCCCAGGGCTATGCCATCAATGGCAAGGTGCTGGGCATCCCCATGACCGCAGGGTATGAGTACGTCTACTACTGGAAGGATATGTTCCAGGAGGCCGGCGTTCAGGTGCCCACCACTTGGGAAGAGCTGAAGGACGTGTCCAAGAAGCTCCAGGATCACTTCGGCGCCAACGATCCCGACTTCATGGCCATTGCCCTGGGCGCCAAGGATGAGTGGCCCACCTATCCGTACATGGAGTTCATGCCCGCCCTGGTCAGCGGCAACGGCCAGAACTGGAACGATATGGCCAAGAGCGACGCGCCCTTCGCCGAAGGCACCGACATCAACAAGGCCTATCACCGGGTGTACGACCTGTTCACCAGCGGCGTGCTGGGCAAGGATCCCCTGGGCCTGAGCAAGGATCAGGTCACCAACCTGTTCGCCCAGAAGAAGGCCGCCATCACCGCCCTGGGTGACTGGGGCCTCCAGGACATCGCCGGCGCGGCGGACAGCACCGACCAGCTGGGCACCTTCTACCTGCCTGTGCGCGAGACCGCCTCCGAGCCCTTCCGCTACATCGTCCAGGGCGACAGCTTCATGGGCGTCACCACCCACAGCAAGAACCCCGAGCTGGCCACCGCCTTTGTGGAATGGTTCTACTCGGAAGCCTGGTATCCCGGCTACATCAACTACGTCTCCAGCGCCTCCTCCATGAGCAACTTCCCCAAGGACAAGGATCCCATTCTGGCCGAGGCGGACGCGGCCCAGCCTGACGGCGAGATGGTCATGTATGACGGCGGCGGCGACGACTTCACCGCCATCCAGAACGAGACCGCCTTCGACTACAAGAAGCTGGGCGCGCAGATGCTCACCAATGGCTTTGATCTGGACGCCACCCTGGCAGAGCTGGACGCCAAGTGGGCGGCGGCCCGCGCCAAGCTGGGCATTCAATAAGGATTTCGGGCCGCCCGGCAAAGCTTCCGGGCGGCCCGCCTGGTTTCCTTCGCGATCATCAAACTGGATAGAGGTGCGTTTATGAACCATTTGGCAAAAAAGAGGCGGCAGTTTATCATAGCCGCCCTGGCCATTCCAGTACTGCTGCTGGTGTGCTTCGTGGTGGTGCCCGCCATTGACTTGATCCGCATGAGCTTCACCAACTGGGACGGCCTGTCCAAAACCAGTGATTTTATCTGGCTGGACAACTACATTTCCATGCTGAAAAACCCGGACCTATGGCAGAGCCTGAAAAATAACGCGGTCTATTTCTTTGTCCATCTGCTCACCATCCCGGTGGAACTGGCTTTCGCGGTGCTGCTCACCTCCAAACTCCGGGCGGCCAAGTTCTATAAGACCATGGTGTTCCTGCCCTACATCATCAACGGCGTGGCCATCTCTTACGCGTTCTCCTACTTCTTTTCCCCCATCAATGGCGCCTTCGACAGCATCCTGGAAGCCGTTAAGCTGGGGATGCTCAGCGGCCACGGCTGGCTGTCCGATGAAAAGATTGTAAACTTTACCCTGGCCTTTGTGTCCCTGTGGCGGTTCTCCGGCTACCACATTGTGCTGTTCATGGCGGCCCTCCAGTCCGTCAATCAGGACATCCTGGAGGCCGCCACCATTGACGGAGCCAGCTCCTGGCAGCTGTTCCGCTACATCCAGACCCCCTCCATCATGCTCATGGTGGACTTCGTGCTGTTTGACAACATCCGGGGCGCTATGCAGGTGTTCGACATCCCCTTCGTCATGACCCAGGGCGGGCCGGGGTACGCCTCCAGCACCTTCACCCTGTATACCATCAAGACCGCCTTCACCTTCTCCAACTTTGGTCTGGCGGCCACCATGGCCGTTGCCATCATGCTCATGATCATTTTGATCTACATTGTCCAGAACAAAATCATCCACGGCCTGATCCTGAAGGAGGGGAAATGATATGCGCACGCTGCAAAAATTCAACGCCCGTGCCGCCCTGATCCAGCTGGTAAAGCAGATCCTCTGCCTGGCTATGGTTATCATTGTGCTGTTACCGGTCCTGGTGACGGTGTTCGCTGCCTTTAAGACCCGGGCGGACATGGTGAACACCTCTCCCCTGGCCCTGCCGGACAACGTTACTCTAGAGAACTTCGAGGAGGTATTCACCAACAAGCGTCTCTGGACCGGTCTGAAAAACACCCTGATTATTCTGGCGGTCAGCCTTTTCTTCAACATCCTGCTGGGAACCATCACCGCCTACATCATCGAGCGGTTTGACTTCAAATTTAAAAAGACCGTGGTAGCCCTGTTTTTCATCGGAATGCTGGTGCCTACCTTCGTCACCGAGATCGCCCGCTTCAAAATCATCAACGGCATTGGCTTATACGGCACGGTGGGCGCGCCGATAGTAATCTATGTGGCGTCGGATCTCATGCAGCTTTACATCTACCGGCAGTTTTTGTCCACAATCCCCACCTCCCTGGACGAGAGCGCCCTGCCGGATGGGTGCAGCTATTTCCAGCTGTTCCGAAAGATCATTTTCCCCTTGCTGGCCCCGGCCACGGCCACGGTGGCCATCATCAAATCCATCACCATTATCAACGATATGTACATCCCCTACCTCTATATGCCCGGCAACAAGCAGCGCACCCTGACCACCTTCCTCATGGACTACGCCAACGCCCAGCAGGGCTCCTGGCAGACCCTGGCGGCGGGCATCGTGATCGTCATGCTGCCCACCGTCCTGCTGTACATCTTCTTCCAGCGATATATCCTGGCGGGTGTGGCCGCTGGGGCGGTGAAGGAATAAAAACACAAAGGAGACACCGTTATGCAGGCTGATTTAAACTGGCTGGCCGACCCCACGGTATTTCAGGTGAACCGCCTGGATGCCCATTCCGACCACGTGTGCTATGCCTCGGCCCGGGAGGCGGAGATGGGGGAAACTTCCCTGCGCCAATCCCTGGATGGGGCTTGGCGGTTCGCGTGGAGCCCTAACCCCGCCGCCCGCCCGGCGGACTTCTGGCGGGAGGGATTTGACGATTCTTCCTTTGGAACCATTTTGGTCCCCGGCCACATGGAGACCCAGGGCTATGGGCAGCTCCAATATATCAACACCCTCTACCCCTGGGACGGGCATTCGGAGCTGCGCCCGCCCCAAGTGGATTTGGATGATGACCCGGTGGGCAGCTATGTCCGGGAATTCGACCTGGACCCCGGTCTGCGAGGCAAGCGGGTATGCGTCAGCTTCCAGGGGGCGGAGCAGGCTATCTATGTCTGGCTCAACGGGCGGTTTGTGGGCTACGCCGAGGACAGCTTCACGCCGTCGGAGTTCGATTTGACCCCATACATTCGGGAGACGGGAAACCGCCTGTGCGCTGAGGTGTACAAGCGGTCCAGCGCCGCCTGGATCGAGGATCAGGATTTCTTCCGCTTCTCCGGCCTCTTCCGCCCGGTGTACCTGTACGCCAAGCCCGCGGTCCATCTGGAGGACGTCTGGTTCCAGGCGGGGCTGGAGGAGGACAAAGCCACCGGCACCCTGTCCATCCGCCTGCGGCTGGAGGGGAAGGCCGGAGGTGTTTCTTGCCGGGTGGACGGCCCGGACGGAGAGACGCTATTTGACGGCGATTTAAATCTGAGACCAGAGGGAAGCTGCCTGCGCGGCCAGCCCTTCCGCTTTGAAAACATCCTCCCCTGGAGCCACGAACACCCGGAGCTGTACACTGTGACCCTTACTCTGGCCGCACCGGACGGGACGGTATGCGAGGTGATCCCCTACGAGATTGGCTTCCGCCGCTTTGAGCTCAAGGACGGGCTTTTGCTCCTCAACGGGGCGCGGCTGGTGCTCAACGGGGTGAACCGCCACGAGTGGAACCCGGACACGGGCAGGGCCATCGGCCTGGCCGACATGGCCGCCGCCATGGGCGTGTTCAAGCGGAACCACATCAACGCCGTACGCACCAGCCACTACCCCAATCAGACCCCCTGGTACCACCTGTGCGACCAAAACGGGATCTACGTCATGGATGAGGCCAATCTGGAGAGCCACGGCTCCTGGCAGAAGCTGGGGGCCATCGAGCCCTCCTGGAACGTGCCGGGGAGCCTGCCCCAGTGGCGGGACTGCGTGGTGGACCGGGCCCGGTCCATGTTCGAGCGGGACAAAAACCATGTGTCCGTCCTGTTCTGGTCCTGCGGCAACGAGTCCTATGCCGGAACCTGCATCCAGGCCATGGCGGACTTCTTCCGGGCCAACGACCCCAGCCGGGTGGTTCACTATGAGGGAACCTTCAACTGCCCCGGTTTTGACGATATCTCCGACGTGGAGAGCCGGATGTACGCCCCGCCGGAGGCCATCCGGGCCTACCTGGAAAACGGCCCGAAAAAGCCCTTCCTGCTGTGCGAGTATATGCACGACATGGGCAATTCCTTGGGTGGCATGGAGAGCTACATCCGCCTGGGGGAGGAGTTCCCCATGTACCAGGGGGGCTTCATCTGGGACTACATGGATCAGGCCCTGTGGCATACCAACTGCAATGGGGAGCGGGTGCTGGGCTACGGCGGCGACTTCGGCGACCGCCAGACCGACTACGCCTTCAGCGGCAACGGCATCGTGTTCGCCGACGGTTCCGAAAAGCCCGCCATGCAGGAGGTGCGGTACTGGTATTCCACCCCGGCGGAGCGGGAGCGCCATGACGCGGCCAACCGGCGGGCGGCCACGGCCCTGGCCATGCCCGCGCACAAGGCGAAAAAAACGCCCCTCCGCACCGTCCGCGGCGACGGGGCCCTGGGCGTCCGGGGGGCGGGCTTTGAGATGCTGTTCTCCTACGCCGAGGGCGGGCCGGTTTCCCTGCGGACCGGGGAGCGGGAGTGGCTGTGGCGGGCTCCCCGCCCGGCCTGCTGGCGGGCCCCCACGGAGAACGACCTGGGCTGCGGCTTTGCCGCCAATAGCTCCCTGTGGGCGGCGGTGGACGGCTGGCAGGTGTGTGAGAAGTGGGAGATTTTGGCCGACAGTCCAGAAAAGGTGTCCATCCGCTTCGCCTACGGAGCCCCCGCCCTGCCGGGGCTGCGCACCGACGTGACCTACACCGTGGATGATATGGGCCTGATGGCGGTAGACGCCCGATATCACGGGGCGGCAGGACGGCCGGGCCTGCCCCTGTTCGGCCTGCGGTTCGAGACGCCGGAGCCGTTGGAGTATGTGGAATGGCTGGGCCTGTCCGGCGAGACCTACCCCGACCGCAAGCGGGGCAGCGTGTTCGGCTGGCACCGGGAGCCCCCCCACATCCCAGCCTACCTGGTTCCCCAGGAGTGCGGCTGCCACGTGGACACCCGGGCCGCCATTCTGCATGGGAAAGACGGGGGGAAGCTGGCGCTGGAGATGGACGGCGCGCCCTTCGCCTTCTCCGCCATCCCCTATACCCCCCAGCAGCTGGCTCAGGCCTCCCACCGGGAGGAGCTGCCCCGGCCCGTGCGCACGGTGGTGACGGTGTGCGGCGCCATGCGGGGCGTGGGCGGCATCGACAGCTGGCGCACCGATGTGGAGGAGGCCTACCACGTGGACGGCGGGGAGGATCAGCGCGTGTCCTTTGCCGTCTGCTTGAACGGCGGATGATCGCCTTTCTATGCCGCCCGGGAGGCAGCGGTTTGTTTGAGGCGCAGGTGGAGCAGCCGCATATGGATGCCACGGACGCCCTTGTCATAGCCGCGGAACCGATAGGCGTCCAGAATGAGCTGAAAATCCGACTTGTCCCGCGCCTCCCTGTCCTGCCGGGCCTGTTCCGCTTTCACCCAGCCGTAGTATCCGAATCGGGACACACCGGCGATATCGCACAGTTCGGTCACGGTAAGGACGTTGCCTTCTTCGGCCAGCGCCGCCTTGATGGCGCCGCTCGCTCTCCCGGCGGGACATTTTTTCCAGCTCGGCACGGTTGAATCACCTGGTTGATGTTGCGCACCGTTTTGGCGCTTAAACTTTTGCTTTGGTTTTTGGACTCGATCCGCTCCACCTTGCCGCCGCTCGACAGCTTTTTGTACAGCTTCTGTAAATCTAGAGAGGGGAGAGATGCCTTAGTATCGCCAATAGGATGTGTTCAATGATGACTGACCCAGTTAACTCACGTCATGGTTCCTCTTGGCGATTTTAAATTTTGTGATCTTTGCGGACATTCGCATCAAGTGAAAACAAAAAATGTGGTGGATATGCTTTAATTGGCCCTGATGCCCAGATTAAGGCCGTTCACCCACTCGATTATGGTGTCGCGGGAAGTGCCGCCACTGAAACGCCGCCCATCCATCCAAACCGCGCCGCCGGCCAGCCCGCGAATATTGGACACGCTGTTTGCAATGCCGCTGCCGCCGGAGGTGCAGAAGGGGACGATGGTTTTGCCGCTCAGGTTTTCGCTCTCCAGGAACGTGCAGATGATGCGCGGCGCGTCGTTGTTCCAGATGGGGTAGCCCAGGAACACCACGTCATACTGCTCCATATCGCTCACACTGTTGGAGATGGCGGGGCGGGCGCTGGGGTCGCGCTGCTCCGTCACCGAGCGGCAATTGGAATTGGTGTAGTCCAGATCGGCGGCGGTGTAGGGCTGTGCGGCGGTGATCTCATGGAGCGTTGCCGTGTCGGTTCCCAGCGCGGTCACAATGTTTTGGGCAACGCCTCGGGTGGTGCCTGTGCCGGAGAAGTAGGCCACCAGCACCTTCTGCCCGTCGCCGGGTTTGGGCTGGACATTGCGGGAGAAATTCATCAGCGCCGCCGCAATCTGGGCGCGGGAGGCGTTTTCCCGGGGCGCAAAGCGGCTGCCGGACACCGGGGCCGCGACGCCGTTGGCGCTGGCCCAGTTTACCGCCGCGGCGGCATAGCCCGCGATGGCGCTCTCGTCTTCATAGCGGATGGCGTTTTCCGCCTCGGGACTGTCCGCATAGCGCCAGAGGGTGGTGGCCATGTCCTGCCGGGTCACCGGGTCATCGATCCCAAAGACGCCTCCGCCGTAGCCCTCCATCAGCTTCCGCTGGGATGCCCAGAGGACCGCGCCGCTGTACCACTGCCCGTCGGCCGTGTCTGTAAAGGCATCAGTTCCGGTCACCGCGGGCTCGCCCTCCATCCGGTAGAGCACCGTAGCCAGCGCCGCCCGGGTGAGCGGGCCGTCGGGATCGAAGCGGTTCCCGCCAACGCCCTCCATCAGTTCGTGTTCGCGGCAGTACAGGATGGCTTCGGCATAGGGATTTCCGGCGTCCACATCGGAGTACCCGGTGTCATCCACCGCGGCAAAGGCCGTCATGGAAAGGGCCAGCGCCAAGGTCAGCGCCAGTGCCAGCATGGCGGCAATCCATTTTTTCACATTCTGCATGGTTCGTAATCTCCTTTTCTGATGGTTATCATTAACGCCTAAAACAGGCGTGGATTTCTGTTGCTTCAGCGCTCCATGAATTTTGTATCAGAGTCGGGAATGCCATTTTCGTCTGTTACATACCGCTCCGCGCTCACTTGCAGTCCATACTTTTTTCTCAACCGCAAGATTTCCTTCATCATGGGGGAGCTGTGGTGCAGGTCGATTGCGGCCTGATCCCGCCAAATATCGATCAGCAAAACGGTTTCGGGATCTTTAACGGGGACGAAATACTCATAACGCAGATTGCCGGCTTCGCCGCGAATCAGGCCGGCAATCCCGCTGCGCTCCATTTCCTCGGCAAATCTGCGGGCGTTTCCATCGGTTCCCGTGTAGTATAGGTTCATGACGATGCTCAAAATATCCCTCCTCACAGTATTAAGCAATGGCCCGGCAGTTGTGCCAGCTTCTTTTGCGGTATCGCAGGGTGAAGCACACGGACCGGGCCAGCCAGTCCATTCCCATGGCGACCCAGACGCCGATAACGCCCCAGCCAAGGACGGTTCCAAACAGCACCGCCGAGCCCAGCCGGAACACCAGCATACAGCCCGCGCCCACATACATGGTATACTTCGCGTCCCCCGCCGCCCGCAGGCTGTTGGCCAGGTTGAAGGACGTGGGGTGGAGCAGCGTAGCCAACGTGTTGTGCAGGATGATGAGCAGCGCGGCCAGGCGCAGGGTTTCCGGCTCCAGGTCGTACAATTGCAGGAGTAGGGGCAGGGCCAGGCAGACCATGCCCCCCAGGGCGGCGGTGTAGAGATAGGAAATCTTCATGAGCCGTTTGGTGTAATGCTCCGCCTGTTCATATTCGCGGGCGCCGACACATTGCCCCACCACGGTGATGACGGCCAGATTAACCGCGTTGACCACAATGATAGCGATTTGGTCAATGCTGTTGGCTACGCCGTTGGCGGCAATCTGCACCGTCCCGAAATGGGACACGATGCTGGTGACCAGCACCCGGCCCAGGGCGAACAGCCCGTTCTCAATGCCGCCTGGGACCGCGATGCGCAGGATGCAGTGAACTTCCTCCGGGTTCCATGCAAAGATATCGTGAAAACTAAGCCGCGCCTGATTGCCAGGACGGAAGGCCAGGACAGTGAGGAGCACGGCAGCCACGGCCCTGGAAATCAGCGTGGGGACGGCCACCCCCAGCACCCCCGCCCGGAGCAGGAACACGCCCGTCAAGTCGCCTATGATGTTGAGCACATTCATCAGGATGGAGACATACATGGTCACGTTTGTCCGGCCCAGGGCCCGGAACTGTGCCGCCGCCGCGTTGTAAACGCCCAGGAAGGGGAACGAGCAGGCGGTGACAAAAAAGTAGGTCAGCGCCGCGTCCATCACAGCCGGTTCCACCGCGCCGAAGAACAGGCGCAAAATCCCCCGTTGGCCCAACACGCACACCAGTGCGATCCCGGAGGAAAACAGGGCGGATACCGTCATGAGCTGGCTCGCCGAAAACTCCGCCTTGTCCGGCCGGCCGCTGCCCAGGTATTGGGACAGGATAACCGCGCCGCCGGTGGTCAGGGCGGTCAGCACCGTGATGACCAGGTAGTTCACCATGTCCACCAGCGCCACGCCGGAGACGGCGGTCTCCCCCACGCTGGACACCATCACCGTGTCCACTATGCCCACCAGCATGACCAGCACCTGCTCGATCACCAGGGGGCACAGGAGGTTTTTCAAATCTTTGTGGGAAAACAGCATACGGTTTCGCCTCGATTTAAAAATGGCCTGACAGCTTGCAATATGCTCAATATTCCAGCCGGTCCAGCCATTCGGTGACGTCGCCCTCCGCCTGGGCAGAGCGGCTGTCGCGCAGGGAGAGGCCCTCCAACACCGTGGCGTCCGGCTCGGCATCTTCAATGGCCCGGATGGTGTTGGAGAAACCGCTGCCCCCGGAGGTAACGAAGGGAACGATGGTTTTGCCGCTGAAATCGTATTCGTCCAGGAAGCTGTAAACCGCCATAGGCATATCGCCCCACCAGTTGGGGAAGCCCAGGAAAATGGTATCATAGCGGTCCAGATCCTCGATATGGGAGGACAGCTCCGGGCGGGCATCGGCGCGTTTTTCCTCCTGCCCCACATCAATGGTATCATCATAGCTGTCTGAGTACTGCTCTGCCGTCAGGATAGAGAACAGATCGCCGCCGGTGGCGTCGGCAATCATGCCTGCCACCAGGCCGGTGTTTCCTGTCAGCTTGCCGTCCCGGTACTGGATGCTGGCGGAGGTGGAGGCGTCCACGCCATCCGCCAAAGGCGCGTTTTCGCCATAGGCAAAGTAGGCGATCAAAACACGGCCTTCACCGGCAGTCTCGTCCACCGGCGCGGAGAGGGCGGGCACATCTGGGGAGGCGGAAGGGTCAGGGGTTTCCAGGGACTGCGTACTGACGGGCGGCTGGGTGGGCTGGGATGTGGCGGGCGCCTGGGACGCGCCGTTGCCCGCATCCTGCCCGCCGCAGGCGGACAGGGCGCAGCACAACACAAGGGAAGAAAGGAAAGAGAGAAATTTTTTCATGGGTAAGGCTCCTTTTATTTTGAGATAACTTCAAAGGTGATCTCCACCCGGCTAGGCAGGCCGGGGGAGAAAATTCTCCTCTTGTAGCGGTGGGCTCCGTTTGACGGCTCTATTGTACGTCCTTTTCTTGAGAATGTAAAATACTTGTTTTGAATTATTTATTATGCCTATTACGTATGTTAACAAATCGGTACTTGACATCTCACGCCCCATTCCAGATAATATAAATAAGGTATGGAAAGGGGTGCATCATGTGGATATTCGATTGTTAGAGTATTTTCTGGCGGTGGCAAAATACGGCAACATCACCCGTGCGGCGGAGCAGCTTCATGTCACCCAGCCCACCATCAGCCGCCAGCTGATGGAGCTGGAGGAAACGGTGGGATCCCCGCTGCTGATCCGTGGGAAGCGGCAGGTCACGCTGACCGAGGCGGGCGTCCTGTTCCAGCAGCGGGCGGAGGAGATCGTGTCCCTGATGGAAAAGACCCTGCGGGATATCACCGACCAGGACGATCTGCTGGGCGGGACGGTGGCGGTGGGCTGTGTGGAAACCTGTGTGTCCCGTATGCTGGCCAAAGCGTTAAAGGGGTTTTCCCGGCAGTACCCAAAGGTCCAGTACGACGTGTACAGCGGAACTGGGGACGATATTCGGGAAAAGCTGGATCAGGGGGAACTGGACTTCGGCATCCTGGTGGAGCCGGCGGAGGTGGCCAAATACGACTTTTTCCGCCTGCCCTAT
This sequence comes from uncultured bacterium, assembly GCA_946548895.1. Classification (GTDB taxonomy): domain Bacteria; phylum Bacillota; class Clostridia; order Oscillospirales; family Oscillospiraceae; genus Enterenecus. Next base: position 9,057 of record CAMNQF010000004.1, on the reverse strand, counting down.
CAGGAGGTATGGGGGATGCTGGTGCGCAGGGACGACCCCCTGGCCCAAAAGCCGTGCCTGGAACGGGAGGATCTGCTCTCCCGGCCGCTTATCATGCCCCGGCGGGAGATTGTGCGGGATCACATCGCGGGCTGGTTCGGGGTGGAACAGAGCCAGCTGAACATCTTCTCCAGCCACAGCCTCATCAACAACGCCGCGCTGCTGGTGGAAGAAGGGCTGGGGTGCGTGGTCTGTACAGGCGGCTGTTTTGAGATTCGGGGCGGTGAGCATCTGACCTTTGTGCCCTTCTCCCCAGAGCGCACCACCGGCCATGTGCTGGCCTGGAAGAAAAACCGGGTGTTCCACTCGGCGGCGGACCGTTTCCGGGAGTACATTCGGGAGACAGAAGCGGAAGAATAATACAGTTCAGGCATGATAAATCATTCGATATAAGTATTAGACAGAAAGTCCCTTTCGTTTTATGATAAGAAATACGAGGGGAAAGGCTGGCGGCCGGAACATCCCGTTGCCAGCCTTTTGATCTGTCCAAATTTGAGTTTTGACCGCGGAGGTGTTTTCATGTCAAAAAAGAGCCTGGTTCTATTTTACTCCTGGTCCGGCAACACCCGGCGCATTGCCCGGATCATTGCCGAGAAGACCGGGGCAGACCTGCGGGAGCTCCGGCCGGAAGCGGATTACCCGCAAAATTACGACGAGGTGCTGTCCCAGGCCAAGGAGCAAATCCAGCGGAAGCAGTATCCGCCCCTGCGGCCCATGGACATGGACTGGAGCGCGTATGAGGCCGTTTATCTGGGGACGCCCAACTGGTGGTCTACGACAGCGCCGCCGGTTACCGCTTTTCTGCGGGAGATGATGCCCACGGACAAAACGATCATCCCCTTCTGCACCCACGGCGGTGGCGGCGAGGGGGAAATTGCCCAGGTTGTGCGCTCACACTGCATCGGCTGTGATGTGCTGCCTCTGCTGTCCATTCAGGAGGACGGAGGAGCACAAGCGGAAACGCTGGTGGCGCAATGGCTGAAACGAATCAACCGATAAGAAAGGACGGATAAATGATGGCAGTGAAACAGACGGCAGGCCGGGAGGCTTTGGGGGAGTTCGCCCCCAAATTTGCGCAGCTCAATGACGATGTGCTGTTCGGGGAGGTGTGGAGCAGGGAGGATAAGCTGTCCCTGCGGGACCGCTCCCTGGTCACGGTGACGGCCTTAATGGCCCAGGGATTGACCGATTCCTCATTACAGCACCATTTGATGGCGGCGAAGCAGAACGGGATCACCAAATCGGAGATCGCGGAGATCCTGACCCACGCGGCCTTTTACGCGGGCTGGCCCAAGGCGTGGGCGGCGTTCCGCATGGCAAAGGACATCTGGACGGAGGATGGAACGGACGCAAGGACTGCCCACGCCAACGCCATGGTGTTCCCCATCGGGCAGCCCAACGACGGCTTTGCCCAATACTTCACCGGCCAGAGCTACCTCGCGCCGCTCTCCACGCAGCAGGTGGGCATTTTCAACGTGACCTTTGAGCCGGGGTGCCGCAACAACTGGCACATCCACCACGCGGACAGGGGCGGCGGGCAGATCTTGGTCTGCGTGGCCGGACGGGGCTGGTATCAGGAGTGGGGGCAGGAGGCCCGGGCGCTGCATCCGGGAGATGTGGTCAACATCCCCGTGGGCGTCAAGCACTGGCACGGCGCGGCGGCGGACAGCTGGTTTTCTCATCTGGCGGTAGAGGTGCCGGGGGAGAACGGCAGCAATGAATGGCTGGAGGCTGTGGACGACGCTCCGTACGGCAAACTGGACCAGTAAAAGGAGCGCGGCATGAAACCAAAGCAGCGCGCCAAGATTCTGGCGGACGTTCTCATGACCGTCGGTCTTCTGATTCTGATGGGCTACCATCTCTGGGGCGACGCCGCCCATGAATGGGTGGGCGCGGGAATGTTTGTGCTGTTCATCCTCCATCACGTCCTGAACTGGAGCTGGTGGAAAAGCCTGTTTAAAGGGCGCTATCCTGCGCTGCGTGTCTTTCAGGTGATTGTCGATGCGCTGGTGCTGTGCGCCATGCTGGGGCTGATGGCCAGCGGGGTGATCCTCTCTCGGAAGGTGTTCGCCTTTCTCCCCATCCAGGGCGGGACCGCCTTTGCCAGGGTGCTGCATATGCTGTCCGCCTATTGGGGCTTTGTCCTGATGGCGGCGCATTTGGGGCTTCACTGGGGGATGCTGCTGGGGATTGCCCAGCGGTTTGGTGCGGTACAGGGTTCCAACAAACTCTGTTCCATGCTTTTCACCCTCCTGGGCGGAGGGATCGCCCTCTATGGGGTCGCCGCGCTGGTGCGGCGCGGGCTGCCCGTATACCTGTTTGCACAGGCGGAATTTGTTTTCCTGGACTACGGAGAATCAAAGATCCTGTTCTACCTGGACTATCTGGCTATGATGGGAACGTTTATTTTCCTGGCCCACTGCGCCGCAAAACTCCTAAAGAGCGCGAAAAGGAATCAACAGCCATGAAAAAAGCAACGCATGATTTCTTGATGTTTGCCCTCCTGCTGGCCACTGGACTGGAAGGATGTGGGGAGACAGGGCGGGCGCAAACTGCCCCTCCTATCACTCCGCCCCCGCGCAGAGCCAAACAGATGTGGCCGCATGGCTGGAACAGAGTGAGATATTTATAGACTGAGCCCCAAATAGCAGACCCCGCCCGGCGGGAGCCGGGTGGGGTCAAATTTCGCCCGAATTATCATACAGCTCAGGCATAATTGACAATTCAAACTGGGTATTGGACATTATACTTTCCACTTGTTATAATTCAATCATCAAGGGAACAGACGGCCGTCGAGCTCCCCACAAGAGAACATGAGGAGGAACGAACATGACAGGCATTCAAATCGCGTGGGAAGATGTATGGAGCGTCGCGTCCCAAATCAGCGGGTGGCTCATCGGCATCGGCGTGGTGCTGGCGGCCATGATTGCCCTGCTGATTTTCGCAGGCAAAATCAACAAGTCCAAGGCGGGCATGATCCGCGCCCAATCTGTGCTGGCGGCTGTGCTGGCCATCGGCGTGCTGGTCAACGGCATCCTGATGGGGCCCATGCGGGACCTGCTCTCCAGCGTTCTGGCCGAAACCGGGTCACTGAACGAGGCCACGGTCCAAAATTCCAAGGACGTCTGCGAGGAGGTGGCCAGCGAGGGCATCATCATGACCAAGAATGACGGCACCCTTCCTCTGACCGGCGTTACCAACCTGAACGTGTTCGGATGGGCCTCCACCAATCCGGTGTACGGCGGCACCGGCTCCGGCACCGTGGACGCCTCCACCGCCGTCACCCTGCTGAAGGGGCTGGAGAACGCGGGATTCAGCCTGAACTCTGAGCTGCCCGACAAGTACACCGCCTACCGCGCCGACCGGCCCCAAATCACCATCAACAACGGCCAGGACTGGACTCTGCCTGAGCCCACCGCCGACAGCTACGGCGACACGCTGATGAACAGCGCCAAGTCTTTCTCCGACACCGCCCTGGTGGTCATCGCCCGCTGCGGCGGCGAGGGCGCGGACCTGCCCCACGATATGGGCGCGGTCATGGACGGCAGCTATCAGAAGGGCACCAAGTACACACGGGCGTCCTACACCAACAACGGCAGCTACGACGATTTTACCGCGGGCACGACCTACCTGGAGTTGAGCCAGACCGAGAGAGATTTGGTGGAGCTGGTCTGCTCCAACTTCGACAACGTCATCGTGGTCTACAACGGTTCCAACCCCCTGGAGATGGGCTGGACCGAGGAATATGAGCAGATCCGCGGCGTGCTGCTGTGCGCCAGCCCCGGCGCTACCGGCTTCAACGCCCTGGGCAGGATTTTGAAGGGCGAGGTCAACCCCTCCGGCAAGACCGTGGATACCTGGCTGCGGGACGCCACCCTGGGTCCCACCTACAACAACATCGGCCACTTCTCCTATGACAACGTGGAGGACGTGACCTCCGCCGCCATCGCGGCCTGGAGCGGCACCGTGGACGGCGTGGTTTCCTTTGTCAACTATGTGGAGGGCGTCTACGTGGGCTACCGCTACTATGAAACCGCCTATGTGGAGGCCCAGGAGAACGGCTTTGACTTCGACTATGACGCCACCGTCATGTATCCCTTCGGCTACGGTCTGAGCTACACCACCTTCTCCCAGGAGATCGTCAGCTCCGACGCCAGCGGCGATACCGTCACCGTGGACGTGGCCGTCACCAACACCGGCAGCACCGCCGGTAAGGACGTGGTGGAGCTGTACTACACGCCCCCCTACACCAACGGCGGGATCGAGAAAGCGGCGGTCAATCTGGCCGCTTTCGGCAAGACCGGCGTGCTCCAGCCCGGCCAGTCTGAAACGGTAACGCTGGCATTTGATAAGGAAGATTTGGCCTCCTTCGATACCCATGGCGCCGGCTATTATGTGCTGGAGGCCGGTGAGTACGAGGTTTCCCTGCGCACCGACGCCCACACCGTGGTGGACGCCTTTACCTTCGACATTGCTTCCAACATCGTCTACAACGAGAACAATCTCCATAATAACGATTTGGTGGTGGCCGACAGCAAGCTGGCCTTTGCCGAGGGCACAATCGAATATCTGTCCCGCGCCGACGGCTTCGCCAATTACGCCGCTGCCACCGCCGCCCCCTCCAATTACACTCTGGACCGGGACACCTATGAAATCAGCGGCAATGGCACCTACGACCCCTACCAGCACAACAATGACGGCGACCAGATGCCCACCACCGGCAAAAACAACGGCCTGGAGCTGATGGACCTGCGGGGCAAAGACTACGACGACCCCATGTGGGAGGACCTGCTGGATGAGGTCACGGTGGACGAGATGGTACAGCTCATTGCCTACGGCGGCTTTGCCACGGTGGAGGTCCCCTCCATCAAAAAGGTGGCCACCCTGGACAGCGACGGCCCTGCGGGCGTCAACTACTCCGTCAGTGGCCTGTTTGGCATGGGTTACTGCGGCGAGATTCTGCTGGCTCAAACCTGGAACACCGACCTTGCCTACAAAATGGGCGACGGTATCTGCCAGGAGTTTGAGGACTTCGGCCTGGACGGCTGGTACGCCCCCTCCATGAATCTCCACCGTTCCCTGTTCGCGGGGCGCAACTTCGAGTATTACTCTGAGGATCCCCTCCTCAGCGGCCGGATGGCCGTTCAGGAATGTGAGGCGGCCTACGCCCACGGCGTTTACCCCTACATCAAGCACTTTGCGTTCAACGAGCAGGAGACCAACCGCAACGGTATGCTCTGCACTTGGCTGACCGAGCAATCCGCCCGTGAGCTGTACTTGAAGCCCTTTGAGGACTGCGTGAAGGCCAACGAGGGTCAGGCGCTGGCTGTCATGTCCTCCTACGTCTATGTGGGCACCACCTGGGACGGCGGCTGCTCCGCTCTGCTGAACGACATCCTCCGGGGCGAGTGGGGCTACAAGGGGCTGGTGCTGACCGACTACTTCGGCAACTACGGCTACATGGACGCCGACAAGGCGGTTCGGGGCGGCAGCGACATCATGCTGGGCACCGCCGGTAACGACGCCATCCTCACCGACCAGACCAGCGCCACCTCTGTGCTGGTCATGCGGCAAGCCACCAAAAATATTCTATATACGGTGGTCAATTCCTCCACCTACAGCCAGGAGAATTACGACGCGGCCATGGCTACTCCCGGCTGGATTATGACGACCTATCTTGTGGACGCTGTCCTCATTGCCCTGCTGGCCGTGACAGAGGTAATCGTGATTCGGCACTCCCTCAAAAAGAAGAAGAACGGCTAACTTTAAACTTTATATTTCGACGGGGAACAGCCCGCCCGTTCGGGCGGGCTGTTCCTAATTTGCGGAGGATGATTGCATAAAAACATCAAGATTTGATCTCCCTGATGGCTTTGGAGGAAAAGCGCTGCCTGTTTTCCGGCAAAGACTTCTGGCAGACCCGGAGTGTGGAGCGGCTGGGCGTGGTGCTGGGCCCCGGGCTCAACGTCAAGCGCTCCCCCTTCCGCGGGCGAAACTTTGAGGACCCCTTCCTGACGGGCAAGATGGCCGCCAGCTACATCCAGGCAGAGATTCTGTGGATGGTTCGGACGGGAAATGATGATGCTGTCCAGCGTTTCTTCCAAGAGCCTGGTATCATGTGCGCTTGCACCCGAGAGGACAACGGACAGCGGAAGCCCCTTTTCATCGATTAAGATACCACGTTTTGTCCCCATACACTTATAATTTTTGGATAGGCTCTTATCAAAGGCCGGATGGCCGGCATACGCTTTTTCGGTTCTCCACCCCAGACCGGGCGGACTTCAAGCCCGTCCACGCCTCATCCAGGGAATACGTCCACATCCCGTTCTCATAGCTGGACGCCCAGGTATAGTCCCCGAAGGATACGGGGGCATGGCGCTCGTCGATAGCTACCGCTTTGATCCGGGTGGAGCCCAGCTCAATCCCAAGGGTTATTTTTTTCATCTCACCGCTCTTAACTCCAGGGATTTTCGGTGGGATAAGGAAGGTTCTTGGGCTGATTGTAGGCGATATCCTCCACGCCCAGGAACTTGAACACCTCGAACAGGGCCTTGCCGTAATGCCCGAAAGCCACCGCCCCGTGGTGGGGATAACGCTTCTGAATGAGCACGTGGCGGTAGAAGCGGCCCATCTCGGGGATGGCGAACACGCCGATGCCGCCGAAGCTGCCGGTCTTGACGGGCAACACCTCTCCCTGGGCGATGTAGGAGCGCAGCTTGCCCTCACTGTCGCACTGGAGGCGGTAGAAGGTGATGTCGCTGGGCGCGATGTCCCCCTCCAGGGTGCCCCGGGTGAAGTCGGGCTCGCCGCCGTTCTCCAGCAGGCGGTTCTGGATGAGCTGGTACTTCACCGCCCGGTCCGCGCACAGCTTGCAGGCGGGGGTGTTGCCGCAGTGGAAGCCCATGAAGGTGTCGGTGAGGGCGTAGCCAAATTTGCCCTTGATTTGCTCCGCCCACAGCTGGGCGGGGACGGAGTTGTTGATGTCCAGCAGGGTCACGGCGTCGCCGCTGACGCAGGCCCCGATGTACTCGGACAGGGCCCCGTAGATGTCCACCTCGCAGGCCACGGGGATGCCCCGGGCCGCCAGCCGGGAGTTGACATAGCAGGGCTCGAACCCGAACTGGGACGGAAACGCGGGCCAGCACTTGTCGGCAAAGGCCACGTACTTGCGGCTTCCCCTGTGGTTCTCCGCCCAGTCCAGCAGGGTCAGCTCAAACTGGGCCATCCGCTCCCCCAAATCCGGGTAGAACCGGCCCTCGCCCATCTCCGCCGCCATCTCGGCGCAAACGGCGGGGATGCGGGGGTCGCCCGCGTGCTCCTGGTAGCTCACCAGCAGGTCCAGCTCGGAGTTCTCCTCCACCTCCACGCCCAGCTCATACAGACCCTTGATGGGGGCGTTGCAGGCAAAGAAATCCTGGGGCCGGGGGCCGAAGGTGATAATCTTCAGGTTCTTCACGCCGATCACCGCCTTTGCGATGGGCACAAAGTCCGCAATCATGGCGGCGATATCCTCCGCCGTGCCCACGGGGTACTCGGGAATGTAACCTTTGAGATGGCGCATCCCCAGGTTGTAGGAGCAGTTGAGCATACCGCAGTAGGCGTCGCCGCGCCCATTGATGAGGTCGCCGTCCCCCTCGGCGGCGGCCACGAACATACAGGGGCCGTCAAAGTTTTTGGCAATGAGGGTCTCGGGGGTCTCGGGGCCGAAATTGCCCAGGAACACCACCAGGGCGTTGCAGCCGTGCTCGTTCACATCGGCCAAGACTTTCAGCATATCCAGCTCGTTCTCAACGGTGACAGGGCACTCGTAGAGGTCGCCCGCATAGGCGGCTTTGATGGCGGCGCGGCGCTTCTCGCTCAGGGCGATGGGGAAGCAGTCCCGGGAGACGGCAATCAGGCCCAGCTTCACATCAGGGATATTTTTCATAACGATCTCTCCTTATTTCAAGATAGGGAACACGTTTTTCAACGCCGGATAGATAGCTTTGAATTTGCGGTATTGCGCGTCATACCGGGCGGTGAGTTCCCCGTCCGGCTCCACCGTGCCCGCCACGCGCGCCAGCGCGCCGCAGGCGGATTGGACGTTCTCAAAGGCCCCGCAGCCCACCATAGCCAGCACCGCGCCGCCGTAGCCGGGGCCCTGCTCGGTCTGGGGAATATCCAGCGGGATGCCCAGCACATTGGCTAAAATCCTCCGCCACAGCGGGCTCTTGGAGCCGCCGCCGCACAGGGTGGAACGGGGAATGGACACACCCAGACGTTTCGCCACCTCAAAGCTGTCCCGGATGGCGAAGGCCACCCCCTCCAGCACCGCCTGGGTGAGGCCGGCGCGGGTGGTGTCCATGCTCATGCCCACAAAGGCCCCCCGGGCGTCGGTGTCGTTAATGGGCGAGCGCTCCCCCATCAGGTAGGGCAGGAAAAACACCGGATTGCGGCCCAATTTGTCCGACGTGATGGCGGTCTGCTCCGCCGGGTAGTCCTTTGTGCCCAAAATGTCCCCGCACCACCACTGGTTGCAGGAGGCGGCGGACAGCATACAGCCCATCAGGTGCCAGCCGCCGTCGGCGTGGGCGAAGGCGTGGAGGGCGTTGTTGGGGTCTACGCCGAACTTGTCCGAGCTGATGAAGATGGTGCCTGAGGTGCCCAGAGAGATGTTGCAGCCGCCCGCCCCTACAGTGCCGGTGCCGACAGCCGCGGCGGCGTTGTCCCCCGCCCCGGCGCACACCTTCACGGACGCGGGCAGGCCCAGGGCTTTCGCCGCGTCGGGCTTGAGCGTCCCCACCACCTCCCAACTCTCGTACAGCTTGGGGAGCTGTTCCTCCGTGACGCCGCAAATCCCACACATTTCCGGGCTCCAGCGCTTATTCTGAACGTCCAGCAGCAACGTCCCGGAGGCGTCCGAGTAGTCCGTGCAGTGGACGCCCGTCAGCTTGTAGTTGATATAGTCCTTGGGGAGCATGATCTTGCGAATTTTCGCAAAGTTTTCCGGCTCGTGCTCCCGCATCCACAGCAGCTTGG
>CAMNQF010000003.1 GCA_946548895.1 uncultured bacterium | reverse complement strand
TCAAGCGGTACAATGACAAGCAGACCAGGGCAGACCGCAAAATTGAGGACTACTATGAAAAGATACGTTCCAGTAAGCAGGAAAAGCCGTTCCATGAAATCATCCTGCAAGTGGGCAACAAGGACGACATGAGCGCCGAGAGCGAGGACGGCCAGCTTGCGGCGGCGGTGCTGGACGAGTACATGAGAGGTTTCCAGGAGCGCAACCCCCAGCTTCGGGTGTTCTCCGCCCACCTCCACATGGACGAGGCCACGCCCCATCTGCACATCGACTTTGTACCGTTCACCACCGGGAGCAAGCGGGGCCTGGACACCAGGGTATCGCTGAAACAGGCGTTAGCGGCCCAGGGCTTCAAGGGCGGCACCAGGGGCGACACGGAGTGGAGCCAGTGGGTACGCTCTGAAAAGGAACAGCTTGCCGCCGTGATGGAGCGCCACGGGATAGAGTGGGAGGACAAGGGCACCCATGACAAGCACCTGTCTGTGCTGGACTTCAAAAAGGAGCAGAGGGCGAAAGAGATTGCCGAGCTGGAGGCGGTCAAGGCCAAGAAGCAGGGGCAGGTGGAACAGCAGGAGCAGCGTCTAAAGGAGCTGGCCCCGGCTGTGAGGAACATGGAGCAGTTGGCGGCGCAGTTCTCCGATGACCCGGAGCGGATATTGCCGGAGCCGGGGCCGCTGGAGAGCGCCAAGTCCTACCGGGAGAAAAAGGCCAAGCCCCTGCTTGCCAAGATCGTCAAGGTGCTGCGCTCCCTGTACCGGGCCTATGTCGAGTTGAAAGGGAAGTATGAGCGTTTGCAGGGAGACTATGGCCGAGCCAGGGAGGGCAACGAGCGGTTGTCTGACCGTTTGCAGGAGGTGAAGCTGGAGAACAAGGCCCTGCGGGGGACAGTTGCCGATTTTGAGCGGGTCAAGCTGGCTTTCGGCCCGGAGGAAGTAGAGCGGGCCGTGGAGGACGCAAAGCGCCGGGAGACGCAAGAGCGGGAGCAGAAGAAAGCAAAGCGGAGGTTTAGACGGGGGGCGAGGTAACGGACAGCAGGAGGGCGCTCCAGGGAGTGCCCTCCTGATTTATACTTGTCAGCAGGTGCTTTTATTGCTATAATTTAATTGTCTAATATTTATAATGTTAGCTTCAATTTTCAGAATTACATTATTACATTGGGAGTTGTATACAAAAATGAAAAGAATCCTTTCACTGTTGCTGTGCGTTGCTCTGTTGCTGGCATTGTTGGCTGCTTGTCAGGAGCCTGATTCAGAATCCACCTCAACCGTTTCTCCAACTGTTGCAGAAAGTGAGTGGAGTGTTGGTGAACTGGCCAATTTGGCCTTTGAACATTCTGGATATGAGGATGATGATTTGGAGTTCCTTTATGCAGATATCGACCGCGAGACAATAACATTTTACATAGAAAATGTTTATAGGCTTCAAGACCCGTGGGAGGATGCAGCGGTGTTCCGTGCCACTGGAATGTCTGCGTTTGAAATTGCTGTGCTGTGTATGGAAGACAGCACAACTGTTGCTCAGGCGGTCACCGCATTGGAAGATTACATAGCCAACAGACAGGGGGACTTTGTGGGCTATGCCCCTGCAGAGGCAGACATGGTGGCAAATGGCAGAATTATTCAGGATGGGCCGTTTGTAGCGCTATTCATTTGCCCGGATACGGATGGGGCATCTGAGGTCGTTGCCCAGGCCCTCAAGGGGGAAATCCTTCCTGAGCCAGAACCTACCATACCCGCAGATGCTATCACCGATGTGAAGGAGTTGCGAGATTGGTTGGTGTCCTACTGCGGGATGGAAGAAACAGAACTGGAGTTACTGGATGACAGCGATTCGGACGCTTTGAACGCCTATATTGAGGACAGTTATGGTTTGAAGCGGAACCAGTGGATGGAATGTGCCATCGCACGGGGGACAGGGGACTCTGCTTTTGAGGTAGCGGTAATGACTGGCGCTAATGATTGGGCACTGTCCTCTGATATTCAGAAATGTTTGGATTGGTACTTAAATAGTAAACAAATTGCATTTCAGAATAATGCTGAGGAGAAGTCTATGCTAAGTCAGGCCGTGTCTGCCGGCGGTGTTGCTCGTTCGGAAGAATATGTATATATTGTCCTGCTGGCCTGTAAAGAAGCGAAACAGACCGCGAGTGCTTTTGCGGAAACGGCAGCAACCTATGGGGTTACATTTTCAACGCGAAATGGAATATTTCAGGAGGACCCGAATCACCCAGGCCGTATACTATTTGTTCAGCCGAATAAGATTGACATGTCCTTTTATGATACTACTTCCATCTGTGCAGCTTGGAAAACAGGTGATGTTTCTGAACTGTCCAGCTATGACAAAGAGATATATGATGCGGCCAAAGTGGTGCTGAACGAAGTCTTGAAAGAAGGCATGAGCGATTTGGAAAAGGAGACTGCCATTTACAACTGGTTGGTCAGCAACGTGAATTATGATGGAGCGTACCAGGACGTAATGGAAGAAACCTCCGGCGAATCTGCCACTCCCTACGGGGGACTTGTAAACCGCACAGCAATATGTTTGGGATATGTTACGACCTTCCAACTGCTTATGGATTTGGCCGAAGTAGAGTGCATTACTGTTGCTGGCGCAACCTTCTCCAGTCAGGAGAATCATGGCTGGAACATGGTTCGGATAGATGGGAATTGGTATTGCGCAGATGTGACTTGGGATGCTAACCGTCAGGCGTGGGGAGGTAGAGGAGAAAAGGACTGGAGGTTCTTCAATATCACCAGCGATGACATGGCTGCAACTGACCATCAATGGGATTACGCCAACACGCCCGAAGCTATTACTACGGGGAACGGTTGGGGCTGAGCTAAAGTTCCAGTTTATGAGGATGGAGCAATAGACTGGAAACAGTTGCGTTTCCTCTCCTCTTGTGCTATAATGAAAGTCGCAAACCAGCAGAACAAATAGTAAGTCCTCTACTCCCGTTATCACCGCTGATAACAATTTGATAACAGCCCATCGTATAGGCTGGATAATATGGATATATCAAATAATCAAAAGAACAGGGCATCATATTTCTAAAGCAAAATCCGTTAGAATATGATACCCAGCAACGAGTGGGAATGACCGTCAAAACGGCGCAAACCCGCATGAATACAGGGTTTTTGACCTGTCACTTTGCCTTGTGATACTGGATTGATACTATTCATTTCAACCCGGTCACACAAGAGAATGATTGCAAAGGGCAAGCGAACCGCCCTGCTGAACGACAAATTCAGCAGGGCGGTTTTGCTTGCCCTATTTTTCTTTTCTCCAGGGTACATAGTATTTCGATTCTTTCCCATCATCGCAGGTACTCGGCCAGTTGATTTTCCATTCAAAGTATTCTTCCCTGGTAATCTCCCCGGCGTGTAGCTCCTGCTGGCGCAAGAGCCATTCTCTCATAAACTCGTCCACAAGGCCGTAGTTGAAGTAGATACCCACGGGAGGTTGAGCGGGCCAGTCGTCCGTGTCGTTGTAGCGGACGGCGGTATCATCGGAGGTCCCTATCTTGCCGGGGTTGCGGACAAGCTGAAACAGGCGGATGGAGCCGGGGCTGTCCTCGTCCAGCCAGAAAAACGTCCGCATGAAGTCCTCGGCACAGCCAGGTTGAACCGTATAGAAGTTCTGACGGTCTACCCGCAGGGCCTGGGCAATCTTGTCCAGCAGTTCCCTCTTGGGCACACGGTAGTTCGTTTCGTACTGGGCAATACGGTTGTCCGCTCCCTTTTCCTCAAAGCCGATAGCCAGCCCCAATTCCTTTTGCGTCATACCCCGAAATGTGCGGATTTTCTTGATTTTTTCTCCTACTGTCATATGTTCCACCGCCTTTGAAAATAGTATAGCGCAAATAAGCGAAATATGCAAGAAGAAAATTAACAAAATTGCGAAATAAACTCTTGACATTAACAACCATGCGAATGTATAATAAGGATGTCAGCATTAACAATTTTGCGAACAAGGAATAAGGAGGTGTTGTATTTGAGCAAAGAGCTGTTTGTACGGGCCGAGGAAGTGGCCGGGGCGCTGGGTATCTCCAAGCCCTACGCCTACAAGCTGGTGCGGGAGATGAACGAGGAACTGAAGCAGAAAGGTTTCCTCACCATCCCCGGACGGGTGAGCAGGCGCTACTTCGAGGAAAAGTTCTATGGACTGCGGGAAAATCAGTAAGGAGGGAAGAAAATGCCAGCATACAAAGACAAGGCCAAGGGAACATGGTATGCGTCCTTTTACTTTGAGAACTGGACAGGGAAAAAGGAAAAGAAGATGAAGCGGGGCTTCAAGACCAAGCGGGAGGCGCTGGAGTGGGAACGGACGTTCCTGCAACAGCAGACCGCCGACCTGGATATGACCTTTGAGAGCTTCGTGGCGCTCTACGCTGCGGACATGAAAGGCCGTATCAAGGAGAACACCTGGGGGACGAAAGAGCATATCCTCTACAAGAAGCTGGTGCCCTACTTTGGAAAACGGAAAATGAGCGAAATCCACTCCAAAGAGGTCATGGCGTGGCAGAGCGAAATGCTGAATTACCGGGACAAGAACGGCAAGCCCTATTCCCCCGTGTACCTGAAAACGCTCCACAATCAGTTGAGCGCCGTTTTCAATCATGCGGTGAAGCACTACAATCTGAAAGTCAACCCCGCCGCCCAGGTGGGCAACATGGGCAAGGCCAAGGGCCGGGAAATGCTGTTCTGGACGAAAGCGGAGTATCTGAAATTCGCTGACGCCATGATGGACAAGCCCCTCTCCTACTACGCCTTTGAAATGCTCTACTGGTGCGGTATACGGGAGGGGGAGCTGCTGGCCCTCACCCCTGGGGACTTCGACTTTGAGAAGCAGACGGTTTCCATCTCGAAATCCTACCAGCGTATCAAGGGCCAGGACGTTATCACCGACCCCAAGACCGCCAAGAGCAACAGGGTCATTCAAATGCCCGCTTTCCTCTGTGAAGAAATGGAGGACTACATCAAGAGCCTATACGCCGTGGAGCCGACAGACCGCATTTTCACGGTGACGAAATCCTATCTTCACAGGGAGATGGACAGGGGAGCGAAAGAGGCCGGGGTCAAGCGGATCAGGATTCACGACTTGAGACACAGCCACATTTCCCTGCTGATTGACATGGGCTTTACGGCCCTGGCAATCGCTGACCGGGTGGGGCACGAAAGCATTGACATCACCTACCGCTACGCTCACCTGTTCCCCACCCGGCAGGCGGAGATGGCGGACAAGCTGAACATGGAGCGAAAGGGGGCTTAAATCATGTCTGCGAAAAATCTCGACAACCACAACCGATGGAGAAGCAAGACCATAGCGTTCCGGGTGTCCCTGGAGGAAAACGAACAGCTTGAGATTGCCGTCCGCCTGTCCGGGCTGACCAAGCAGGACTACATCACCCGGCGACTTTTGAACCGGGACATTGTGGTGCAGGGCAATCCCAGGGTCTACAAGGCCCTGCGTGACCAGCTCGCCGCCGTCCTGGGGGAGCTGCGGCGCATGGAGGCCGGGGGCGGGGTGGATGATGAACTGCTCGCCACCATCCGCCTTATCACCGTGACGCTGGACGGCATGAAGGAGGATTGATAGATTGATGGATTCCAGAGAAACGAAAAGGACTGTCCCGGTTCCGTCTGTTGGCGCAGACGGGGAACAGCCCAATTCTCAAACACCTGCCCTGAGTATATCAGAAGCGGCTACCGAAAACAACCCCCAGGATGAAAGTATGGAGGATATTCTTCGGGAGCTTCAACGGACAAGCGACCCGGCCTACCTCCACACCGTTTCCATGAATGAGCTTTACCAGAATGTCTATCAGAGCAGACCGCCAATCATTGACGGTCTGCTCTACCCTGGGACATACCTCTTTGCGGGAGCGCCCAAGGTGGGCAAGTCGTTTCTGATGGCCCAGCTTGCCTATCATGTGAGCATGGGCCTCCCCCTGTGGGGCTACCCCGTCCACAAGGGCACCGTCCTCTATCTGGCATTGGAGGACGACCACCGCCGCTTGCAGGGGCGGCTGTATCGGATGTTCGGTATGGACGGCACTAATGACCTGCTCTTTGCGATCTACGCCAAACAGCTCGGCCTGGGCCTGGAGGAACAGCTAAAGAAGTTCGTCCGTCAGCACCCCGACACCAAGCTGATTATCATTGACACCCTCCAGAAAGTCCGGGAGGTCGGCGGGGACAAGTACAGCTACGCCAACGATTACGAGGTGGTGGGCAAGCTGAAACGCCTTGCCGATGATTGCGGTATCTGTCTCCTGCTGGTACACCATACCCGAAAGCAGCAGGCCGATGACAAGTTTGATATGATTTCCGGCACCAACGGCCTGTTGGGAGCGGCGGACGGGGCCTTTCTTCTTCAGAAAGAAAAGCGGACGGACGGCAGCGCCATCCTGGACGTGGCTGGACGTGACCAGCAGGATCAGCGGATGTATCTCACCAAAGACAGGGAGCGCCTTGTGTGGGAGCTGGAGCGGTTGGAAACGGAGCCGTGGGTGGAACCGCCCGACCCGGTATTGGAGGCCGTTGCCGCCCTTGTGACGGCGGACAGGCCCGCCTGGGGCGGTACGGCCACGGAGCTGGCGGCGGCGCTCCAGACCGACATGAAGCCCAACGCCCTGGCTATGCGGCTGAATGTCCGGGCCGGGAGGCTGGCGGCGGAGTACCATATCCGCTATGAGAACAGCAGGAGCCACGCCGGGAGAAGTATCACCCTCACCCTGGAACCGCCCCAGGCGTGACGACCGTGACGGCTGTGACGGCTTTTTTGAGAGCGGGGGCGGTGTGTAAAACATCGTCACGGTCGTCACGGCCGTCACGGGGAGCGGGGCCAAAAGTCAAGGGGCCATACCTGGGGGTGGAGATTGCCGCAAGGCAATACAACCCGAACCCCTTGACTTTTGGCCCACGGAGGACACTGGCCGGGTGGGGGGAAAGGCTGTGCCTTTTCCCCCTGCCCAACGGCGAGTGTCAAAGTTTAGGCGGGGTGCAGGGTGCCCTTTTCAAAGGGCGGCCCTGCTGGGGGAGCCGTCCGCAGACGGCGGGGGCAACGCCCCCACTCCACCCCGTAGGGCGCAAATGCGCTTTTGATGGCCGCAAGGCCGTCAAAAGTGCTTTTGCGTTACTTTCGCAGAAAGTAACAAAGGCCGCCGCTGGCGCGGCGAAAGGAGTGTTGATTTGAAAAGGACGATTAGCGCGATGGTGGGGCAGGGTTCGGTGAACCACAACAGCAGGGCGTTCAACGCCAAGAACACCGACCCGGAACGCTCCCACTTGAATATAACCTACTGCCACGAAAATATCAAGACAGTTTTCCATGAGCTTTTTGACGAGGCCCTCAAGCGGTACAATGACAAGCAGACCAGGGCAGACCGCAAAATTGAGGACTACTACGAAAAGATACGTTCCAGCAAGCAGGAAAAGCCGTTCCATGAAATCATCCTGCAAGTGGGCAACAAGGACGACATGAGCGCCGAGAGCGAGGACGGCCAGCTTGCGGCGGCGGTGCTGGACGAGTACATGAGAGGTTTCCAGGAGCGCAACCCCCAGCTTCGGGTGTTCTCCGCCCACCTCCACATGGACGAGGCCACGCCCCATCTGCACATCGACTTTGTACCGTTCACCACCGGGAGCAAGCGGGGCCTGGACACCAGGGTATCGCTGAAACAGGCGTTAGCGGCCCAGGGCTTCAAGGGCGGCACCAGGGGCGACACGGAGTGGAGCCAGTGGGTACGCTCTGAAAAGGAACAGCTTGCCGCCGTGATGGAGCGCCACGGGATAGAGTGGGAGGACAAGGGCACCCATGACAAGCACCTGTCTGTGCTGGACTTCAAAAAGGAGCAGAGGGCGAAAGAGATTGCCGAGCTGGAGGCGGTCAAGGCCAAGAAGCAGGGGCAGGTGGAACAGCAGGAGCAGCGTCTAAAGGAGCTGGCCCCGGCTGTGAGGAACATGGAGCAGTTGGCGGCGCAGTTCTCCGATGACCCGGAGCGGATATTGCCGGAGCCGGGGCCGCTGGAGAGCGCCAAGTCCTACCGGGAGAAAAAGGCCAAGCCCCTGCTTGCCAAGATCGTCAAGGTGCTGCGCTCCTTGTACCGGGCCTATGTCGAGTTGAAAGGGAAGTATGAGCGGTTGCAGGGGGACTATGGCCGGGTACGGGAGGGAAACGCCAACCTGTCCGAACGCTTGCAGGAGGTGAAGCTGGAGAACAAGGCCCTGCGGGGGACAGCCGCCGACTTTGAGCGAGTCAAGCGGGCTTTCGGCCCGGAGGAAGTAGAGAAAGCTGTGGAGGACGCTAAACGACGGGAGGCGGTGGAAAAGGAGCAGCGGAAAGCAAAGCGGAAGTTTAGCCGAGGGGCAAGATAAATCTGAAAAATATTTTTACAGGGCTATTGACAAAATGAGTTCCGGTGCATATACTAATCATATCAAAACTTTTTGATTTGAGGTGGTTGCATGGGAGCTTATCAGGAAAGCGCAAAGGTGTTCAAAGCCCTATGCGACCCCAAAAGGCTTGCTATTCTGGAGCAGTTGCGAAGCGGCGAAAAGTGCGCTTGTGTCCTGCAAGAACCGATGGAACTGACACAATCTGGCTTGTCCTACCACATGAAAATCTTGTGTGATTCCGGGCTTGTGGAAAGTTGGCAAGAGGGCAAGTGGACGCATTACCGTTTAAGCGAGGCTGGTAGAGAGAACGCTGTGAAGCTGTTGCTGACGATTACCACGCCGGACGTAGCCCAGGAGAGCAAATGCTTTTCATGTGGCAGATAAGCGCCGCCGTAACGAGGTGGCGCTTATCTTGGCACAAAACATCAAAAAATTTTGATATGTTGTCCAACAATTTGAAAGCGAGGTTTCTCTATGGGTGTATGGCAGTTTATCCAAGACCAGGTTTTGGGCATGAAATGGCTGAATGAGCTGATTGGCGAGGGCCTTTCCCTACTGGGCCTGAACATTGGAGAACGTGTAGGGGGCAGTATTCAATTTTTCCTCTATGACACGTTGAAAATCACAGTGCTACTTTGCTTCTTGATCTTCGTAATTTCCTACATTCAAAGCTATTTCCCGCCGGAGCGCAGTAAGCGAATATTGGGGCGGTTTCATGGCATTGGTGCAAACATCATATCCGCATTGCTGGGTACAGTGACACCTTTCTGCTCCTGCTCGTCCATCCCGCTGTTTATCGGCTTTACCAGTGCCGGGTTGCCGCTGGGGGTTACATTCTCGTTTCTGATTTCCTCTCCAATGGTAGACCTGGGTAGCCTTATCCTCCTAATGAGCATTTTCGGTGCTAAAGTCGCAATCATCTATGTGCTGGTCGGCTTGGTAATCGCCGTGGTAGGCGGCACCCTGATTGAGAAACTTCACATGGAGCCTTATGTGGAGGAATTTATCCGCAACGCTGGCGGCGTGGACATTGAATCCCCAACACTGACCAAACGGGAACGAGTTCAGTTTGCGAAAGAACAGGTCGTTTCCACATTCAAGAAAGTATTTCCTTATATCCTGGTCGGCGTAGGCATTGGTGCGGTCATTCACAACTGGATTCCAGAAAGCTGGATTGAAGCGGTGTTAGGCGGTAACAATCCGTTCGGGGTTGTTCTTGCCACGCTGGTGGGTGTCCCCATGTATGCGGACATTTTCGGCACTATCCCGGTGGCGGAGGCCCTGCTTTACAAGGGCGCACAGCTTGGCACAATTCTGTCCTTTATGATGGCTGTCACAACGCTAAGTCTGCCGTCATTGATTATGCTCCGCAAGGCCGTGAAGCCGAAGCTGCTGGCGCTGTTCATTAGCATCTGCACCATTGGCATTATCATTGTCGGCTATCTGTTCAATGCGTTCCAATTTTTGCTGATATAAATTTTTAGGAGGAATCAATTATGGGACTGTTCAGTAAGAAGAAAGAAGAAACAAAATCCTGCTGCTGTGGTGGCAACTGTACCCCGGAAACGATGGCACAGGCAGAAGTGGCAAAAGCCGCTGCCGGGGTCAAGGTGCTGGGAACCGGGTGTGCCAAATGCAACGCCCTGGAAAATGCTGTTCGTGCCGCTCTCACGGAGTTGGGGATGGATACTACGATTGACCATGTGACGGACTTCACACAGATCGCCGCCTACGGGGTCATGACCACGCCGGCGCTGGTGGTGGATGGAAAAGTGGTGTCCTATGGCAAGGTATTAAAGAAAGAAGAAGCGAAAGAGCTAATCCAGAAAGTAAGAGGGTAAAAAGTAAATCTGTGGCGGGGGAATGTAGTTGCATTTCCCCGCCGTTTGTGATACTATTTTGATACTAAGAAAATGAACGGCCAAAAATAGCAGGTGAAACATTAACAAATCTGCGAATGTTTTACCCGTGAAAACATAGAAAATACAGTCCCATATAATAGGATTTGTCGAGTGGGAATGAGCTTTTGAAGCTCTGAACCCGCCGCGGCATAACGGATAGAGGTTTTATGTCCCCCTTTTGACTACAATTTGATAACGCTCCCCATAGGCCGTGTCATTCTGTATCCCCGGTGGATTGCAGGTGAAAAGTGCAATTTTGCGGCTTGCGGGTGACACAATTCGTGTCAGAAAGCCCTTGCCGATGGCAACATCGGTAAGGGCTTTTTCTGTTCTGGCCGCCGCTTGATCCTTTCAGGCGATGCCCTTTATGACACGTCCGATGTCCCCGTCAATGCAGATCGACCGCTTCTGGATTTCCCCTGGACACGCGGCCTGTCCCAGATTGACACAGGCGTATATCGCGTTGGGATTTTTCCGGGTGTATTCCCAGAAGGGGTATTTGATGATGACCGGCGTATTCATGCCCACGCCCAGCTCCAGGAACAGCATTCGTGCTCCCTCACGCTCCGAGAGGAACGCCTGATAGCGGGCCTGGGCGGCGTACCAGCCCTCATCCTGCACAAAGGTGCCGTCACAGCGCAGGTTCATGGCCATGGGCCTGCCGCAGGCAGGGCACCGGGGAATCAGCTTTGCGGGCACCTTCATGTCCCGCTGTTCCGCAATCATCCGCCGGACGGTCGCCTCATTGTCGTAGGTCTCCTGGCGGCAGGGCTGGGAGCATTGCCACAGGCCGTAGTCCCCCTGGGTGTAGAACAGCCGCTCCTTGTCAAAGCCCGCCAGCTGGAACTGGTGGTCCACGTTGGTGGTGAGGACGAAATAGTCCTTGTCCTCTACCAGCTTCCGCAGGTCGTCGTACACCGGCCTGGGGGCCTTTTCGTAGCGGTTCACCATGATATGGCGGCTCCACCAGGCCCAGTATTCCTCCAATGTTTCAAAGGGGTAGAAGCCCCCGGAGTACATATCCCGGATGCCGTATTTCTCCTTAAAATCCCCGAAGCTTTTCTCAAACCGCTCGCCGGAATAGGTCAGCCCCGCCGAGGCGGACAGCCCGGCGCCCGCGCCGATGATCACCGCGTCGGCGCTGTCAAGGGCTTTCCTCAGCCGTTCCATTTTCTCCGAGCAGGCCCCGGTAGATTTCCGCGTCGGTATCCTTGAAAACATTGAAGATCACCTTCCTGATGGACGTAGGGGTTTGCAGGAACTGCTTGACGGTGCTGACAGCAATTTCAGCCGCCTCCCGGTTGGGAAAGTGGAACTCCCCGGTGGAGATGCAGCAGAAGGCCACGGTCTCCAAACCGTTCTCCGCCGCCAGCTCCAGGCAGGAGCGGTAGCAGGAGGCCAGCTTTTCCCGGTCCCGCTCCGTGACCTTGCCCCGGATAATGGGGCCCACGGTGTGGAGAACATACCGGGCGGGGAGGTTGTACCCCTTTGTCAGCTTGGCCCTCCCTGTGGGCTCGGGGAGGCCCTGGGCCTCCATGAGCCGGTTGCAGGCCTCCCGGAGCTGGAGGCCCGCCGCCGAGTGGATGGCGTTGTCAATACAGCCGTGGCAGGGGCAGAAACAGCCCAGCAGGGCGCTGTTGGCGGCGTTGACAATGGCGTCCGCCCGCAGGCGGGTGATGTCACCCTGCCAGAGGGCGATCTGGGGATGTGCGGCGGCAACGGGCAGGGCGTCCGCCTCCACCACGCCCTTTTCCTCCCGCTCCGCGCCCAGCGCCTCATCCTGGAGTGCCAGGAATCCGGCCGGCAGGGGTATGGGCTGCCGGGTGTTCATCAGGGAGCGCAGGAGCCTGCGCTGGGCGGCTTCCTCCACGGGAAATTGATCCGCCTGGGCCTGAAGCCCCCTGCGTTCCTCCAGCAGAGTTCGGTTTAGCTTTTGCAGTTGTTCCAGCTTGTTCATGGAAACCTCCTGTTCAGCCCAGTTTCTCCACGGCTTTTACTGGGCAGATGCGGAAGCAGTTGCCGCAGTGGATGCAGTGGCTGGGGTCAATGGCGCGGGGAACGGTATTACTGATGCAGCCCTGGGGGCAGACGCCGCGGCAGCCCTGGCAGCCGATGCACTTCCCGGCGTCGATGCGGTAACCCGTCTCATGGACGGCCTCGCCGCCGAAGGAAAAGCTCTGACGGAAGGGCGGCAGCTGGGAGAGGTCGAAATATTCTCCCTCGCCCTTGTAGATCTGGAATACCTCCAGCGCCTCCCGGCTCTGTTTGGTGGGATAAATCTTTGCCATGTAGGGATTTTTCTCAAAAATCTCGGCCAGCCGCGCCTGCCCGATGTTCCGCACCGCGCCCCGCACAGAGACGGCCACTGTGGAGAGGGTGCCGCCGCCCTTCATCCCGGAGAGCGCCGCGAAAGGCCGGGCAGTCAGCCGCTCGTAGAAGGATTTCCCCCGGGCGGTCAGGAAATACAGGCCGTCCCCGTCCGCCAGCATCAGGTCGATGACGCAGGTCTGGGGCAGGCCGTTTTCATCCAGAGTGGCGAACACGGTGGAGTGGATTTCGCCCTGCAAAATGTGAAAAATGTCCATGGTTGTCATAGCGGTTCCTCTTTTCGATGTGGGGGTGTCAGCGGGCGCGGCCGCGCAGGGTGGGGGTCAGCTTTGGATGGACCGGCATGGTCGCCAGGGAGACGCCCAAAACCCTCAGCAGGTTGAAGGGGACGGCGTTCCAGGGCACCACGTCCAGTTTGGTGCGGATGAACGGGATGAACGCAGCAAAGAAGGCGATCAGGGCGTCCAGGGGCATGAATCCCTCAAACAGCGGCGGCAGGATGAAGTAGTTGGCCAGCTCCACCGCCACGCCCGCCTAGGGGCCAGCGTCGTAGCGCTTCTTTTTGAGATGTGGCTTGGGATTAAGGCCGCCCCACGGGAAGCGGGGCGGCCTTGGCCTATCTTCATTCATCCAGACTGTCACGGTCGGTCACGGAATCACACCGTGTCATGCCGGCAGGCCCGCGGGCTGTACCGCCGGTGGGGAATTCCGCCCCGCCCCGAAGATCGGTATTCGGTTTTTGGGTTACAGGCTGTACTCCTGGGGCGGGTTGCCGGAGAAGTCGGCGATGACGGCGTGGGCGTCCGCCAGGTAGAACACCTCGAAAATGGGGTTGTCGGCGGTCTGATACTGTCCCTTCACGATGGGGTTCTGGATGCACATCTCCTTAACGGCCATGTTGTTCTCGAACACAGCCCGGCCATTGAGACGGATCCAGGCAAAGGTGGGGCTGGACACGGACAGCTCCACGTTGGGGTTGGCCTGCATATCCTGGTATACGTCCTTCTTGTTGTTCGTGCAGAACCACAGCTTGCCGTCTTTCTCGCCGGCGAACATGAAGGGGCGGCACTTGGCTTTGCCGTCCCGGCCCACGGTGGCCAGGTACTGCACAGAGTTCTCGGTCAGGAATTTTACCACTTCGTTCATGATGATTACCTCCAAAATGTTGTTGCTTCGCAGGGTGTTTCCCTTTGATGATTGAATTGTATCAGTGTTGTTCGGTCTTGTGAAGTAGGCACAAATTTGTAACTTAGGGCACACAGAGGTAACTATTGTCGCGCCGCAACGGTTTCGAGGCTTCAAAAAGTTTGCGGCCATGTCTGAGCAGGGGATGCCCATTGAACGGTTGGCAGTTCCGATCTAAAAGAAGAACCGTCTCTTTGCTGTGAGGGGCGGTCCCCCTTTAAAACGGTATCCCGCGCAATAGCAGGAACACAATATTTTGTCAGGATCGGGTGACGGGTATAGATACGAACGGCAATTTCATCCCCTGGCGGAAGCAGGGTGTAATCGCGCCGTCCGTATCCATTTGAATATCCCCATTTTCCCGCAGACGCTTCATCGCCACACTGACGCTGGGCGCAGTCCTCAGCGGATTCGTGAATCTTCACAAAAAAATTCTCTTTTTCCACGGGCCTCATGCGCAAGGTTAGCATATTCTAACTGGGAGGAAGGTTTTTCTTCCAAGGGGCTTGACAACGGCAGTTAGCAGTAGTAAACTAAGGCCAGTTCCGAGGTTAGTAACCGCTAACCACATCGTAGAGGGAGGCGAAGAAATGATGCCGCTGACAATGGCAAAGGCGGGCGAAACGGCCATCATCCGCAAGATTTCCGGCAAGGACGAGGTGCGGCAGCATCTGGCGGAGCTGGGCTTTGTGGTGGACAGCGATGTGACGGTGGTCAGCGAGATCGCTGGGAACCTGATCGTCCAGGTGAAGGACAGCCGGATCGCGCTGGACAAAACCATGGCAAACCGTATTATGATCTAAAATAACAAAAGGGAGGAGAGCAAATGAAAACACTGAAAGACGCGAAGGTTGGCGAGACAGTGACTGTGGCGCGGCTCCACGGAGAAGGGCCGGTGAAACGCCGGATCATGGATATGGGCATCACCAAGGGCGTGGAAATTTTCGTGCGCAAGGTGGCTCCCCTGGGCGACCCCATGGAGCTGAATGTCCGGGGCTATGAGCTGTCTGTCCGCAAGGGCGACGCGGAGATGATCGAAGTGGAAGCGTCCGAGCCGTCGTGAGCAGCGCGGATGGACCGGAGCGAGGGTGAGCGGCGGGGCCGCAGGCCCCAGAGACCAGCCCGAGACGGAGGGAAGCCGCGCGTCGCGAACAGGCGAGGCGTGACAGCAGTAAACGAACGCGGCGGGAGGCCGCTGTTATTTACGCCATAAGTTAGCTATGACTAACATTCGAAAGGAGAGAACCAAATGGACATCAAAATTGCCCTGGCGGGCAATCCCAACTGCGGCAAGACCACGCTGTTCAACGCCCTCACCGGATCCAGCCAGTATGTGGGTAACTGGCCAGGGGTCACGGTGGAGAAGAAGGAGGGCAGGCTGAAGGGGCACAAGGATGTGGTCATTCAGGACCTGCCCGGCATCTACTCCCTGTCCCCTTACACCCTGGAGGAGGTGGTGGCCCGCAGCTATCTGGTGAACGAAAAGCCGGACGCCATCCTGAACATTGTGGACGGCACCAACATTGAGCGAAACCTCTACCTCACCACCCAGCTTATCGAGCTGGGCCTGCCGGTTGTGGTGGCGGTGAACATGATCGACCTGGTGCGGAAGAACGGCGATACCATCGACCTCAAGAAGCTGGGCGCGGCCCTGGGCTGCGAGGTGGTGGAGATGTCCGCTTTGAAGGGCGAGGGCGGCATGGCCGCCGCGGAAAAGGCCATGTCCGCGGCCCAGTCCCACAGGGCCGGGGAGCTGCCCCATGTGTTCACCGGCAGTGTGGAGCACGCCATCGCCCATATCGAGGAATCCATCCAGGGCAAGGTGCCGGAGGGCTATCTCCGCTGGTACGCCATCAAGATCTTCGAGCGGGACGAGAAGGTTCTGGAGGAGCTGAACCTCTCCGCCGACCTGAAAGCCCATTTGGAGGAACACATCGCTGACTGTGAAAAGGAACTGGACGATGACGCCGAGAGCATCATCACCAACCAGCGGTACTCCTACATCAACAGTGTGGTATCCAAGTCGGTGAAGAAGAAGGCCGCCAAGGGCAGTCTCTCCGTTTCCGACAAGATCGACAAAGTGGTCACCAACCGGATCGCGGCCCTGCCTATCTTCGTGGCGGTGATGTTCCTGGTGTACGCCCTGGCTATGGGCGGCTGGAAGGTGTCCATCGGCACCGCCCTCACCGACTGGGCCAACGACGGCCTGTTCGGCGATGGCTGGTTAATGCCCTTCGTCTCCGACGCGGACGGCTACGCAGATGCCCTAGGTGAGTTTGAGAACGCTGGGGCCATCATTGAGGGCTATGAGGCTGGTGACAGCGAGGTCTACTTCTACGACGGCGACACTGGCGACACTGAGACCGTGGAGCTCACCGAGGAGGTCTACAACGAGGCTTTGGCGGTGGAGGAGCCAGACCCCCATGACTACGGCACCTGGGTGCCCGGCGTCCCCGCCATCATCGGCGGCTGGCTGGAGGCCGCGGGCTGCGGCGAGGTTCTCACCGGCCTGATCCTGGACGGCATTGTGGGCGGCGTGGGCGCGGTGCTGGGCTTTGTGCCCCAGATGCTGGTGCTGTTCCTGCTGCTGGCCATTCTGGAGGACGTGGGCTACATGGCCCGCATCGCCTTCATCATGGATCGGATTTTCCGCCGCTTCGGCCTGAGCGGCAAGAGCTTCATCCCCATGCTGGTGGCCACCGGCTGCGGCATTCCCGGCATCATGGCCTCCCGAACCATCGAGCAGGACCGGGATCGGAAGATGACCATCATGACCACCACCTTCATGCCCTGCGGCGCCAAGCTGCCCATCATCGCCCTTTTCGCCGGAGCCCTGTTCGGACGCTCCCCCTTGGTTGCCGCCTCCGCCTACTTCATCGGCATCGGCTCGGTCATCATCTCCGGCATCATGCTGAAGAAGTTCAAGGCCTTCGCCGGGGAGCCCGCCCCCTTCGTCATGGAGCTGCCCGCCTATCACGCGCCCTCCGCCGGGAACGTGCTGCGGGCCACCTGGGAGCGCGGCTGGTCCTTCATCAAACGGGCTGGGACGGTGATTCTGCTGTCCACCATCATTCTCTGGTTCCTCCAGGGCTTCGGCTTTGAAAACGGCGCCTTTGGCATGGTGGAGGACTCCAACGCCTCCATCTTGGCCGCCATCGGCGGGGCCATCTGCTGGATTTTCTCCCCGCTGGGCTTCGGCAACTGGCAGGCCACCGTGGCCACCATCACCGGCCTCATCGCCAAGGAGGAGGTTCCGGCCACCATGGGCGTGCTGTATCCGGGCAACTTGACCGCGGAGATCGGCGCCATCTTCACCGGCCTGACCGCTTATTCCTTCATGATCTTCAATCTGCTGTGCGCCCCCTGCTTCGCCGCCATGGGCGCCATCAAGCGGGAAATGAACAACGCCAAGTGGACCTTCGCCGCCATCGGCTATATGTGCCTGTGGGCCTATGTAGTGGCGCTGACCGTCTATCAAATCGGCGGGCTGATCCTGGGCGAGGTGGCCTTTGGCGTGGGCACCATCGCGGCAATCGTCTGCCTGGGCGGTATCGTGTACCTGCTGGTCCGCAAGGGCTACCAGGGCGAGGAGTCCACCCGCCGCCTGAGTTCTGTGGCCGCCGCCGCAAGATAAGCAAATCGGAAAGGAGTGCCTGCAATGCCCGCGATATTGGGAAACATGATTGTGATCGCTGTATTAGTCGCAGTTGCCGCGCTGGCGATCCGCTCTTTGTGGAAGTCTCACAAATCCGGTGGAGGCTGTAACGGCGACTGCGGGAACTGCCGCGGCTGTCACTAAAACTTCAGATCTTGTAAGACATGGTGAGGAGGCATGGGCAGCGGAGGTTGCTCATGCCTTTTCCCATAGGGGAGGAAACCAAATGGCAGAATTACGGGAGGCCCACCTCCGCTATTTGCTGGCGATTTACCAGTTGGGCAGAGATGATCCAGATGTGGGAACACAGGCTGTTGCAAAGGCGCTGAACTGCGCCAAAGCCTCTGTCACCAAAATGATGGGAATCCTCATGGATATGGGACTGTTGGTGCGGGAACGATATGGAAAGATTTGCTTGACCGATACCGGCTTTCTCCTGGCAATGGACTTGCTTCGGTGTGTGGAAGTACTCCGCGAACGGCTTCCGGCAATGGAGCTTGCCCTCACGGAAGAGGAAGCGGAGGAGTACGTTCGCATGATGGCGATGAATCTGCCAGGGCATTGCCGGAATCGTTTGGCCGGAAGACCGTGACAGCCAGACTCGGCGGGAACCTTGCGCCGCTGCGCTTATTTGGAGGCACGAGCAAAAAATGATGAAAAATGGATTGGTTGAATTGCTCCTTCCCTTCCTGGGGACTTCATTGGGAGCGGGATGCGTATTTTTTCTGAAAAGGGGAATGCGCCCGCTGGTACAGCGGGCCTTGACTGGTTTTGCCGCCGGGGTCATGGTGGCGGCGTCCGTGTGGAGTCTGCTGGTGCCTGCTATGGAACAGGCCGCAGATATGGGCCAGTGGGCATTTCTCCCGGCGGTTGCGGGATTTTGGCTGGGAATTCTGTTCTTGCTGATATTGGACAGGGCGATCCCCCACCTGCATCAAAACAGCGATCAGCCGGAAGGTCCCCATACCCGGCTGAAGCGGACCACCATGCTGGTGCTGGCCGTTACCCTCCACAACATCCCGGAAGGCATGGCAATGGGAGTTGTGCTGGCGGGCTGGATGGCCGGAAACAGCGGCATCACTGCCGCCGGAACTCTGGCGCTATCCCTGGGTATCGCGATTCAGAACTTCCCGGAGGGGGCTATTATTTCCATGCCCCTCCAGGCAGAGGGAGCGGGCAAAGGACGCGCTTTTCTATATGGCGTTCTCTCCGGCGTGGTGGAACCGTTGGCTGCTGTGCTGACCATTTGGGCCTCAGGGCTGATCCTGCCCGCCCTGCCCTACCTGCTCAGTTTCGCAGCGGGAGCTATGATCTATGTGGTGGTAGAGGAATTGATCCCGGAGGCATCCGCTGGGGAACACTCTAACCTGGGGACGCTGTTCTTTGCGGCGGGATTTACCATTATGCTGGCACTGGATGTGGCATTAGGATGAGTTAAAATATGGATAAATCAAAACGTATAGTCTATTGCATACTCGCTGTACTGATTTCAGCGGCCATTTATGGTTGGACACTATGGTACTATCAGGACTACTGGTTTCATATCAAAGGAAGTCTGAAAGGACAGGTGCTTGGCCTGCCGGTTGCCTTGCTGGTGGGCGGGCTGACCGTTCTTCTGGCAGCTATACTTTGACGGGAGGCGGCTTCCATGCTTATTTTCAGCTCATTTTGTTCTGCCTGCTCTTTATCGGCCTGGTGAAGTTCGGTGTGTGGGACGGGGCTAGTGTAACAATGAAATCCCTGCCCAATGTCCGCTTTGAGTTCAAACAAGGTTGGCGGTAGCTACCGGCAGGAGTTCACGACCGACATCAATGGTGAGATCGACCTGACTAAGTTGGACCCGGGGGCCTATGAGGTGCGTGAACTGGAGGCTCCGAAGGGGTACTTGATTGACGATGCTGTATGGGTCGTATAAATCAACCCCGACGAAAAGGCCAACTTTGTCTTTACAAATACGCCCAAGCCCTCTTTGCGCCTGATTAAAACCAGCTCCGATGGGTCTCGGCTGGGCGGGGTGCATTTCAGGGTCGCCAAGATTGAGGACGGAACCCACTATCTCGACCGTAGCAGCAGCTACTCCTTCAGTTTGAACGCCATCCCCACCCAGGCCGGCGAGTATGTTACGGACATCTATCTGGATTTCGGCAAGGTGCCCGTGGGCTTCCAGTCCACCAGTAACCCCACGCTGACGGTTCAGGTCCTGGGTACCATCGCCAACGGCTATCAGATCATTAACCGGGCCGACGTGGGCGGCAAGTACCAAGGTACCTGGCAGACCGGCCAGGCCAGCTGGGTCACTGTCGTGCGCAAGCTGACGCCCAATCCCTCCCTGCCCAAGGCGGGCTATTGATCCATTTGCAAGGGGCGGTCCTCTTTTTCAGAGGGCCGCCCCATTTTAACATTTACGAGGTGATATGACTATGAATATGGAACAAACCTTTACCGTCCTGCGCCGGGAGCAGCTGCTCATTGACCATGCACCCCACAGCGTACAGTTCCAGGACCTGACCGACAGCCTGCTGCGGGTCTGCTCCGCCGCTGCTGTTATCCCGGCCCTGTCCGCAGTGGTAGGGCTGGCAGACGCTTTTGGTGCCCTGGTGCATCCGCGGGTCTATAAGCCCGCATTCACCCAGCAGCAGGCCAAGGACATGATCGTGACCGGGGCCTGTGGCGTCTTTGACCCGCTCCTCCTTGCCTGTTTCGCTCGGCATATCGGCGACATTTATCAGGCGGTCTATCCCTCCGCTGGCTGAGGACGCTTCTTCCGCAAAGGGCGCAGCGGTGGGCGGACCCTACGGCGCGGCGGCGGGGGCCGCTCTGTACGCCGCGCAGCATGGCAAGAAATTCCTCGCTGTCATTGCTGTTCTGCTCATGCTCCCGGTGCTGTTTATCCTCATGCTGCCCTCCCTGATCTTCAGCGGCCTGACCAGTAGTGGCAGCGCCGGACAGCCCATTCTCAATGACAATGCCGCTATCATCCAGAACACCAATGACATCGCCTTTGCCGTCAACCAGGTTCTGGGTGAGGACATCACCGATGCGGAGGCCCGGATCGCCCAGAACTTCGCCACCACCGGCGGCGACAACTATGAGGTCGTCAACCCCTACGCCTCCGACATGAGCAGCAACACCAACGCCTTTATCGCCCAATACTGCGCCGCCAAGGGTGAGACCTGGGACACCATCTCCCTGGCGGATATGCAGGCCATTCTCCGACAGGGCAAGAGCAGTCTCTACTCCGACACCCGCACCAGCGAGACCAGGACGGTGGATGATGATGACCCGAACACTACGGATGTGGTGGAGATGAAAGAGGAGACCTGGTACATCTATACCCTCTCCTACAACGGGGAGGGTTACTTTGCCGATACGGTGTTCCACCAGACCGACGATCAGAAGGAGTTGACCGGGGACTATGCCCAGAATCTCAGCCTGTTCCTGGGCGATGGGATGTTCCAGTACACGGAGTACGGCGGCACGACGATTGCCTCCCTGGGGAACGTCCGCTTTACCAATGGGGCCACGGAGGTCGTGTATTTCAATCAGCTGGATGAACGCTGGGCCAACAAGCCCTATGGCACAGACAACATCGGCGGCTACGACTGCGGCCCCACCTCCATGTCCATTGTAGTGTCCTCTCTGACGGACGACATCGTTGATCCTGTGGAGATGGCGGAGTGGGCCTATAAAAACGGCGGCTGGTGCAGCAAGAGCGGTTCCGATCGCTCCCTGATTCCCAATGCGGCCAAAGCGTGGGGCCTGCCTGTCGAGGGATGCACCGCCTCCGAGCCACAGCGTATCGTGGACGCGCTCTCCGATGGGAAATTGGTAGTGGCAATCATGCTGAAAGGACATTTTACCACAGGGGGCACTTCATTGTGCTCCGGGGTGTTCAGGATGGAAAGATACTGGTGGCCGACCCCGCCAGTTACAACCGCAGTCAAAAGCTGTGGGACTTGTCCATTATACTGAATGAGGCCAGTAAACGAGCGGGAGCGGGAGGCCCGTTCTGGATTATTGGGTGAGGAACGCCGGCCCACAACGTCATGGGCCGGCGTTCACAGCCATGGTTTACTTTTCATGGAATATTTGACTCATGTGTATCACCCTATAGTTTTATTTCTCCAACAGCCAGTCTAACGCATACTTCTGACGAATTCCATTGTGGGAGGTTGGAGGATCGTTGTCCATCACCAGCAGATACTTGGGGTTATGATCCGGGATGGAGTCCAGCGGCGCCAGTTCCCGGGCCAGTGTGCTCTCCTCCCGCACCGTCAGCGCCACATGGTAATATTCGATATTGCCGTCACAGTCCTGGGCGACAAAGTCCACCTCGGCGGAGCCGGCCTTGCCGATATATACCTGATACCCACGGCGCAGCAGCTCCAGAAAAACCACATTTTCAAGGATGTGCCCTTGATCCACGCTGCGGGTGCCCAGCAGGTAGTAGCGCAGTCCAATATCCGCCAGATAATACTTATCCAGAAGCCGCAGGTACTCCTTGCCCTTGATGTCAAACCGGCCCACCTTATACATCAACAGACTGTCCGTAATACCCTCCAGGTAGTTTTCTACGGTACGGCTGGCAATTTTCCGCCCGGCGCTGGTCATGGCATCCGCGATCCGCTTGGCGGTGCAGGTATTTCCAATGTTGTCAAACAAGAATCGGATCACGCTTTTCAGCATGGCCGGGTCTTGGATGCGCCGTCGCTCCACAATGTCGTTGAGGACGACCGTGTTGTAAAGTCCATCCAGGTAGGTGTGGATCTGTTTCCTGGATTTCAGCCCGACGGTATAGGGGAAAGAGCTGTTGTAAATATAATCCCGGTACAGATCCTCTTTACTCTTGGCATTCGGAAAGGCGCTGACATACTCAGCAAAAGAGAGCGGGAGCATTTTCAGTTCCACATAGCGGCCAGAAAGCAGGGTTGCCAACTCCCCGGACATAAAGTAGGCATTGGAGCCAGTGATATAGACATCCGCGTTCTTCTGGACAAATAAGCTGTCCACCGCTTTCTCATAGTGGAAAACGTGCTGGATCTCGTCCAAAAAGATATAGTTCATCTTTCCAGGAACCATCCGGCCCTTGACGTATTCGTACAGTTCTTTATAGCCACACAGCGGCTCGTTGTCCACGTCCTCGAAGTTAATGGTGATAATCTGATCCGTGGTCACGCCACAGGACAACAAGTGCTCCTGGAACAGCTCAAACAGGGTAGATTTTCCGCACCGCCGGATGCCAGTGATTACCTTGATGATCTGCTGCTCCTTCCATTCAATCAAAAAGTTCAAGTACTCCGCTCTTTGAATCAGCATAGTTTTCACCTCGTTTCGTACTGCTATAAGCATATCACATAAGCTGCAACACTGTCAATACTTTTAATTCTATATCAAACTATATCTGTTTATTCGCAAAGTTTAATTTTAGTTTTTGCATTAGAGGCAATCATACTATGGCTTCATCCACGAAACAGCTATACCTGTTCCTGACCGCCTGTAGCGGTAACTGGAGGAACACCATCCACATTTCCTGCCAGGGAGAAACGGACGACTTCGGCTACCTGCTGGCGGTAGACCGGGACGGCCAACCAATCATTTTGGCCGTTCAGCAGTTTTATCAGCTGACAGGGGTATGGATTGACCCCGCAGAATGCTGTGGTCAGCTCACCGAAGCTGGCTTTGAGGCTCTGTACGCACAATATCTGCTTTGGCGGTGCCCCACAACAGAAGGGAATTCTTTGAGGAATCTCTGTGAAGGAACAGCGGACAGGCAATAGCCTTCCTATTAACTTATTCGGCTTTTTCCTCGCACCATTTCGCAATTTCTGCAATCAACTCCAGCGGGAGCGGCTTACTGTACGGGAGCTGGATCGTGCCCTTGCTGGTCTTATACTCCGTCAGACGCCCGGCAAACGCCTCCACAGCCTCCGGGCCTGGGTATAGACCAAGGTGCCGCTTAGAGGCCGCGAACTGGATCAGGTTGCGGCCTTTCCAGTAGGTGGGCATACTCCAGGAAATTTTCTCTTTGGCCTCCGAGATGCTGGCTTTGATGGCGGCGTTGATCTGCCGAAGATAGTTCTGCGCCTCCTCCGGCTGGGCGGCGATATATTCCTCAATCGTCACGGGAGCCTTCCCGCAGTAGTGGCTCTGCTCCCTGTTTTTGAATGACCGCCCGCACTTGGAACATACCCACATATCCGTTTTCTCTTGCCCTCGCAGAATCTTCTCCATTGGCTTTCCCTTTGCCAGTTCGTCAATCAGCTTGTTCAGGTAGCGGATCTCTCGCATGAGCGGGTCCTCGACTTCCTCTCCCCGGACGCCGCAGACCACGCCCTTGATCAGTCCCCGGTTCAGGTTGGGCTGGGGCGCTTTATAAAAAAAGTCTCCGTAGCAGAGGCCGGTGGAGCGGGCTGCCTCCAGCTGTTCCGGGTTGTACCCGGTCAGCCAGCAGATAACTTTATCCACCTCGGCTTTTGTCCGCCCCTTCCTGACGGCCTTATCCACCAGAAGTCCGTAGACCTTTTCAAAATCCATCTGAAATACTTTGTCATTTGACATCTTCTGTACGCTCCTGATCGTGATATCCCATTCTAGCCTGCCAGTAAAAGCGCGGGGTCAGGACCTCCCATACAGACTTGATGCGCGCCGAAATATCGACGCCAAGCCCCAGTTCACTGGAAACATCCTGCTCAAAGGTTTTGCGGTATCCGGCATCAGCACAAAACCGCTGAATAGATGGATAGGTCTCAAATGCTTTTTTCGCAGCCCAAATTCCTGCCTTGGTATCATGTATATTGACAGCATAAACTACCACCGCCAGCAGATTATGACCGCCCATTGACCGTCGCTCAAATCGCTCGCATAACTGCGTCTCTCATTTTTCTGTATCTATAGCACCTTTTTATCTATTGGTACAGCTTCTCAGCTCACCGACCAAGACCAAGGTTTGGGCATGGTGGAGCTGGGGCCTGACAGCGTGGTGGGTAGCGACAATGAGGATGAAGAAAGCCCGCCGGGGAGATAAATCCCGGCGGGCTTTCTCAAATCAAATCTTTCAAATTGCGCCGGCTGTAAATCATACGGCGCACTTCCATGGTATTGCCGATCACCACGTAAAAGATGGAGAAGTTCTTGACCTGGATGCGGTAATAAGGGTATTTGCGCTCGCGGCTGGAACGGTACGGTTCAAAGGATTCCGCACAGTCCAGCCGGTCTTCAATAGCCCGTTCCACCTCATCCACCAGGTGCTCCGCCGCCGGCGGATTCCTCAAACGGTAGGTGATATAATCCGCGATCTCATTTAAGTCATCCTCAAACAGGAGGAGGATACTCAGCTTATAGCGCCTTCCGTTCACGGATACGCCTCCTTACCCGGCTGAACACTTCCTGTCCGGAATAGCGCACGTCGGATAGCTCCGCCGCCTTATCCGCCTCATCTAACGCCAGTTCCACATCATCAGTCAGCGCGGCGTACTGTTCCAAGCTGAGAAGCACCATGGAACCGTAGCCGTTTTTTGTCAAATAAACGGGTTCCCCGTTTTTCAATACGGTCTGTTCAATTTCGGGAAACTTGTTTCTCAAATCTGAAACGGGACGAATATGCATCATAAGAACCCCTCCTTTTCACTGCCGTTATTTTATCAGAATTTTATCAAAATATCAAGGGTCAGTTGGTCCGCCGAATGGAGGTATTTTCATGAGGGCCGCGACCATGAAAGAGCGCCCG
The DNA here is from genome assembly GCA_946548895.1 of uncultured bacterium. Taxonomy (GTDB): domain Bacteria; phylum Bacillota; class Clostridia; order Oscillospirales; family Oscillospiraceae; genus Enterenecus. The sequence continues at coordinate 118,733 of CAMNQF010000003.1, read as the reverse complement.
TCCTTCCCGCTGATGCGGCAGACGGACGTGCAAAGTATTTACCATACACGATCTTGCAGGCCGCCGAGGCCAAGCTACACGCCAACCTGGACAGGCCGGTGAAGAACTCTACCGCCTATACTATGGCCACCATTTTCAACTGCATCGCGGAGAGCGAGAGCGACCTGATGGTAGACCCGTATTTGAACGGCCTGCGCTCGTCGTCGCGGGCTCCGTATCCCTCACCTCCGGCTGACGCCGAAGGCTCACTCACTTCGCCGCTCCTCCTCTCCCCATGTGAACCGCTTCGCTGGGTTCACATGGGGGCCCCAGAAGACGGGAGGTGACGGCCATGTTTTTGTCCATACAGCAGAGATTCATCCTGGATACGCTGAAAAAGCTGAACTGCGTCCGCCGGCGGCAGCTCCACGCCCTGGTGCGGGGGCGGTTCCAACAGGACAGCTTTGAGATCACCCAGGCCCGCATGGACGCCATGCTGCGGCAGCTGCGTGCGGGTACCGCCGATGTGCGGATGGACGGTGGGATGGTCTGGCTGTCCAACGCCCAGCCGGATAGCCGCCGTTTGGAGGCCATTGACGTGATGATCGAGCTCACCGGGGGCAAGCCCCAGGAGTTCAGCAGCAGCCGGGAACCGCCCCGGCTGCTGTGCTTCGCCTACGGCGGGGATGAGCTCCGGCCCTTCACCGTGGCCTCGCTGGATGCCGCCCCTGCCGAGCTGCTGGAGCGGGGCAAAGCGGAGCGCATCGTCTGGATCGCGGACAGCGGCGAACCCCCCAAAGGGCTGACGCTGCCTTCCAAGCACTTTTTCGCCGCCCGCCAATCGGACGGCTCCCATCGCTTCTATGGCTCCAATGGGCCATGAAGATATATCACACCACAAGGAGGATCTGATTATGCCAAAGAAGAAAATTACCCCCGCAGAGGAACCCGAGCAGACCGCCGGACTGATGGAGCAGGCTGGGGAGGAAGCCACCGCCCCATCGGGGGAGCCGCCCCAGGACATGGACGCACCCGACGGCGGCCCGCCCCCGGAGCCGCCGGACGGGGATACGCCCCCCGCGCCGCCCCTGACGGACCGCCAGAACTTCTTCGCCATGGACTTCCGCGAGGTGGACCGGGACCTTACCGCCGAGGAGCGCCAGGCGTGGAGCTCCATCTATGCCTCCTTTCGCGGCCGCAGCGCCCTGTCCGGCACCGTCATCGGCGCGGACCCCCACTCCATGAACGTGCGCAGCCGGGAGACCGGCCGGGTGGAGCGGCGCACTATGTACTGCGTGGTGGTGCTGCTCTACCGGGTGCCCGTCTACATTCCGGCCACCGAGATGTGGATCGACGAGGCCCGCCCGGACTATGTGCTTCAGAACATGATGGGCGCCACCATTGACTTCATCATCACCAAGGTGGACCGCGAGGGCGGTTACGCCATTGCCTCCCGGCGGCAGGCCGCCCGGACCCAGCGGTACTTTTTCGCCCACCGACCCGACCTGTGCCGGACGGGGGCCCGAGTAAAGTGCCGGATGCTGGCCGTGGGCCCCCGGCGGTGCCTGGCGGAGTGCTATGGCCACGACGTGTCCCTCACCCAGCGGGAGCTGCGCTATACCGCCATCGCCGACCTGCGGACGGAGTATCATCCCGGCGACGAGCTGGATTGTATCGTAAAGGGCTACGACGCCGCCAAACGGGAGCTGTTGATCTCGGTGAAGGAGACGGAGCCCAACCCCTTTGAGGGCGCGGAACTGCGCCACCCGGTGGGCAGCCGCCGTTACGCGGTGATTGCCGGGAAATATGGGGGCGGGGTGTTCTGCAACCTGCCCGATGGGACCCTGTGTATGTGCAACTACTCCTATCAGCATGAGGATTCCGACTTCCAAGCGGGGGACCACGTTATGCTGGTAGTCCAGCGGTTTGAGCGGAGCAAACAGCAGATGTATGGCAAAATTTTGAGCAAATGGTGACAGAAAAGGGCCCAAATTGTCAGTTGACGGTCCGGGCTTTTTTCTTTCTCCTCCTCATAAAATCTTATGTGATTTCATCACAGTAAAAAGTGGGTCGGCCAGTATAATAGACTCACCAAATCCAAGAGGGGGTTCCGCCATGGAAACGAGAATCAAGCGGCGGGCTGTCGTAGACGATACCGCCTGTGTCGCCTGCGGCTGCTGCGCAAAGGTCTGTCCGCTGTCCGCCATTCAGATCTGGCGCGGCGTCAGGGCGGTGGTCAATGCGGACAAGTGCGTGGGCTGCGGCAAATGCGCAAAGGAGTGCCCCGCGTCGGTCATTGAGATTCAGGAGGTGCGGCCATGAAAAAACGCTGGTATGATTACCTGTGGATCGTCGAGCTGACCTATCTGGTGCTGGGATTCTTCAACATCCTGTTCGCCTGGCTGGGCCTGCTGTTCTTTTTTATCCCGCTGATCATTGCCGCCGCCCGCGGCACAAAGGGGTACTGCAACCGCTACTGCGGCAGGGGACAGATATTCGGCCTGCTGGGCGGGCGGTTCGGCCTGTCCCGGAAAAAGGATATACCCCGGTGGATGAAAAGCAAATGGTTCCGCTATGGTTTCCTGATTTTCTTTTTTATTATGTTCTTCCAGATGCTGTGGAATACTTACCTGGTGTTCGCCGGCGCGCAGGATCTGCGGCAGGTGGTGACGCTGCTCTGGACGTTCAAGCTCCCCTGGAACTGGGCCTACCACGGGACGCTGTTCCATCCCGGCGTGGCACAGTTCGCGTTTGGGTTCTACAGCGTTATGCTGACGTCCACCGTTCTCGGCCTGGTAACGATGGTACTGTTCAAGCCCCGCAGCTGGTGCGTCTACTGCCCCATGGGGACGATGACGCAGCTGATTTGCAGGGCCAAAAACCGGAAGGGCGACACTGTCACAGAACAAAAATGATCGTTCGGCTATCATAGAGCCAGCTCACACAGCAGAAAAACCGCCTCAGTCTCTCATTGAGTCTGGGGCGGAATCTTTCTTTACCTCCCTATTCCACCGGCATATACTTGTCCAGATACTCATCAATCGCCTCCATCCACTGTCTGGAGATTGCGTCATCGTTTTGCAACCCGTGGCCGGAGTGGGGAAGCTCGAAGTATTTGTGATCCACATGGTTCTTTTCCAGAGCGGTCTTGAGCCGGAGGGAGGCTAAAAACGGCTGCATCCGGTCATGGGTTCCGTAGGCGACTACTGCGGGGACAGGGTTCTGGCTGACCCATTCGGCGGCGGCGATGGGCTTCACCTTTTCCAGATAAGTACCGTCCGCCACCTCCTCCGGCGCGATCTCGACCCCAGCCATCACGCTGAACAGCGCCACGCAGGCCTCGTCGCTCTGATTCAGGCCAAAAATGCCCCAATCCTCCTGATAGAAGCTGGACGGCCCCACCGCGCCGAAGGTGAGCACCACAGGCGCCGGGGCCTCGGCCCCATCGCGGTAGGCGTAGATCATGGCCAGGGCGTGTCCCGCCGAGCCGCCCGCCACCGCCATCTTGCCGATGGGATAACCGGCCTCCACGGCAGCGGCGACAACCTTGGGCATCGCCGCCTTGATCTCGTTGGACTGGGTCAGGACGCTGGCGCTGTTCGTCTCGGTGCGCAGGGTGTAGTTAATGCCGGCCGCCACATGGCCCTTGGAGCACAGCCATGCCAGCATATCCCTGTCATCCGCCTTGTCGCCCGTGGTGAAGCCGCCCGCGTGGAGATAGACCACCAGGCCATAGCTTTCCCTGCCGCCGTTGGCGGGGAGGTAGAGGTCAAACTTATTGGCCTCACCCTCTCCATAGGGAATATCGGCTTTCAGCGTTCCCAGCGCGTCGCTCCACTGGACGGAATAATCCCTTGACCATCCGGGCTTGAGAACGGCTTTTGACGCCGCGCCGGCGCCAAAGGCCAACAGGAACACTAATATACCCATCCACACAGGCACCGCTTTCACCTTCTTTCCTTTCACAGTTTTGCTCATAGAACATTTCCTCCAAACAGCGTGCCGCCCAGCAGCATATTCATAACCGCCCTCACCGCCAGCCGCCCCAGGACGAACGCGGTCACTGAGATGACGGCCAGAATCAGGAGCCTTTTTTGTGTCAGCGTCATTCAAAATCCTCCCTTGACAGGTTCATGTACGTGTGCTAAGATTTGTTACAACTGTAACAGCAATTTAAGTGTAACAGCGGGAAAAGGGACTGTCAATGGGGGAAGTAAAAATGGAACAAAAGGCGAAAAATGTTTCACCGTTCAGCAATGAAAGCCGCAACGCCTATGTGGTAGAGCATCTCACCAGTTCCATGCTGGCGCTGCTGGAGGAAAAGCCCATCGCGGAAATATCTATCAGTGAGCTGTGCGGTATGGCCGGGGTAGGGCGAACGTCGTTCTATCGCAATTATGAGGAAAAAGAGGATATTATCAAGGCACACATCGGGCATTTATTTCAGGATTGGGTGGATCAATGCAAAGAATTTCCTGACCTCCCCGTAAGAGAAATGGTGCGGATCGTGTTTTCTCACTTTGAGGCAAACAGGGGTTTTTACAGTCTGCTACACAAAAGAGGGTTGGTCTATCTGCTCAAAGACATCATCTTGGATTTGTGCGGCTTCAATCCGGAGCAAGAGATGCCCGCCGCTTATTCCTCCGCCTATGTCGGATTCTTCTTGTACGGCTGGATCGAGGTCTGGTTCCGGCGGGGGATGAGGGATACGGCGGAGGAATTGATCGCCTATCTTCCCCAAAAGTAAATTCATCATAAAAAAGCGGAGTTTCTGATTTCCTCCAGAAACTCCGCAATTTTAATGGCCGATTTTTATTGTATTTCCTGCTCCAGGTTTTGGAACAGCTCGGAATGAAAGAATTCTTCCAATGAAATGCCCAAGCCGTCGCAGAGCTTTTTCACTGTTATCATCGAAACATCTTTACGATCTTCATCCATCATGCTATATACAGTGGATGGCGTTACACCAGACATGGTGGCAAGCTCATTATATTTGATTTTTCGTTCACGACAGATTTCTTTGAATCTATACACAACGGCTTCTTTCACTCGCATAATATTCACCCACCTACAGGATAAATTATTATGCGCGTCCTCGTATACGCACTTGCGTAACTTCGGAGAATTTGTTACAATATACGCAAGAGCGTATGTAGAAAGAGAGCCGATACCAATGAATGAAGAACTGCTGTCTGCATTGCGATACGAATTGGGCGAGGTCACAGGCTGGGAGGAATTATGCCCAGCCGTCTACTCCCTCACCGTCCAGCCAGACCCGGACAGCGTATCCCCTTGCAGCGAATACTACCTGGCCTTGCCGGGTGCGCCCATCTCCCGGGAGGCCCTCGCCCTGGGCAGGGCCTTGGACGGCATACCCGGCCTGCTGTACGCCATCGACCCGCCGGATGAGGGTGGGTGGACGGCCATCCTGTACGAGCTGTGTAAAAACCAATCCCGCCATGGCAGTCCACCCCTTGAGGGCTGGTCGCTGGCCGATGCCGCCATGGAGGGCATGGAACTGTGTCCCTCCTACTTTGGCTCGTTCCCCGTGCTGCCTTACACCCCCTGGGGCTGGACGCTTCGGTATCCAAGCAGACCGATGAGGAACAGCTTTTTGGGCGCATCGATCTGTCCAGCCTGCTCCCCGGCAGTGTGCCGGAAACCGAGCTGCGAAAAGATCCTACTTACAATTTGCTGCGCTCCGAGCTGGAGAATGTGATGAAGCAACTGCCCCAAACGCCGGATGATGTGGAGAGCATAGCGCCGGTGAAGCATCATAGACAGCCTTCATTATATCCAGCTCCTTCTTCTGTCTTCGCGGCGTGCCCTCCAAATAGCTCACTTTGCTATGCGTCCTTAGCCTAAAAATCAGACTGGAACAATTTGTGGTTCAACGGGAGGGCATAGTACCAGTTTGTAGATCGCGCTCTCTGCGGCAAAGAAAATCGGTCTGGTGCCGTGTATCCTCATTCTACCATACTGCCCGCCCCTTTTTATCCTTCGTGGCGCAGAGCTTCGCTCGCGTGAGGTTTGTAGACGAGATATACCGTCATCGTCTCAATCTCTGCAACCGGGTCAGCTTGGACTTTGAAGATGAGGATTTGGAGGCCATTGTCACCGCGTATGAGCAATTGAGCCGACTATGCGCGGGATTCATGTATCACCAGGGATGGTACGATAGAAATCAAAGGCTGTAAAAAAGGGCCTCCGCGCTGCGGAGGCCCTTTCCTTATATCCGTTTCCAAACCGCCCCGCCGGGCACGTCGGTGACCTCAATGCCCTGGGCCTTCAGCTCGTCCCGGATGCGGTCCGCCTCGGCGAAGTTTTTGGCCTTCTTGGCCTGGGCCCGCCGGAGCACCAGCCCGTCGACGGCCGGGTCGCCCTCCCCCTGGATGGTGAAGCCGTCCGTGCCGGTGGTTTTGGCCTGGGCGGCCTCCTTCTCCCGCAGGGCCGCCGCCTTGTCCAGCAGGGACAGGGACAGCACCTGGTCAAAGCCCGCCAGGACGGCCCGCTTGGTGGCGTCGTTCACCGGGGCCTTGAGCACATCGTACAGGCAGGTGACGCCCATGGAGGTGTTCAGGTCGTTGCCCACCTGGGTGAGGAATTTCTCCTTGAACTTGGCCGCGGCCTCCTGGTCAACCTCCCCGTCCCCGTCCTTGAGGGCGGCGACGCGCTTAATCAGCTTGTTGTAGGCCCCGGCGGCGTTGTCCAGATTCTCCCAGGAGAACACCAGCCCCTTGCGGTAGTGGCTCTGGAGGCAGAAGAAGCGGTAGGCCAGGGGGTCATAGCCCTTCTCCTCCAGCAGGGCAACGGTGAGCTTGGTGCCCTTGGACTTGGAGATTTTGCCGGTGTTGGTGTTCAGGTGGTGGACGTGGAACCAGTGGCCGCACCAGGGGTGGCCCAGATAGGCCTCGGACTGGGCGATCTCGTTGGTGTGGTGGGGGAAGGCGTTGTCGATGCCGCCGCAGTGGAGGTCCAGGTACTCCCCGTTGTACTTCATGGAGATGCAGGAGCACTCAATGTGCCAGCCGGGGTAGCCCACCCCCCAGGGGGAGTCCCATTTCAGGGCCTGGTCCTCAAATTTGGACTTGGTGAACCAGAGGACGAAATCGTTTTTGTTCCGCTTGTTGGCGTCCTCCTCCACGCCCTCCCGGACGCCCACTGCCAGGTCCTCCTGGTCGTGGTCGTTGAACACGTAGTAGCGGTCCAGCCTGGAGGTGTCAAAGTACACGTTGCCCCCGGCCACATAGGCGTAGCCCTTGTCGATGAGGGCGGACACCACCCGGATGAACTCGTCGATGAGGCCGGTGGCGGGCTGGACCACGTCGGGGGTCTTGATGTTCAGCTTGGCGCAGTCGCTGAAAAAGGCGTCGGTGTAGAAATGGGCGATGTCCATCACGGATTTGTTCTCCCGGCGGGCCCCGGTGAGCATTTTGTCCTCGCCGGTGTCCGCGTCGGAGGCCAGGTGGCCCACGTCGGTGATATTCATCACCCGGTTCACGCCGTAGCCTTCATACCGCAGGAACTTCTCCAGCACGTCCTCGGTGATGTAGGAGCGCAGGTTGCCGATGTGGGCGAAGCCGTATACCGTGGGGCCGCAGGTGTACATCTCCACCCGGCCGGGCGTGTGGGTTTTGAATTCTTCCTTTTTGTGGGTGGCGGAATTGTAAAGATACATGGTATTGTCCTCCCCTTTAGGTTTCGTTTTCTTTTGTGCAGGCGGCGCAGGCGTCCTGCCCCAGCCGCCCCTCCGTGTGGCACTGGTCCAGCAGCTTTTCCAGCGCCTCCACCCGGTCCGACAGGGCGGCCAGCCGCTCCAGGGCGGGGCTCTTCACGCTGGTCTGGTCCACCTCGTCGGCGTAGTGGGTGGACCGCCCCGCGATGCGCACGATCTGGGCCGGGATGCCCACGGCGGTGGCGTCGGGAGGCACCTCGGACAGCACCACCGCGTTGGCGGCGATGCGGGAATTGTCCCCCACCTTGAAGGGGCCCAGCACCTTGGCCCCGGTGGAGATGAGCACGTTGTTGCCGATGGTGGGGTGGCGCTTGCCCTGGTCCTTGCCGGTGCCCCCCAGGGTGACGCCGTGGTAGATCAGGCAGTCGTCCCCCACCTCGGCGGTCTCGCCGATGACGATGCCCATGCCGTGGTCGATGACCAGGCGGCGGCCGATCTTCGCGCCGGGGTGGATTTCGATGCCCGTCCAGAACCGGCTCCACTGGGACACGAACCGGGCCAGGAACTTCAGCCTGTGGCGGTACAGAAAATGGGCCAGCCTGTGGTAAAGGGTGGCGTGGACGCCGGGGTAGAGCAGGAAGATCTCCAGCCTGCTCCGCGCCGCCGGGTCCCGGGCCTGATAGGCCCGCAGGGTCTCGCCCAACCGGGTCATAATATGATGTTACCTCCTCGCAGTTGTCACGCTTCTAAAAAACACAAAGCCTCCCATGCCCGGATGGCATGAGAGGCGGCAGTACCGCGGTTCCACTCTCGTTTCTCGCTTTATGGCCGTGACGTGGCCGGACGGAGGGCTCCCAAGTCCCCCTCGCTCCCGCTCGCATTTCGCCCGGATCTCCCCCGAGGGCCGCTTTCAGCCTGGGCGGCCCCTCTCTGACGGCTTCCTGCCGGACTACTTCCCGCGTTCATCGCGATATCTGGTTTTCATACTGGTTCAGTATACTATCATACCCGCCGGAACGTGTCAAGAGGGGAGCGGTTTTTTTCGCCGGAGCTCCGGCGGAATCCCGCCCCGCCGCGGCAGAAAATATCCCGCCCATTGCGCTTGCCGCGGGGCCGGCCTTTTCTCGAAGAACAAATTTTCGATTTCTGCTGGAATTTTCCGACGGAGTGTGGTAATATGATTAGAATCGAAACCGCCGCCCCGCCCGGGGCGGATTTGAATGAGGTGAACGCGTTGAAATTCTGGATGGCCGTTGTTTTGGGCGTGGTCCAGGGGGTGGCGGAGTTCCTGCCCATCTCCAGCTCGGGGCATTTGTCGCTGCTGCAATATTTCTTCGGCATGGAGGAGCCGGACGCCCTGTACAACATCCTGCTCCACTTTGCCACGCTGGTGGCGGTGTGCGTGGTGTACCGGCAGGACATCGCCGGCATGATTGTGGAATTTTTCCGGCTGCTGGCGTCCCTGTTCGGCGGGGAGGGCCGGCGGGAGCGGGGCAACCCCCCGGAGGCCCGGCGGATGATCCTGCTGCTGATCCTGGGTACCCTGCCCCTGTTCCTGGTGCTGCCCCTAGAGGGCTTTGTGGAGGATTTGGGGGCCAGCCCGGTCTTTGTGTCCCTGATGCTGCTGGTGACGGGGTGCGTACTGTTCCTGTCCGATCGGTACGGCGGCGGGCGCAAGGACGGCCGCACCGCCACGGTGAAGGATGTTCTGCTGGTGGGGGTGGCCCAGGGCATGGCCACCATCCCCGGCCTGTCCCGGTCGGGCACCACCATCTCCGCCGGCATGGCCCTGGGCTTTGACCGGGGCTTCGCGGTCCGCTTTTCGTTCCTGCTGTCCCTGCCCGCCGTGCTGGGGGCCACCCTGCTGAAGGTGGTCAAGGCGGCCCAGGCGGGCGTGTTTGACACGGAGCTGCTGCCCATGTACCTGGCCGGCATGGCCATCGCCGGGGTGGTGGGCTACTTCTCCATCTCCCTGGTGAAGCTGCTGGCGGACAAGGGGAAGTTCGGCAGCTTCGCCTATTACTGCTGGATCGTGGGGGCGGCGGCTCTGGCCGGCAGCTTCCTCTACACCCCCGCGGGGGCATAATATATAGAATACGGGAGGATCTCCTGCATGGCTTCCACAGAAAAGAAAACGACCGCTTCCGCAGGAGGCGGAAAGAGCCGCGCTTCCGGGTCCGGCGCGTCCAAGAGCGGCGGCAGGCGAACCGCGTCTCAGTCCCAGTCCAGGACCCGGCCGTCCTCCGGGTCCAAGGGCCGCGCCCGGAAATCCGCATCCCGGCAGAAGCCCTTCCGCCGGGAGCTGGGCGGGGTGCTGTGCCTGCTGCTGGCCCTGTTCGGCTCCATCGGCTACTTTAAGACGGAGGAGGGGGCGTTCATCGCCCTGTTCTGCGACCTGCTGAAGGGCCTGTGCGGCTATGGCTTTTACCTGGCCCCGCCCATGCTGCTGGGGGCGGCGGCCATCCTGCTCCTCCACCGTGGCCGCCCCGTCCGGCTGCGGACGGCGGGGGTGCTGTCCTTGCCGGTGCTGGCCGGGGCGCTGCTCCACCTGATGCTGTGCGGGACGGAATACGAATGGGGCTGGTCCCTGTTCGCCCAGCTGTGGAAGGACGGCCGGGCGGTGAGCAGCGGCGGCGCGGTGAGCGGCCTCATCGCCATGGCGTTCCGCTTTGCGTTCACCACGGTGGGGGCCGTTGTGGTCCTGCTGCTGCTCACCGCGGCGGCGGCGCTGTGCGCCCTGCGGCTCACCCCGGCGGATATTTTGGACTACCTCCGGGAGCGGCGGGAGAGCCGGGCGGAGTACGACCCGGAGGACTACCCCCAGCCCGAGCCCCGCAGGCCCGCCGCCAGGGAGGCGGAGCCCGCGCCCGCCCGGCGCAATAAACCCGCCGCCATTGACATCCCGGTGGACGACGGGCCCCTGCTGGCCAAGAAGCCCACCACTCCCGTGACCACCGTGCGGAAGAAATCCTTTTTTGAAAAAGTGGCGGGGGTGGCCGCCCCCGGTCAGGGGGACAAGCCCGCGATGGAGGAGGAGCCCCCGGAGTACGAGGACGTGGCCGAGCTTCACCCCATGCGGGAGCCTGCCCGTACGCCCAGGCCCGGGCCCGCGGCCCCGCCCCCCCCGGCGGCGGACGAGCTGCCGCCCCTCCCGCCCACTCCCCTGCGGACGGATGGGGCCCGAGACGCCGCCAGGGGGGAAGCCGTGCCTGCCCCCGCCCGCCGGGAGGACCCGCTGCCCCCCCCGGTGGTCCGGGAGCCGGCGCCGCCCAAACTGTCCAAGGAGGAGGAGCGGGCCCAGGTCCAGGAGGAGATGGCCCGGGAGATCGAGGCGGGCATGGAGCTGGACGGCCCCGCCTACCGCTATCCCCCTGTCTCCCTGCTCAACGAGGGCGGGGGCGGGAACGCCGCCGCCGCGGAGGGCGAGCTCCACGCCAACCAGCAGCGCCTTCAGGAAGCGCTCCAATCCTTCGGGGTGAGCGCCCGCATTTCCAACGTCATCCGGGGCCCCGCCGTCACCCGGTACGAGCTGGAGCTGGACCAGGGGGTGAAGCTGAACAAGATCACCAACCTGTCCGGCGACATTGCCCTGGCCCTGGGGGCGTCCGCCGTCCGGGTGGCCCCCATCCCGGACAAGATATCCACCGTGGGCATCGAGGTGCCCAACCGGCAGGTGAGCCCGGTGTGCATCCGGGACGTGATCGGGTCCAAGACCTTCACCGACAGCCCCTCCAAGGTGTCCTTCGCCGTGGGCAAGGACATCAGCGGCAGCCCCATCGTGGGCAACATCGCCAAACTGCCCCATATGCTCATCGCCGGCACCACCGGCTCCGGCAAGTCGGTGTGCACCAACTCCCTTATCATCTCCCTGCTGTACAAGGCCACCCCGGAGGAGGTCCGCCTCATCATGGTGGACCCCAAGATGGTGGAGTTGAGCGTCTATAACGGCATTCCCCACCTGCTCATCCCGGTGGTCACCGACCCGAAAAAGGCCGCCGGGGCCCTGCAGTGGGCGGTGAGCGAGATGATGAAGCGCTATCAGAAGTTCTCCGAGGTGGGGGCCAAGGACTTGGCCTCTTACAACAACCACGCCCGCCGGGACGGCCTGGAGACCATGCCCCAGATCGTGGTGGTCATCGACGAGCTGGCCGACCTGATGCTGGTGGCGGCGAAAGAGGTGGAGGAGTCCATCTGCCGGGTGGCCCAGATGGGCCGCGCCTCCGGGATGCACCTGGTCATCGCCACCCAGAGCCCCCGGGCGGACGTCATCACCGGCCTGATGAAGGCCAACATCCCCAGCCGCATCGCCTTCGCGGTGGCCTCCAGCCTGGAATCCCGTATCATCCTGGATACCACTGGCGCGGAAAAGCTGGTGGGCAAGGGCGATATGCTGTACGCCCCCCTGGGGCAGGACAAGCTCCGGGTCCAGGGCTGCTTCATCACCGAGGAGGAAGTGGCCAACGTGGTGGAGTTCATCAAGGAGGGGGCCTCCGCCCAGTACGACGAGCAGGTGATGCACGAGATCGAGAAGAACGCCGAGGACAAGGACAAGGCCGCCAAGGGGGTGGGCGGGTCCGACCCCTCCGCCGGGAACGGGGACGACTACGACGAACTGCTCCCCGCCGCCATCGACGTGGTGCTGGAGGTGGGGCAGGCGTCGGTGTCCATGCTCCAGCGGCGCCTGAAGCTGGGCTACGGCCGGGCGGCCCGGCTGGTGGACCAGATGGAGGAGAAGGGCGTGGTGGGGCCCTTCGAGGGCTCCAAGCCCAGGCAGCTGCTCATCACCAAGGAACAGTGGGCGGAGATGCAGTACAGGCAGAATATGACGCCGGCTGTGCCAGACGAGCTGCCCTTTGAGGGCGGCAGGGACGCGCCGCCCCCTGCCGGGGACCAGTGACCCGCACGTTTCCGCAAAATCCGACATACTTTGGTGTAGACGTGGGTTGTGGGGAGTGGTATAATATTTCCACGAAAATGGCGGGCGGGAGCGGCCCGTTTCACTGCGTATGGGGAGGGGTTCTAATTGTACAATGAATTAGTCTGGCAGGACAACTTCAACATTGGGATTGAGTCCATTGACAAAGAGCATCAGCGCCTGTTTCGGATTATCAACAGGCTGCACCGCTATCGGGAAGAGGAGAAGGACAGCCGGTGGCTCTGCAAGGAGGGCATTAAATATTTCAAGGGCCATGTGATGAAGCATTTTTCCGACGAGGAGGAGTACATGGCCTCCATCGGCTACACAGGGCTGGAACGGCACCGAAAGATTCACCAGAGCTTCCGGGACAACACCCTCCCGGCCCTGGAGAGGGAGCTGGAGCAGACCCAGTATGCCCCGAATACGGTGGATCATTTTCTGGGTGTGTGCGCCGGCTGGCTGATCGGGCATACCCTGACGGAGGACCAGGCCATCACCGGCAGGCAGGGAAGCCAATGGGAGGACCTGCTGTCCAGCGAAGAGATAGCGGCTATGGAGAAGGTCATTGTCCAGCTGATGTTTGATATGTTCCGCCTGGAGTCCCAGGTTATCAGCGACGCGTACGCGGGGGAGAAGTTCGGCAACGGCGTGTACTGCCGCCTGGTCTACGGCAATCGGAGCGACGCCAAGCGCCAGCAGATCCTGATGGCCTTTGAGGAGCGGCTGCTGGTGGAGACGGTGGGCAGAATTATGGGCCTCCAGTCCAACAAGCTGGACACCATGCTGATGAACGCGGTTCGGTACACCGGGCAGCAGTTTGTGGGCCGGGTGCTGGAGAACTTCCCGGAGTCCTGCAATTACGAGCTGAAGGAGGAGAACCTGCTGTCCTACGAGCAGTTCCAGAAGGTGTTCCAGCGGGAGAAGCCCCAGATCAGCCTGCTGTTCGACACCGGCGCGGGCTATTTCTCTTACTGCGTCATCGCGCCCCATCTGCTGGAAAAAGGGGTGGGCACGCCCCTGGAGGCGGATAACGCCCTGATAGAGGTGGAGCGCTACCTGAGCCGCCGGGAGGAACAGACGGGGACGAACGCGCGCAAAAAAATCCTGGTGGTGGACGACTCCCCCACCATCCGGCAGGCCATGAAGAGCCTGCTTTCAGCCGAGTACGAGGTGGCCTTGGCGGAATCCGGCGTGGCCGCCATCCGGGCCATCACCCTGAACCGGCCCGACCTGGTGCTGCTGGACTACGAAATGCCGGTGTGCGACGGGAAGATGACTTTGGAGATGCTCCGCTCGGAAGAGGCGTTTGCCAGCATCCCCGTGATTTTCCTCACCGGCGAGGGAGACCCGGAGGTAGTGCGGAAGCTGCTGTCCCTGAAGCCGGCGGGCTATCTGCTGAAGTATCTGAAGCAGAAGGATATCAAGAAGAAGATCAACGAGTTTTTCGCGCGCCAGAAGGGCTGAGGGCCCCGGCGGGGCGTGTGGCGCGGACGGCGGAGGTTTGGCAGCCTCCGCCGTCCCCCTGCCCGCCTGGCGGAAAGGCCCGCCCGCACCCCTTGACGGTGCGGGCATTTTTGCGGTATACTAAAAAACAGTGGCAAGGGGCCGGAATCAGCCCCAGTTCCGGCGGATTTCGGCGGCATAGGCCAAAAAGCGGCGGATTTGCCGTCCTATGAATGAGTGCAGTGAGGTGCAGCTATGGCAAGGTCTACCCCAAAACAGCAGTACGGCAACGACTCCATCTCGGCCCTGAAGGGGGCCGACCGTGTGCGCAAGCGTCCCGGCGTTATTTTCGGTTCCGACGGGCTGGAGGGCTGTGAGCACGCCGTCTTTGAGATTCTCTCCAACGCCATTGACGAGGCCCGGGAGGGCCACGGCAATCTGATCACCGTCACCCGGTATGAGGACAAATCCATTGAGGTGGAGGACTTCGGCCGGGGCTGCCCGGTGGACTGGAACGAGGCGGAGGGCCGCTACAACTGGGAGCTGGTGTTCTGCGAGCTGTACGCCGGCGGCAAGTACAAAGACGGCGGCGGGGACAACTACGAATACTCCCTGGGGCTCAACGGCCTGGGCTCCTGCGCCACCCAGTACGCCAGCGCGTATTTCGACGCGGAGATCCACCGGGACGGCTTTCGGTATACCCTCCACTTTGAGAAGGGCGAGATCGTGGGGGAGATGAAGAAGGAGCCCGCCGACCGCAAAAAGACCGGCTCCCGGTTCCGCTGGAAGCCCGATTTGGACGTGTTCACCGACATCGACATCCCGGAGGACTACTACACCGACGTGATGAAGCGCCAGGCGGTGGTCAACGCGGGCGTGACCTTCCGCTTCCGCAACCAGGTGGGCGGCAGGTTTGAAACCACCGATTTCCGCTATGACAACGGCCTGATGGACTACGTCACCGAGCTGGCGGGGGAGGACCCCCTCACCGCCCCGGTGTTTTGGCAGGCGGAGCGGCGGGGCCGGGACCGGGCGGACAAAGGCGAGTATAAGGTGAAGCTGTCGGTGGCCTTCTGCTTCTCCAACCGGGTGCAGGTGGTGGAGCACTACCACAATTCCTCCTGGCTGGAGCACGGGGGCTCCCCGGAGAAGGCCATGCGGCTGGCCTTTGTGTCCGCCATCGACGGCTGGCTGAAGCAGAACGGCAAGTACCAGAAAAACGAGAGCAAGATTACCTTCAACGACATCCAGGACTGCCTGGTGCTGGTGAGCAGCAATTTCTCCACCCAGACCAGCTATGAGAACCAGACGAAAAAATCCATCACCAACCGCTTTGTCCAGGAGGCCATGACGGAGTTCCTCCGCTCCCAGCTGGAGGTCTACTTTATTGAGAACCCCTTGGACGCGGAGAGGATCGCCGGGCAGGTGCTGGTGAACAAACGCTCCCGGGAGACGGCGGAAAAGACCCGGCTGGGCATCAAAAAGAAGCTGTCCGGGTCGGTGGACATCTCCAACCGGGTGCAGAAGTTTGTGGACTGCCGCACCAAGGACGTGTCCCGCCGGGAGCTGTACATCGTGGAGGGCGATTCCGCCATGGGGGCGGTGAAGCTCAGCCGGGACGCGGAGTTCCAGGGCATCATGCCGGTGCGGGGCAAGATCCTGAACTGTCTCAAGGCGGACTACGCCCGCATCTTCAAGAGCGAGATCATCACCGACCTGCTGAAGGTGATGGGCTGCGGCGTGGAGGTGAAGGATAAGCACGTGAAGGACCTGAACGCTTTCGACCTGGACAGCCTGCGGTGGAGCAAGATCGTCATCTGCACCGACGGCGACGAGGACGGCTTCCAGATCCGCACGCTGATCCTGGCCATGCTGTACCGCCTCACCCCCACCCTCATTGAGAAGGGGTACGTCTATATCGCCGAGTCTCCCCTGTATGAGATCACCTGCAAGGAAAAGACCTGGTTTGCCTACTCGGACAGGGAGCGCAGCGAGATCGCCGCCTCCCTGGAGGGGAAGAAGTTTGAGGTACAGCGGTCCAAGGGCCTGGGCGAGAACGAGCCGGACATGATGTGGCTGACCACCATGAGCCCGGACACCCGGCGGCTCATCAAGGTGATGCCGGAGGACGTGGAGCGCACGGCCCAGGTGTTTGAGATGTTCCTGGGCAACGATTTGCAGGGCCGGAAGGACCATATCGCCGACAGCGGGTATAAATATCTGGAGATGGCGGACATATCGTAGAAGCGCGGAGAAGCGGACAGCGAGCGAGCGCCCTGGCCGTTTCGCAGCGTGACAACAGTAAGAAGGACTGATCCCATTGGCTAAGAAAAAGACCCCAGAGCAGAACGGCCCCAAAAAAGTGGAAAACCCCAACGTCATGGGCCTGCGGGCCCAGGTGCTGGAGCAGCCCATCACCGAGACGCTGGAGCTGAACTATATGCCCTACGCCATGTCGGTCATCGTGTCCCGGGCCATCCCGGAGATCGACGGCTTCAAGCCCTCCCACCGCAAGCTGCTGTACACTATGTACCAGATGAAGCTGCTGGGGGGGAGCCGTACCAAGTCCGCCAACGTGGTGGGGGCCACCATGAAGCTCAACCCCCACGGCGACGCGGCCATTTACGACACCATGGTGCGCCTCAGCCGAGGTTACGGCGCCCTGCTCCATCCGCTGGTGGACTCCAAGGGCAACTTCGGCAAGGTGTACTCCCGGGACATGGCCTGGGCGGCCTCCCGGTACACCGAGGTGCGGCTGGACCCCATCTGCCAGGAGCTGTTCCGGGACATCGACCAGGACGCGGTGGACTTCGTCCCCAACTACGACGGCAAGCTGATGGAGCCCACCCTGCTGCCCACCTCCTTCCCCAATGTGCTGGTGTCCGCCAACCAGGGCATCGCCGTGGGCATGGCGTCCAACCTGTGCGGGTTCAACCTGGGGGAGGTGTGCGACGCCGCCATCGCCTACCTGAGGGACCCCGGCGTGGACCTGCTGGGCATTTTGAAGGCCCCGGACTTCTCCACCGGCGGACAGCTGCTGTACGACGGGGAGGCGCTGGCCGGCATCTACCGCACCGGCCGGGGGTCTATCCGCCTGCGGGCCAAATGGCGCTACAGCAAGGCGGACAACGTGATTGAGATCTACGAAATTCCCTACTCCACCACCGTGGAGGCCATTCTGGACAAGGTGGCCGAGCTGGTAAAGGCGGGCAAGGTCCGGGAGATCGCCGATATGCGGGATGAGACCGACCTGAACGGCCTGAAGCTGGCCATGGACCTGAAGCGGGGGGCCGACCCGGAGAAGCTGATGGCCCGGCTGTTTCAGCTCACCCCCCTCCAGGACGCCTTTTCCTGCAATTTCAACATCCTCATCGCCGGGATGCCCCGGGTGATGGGGGTGGGGGAGATCCTGGAGGAGTGGACCGCCTGGCGGATGGACGGGGTCCGGCGGCGGACCTACCACGTGTGCAAAAAGAAGGAGGAGAAGCTCCACCTGCTCAAGGGCTTGAAGCGCATCCTGCTGGACATCGACAAGGCCATCCGCATCATCCGGGAGACGGAGGAGGAGGCCGAGGTGGTGCCCAACCTCATCATCGGTTTCGGCATCGACCAGGTCCAGGCGGAGTATGTGGCCGACATCCGGCTGCGCAACATCAATAAGGAGTATATCCTCAAGCGGGTGGAGGAGACCGCCGCCCTGGAGGAGGAGATCGCCGACCTGCGGGATATCATCAACTCCCCGGAGCGCATCAAGCGGATCATCACCGACGAGCTGAAAAACGTCAAAAAGAAGTATGGCATCCCCCGGCGCACCGAGATTGTCTACGAGTACCAGCAGGAGGCGGAGGTGCAGGCCGGGGCGGCGGAGGAAGTCCCAGCTTACCCGGTGAATGTGTTTCTCTCGAAAGAGGGATACTTTAAGAAGATCACGCCCCAGTCCCTCCGCATGAGCGGCGAACAGAAGTACAAGGAGGGGGACGGCCCCTTCCTCCAGTGGGAGGGGGCCAACGGGGACGAGCTGCTGGTGTTCACCGACAAACAGCAGTGCTACAAGACCCGCCTCAGCGACTTTGATGACAGCAAGGCCAGCCTGCTGGGGGATTACCTGCCAACCAAGCTGGGCATGGACCCGGAGGAGAAGTTTGTGTGGGCCTGCGCCCCGGGGGACTACTCCGCCCACGTGCTGTTTTTCTTTGACAACGGCAAGGCCGCCCGGGTGGAGCTGTCCGCCTACCAGACCCAGACCCGGCGGCGCAAGCTCACCGGGGCCTACTGCGACAAGTTCCCGCTGGTGTCCGCCTGCCTGCTGGCGGAGGACCAGGAGATGGCGGTGGGGTCCAGCGACGGGCGGTGCGTGGTGTTCCACACCGCGTCGCTGACGCCCAAGACCACCCGGGCCACCCAGGGGGTGGGGGTCATGGCGGTGAAGGCCAGGCATAAGGTGGAGTGGGCCAGGCCGCTGGCGTCCACCCACATTGTCAACGCCGCCCGCTACCGGGCCCGGTCCCTGCCCGCCGCCGGGGCCCTCCTCAAGGAGGAGGACCGGGGGGAGGAGCAGATGATGATAAGCGCCGAGCCGCCGCGTACAGGCGGGGCGTGACAACATGAACCGTAATTTTGAAGGAGGCCGTCCGTCTTGTCCCGATTGAGAAAGACCCTGTTTCCCGTCCTCATCATCACCGTGGCCTCCGCCGTGTATGCCCTGGGCTTTGTGTGGTGCTACGCGCCCAACGGCATTGCCTTCGGCGGTGTCACCGGCGTGGGCCAGCTCATCAACTACCTGATCCCCGCGCTCCCCGTGGGCGCCACCGTCATTGTGCTGAACATCCCCCTGTTTGTGCTGGGCTGGCGGCTCATCGGCGGGCGGCTGCTGGTGTCGTCGCTGTACGCCATGTTCATCTCCTCGCTGTTCATCGACGTTCTCACGCCCCTGCGGGAGTGGGAGCCCATGGACCCCATGCTGGCCTGCATTTTCGGCGGGGTGCTGATGGGGCTGTCCCTGGGGCTGGTGTTCCAGCAGGGGGCCACCACCGGGGGCACCGACCTGCTGGCCCGGCTGCTGAAGCTGAAGCTGGCCTGGCTGCCCATGGGCAAGCTGCTGATGGGCATCGACCTGGCGGTGATCCTGGCGGTGGCGGTTACGTTCCGCACGCTGTACGCCGCCCTGTACGGCCTGGTGGCCCTGTATATCTCCACCATTGTCATGGACGGGGTGCTCTACGGCATGGACACCGCCAAGGTGGCCTATATCATCAGCGACCGGAACAAGGAGATTTCCGACGTGCTGGTGAAGGACCTGGACCGGGGCGTGACCATTCTCCACGGACAGGGTGCGTACACCGGGACGGAGAAGAACGTGCTGATGTGCGCCTTCAAGCAGCGGGAGATTGCCGCCATCAAAGAGGCGGTGAAGGGGATTGACCCGGCGGCCTTTGTCATTGTGTGCGACGCCCACGAGGTGCTGGGCGAGGGCTTCCGGGATTATAAAAAGGACGATCTGTAAAGAAGCGCGGAGCCGTCGTGAGCAGCGCGGATGGAGCGTAGCGCGGGGAAAAGCCCAAGTCCAAC
The DNA here is from genome assembly GCA_946548895.1 of uncultured bacterium. Taxonomy (GTDB): domain Bacteria; phylum Bacillota; class Clostridia; order Oscillospirales; family Oscillospiraceae; genus Enterenecus. The sequence goes on along the minus strand of CAMNQF010000003.1, from coordinate 99,150 downwards.
GGAGTTGGACGGGGTTTTGCCCGCGACGGAGCGAAGCCGCGCGTCGCGAACAGGCGGAGCGTGACAGCGTCGGGGCAAGCTCCATATCCCTCGCTTCCGCCTGCGGCGAAAGCGAACTCATTCCGCTGCCCTTCCTTTCCCCACAAAGCCTGAGGGACGGCTTTGCGGGGGCCCCGCTAGAAGCGCGAGGATAGCCGCACAGGGGAGCTTGGACCGAAAAAAACGGCGGTCCGCCGCCGGGAGGTGTCGTAATGCAAAAACGGATATTGGCCCTGATGCTGGCCTTGTCTCTGCTGTTCCTTCCCGGCTGCGCCGCCATGCTGGAGCGGGGGAGGGAGACGGTCAGCACCCATGTGGACTACGCCGTCACGGAGGACGAGTCCATCCTCCGGGCGGAGACCTACCAGGGGCTGGTCAACGCCATACTTTACTTCGTCAACGACCACCGCACAGGCGGCACCATCCGGCTGTACAACTACACCGGGGATGTGGAAGCCGACCTAGCCAACGCCCGGGATGAGGTGCTGTACGACGACCCCTTGGGGGCCTATTCCGTCCGCGCCCTGACCTACGGCGCCACCCGCATCCTCACCTATTATGAGGTGGAGCTCCAGATCTCCTACACCCGCAGCGCCCATGAGGTGAGCGCCCTCCGGGAGGTCACCGGCCTGGCCGGGGTGCGGCAGGAGCTGAAACGGCTGGTGACGGGCCAGGAGGCGTCCGCTACCTTTCTGGCCTCCTATTTCTCCGGCGACAGGGAGCTGCTGGAACATCTGCTGACGCTGGCCTGCTACAGCGCGCCGGAGCTGTCCTGGCACCACGACGTCAGCAGTCGGGAGATCATCCTCTACCCGGAGACGGGCACCCGCCGGGTGATTGAGGCGCGGCTGACCTGGAGCCAGAGCGCGGACGCGGTGGCGGCGGAGGAGCGGGAGTACGCCCAGCAGCTGGAAACCGCCGCGGCCGCCCTGCTGGAGGCCAATCCTCCGTCGGGGGAGGGCTACACCGTGGAGGAGCTGGCCGCCATTGTCCGCAGCGCCAGCGTCGGGCCGGACGTCCAGGGCACCCCGCTGGCGCTGTACGCCCTGACGGGGGAGCCCGCCTCCGACTTTGGCCTGCTCATGGCCATGGAGTACCTGTGCCAGCAGTGCGGGATTGAGGTGGAGCCGGTAAGCGGTTCCGGCGGGCTGTGGCTCATCGTGGCCACCCCGGAGGGCTACCGCCACCTGCTGCCCCAGGAGCTGTACCCCGCCGGGGCGGAAGGGGAACCGGGAGGGGAGCAGGAGGAGGAGCCGTCCCCGGCGCTCCGGCTGCGCACCGATCAGGAGTTGACCGAACTGGGATATGAGTGGAACGCCGCCCTCCACCCCGCCTGCGAGGAGTATGACGCGGCAAAATCCATCGCTCCCCTGTATGATGGGGAAACGGGCTCCGGGACGGCGGTATTCTGGTGAAAACAGCTGTTGCTTTTCGCCCGGAAAACAGATATAATGGTTGGGCTTTGGAGCCTCCAAGGCCCAACTTTCATTTTTACAGAGGAGTGACAGACATGGCAGAAGAGCTGAACGTTTCCATGAGCCAGAACTTTATCCACGACTTTATCGACGAGGACATCGCTCAGGGCGGGCAGTACCAGGGCATGACTGTCCACACCCGTTTCCCGCCCGAGCCCAACGGCTACCTCCACATCGGCCACTGCAAGGCGCTGACCATCGACTTCGGCACCGCCGAGAAATACGGCGGTATGTGCAACCTGCGCATGGACGACACCAACCCCTCCAAAGAGGACGTGGAGTATGTGGAGGCCATCCAGGAGGACATCCACTGGCTGGGCTTCGACTGGGGGGACCGATTCTATTATGCCTCCGACTACTTCCCCCAGATGTACGAATTCGCGGTGGAGCTCATCAAGAAGGGACTGGCCTATGTGTGCGGGCTCACCCCGGAGGAGTTCAAGGAGCACCGGGGGACCATTGGCGTGCCCGCCACCTCCCCCTGGCGGGACCGGCCTGTGGAGGAGTCCCTGGACCTGTTTGAGCGGATGAAGAACGGGGAGTTCCCCAACGGAACGTACACCCTGCGGGCCAAAATCGACCTGGCCAGCGGCAATTTCAATATGCGGGACCCGGTGATTTACCGCATCAACCACGCCCACCACCACCGCCAGGGGGACAAGTGGTGCATCTACCCCATGTACGACTTCGCCCACCCCATTGAGGACGCCCTGGAGGGCATCACCCACTCCCTGTGCTCCCTGGAGTTTGAGGACCACCGGCCCCTGTATGACTGGGTAGCGGAGCACGTGTCCATCCCCTACCACAAGCCCAGGCAGATTGAGTTTGCCCGGCTGGGCATCAACTACACCGTCATGAGCAAGCGCAAGCTGCGCCAGCTGGTGGAGGAGGGCCGGGTGTCCGGCTGGGACGACCCCCGTATGCCCACCCTGTGCGGCCTGCGCCGCCGGGGCTACACCCCCAAGGCCATCCGCAGCTTCTGCGACCGCATCGGCGTGGCCAAGGCGGCCAACACCATTGAGTACGCCTTTTTGGAGTACTGCCTCCGGGAGGACCTGAACGAGTCCGCCCGCCGGGTGATGGCGGTACTGCGGCCGGTGAAGCTCACCATTGCCAATTACCCCGAGGGGCAGTCCGAGACCTTTGAGGTGGAGAACAACCCCAACCGCCCGGAGGACGGCGTTCGGACCGTCACCTTCTCCCGAAACCTGTGGATTGAGGCGGAGGACTTCCTGACCCAGCCGGTGCCCAAGTATAAGCGGCTGTATCCCGACGGCCCGGAGTGCCGCCTGAAGGGGGCGTACCTCATCAAGTGCGTGGGCTATGAGACGGACGGCCAGGGAAACGTCACCGGGGTCACCGCCGAGTACGACCCGGACAGCCGGGGGGGCAACCCCGCCGACGGCCGCAAGGTGAAAGGGGCCACCATCCACTGGGTGGACGCTGACACCGCCGTGGACGCGGAGGTGCGGCTGTACGACAGCCTGTTCTCCGACCCGGAGCCGGACGCGGCGGGCAAAGACTTCCTCCAGTGCCTGAACCCCAATTCCCTGGAGGTGCTCACCGGCTGCAAGGTGGAGGCGGGGCTGGCGGACGCCCGGCCGTCCGACCGCTTCCAGTTCATGCGCCAGGGCTATTTCTGCGCCGACAGCAGGGACAGCGGGCCGGGGCATCTGGTGTTCAACCGGGCGGTGAGCCTGAAGGACAGCTTTAAGCCGCAGTAAGGGCCGGAACTCCAAAATTTTAGTCATCGTTGCACCGCTTTGTGCATACACTGGTTTGTATGGGCCAAATCTTTGGGTTGGCCGGCAGACCAGATAAAAGGAGCGGTGACGTATGACAGATAGACGGGAATTTGCGCGGCAGGCTGGGCCTGAGCCGCAGGACGTGGACGACCTGATCTTTTGGGGGCAAAACGGACCCCAGATCAGCCAGCGTTAGGCCGCCGCGGCCCCCGCAATCGCGGGGCCGCGGCGGTTTTTTGACTTGGGGCCTTTACAATCGGATCGGTTTTTTATATAATGAGACAGAACATAACGGCAAACGCCGCGGAAGGATGAAAACGCAATGCTTCAATTTGACGAATACCGGGTGAAGCTCAACAACCTGAAGCCCGATCTGGACAAGCTGGGCCAGGCCCTGGACCTGGAGGCCGCGGAGCGGGAGCTGGATGAGCTCCACGCCCAGTCCGCCGCCGACGGCTTCTGGGACAACGTGGAGAAGGCCCGGAAGGTGCAGAAGCGCATCAGCAACCTGGAGGACAAGGTGAACGCCCAGGCCAGGCGGCAGGGCGCCTGGGACGACCTGATGACCCTGTGCGAGATGGGCAATGAGGAGGAGGACGAATCCCTCATCCCGGAGGTGGAGGCGGGCTTCGACGCCCTGGTGAAGGAGATGGAGACCGCCCGGCTGTCCACCCTGCTGTCCGGGGAGTACGACGGCTCCACCGCCATCGTCTCCCTCCAGGCGGGGGCGGGGGGCACCGAGGCCCAGGACTGGGCCCAGATGCTCTACCGCATGTACACCCGCTGGGCGGAGCGCCACGGGTTTTCCTACTCCGTGCTGGACTACCAGGACGGGGACGAGGCGGGCATCAAGTCCGCCGCCATCCGCATCGAGGGGGAGAACGCCTACGGCTACCTCAAGAGCGAGCACGGCGTCCACCGCCTGGTGCGCATCTCCCCCTTCGACGCCAACGCCCGGCGGCAGACCTCCTTTGCCGCCGTGGAGGTTATGCCCGAGCTGGACGACAGCGTGGAGGTGGACATCCGGGACGAGGACATTGAGCGCCAGGTGTACCGCTCCTCCGGCGCGGGAGGGCAGCACATCAACAAGACCTCCTCTGCCGTCCGGCTCATCCACAAGCCCACCGGCATCGTGGTGTCCTGCCAGACGGAGCGCTCCCAGTTCCAGAACGAGGAGACGTGCATGAAGATGCTGCGTTCCAAGCTGATGCAGATCAAGGAGCAGGAGCACTTGGATAAGATCTCCGACATCAAGGGCGTGCAGCTGAAGATTGAGTGGGGCAATCAGATCCGGTCCTATGTGTTCATGCCCTACCAGCTGGTGAAGGACAACCGCACCGCCTACGAGACCTCCAACGTCAACGGGGTGATGGACGGCGATGAGCTGGACGGCTTCATCAACGCCTACCTCACCGCCGCCGCCACCGGCGCGTGGGCTTCGAAATAAGCAAAGAGGGCTCCGGCCGCCGGCCGGAGCCCTCTTTTCGGTTTTTACGGGTGGACGATGTGCAGCGCCCCGGCGGGGACCTCCTCCTGGTAGATGCCCAGGCTGTTCACCAGCTCCAGCACCGCTTCGTCGTCCAGCTCCCAGTAGGGGCTGATCCACTCTCCCGCCAGGGAGTCGGTGGCCAGGGCCTTGTCCAGGTCCATGCCGATGGCCTGGGTGGCGAACCAAACCATGTCGCCCAGCTCCATGTCGGTGCGGACGTACTGGCTGAAGGTGTTGATGAGGGAGGTGACGTTGGTCACGTTGGACGGGGTGATGGTCTGCTTGACGAGGGCTACCAGGAAGGCCCGCTGGGTGGCGGTGCGGCCAATGTCGGCGTTGTAGTAGCAGTTGCGGCACCGCATCACGCCCACGGCGTCCTTGCCGTTGAGTTTTTGGTAGCCCGCGCTGATGTGGATGTGCAGGTCCTGAAGGGGATCGTCATAGTTCATGTCCACCGGCACGTCGAACCACACCCCGCCGATCTGGTTCACGATGGACTCGAAGGCCTTCAGGTTTACGGACACGTAGTAGTCCACAGGCACGCCCAGCAGGTTATGGACCGCCTCCACCGCGGCCTCCGCGCCGCCGGAGGCGTACATGGTGTTGATCTTGTGGTATTTGCCGTTGGAGCCGGTGACTACCGTGTCCCGGGGGATGGAGACCAGGGAGGCGGTTTTAGCCTTGGTGTCGAACACGCCCAGCATCATGGTGTCGCTGCCGCCAATGTCGGCCACCCCCAACAGCAGGCAGGTATAGACGCCCTCCCGGCGGTTGAGCACCAGGGGGGCGGGCCCGCTGGAGGCGGCGGGGTCCGCGGAGACGGCGGGAGGGGCGGAGACAGATGCGTTGGGGTTGGGGGCAATGGTGACCTGGGAGTTCACCGTGGGCGCGGGGGCGAAAATATTCAGGGCGGCGTATCCCGCCACCACGAGAAGAGACAGGATGAACAGCACGATGTACAGCCCTTTGGCCAGCCGCCGGAGGAAGGAGGGCTTCCGCTTCGCGGCGCGTTTGGGTGAATTGTTCATAAAAAATGGCATCCTTTCAGGGGAGCGGTCGAAGGCCCCCGCATTATGTCAACTATTCAGCGCTCCCTAGTATAACGGACCCCGCTGGAAAATACAAGGGGGCGATCATTAAGAAATAGTAAATAAATTGCAGAAATTCCATCCTTGACATTATGCGTTCTGCCCAGTACAATCTAAGCGGACCATTTCATACTGCGCGGGTGGGAAATGCCCGCCCGGACGAGAAAGGAACGTGACCTATGATGTATAAGAAGCTTTCGGCCGCCCTGCTGGCCGCTGTGCTGCTGTTTACGCTGCCCGCCTGCAAGCCCGCGGCGGCGGACCCCACCGCCGCCCCCTCAGAGGCGGCCTCCGAACCGGCGGCCCCCAGCGCGGAGCCCTCCACCCAGCCGGCCCAGGAGCCCTCCGCCCAGCCCACCCAGGATATCACCGACGTGGAGCCCGGTTCGGGTATGCGCATCGCGGTGCTGTCCGGCCCCACCGGGGTGGGGGCGGCCAAGCTGCTGGACAACATCGACAACAATCCCGCCGCCCTCCACCGCAGCGGCTACAGCTACACCATCGCCAACGACAACAGCGAGTTGGTGGCGGGGCTGTCCAACGGGGACATTGACATTGCCACCGTGGCCTCCAACGTGGCGGTGAACCTGTACAACAAGACGGACGGCGGGGTGAAGATCATCGCCGTGGGCACCCTGGGGGTCCTCCACATCCTGGAGGGGAACGGCGGCACGTCCATCCACTCCATGGCCGATCTGGCGGGCAGGACCATCTATGCCGCCGGGCAGGGGGCCAACCCGGAGTACGTTCTGCGCTATCTGCTCCAGGAGAACGGCCTGGACGGCGTGGAGGTGGTCTTTGCCGACGCCTCCGAGATCAGCGCCAAGCTGCTGTCCGGCGAGATCGAGTGCGCCATGCTGCCCGTCCCCGCCGCCACCGCCGCCATTGCCAAGGGCGAGGGCAAGGTGCGCCAGGCCATCGACCTCACCGAGGCGTGGGACTCTCTGCGCAACGGCAGCCAGCTTATCATGACCGCAGTGGTGGCCCGTACCGAGTTTGTCCAAACCTATCACGATCTGGTGGACGCGTTTCTCGCGGATTATGAGGCGTCCATTGATTTTGTGACCAACAACGTGGACGAGGCGGCGGAGCTGGTGGCAGGCTACGGCCTCACGCCCAGCGCGGGAATCGCCAAGCAGGCCATTCCCCAGTGCCACCTCACCTTTATCTCGGGGATGGATATGGTGGCGGCCATCTCCGACTACTACTCGGTGCTGTGGTCCATTGACCCCGCCTCGGTAGGGGGGGCCCTGCCTGACGACGGCATCTACTACGTGCCGGAGTCCCGTTGAAGCGGAGTTTCAGGTTCGTCCTGCCCCTGGCCTTCTGGCTGGGGGTGTGGGCGGCGGCGTCCTGGGCCGTGGGGCGGGAGCTGCTGCTCCCCGGCCCCCTGGCGGTGGGGAGGCGGCTGCTGGCCCTGGCGGGGACCGCCGATTTCTGGCTGTCGGTGGGGGCCACCCTGGGCCGGGTGTGCCTGGGCCTCCTCTGGGGGGCGCTGGCGGGGTCGGCCCTGGCTTTTCTGACCCATTTTTCCTCGTGGGCGGACCGAATCATCTCCCCGGCCATCCGGGTGGTGCGGGCCACGCCGGTGGTGTCCTTTATCCTGCTGGTGTACCTGTGGGTGGCCCGGAGCGCCATCCCCTGGGTCATCGCGGGGCTGATGGTGCTGCCCGTGATGTGGGGGGCGCTGTCCGCCGGGCTGGACGGCATGGACGGAAATTTGCTGGAGTTTGCCCGGGCCTATCGGTTCTCCCGGCTCAAAGCCTTGCGGCTGGTCTACCTGCCCGCCCTGCGGCCCCAGTTTTCCGCCGGGCTGCTCACCGCCTTTGGCCTGGCCTGGAAGTCAGGCGTGGCGGCGGAGGTGCTGTGCCCTCCGGCCCGCGCCATTGGCTCCCGCATTCAGCAGGCCAAGCTGGGCTTGGAGACCCCGGACCTGTTTGCCTGGACGCTGGTGATTGTGGCGCTGTCCCTAGCGCTGGAGAGGCTGCTCCGGCGGGGGCTGGAGAGGAGGCGCGGGCGTGATTGAGCTGCGGGATGTTACGGTGCGGTATGGGGACAAGCTGGTGCTGGATCGGTTTTCCTTGGATATTCCGCACTGCGGGTTCACCGCCCTGTCCGGCCCCTCCGGCTGCGGCAAGACTACCCTCCTGCGGGTGCTGGCGGGGCTGACCAGGCCGGAAGGGGGGACGGTGTCCGGGCTGGACCCCTCCAGGACCGCCTTTCTCTTTCAGGAGGACCGCCTGCTGCCCTGGCGGACGGTGTCCCAGCACATCACCGACGTGCTGCCCCGGTCCCGCCGGGGGGAGGCGGGGCGCTGGCTGGCTTTCGCGGAGCTGGAAGGGGAGGGGGAGTCGTATCCCGGCACCCTGTCCGGCGGCATGGCCCGGCGGCTGGCGCTGGCCCGGTGCGCGGCGCTGGGCGGGGAACTGCTGCTGCTGGACGAGCCCTTCGCCGGGGTGGACCGGCCGCGGGCGGCGCGCATTCTGGAGCGCCTGCGGGGGTTGGGCGTCCCGGCCATTCTGGCTACCCACCAGCCCCAGGTGCTGGCCGCCTGCGGCCAAATCATTTCGCTGGACGGTCCGCCCCTGAAACGGGTATAAAAACCCCCTGTCTCCGGGGCAATTCCCAATGGGCAGGTGCTTTGACATTCCGAAGGCCGGAAAAAAGGTGAAAAAAAGGGTAAAATCAGCTTGACGGCCCCGCCCGGATATGCTATAATTTCAAATTGCGTTGGTGCGCGAAAGGAGGGCCTGTCCGATGCTGAACGAACTGGAGAACGAGCTCAAGGTCGTGGGCGTCAAGCAGACCCGCAGGGCGCTGGCGTCCGGCCGCGCGAAGCGGCTGTACCTGGCAAAGGACGCCGACCCTCAGCTCACCCAGCCCCTGGAGCGGCAGGCGCAGGAGAAGGGCGTGGAAACCGTCTGGGCCGAGTCCATGAAGGCCCTGGGAAGGGCCTGCGGCATCGCCGTGGGGGCCGCGTGCGGAGCTGTCGTGAGCGGCACCTGAATTTTTTCCGTTTTTAACGAATAATCTTCGGATGGTTCGTTAAAATATATATTTATTGAAAGGAGGAAAATCATGCCTACTTTTAACCAACTGGTCCGCAAGGGCCGCGAGAAGAGCACCTACAAGTCCAACTCTCCCGCCATGCAGCACGGTCTGAACACCCTGAAGAACAAGGAGACCGACCTGCCCTCTCCCCAAAAGCGGGGCGTATGCACCGCCGTTCGTACTTCCACCCCGAAGAAGCCGAACTCCGCGCTGCGTAAAATCGCCCGTGTGCGCCTGACCAACGGCTACGAGGTCACCGCCTATATCCCCGGCGTGGGCCACAACCTGCAGGAGCACTCCGTGGTCATGATCCGCGGCGGCCGTGTCAAGGACCTGCCCGGTGTCCGTTACCACATCATCCGCGGCACGCTGGACACCCAGGGCGTCAACGGCCGGATGCAGGCCCGTTCCAAGTACGGCGCCAAGCGGCCCAAGGCTGCCAAGAAGAAGTAATTTCTTCACCCGCAACGAGTTTTGCGCACACGCGCAAGGCAAACCGCCTTGCCGAGCGTTTACCTAATATTTATAGGTGCGTTTCGGACAGGCATTACACGAGGTATTGCTTGAGCAAGTATCGCCGCGCCAGACGGGGCGCGGGGTTCCGAGCAAGGGGAGCATACTGATTTGTATGTGACCCGCCGCGAGGGTTCCCGCAACGAAGTATGGCACGGTGGGACGCCGCTCAAGACTTCGAGTACCTATGAATTCTAATCTTAATATAGAAGGAGGGAAGCGAAGTGCCCAGAAGAGGAAACGTACCCAAGCGGGAGATCCTGCCCGACCCGCTGTATAATTCCGTCCTAGTCACTAAGCTCGTCAACAGCGTCATGCTGGACGGCAAGAAGGGCGTAGCCCAGAAGGTCGTCTACGGCGCCTTTGACATCATCAAAGACAAGACCGGCAAAGAACCCCTTGAGGTCTTTACCACCGCCATTGAGAACATCATGCCTTCCCTGGAGACCAAGTCCCGCCGCGTGGGCGGCTCCACCTACCAGGTGCCCATGGAGGTCCGGCCCGAGCGCCGTCAGACCTTGGGCCTGCGCTGGCTGACCAGCTACTCCCGCAACCGCGGCGAGAAGACCATGAAGGAACGCCTGGCCGGCGAGATCATGGACGCGGCCAACAACACCGGCTCCGCCGTGAAGAAGCGCGAGGACACCCACAAGATGGCCGAGGCCAACAAGGCGTTCGCCCACTACCGCTGGTAAGGACGGAGGCAAGCAAACCAATATGGCAAGAAAAGTTACACTGGAAAACACCCGAAATATCGGCATCATGGCCCACATCGACGCCGGCAAGACCACCACGACGGAGCGTATTCTGTACTACACCGGCGTGAACTACAAGATCGGCGAAACCCATGACGGCACCGCCACCATGGACTGGATGGCCCAGGAGCAGGAGCGCGGCATCACCATCACTTCCGCCGCCACCACCTGCTACTGGAAGGGCACCAAGGACCAGTTCCCCCAGACCCGGATCAACATCATCGACACCCCGGGCCACGTGGACTTCACCGTGGAGGTGGAGCGCTCCCTGCGCGTGCTGGACGGCTCCGTGACCGTCATGTGCGCCAAGGGCGGCGTGGAGCCCCAGTCCGAGACCGTCTGGCGTCAGGCGGACCACTACAAGGTCCCCCGCATGATTTACGTCAACAAGATGGACATCATGGGCGCCGACTTCTACAACGTGCTCAACATGATCCACGACCGTCTCAAGGCCAACGCCGTGCCCATCCAGCTCCCCATCGGGAAAGAGGAGACCTTCAAGGGAATCATCGACCTGGTGGAGATGGACGCCGACATTTACTACGACGAGATGGGCAAGGATATGCGGGTGGAGGAGATCCCCGCCGACATGATGGAGTTGGCCCAGGAGTACCGCACCAAGCTGGTGGACGCCTGCGCCGACATCGACGAGGAGATTATGGAGCTGGCCCTGGAGGAGAAGCCCGTTCCCCAGGAGATGCTCCGCCGCGCCATCCGCAAGGGCACCATCGACAACCTGATGGTCCCCGTGGTGTGCGGCACGTCCTACAAGAACAAGGGTGTGCAGAAGCTGCTGGACGCCATCGTGGACTATATGCCCGCCCCCACCGACATCCCCCCCATCAAGGGCGTCAACCCCGACACCGAGGAGGAAGAGGAGCGGCCGTCCTCCGACAGCGAGCCCTTCTCCGCCTTGGCTTTCAAGATCGCCACCGATCCCTTTGTGGGCCGGCTGTCCTTCATCCGCGTCTATTCCGGCACGCTGAACACCGGCACCCAGGTGCTCAACTCCACCAAGCAGCAGAAGGAGCGCATCGGCCGCATCCTTCAGATGCACGCCAACCACCGGGAGGATATTGAGACCGTGTACTCCGGCGACATCGCCGCCGTCATCGGCCTGAAGAATTCCACCACCGGCGATACCCTGTGCGACGAGAAGCACCCGGTGATCCTGGAGTCCATGGAGTTCCCCGAGCCCGTGATCCGGGTGGCCATCGAGCCCAAGACCAAGGCCGGCCAGGAGAAGATGGGCATCGCCCTAATGAAGCTGGCCGAGGAGGACCCCACCTTCAAGACCTACACCGACGAGGAGACGGGCCAGACCATCATCGCCGGCATGGGCGAGCTCCACCTGGAGATCATCGTGGACCGGCTGCTCCGCGAGTACAAGGTGGAAGCCAATGTGGGCGCCCCCCAGGTGGCCTACAAGGAGACCATCAAGACCGCCGTCAAGCAGGACACCAAGTACGCCCGCCAGTCCGGCGGCAAGGGCCAGTACGGCCACGTGGTCATCACCGTGGAGCCCAACGAGCCCGGCAAGGGCTATGAGTTCCTCAACGAGATCACCGGCGGCGTTATCCCCAAGGAGTTCATCCCCGCGGTGGACGCGGGCATCCAGGGGGCCATGCAGGCCGGCGTGCTGGCTGGCTACCCCGTGGTGGACGTGAAGGTCCATCTGACCTTCGGCTCCTACCACGAGGTGGACTCCTCCGAAATGGCGTTCAAGATCGCCGGCTCCATGGCCTTCAAGGAGGCCTGCCGCAAGGCCGGGGCCTGCCTGCTGGAGCCCATCATGAAGGTGTCCGTCATCGCCCCCGACGAGTACCTGGGCAATGTCATCGGCGACCTCACCAGCCGCCGCGGCCAGATCCAGGGCCAGGAGGCCCGGCCCGGCGCCACCCAGGTGGACGCCCTGGTCCCCCTGTCCGAGATGTTTGGCTACGCCACCGACCTGCGCTCCCGCACCCAGGGCCGCGGCCAGTACACCATGGAGCCCCACAGCTACGTGGAGATCCCCAAGAATATCGCGGAAAAGATCATCGCCCAGCGCGGGCGGAAGGAAGACCTGTGATTTTTCCAAAATCATGGTTGCAATTTCCGCCGCTATAGGATAGAATAGGCCCATAAACCTGTTCTCACCAACACATTTCATTTAACCGTACAAGGAGGAAAACTCAAAATGGCCAAGCAAAAGTTTGAGCGTAACAAGCCCCACGTCAACATCGGCACCATCGGCCACGTTGACCACGGCAAGACCACCCTGACCGCCGCCATCACCAAGTATCTGGCCCTGAAGGGTCAGGCCCAGTACGAGGACTATTCCAGCATCGACAAGGCTCCCGAGGAGCGCGAGCGCGGCATCACCATCAACACCGCCCACGTGGAGTACGAGACCGACGCCCGGCACTATGCTCACGTGGACTGCCCGGGCCACGCCGACTATATCAAGAACATGATCACCGGCGCGGCTCAGATGGACGGTGCCATTCTGGTCATCGCCGCCACCGACGGCCCCATGGCCCAGACCAAGGAGCACATTCTGCTGGCCCGCCAGGTGGGCGTGCCCGCCATCGTGGTGTTCCTGAACAAGTGTGACCAGGTGGACGACGAGGAGCTGCTGGAGCTGGTGGAGATGGAGGTCCGCGAGACCCTGTCCGGCTACGAGTTCCCCGGCGACGACATCCCCATCATCAAGGGCTCCGCCCTGAACGCCCTGACCTGCGAGTCCGGCGATGTGAACGACCCCGACTTCGCCTGCATCAAGGAGCTGATGGACGCTGTTGACAGCTACATCCCCACTCCCGACCGCAAGGCCGACCTGCCCTTCCTGATGCCCGTGGAGGACGTGTTCACCATCACTGGCCGCGGCACCGTGGCCACCGGCCGTGTGGAGCGCGGCCAGCTGAAGGCGGGCGAGACCGTTGAGATCGTCGGCCTCACCGAGGAGAAGAAGAGCACCGTGGTCACCTCCATGGAGATGTTCCGCAAGACCCTGGACTACGTGGAGGCCGGCGACAACGTGGGCTGCCTGCTCCGCGGCGTCAACAAGGACGAGATCGAGCGCGGCCAGGTGCTGTGCAAGCCCAACTCCATCCACCCCCACACCAAGTTCGTGGGCCAGGTGTACGTCCTGTCCAAGGACGAGGGCGGCCGCCACACCCCCTTCTTCAACAACTACCGTCCCCAGTTCTACTTCCGCACCACCGACGTGACCGGCGTCATCACCCTGCCCGAGGGCACCGAGATGTGTATGCCCGGCGATAACGTGGACATGAACGTGGAGCTGATCACCCCCATCGCCATCGAGAAGGGCCTGCGCTTCGCTATCCGCGAGGGCGGCCGTACCGTGGGCTCCGGCGTCGTCATCGACGTGGCCGAGTAATTCCCGCCATCCCCCCAATCCCCGCCCATATTGGGCGGGGATTTTTTATCCCATTCCTGATTGGGTAAAATTTAAAAGAATATTAGGAAAAATTTCTTCCACAATTGCTCAATATGTGGTATAGTTTTGATATGCGGTACAGGCCGCATGACATTTTGAGAGAAACGGTGTGAGTGCTGTGACAAACTATGACGCCCTGATCGTGGGCGCGGGTTACGCCGGGGCAGTGGCCGCCCGGCGGCTCGCGGAGGACGGAAGCAAGCGGGTGCTGGTGCTGGAGCGGCGGAACCATGTGGGCGGCAACGCCTACGACTGCCTGGATGGAGCCGGAATTCTGATCCACCAATACGGCCCCCATATTTTCCACACCAACGACAGGCGGGTGTTCGATTTTCTGTCCCGGTTCACCCGGTGGCGGCGTTACCAGCATAAGGTGATCGCCAATCTGCCCCGGGACAATCCCGGGGTGGTCCCGGCTGGCAAAGTTACGGATGGGCGGATGTTTTTTCCCGTCCCTTTTAACCTGGACTCGATGAAAAACGCCTTTGGCGCGGAGGAAGGGGAGCGGCTGGGCCGGAAGCTGTTGGACGCCTACCCCGCCCAGAGCCAGGTGACGATCCTGGAGCTGCGCCAGAATCCCGACCCGGAGGTGGCCGCCATCGCGGATTATGTGTATGAGCACGTGTTCGTACACTACACCATGAAGCAGTGGGGGCAGACACCCGAGGAGATCGACCCCGCCACCACCGCCCGTGTGCCGGTGCGCCTCAGCCGGGACAGCCGCTACTTTATGGACGCCTACCAGGGAATGCCCCTGGAGGGCTATACCCCCATGTTCCAACGGATGCTGGACCATCCCAACATCACTGTGGAGCTGGGGACAGACGCCCTGGCGCGGCTGGAGCTGACGGACGGCGTCATCAAGCTGGACGGGGAAGCGTTCCGGGGCCCCGTGATCTATACCGGACAGGCGGACGAGCTGTTCGGCTTCCGCTTCGGTCCCTTGCCCTACCGAACGCTGGACTTCGGGTTTGAGACGCTGCCCCAGGACTATTTCCAGGCATTTGGCACGGTCAACTACACGGTAGACAAAGCCTTTACCCGGATCACCGAATTCAAGCACCTCACCGGCCAGGAGAAGCCCGGCGCCACCACCATCATGAAGGAGTATTCCCGGGCCTACACCGGCAGGGAGGGGGAGATCCCCTACTACGCCATCATCAACCCCGAGAATAACGCCCTATATGCCAAATATAAGGCGGAGGCGGACCAATATCCCGGCCTCCATCTGCTGGGCCGCCTGGCAGAGTATAAATACTACAACATGGACGCCATTGCGGCCCGGGCGCTGTCTCTGGCGGACAGCTTGCTGTAAGCCCGAACCAAGGCCCGTGGGGCGGATGCGCCGCAATAAAACCGCTCCGATGGGCATACTTAGAGTGAGGAGAGAACGCCAATGGACAAATTGATTACCTTTGCCGTCCCCTGCTACAATTCCGCGGCCTATATGGACCACTGCGTGGAGACTTTGCTGTCCGCGGGGGAGGATGCGGAGATCATCCTGGTGGACGACGGCTCTGCCAAAGATGACACCCCCGCCAAGTGCGACGAGTGGGCGGCCAGGCATCCCGGCATCATCCGGGCCATCCATCAGGAGAACGGCGGCCACGGCGAGGGGGTGAACCAGGGCATCCGCCACGCCCGCGGCCTGTACTACAAGGTGGTGGACTCCGACGACTGGCTGGACACCGGCGCCTTGGCTAAGGTCATGGCCAAGCTGCGGGAATTCTCCGTCATGCCGGCCCCGGTGGACCTGCTCATCGCCAACTACGTCTATGAGCACGTGGAGGACAACACGCAAAAGGTGATGGGATATAAAAATGTGTTCCCCACCGACCAGATCATTACCTGGGATTCCATCCACCGTTTCCGCACCTCCCAGTACCTGCTGATGCACTCGGTGATCTACCGCACCCAGCTGCTGCGGGATTGCGGACTGGAGCTGCCCAAGCACACCTTCTATGTGGACAACATTTTTGTCTATCAGCCCCTGCCCTATGTCAAAACACTGTACTATATGGACCTGGACCTGTACCGCTACTTCATCGGCCGGGCGGACCAGAGCGTCAATGAATCGGTGATGGCGGGGCGCATCGACCAGCAGGTGCGGGTGACCAGGCATATGATCGACGCCCACGACGTGCTGGGCATCAAGGCCGTCCAGCCTAAGCTGGGCCGGTATATGCTCAACTACCTGTCCATGATGATGTCCATCTCGTCCATCTTTGCCGTCATCGCGGACACGCCTGAAGCTTTGGGCTTGCGCACCGAGCTGTGGGAGTACCTGCGCAAAAAAGACGCCGCCCTGTACCGCCGCTGCCGCTACAAGGTGACGAACGTGGGCACCAACATCCCTGGCTACCAGGGGCGGAAGTTGTCCGTGCAGCTCTACCGGGTGGCCCAGAAGATATACAAATTCAACTGATAAAGGAGAAAGCGATATGTCTGTACAGACCATTACGAAGGAAAATTTCGACCAAATGGTGCTCCAGTCCGCCAAGCCGGTGCTGGTGGATTTTTGGGCGCCCTGGTGCGGCCCCTGCCGGATGGTGTCCCCCATCGTGGACGAGATCGCCGGGGAGCGGGACGACATTGCGGTGGGCAAGGTCAATGTGGACGAGCAGCCTGAGCTGTCCGCCCAGTTCGGCGTGATGAGCATTCCCACCCTGTTGGTGTTCAAGGACGGGCGGCTGGCCAACCAGGCTGTGGGCGCCATGCCGAAGGATGCGCTGCTGGCCCTGTTGGATTGAGCGCGGGATTGGCCGCTGGGGAGACCCGGCGGCCTTTTTCCCGTCCATGGAATCTTCAAAAGGATTGTCAGGCGGCGAATTTTATGGTAAAATAAACTGAAATATATTTCCCACGAAAAGAGGGGTATGGATGGCCGTCATACAGAAATTCCGCACCGCCCTGGGGGGCTTCAACCGCCAGGACGTGCAGGCGTACATCGAAGAGGCCGCCGCCGGGCACCGAAGGGAGCTGGAGGAGCTCCAGAGCCGGCTGGACGAGGCGGAGCGGCGCAGCCAGGAGCTGGAATCCGCCCTGTCCAGCGCGGAGACCGCCAAGAGCGGCGCGGCGGCGGAGGAAGCCAAGGTGCGGGCCTCCCTGGAGACCTCCACCCGGTCGCTGTCCCGGCTGCGGGGGGAGCTGTCTCAGACAGAGTCCAAGCTGATGGTAGCCAAGCAGGAACTGGAGCGGCTCCAGGCCCAGGTGGGCAGGCTGGAGCCCATGGCGGACAGCTACGCCCAGCTGAAAGACCGGGTGGCCACAGTGGAGCTGGACGCCCATCGCAAGGCCGAGGATACCCTGAGCCAGGCCAGGGAAGAGGCGGACCGGGTCCGGGCGGAGACCCGGGCATGGCTGGGCCGGGTGCTGGAGCAGTACGGCCTGCTGCGCCGGGGAATGGGCGGACTGCTGGAACAGGTCCAGCTTCTCAGCCGGGGTGCGGAGTGCCTGGTGGAGCTGGACGAGGCGGCCGAGAAGCTCCGGGAGCGGGGAGGAGTGGAATGAGCGCACTGGCGGTGAGTACCGCTGGACTGGCGCGGTGTCTGCCGGAGCTGCGGGCCGGGGACCGGGTGCTGCTGTCCGGCGTGATCTACACCGCCCGGGACGCCGCCCACAAGCGGCTGTTTCAGCTGCTGGACGGGGGCGAGCCTTTGCCCTTCGAGCTAAGGGGCGCGGTCATCTATTACGCCGGGCCCACTCCCGGCCAGCAGGGAATGGCCGTGGGGGCCTGCGGTCCCACCACGGCGGGGAGGATGGACGCCTTTGCCCCCCGGCTGCTGGACCTGGGCCTGTCCGCCATGATCGGCAAGGGAGAGCGGAACCAGGCCGTGGTAGACGCCATTGTGCGCAACGAGGCGTGTTATTTTGCCGCTGTGGGCGGGGCCGGGGCCCTCATTGCCCGGTGCATCCAAACGGCGGAGGTGATCGCCTTTGACGATCTGGGCTGTGAGTCCATCAAGCGCATGGAAGTGCGGGACCTGTCCCTCACCGTAGCCATTGACAGCCGGGGGAATGACCTGTTCCGTCAGGGCAGGGCGGAGTACCGCCGGGAGGGCTGAGGGTTCCGCGCAAGGATAGAAAAGCTCCCGCTTCCTTTGGGAAGCGGGAGCTTTTACGCGGAAAACGCCGGATGCTTATTCAGCTGGTTTACCCAAATACGGCGATCAGGAAACCGGCCGCGATGGCCGAGCCGATGACGCCGGCCACGTTGGGGCCCATGGCGTGCATGAGCAGGAAGTTGGAGGGGTCGGCCTCCTGGCCCACCTGCTGGGACACGCGGGCGGCCATGGGAACGGCGGACACGCCGGCGGAGCCGATAAGGGGATTGACCTTGCCGCCGGTCAGCACGTACATGAGCTTGCCCACCAGCAGGCCGCCGATGGTGGAGAACATGAAGGCGATGACGCCCAGCACCACAATGGCGATGGTCTGGAGGGTGAGGAAGCGGGTGGCCACGGTGGTGGCGCCCACGCTGATGCCCAGGAACAGGGTGACAATGTTCATCAGGGCGTTCTGGGCGGTGTCGCTCAACCGCTCGGTGACGCCGGTCTCACGCAGCAGGTTGCCGAACATCAGGCAGCCGATGAGGGGGGCGGTGGAGGGGATGAGCAGGATGACGAACACGGCCACCAGGATGGGGAACACGATCTTTTCCACCTTGGACACGTCCCGGGCCTGCTGCATCTTCACCTTGCGCTCCTTCTCCGTGGTCAGCAGCCGCATGAGGGGCTTCTGGATCATGGGGATCAGCGCCATATAGGAGTAGGCCGCGATGGCGATGGGGCCCAGCAGGTGGGGGGCCAGCTTGGAGGTGGTCAAAATGGCGGTGGGTCCGTCGGCGCCGCCGATGATGCCGATGGAGCCGGCCTCCGGGCCGGTAAAGCCCAGCAGCATGGCGCCGAACATGGCCAGGAACACGCCCAGCTGGGCCGCCGCGCCCAGCAGCAGGGAGGAGGGCCGGGCAATCAGGGGGCCGAAGTCGGTCATGGCGCCGATGCCGATGAAGATCAAGCAGGGGTACACGCCCGCCTTGACGCCGATATACAGGATGTCCAGCAGGCCGCCGAAGTGTGCCACGTCGGTGAAGGACAGATGCTCCACAATGTTGGGTTCCTTGGCGCCGGCGGGCAGGTTGGCCAGATACTCCTCCACGGTGAGCACCCGGCTGCCGTCGTCGGTGACCTCAATGAGGGCGGCGTCGTTGGCGGCGTCGTAGGCGCATTCGTTGACGTAGGCGTCCCACATCCCCATGTGGTACAGCCCAGCCCCGGGGATGTTGGTGAGCAGCGCGCCGAAGGCGATGCCCACCAGCAGCAGCGGCTCAAATTTTTTGCCGATGCCCAGGTACAGCAGCACGCAGGCAATGACAATCATGACCAGGTACTTCCAGCCTCCATCCAGGAAGAACCCGGCGAAGCCGGAATCGCTCACCAGCTTGGACAGGGTTTGTAAGATATCCATACAAGCCCCTCCTTACGCCAGGACGATCAGCGGCGAACCGGTCTCCACATGGCTGCCCTTCTGCACCACCACCTGGGCGACGGTGCCGTCCTTGGGGGCGAGGATTTCGTTTTCCATCTTCATGGCCTCCAGCACCACCAGCAGCTGGCCCGCCTTGACGGCGGCGCCCTGGGTCACCTCTACCCGGAGGATGACGCCGGGCATCGGGGAGTTGACGGGCTCGCCCGCGGCGGTGACGGCGGGGGCTGCCGCTGCGGCGGCGGCGGCTGCAGCGGCAGCGGCGGCGGCTGCGGCGGCGGGAGCCGCCGCGGGAGCGGCGGGGGCGGGGGCGTAGGCCTCGTACTCGTCGGTGAGCATGGCCTGACCAGCGTCCACCTCCACTTCGTAGGTGCGGCCGTTCAGGGTCACTTTATATTTCATTTCATTTGACCTCCTTAATGGACTTGAAGCGCAGCTCATTCAGCGGCTTGCCCATCTTGTCGGCCACAATTGCCATGAGGATGGCGGCCTCCTTGTCGGGCACGTCGAACAGCTTGACCTCGCCGGCGCTGCCGGGGGCCGGGGTACCGGAGGGAGCGGCAGGGGCGGCGGGGGCCGCGGCAGGGGTGGGAGCCTCCGCCTGCTTGCGGGTGCCCGCCATGGCCTTGCCCATGAGGATCACCACGCACATCAGCAACACCAGGCCGAAAAACACCACAGCGTAGCCCAGCACGGCGGCGATGCCGGCGTCGCCAATGCCCATCTTGGCCGTAAGAGCGACAGGATTCATAGCCATTACCTCCCCTTACGCCTCGGTGATGGTGTAGGTAGCGATGTTTTCCTCCTTGGCCAGCCGGTCCTTGAAGAATTTCTCCGCCTGGTCGGGGAAGCAGATATAGCTCATCATGTCCTCCTCGGACCGGCACAGGCTGCCCAGGGCCTCCTTGGCCTTCTGGAACTCCTCGCCGGTGCGCTTGGAGTCCTCAATGCGGCAGTCGGTGGGCTGGCCGCCCTCGCCCAGGATCTTGGCCTGGAGCTCGGCGCTCACCTCGCCGGGGGCAATGCCGTAATCGCCCTTGAAGTAGTTCTTGATTTCCTTGGAGATCTGCTTGTACCGCTCGCCCATCAGCACGTTGGTGACGGCCTGGTTGCCCACCATCTGGGACAGCGGGGTGACCAGCGGGGGATAGCCCAGGTCCTTGCGGACATTGGGGATCTCCACCAGGGCCTCGTCGAACTTGTCCATGGCGTTCATGTCCTTCAGGTTGGCGATCATGTTGGACAGCATTCCGCCGGGGACCTTGTACACCAGGGCCTGGGAGTCGGTGGCCATGCTCTTGGGGCTGATGAGGCCGGAGTCGATATACTTCTGCTTGATGGGCTTGAAGTAGTCGTTGACCTTGTTGATGACCTCCTCGTTCAGGCCGGTGTCGATGCCATACTGGGACAGGGCATAGTACATGGTCTCGGTGGCGGCCTGGCTGGTGCCGTTGGAGAAGCAGGAGGTGGCGGTGTCGATGACGTCCACGCCGGACTCAATGGCCTTGGTGAGGGTCATGTAGGCCATGCCGGTGGTGCAGTGGGTGTGGAGGATGATGGGCATCTCGCCGATGGCGTCCTTGATGCCCTTGATCAGGCCCTCGGCCTCGTTGGGGGACATAGTGCCCGCCATATCCTTCAGGCAGATGGTGTCAAAGCCCATCTCCTTGAGCTCTTTGCACATCTCCACGTACTTGGCCACAGTGTGGACGGGGCTCTGGGTGTAAGAGATGCAGCCGGAGGCAATGGTGCGCTGGTTGGCGAACTTCTTGGTGGCCTCCAGGGCGGTCTTGATGTTGCGGAAGTCGTTGAGGGCGTCGAAGATGCGGATCACGTCGATGCCGTTCTTGATGGACAGCTCCACGAACTTCTCCACCACGTCGTCGTGGTAGTGCTTGTAGCCCAGCAGGTTCTGGCCCCGCAGCAGCATTTGCAGACGGGTGTTGGGCATATGCTTGCGGATCTTGCGCAGCCGCTCCCAGGGGTCCTCCCCCAGGTAGCGCAGGCAGGAGTCGAAGGTGGCGCCGCCCCAGCACTCCACCGAATAGTACCCGGCCTTGTCCATGGTGGACAGGATGTCGGCGTAATCGGAGTAGGGCAGGCGGGTGGCCATCAGGGACTGGTTGGCGTCACGCAATACGGTCTCCGTGATCTGAACCTTTTTCTTCAAATGGAAACACCTCCAAATTTCTCTTGAACCACTGTGATGCTGGAACAGGGGGGCAGAGGCGCCGCGCCTGTGCACAGCGCCTCTGCCGCCGGGTTATTTCGTTGTCTCAGCCTTATTGTCACGCTTCGCCTGCTGGCGGCGCGTTTCCCCTTACACTTTGGGGCCCGCGGCCACCAGGGCCTTGCCGGCGTCGTTGCCAGTGTACTTCACGAAGTTCTTCACGAAGCGGCCGGCCAGGTCCTTGGCCTTGGCGTCCCACTGGCTGGGATCGGCGTAGGTATCCCGGGGATCAAGGATGGCGGGGTCAACGCCGGGCAGGGCGGTGGGCACTTCCAGGTTGAAGTAGGGGATGGTCTTGGTCTCGGCCTTGAGGATGGAGCCGTCCAGGATGGCGTCGATGATGCCGCGGGTGTCCTTGATGGAGATGCGCTTGCCGGTGCCGTTCCAGCCGGTGTTCACCAGGTAGGCCTTGGCGCCGCTCTTCTGCATCTTCTTCACCAGCTCCTCGCCGTACTTGGTGGGGTGCAGCTCCAGGAAGGCCTGGCCGAAGCAGGCGGAGAAGGTGGGGGTGGGCTCGGTGATGCCCCGCTCGGTGCCGGCCAGCTTGGAGGTGAAGCCGGACAGGAAGTAGTACTGGGTCTGCTCCGGGGTGAGGATGGACACCGGGGGCAGCACGCCGAAGGCGTCGGCGGACAGGAAGATGACGTTCTTGGCGTCGGGGCCGGCGGACACGGGGCGCACGATCTTCTCAATGTGGTTGATGGGGTAGGACACCCGGGTGTTCTCGGTGACGGACTTGTCGTGGAAGTCGATCTTGCCGTTCCCGTCCACGGTGACGTTCTCCAGCAGGGCGTTGCGCTTGATGGCGTTGTAGATGTCGGGCTCGGATTCCTTGTCCAGGTCGATGACCTTGGCGTAGCAGCCGCCCTCGAAGTTGAACACGCCGTTGTCGTCCCAGCCGTGCTCGTCGTCGCCGATCAGCAGGCGCTTGGGGTCGGTGGACAGGGTGGTCTTGCCGGTGCCGGACAGGCCGAAGAACAGGGCGGTGTTCTGGCCGTTCATGTCGGTGTTGGCGGAGCAGTGCATGGAGGCCATGCCCTTGAGGGGCAGGTAGTAGTTCATCATGGAGAACATACCCTTCTTCATCTCGCCGCCGTACCAGGTGTTGATGATGACCTGCTCACGGGAGGTGATGTTGAAGATGGCGGCGGTCTCGGAGTTCAGGCCCAGCTCCTTGTAGTTGGTGAGCTTGGCCTTGGAGGCGTTGTAGGAGATGAAATCGGGCTTAAAATTCTTCAGCTCCTCGGCGGTGGGGGCGATGAACATATTCTTGACAAAGTGGGCCTGCCACGCCACCTCCATGATGAAGCGGATGGCCATGCGGGAGTCGGGGTTGGTGCCGCAGAACACGTCCATCACGTACAGCTTCTTGTTGGACAGCTCCTGAATGGCCAGGTCCTTGCAGGCCTTCCAGGCCTCCTGGGAGGCGGGCTTATTGTCATTTTTGAACTCGTCGGAGGTCCACCAGACGGTATCCTTGGAGTTCTCGTCCATCACGATGAACTTGTCCTTGGGGGAGCGGCCGGTGTAGATGCCGGTCATCACGTTGACGGCGCCCAGCTCAGTCATTTGGCCCTTCTCGAAGCCCTCCAGCGCGGGGTCCATCTCCGCCTCGAACAGCTGCTCATAGGTGGGATTGTATACGACTTCCTTAATGCCAGTGATGCCGTACTGTTCCAATCCGTAGGTCTCCATAGATAGTTCCTCCTCAAAATATAGTGTATCATTTCAGCGCCCGCACCCGGATAGGAGGCGGACGCGAGCCGATGGGACCGGTGGGAAACCCATCTCCCACCGATTACACAGTATAGCATAAGTTCCGCGCCAAATCCACGACATTTTGCCTGCGTATGTTAAAGTTTCCACAAAATCAGCGTTTTAACCAACCCCGTTTGGGACGGCGCGGGAGAAAAGGGAGCACTTTGACGAAGCCACGCCCGGCCGGAAACGGAAGGATTCCATACCCTGGAAATCCTGTCCAGAAAAAGCAAGTTCCCCGCCCTCCAATAGGAGGGCGGGGAACTTTTTGGATGACAGGTTACTCAGCCTCGATGGCGCCGGTGGGGCAGGTGCCCTCGCAAGCGCCGCAGTCGATGCAGGCGCTGGCGTCGATGACCATGTGGCTGTCGCCCATGGAGATCGCACCCACGGGGCAGGAGCTCTCGCAAGCGCCGCAGGAGACGCAGGTGTCCGTGATTTTACGAGCCATGTAACATACACCTCCAACAAATGATGTTTTTTGAGCCGTTTTCTATTTTACCACATCCGCGGAAAATTGCAACATGAAATTTTCTGGGGAGAACTGTATAATTTCGGTCAAAATTTCCCATCCTTGCCACGTGACGAGATATTCCTCCGGGACAATTTTAGGAGTGATCGCGTGGAACGGCTGAGTCTATTTCAAAGATTGCGGGGTTTTTTTATGATGGATCGGGACAAGGGGCGGCAGCAGCCGCAGAATACCGCCGGCCGGCCGGGGGGGGACCCCCAGGCCCTCTACCGGGAGGAGCGGCCCCGGGCCCGGGAGGGGGCGGACACCCGCCTCACCGACCGTTTTTCCCGGGACCTGACCCGCATGGCCGCCCTGGGGGGGCTGGACCCCCTGGTGGGCCGGGAGCAGGAGGTGGGCCGGGTGATCCAGATCCTGGCCCGCCGCACCAAAAACAACCCCGCCCTCATCGGGGAGCCCGGGGTGGGCAAGACGGCGGTGGCGGAGGGGCTGGCCATGCGCATGGCCTCCGGGGCGGTGCCCGAGCCCCTGCGGGGCAAGCGCCTGTTGAGCCTGGACCTGGTGTCCATGGTGGCGGGCACCAAGTACCGGGGCGAGTTCGAGGAGCGGGTGAACCAGGTGCTGGCGGAGGTCCGCCGGGCGGGCAACGTCATCCTGTTCCTGGACGAGCTCCACAACATCGTGGGGGCGGGGTCCGCCGAGGGGGCCATCGACGCGGCCAACATCCTTAAGCCCGCCCTGAGCCGGGGGGAGATCCAGGTGGTGGGGGCCACCACCCTGGAGGAGTACCGCAAGTATATTGAGAAGGACGCGGCCCTGGAACGGCGGTTCCAGCCCGTCAAGGTGGCGGAGCCCACCCCGGACCAGGCCAAGGCCATCCTGCGGGGGCTGCGCCGCCGGTATGAGGAGCACCATGGCCTGGCCATCTCGGACGGCGCCATCGACGCGGCGGTAGAGTTGAGCCAGCGCTACCTGCCCGACCGCTTCCTGCCGGACAAGGCCATCGACCTCATCGACGAGGGGGCGGCCCGCCTGCGCATGGGGGAGGAGGTGCCCACCGCCCTCCGGGCGCTGTCCGACCGGGCGGAGCGGGCGGCCCGGGAGAAGGCCCAGGCCATCGCCATGCAGGATTTTGAGCGGGCGGCCATCCTCCGGGACGCGGAGGCGGACTTCCGCCGGGAGCTGGACCGCAAGCAGACCCGCCAAAAGGGGAGCGCTGCCCGGGAGCTGGGCCGGGAGGACGTGGCGGCGGTGCTGTCCCAGTGGACGGGCATCCCCCTGGAGTCCATCACCAAGGGGGAGGCCAAGCGGCTGCTGGAGCTGGAGGGGGAGCTCCACCGCCGGGTGGTGGGGCAGGACCAGGCGGTGTCCGCCGTGGCGGCGGCCATCCGCCGGGGCAGGGTGGGGCTGAAGGAGCCCAACCGCCCCATCGGCACATTTCTGTTCCTGGGTCCCACCGGCGTGGGCAAGACGGAGCTGTGCCGCGCCCTGGCGGCGGCGCTGTTCGGCAGTGAGGACGCCCTCATCCGCTTTGATATGTCCGAGTATATGGAGAAGCACGCCGCCTCCCGGCTGGTGGGGTCGCCCCCCGGCTATGTGGGCCACGAGGAGGGGGGCCAGCTCACCGAGCAGGTCCGCCGCCGCCCCTGGTCGGTGGTGCTGTTCGATGAGATCGAGAAGGCCCACGACGATCTTCAGAATATCCTCCTCCAGGTGATGGAGGACGGCCAGCTCACCGACGGCCAGGGCCGCCGCGCGGACTTCCGCAACACGGTGGTGGTGATGACCTCCAACGTGGGGGCCCAGAAGCTGGTGAGCAAGTCGCCCCCCCTGGGTTTTGCCGGGGGGGACTCCGACAGCAGGCGCCGGGAGGCGGTGATGGCGGAGCTAAAGGGCCGGTTCAAGCCGGAGTTTCTCAACCGGCTGGACGAGGTAATCCTGTTCGACCGGCTGGAGCGGCGGGACCTGGAGCGCATCGCCCTGCGGATGCTGGGGAACGTGCGGGAGCGGCTGGACCAGCTGGGGGTGAACCTGGACGCCAAATGGGAGGCGGTGACCCTGCTGGCCGACCCGGGGTCCGAGCGGGAGCAGGGGGCCCGGCCCATCCGCCGGGCGGTGCGCCGCCGGGTGGAAGAGCCCGCCGCCGACCTGCTTTTGTCCGAGCGCCTGACGGCGGGGGACACCCTGTGCCTGGCGGTGGAGCGGGAGGACATCGTCCTGCGGGCGGAAAAGCGCCAGGTCTGACCGGCATCTGGGAACAACAGAAACGCACAAGGGGTTCCGCGCCCCTTGTGCGTTTCCGCGCCGGCCTATTCCTCCCGGTCCTCAGGCGCCCCGCAGGGAAGGACGGTCAGCTCCGGCCCGGCGGCCGACAGGTACAGCTCCTCACAGTCCCGCTGGGCCTGCTGCAAAAGTTCAATGGACTTGGCCGCGGCCCGAAACATACGGAGGTACATTTCTTTATAATCAGCCATTTCTGCTCACCTCACCGGCATTATAGGACAATATAATCCTAAAATCAATAGGACAATTTGACATAATTTCTTGGGTGATATTCATGTCGAGAATCAGAGAACTGCGAAAGAAGCGTGGTTATACACAGGTTAAAATGCAGATGCTGACTGGTATAGACCAAAGCGCGTACTCCAAAATCGAACGTGGATTTCGCTATATGTCCTTTGAGCAGTGCAAACGGATTGCGCTGGCGCTGGATACCAGCATGGACTATCTGGCGGGGCTGACCGACCAGCCGGAGCCCTATCCCCGGGGGAATGGCCCCGGGCAGTGACGTGCCCGCCGCAAACGCCCGGGAGGACGGCATCCTCCCGGGCGTTTTTCGCTCTTGACATTGGTCCGAAATCGTACTATAATGCGGGTACGATTTCGGACAGAGGAGGGCGGTCCATGGATGTGCCAATTTCCAAGGAGCTGCGGCGCTTCAACTATCTGCTGGGGGAGACGGACGGCGTGTACCACGACGCGGCGGTGCGGATGGGTTTGTCGGACAGCGTCATGAGGATTTTGTACTGCCTTTGCTGCGAGGGGGATCCCTGCCCCCTTCGGACGGTAGTCCGCCAGTCCGGGGCCAGCAAGCAGACCATCAACTCCGCCCTGCGCAGGCTGGAGGGGGAGGGGGCCGTCCGGCTGGAGCCGGGACAGGGCCGGGGAAAAAACGTCCGCCTGACGGAGAAAGGCCGGGCGCTGGCGGAACGCACGGTGCTCCCGCTGATGAGAATTGAGGATGAGATCTATTCCTCTTGGAGCCGGGAGGATGTGCTCAAAAATTTGGAGCTGACGGAGCGTTTTCTCACCGCCCTGCGGGAAAAAACGAGACAACTTGAGCAATGAAGAGAGGAAGCTATGAAAATCCAACTGTCAGATCACTTTACCTATAAAAAGCTGCTGCGCTATACCATGCCGTCCATCGTGATGCTGGTGTTTACCTCCGTCTATGGCGTGGTAGACGGGTTTTTTGTGTCCAATTACGTGGGGAAAACACCCTTTACCGCCGTGAATTTTGTCTTTCCGCTGCTGATGATCCTGGGCTGCGCGGGCTTCATGTTCGGCACTGGCGGCGGGGCGCTCATCGCCAAGACCATGGGGGAGGGGGAGGCAAAGCGGGCCAACAGCCTGTTTTCCCTGGTGGTATACGCCGGTCTGGCCAGCGGCCTGGCGTTGAGCGCACTGGGCCTGCTGATCCTCCGCCCGGCGGCGTCGGCGCTGGGCGCGGAGGGAGAGCTGCTGGAAAACTGTGTGCGCTATGGCCGGATCATTCTGCTGGCTATTCCGGCCTATGTGCTCCAGTACGAGTTCCAGTGCCTGTTTGCCACGGCTGGAAAGCCCGCTCTGGGCCTGATGGTGACGGTGGCGGCGGGGTGCGCCAATATGGCGCTGGACGCCCTGTTTGTGGCGGTGTTCCGCTGGGGGCTGGAGGGGGCGGCGGCTGCCACTGCCCTGAGCCAGGTGGTGGGCGGCGCGGTGCCTGTGTTCTATTTCGCCCGGCCCAATTCCAGCCTGCTCCGGCTGGGCAGGACCAGCTTTGACGGCAGGGCGCTGGTCAAAACCTGTACCAACGGCGCGTCGGAGCTGATGAGCAGCATTTCCGGGTCGCTGGTGAGTATGCTGTACAACGCGCAGCTGCTGCGCTACGCCGGCGGAGACGGCGTGGCGGCCTACGGGGTGCTGATGTATGTCAGCCTGGTGTTTCAGGCGGTGTTTATCGGCTACTCGGTGGGCACGGCGCCGGTGATCGGCTACCATTACGGCGCCCAGAACCACGGGGAGCTTCGGGGCCTGCGCCGGCGGAGCCTGGCGGTTGTCGCGGTGTTCGCCGCCGCCATGTTCGCCGCCGCCCAGCTGCTGGCCCGGCCCCTGTCCCGGCTGTTCGTGGGCTATGACCCGGAGCTGCTGGAGCTCACCGTCCAGGCCTTTTTTATTTTCTCCTTCTCATTCCTGTTTTCCGGCTTCGCCATTTTCGGCTCCTCTTTTTTCACCGCGCTGAACAACGGCATGGTGTCGGCGGTGATCTCGTTTCTGCGCACCCTGGTGTTTCAGACGGCGGCGGTGCTCATCTTTCCCTTGATCTGGGGGGTGGACGGCATCTGGCTGTCCATCGTGGCGGCGGAGGCGCTGGCCGTGGCGGTAACGGCGGTGTTTTTGTGGGCCCTGCGGAAAAAGTACCAATATTGATAGACTTCGGGGCGGCGCCGTCTGGGGCCGCCCCGTTTTTTGGGCAGCGTGCGGGCCCGCGTTGCAGAAAATTTTCCCGTTTACAAAAAATCCATAGGCAGAACGGGAAAACTGTGATATAATACCCTCTAACTGTGGTTGAAACGGAAGGGGGAGGGACCATGAAACGGCGCGTTTTGCGGGCGGCCCTGGGGGCGGCGCTGGCGTTGAGCCTGAGCGGCTGCGTGTTCAAGCCGGTGGACGACCTGTACGCCCTGCCCGTTCTGCCCCAGGAATACCGAGACCTTCAGACCACCATCGACGCCACCATGAACGAGCTGGGCGCGGAGTACGCCACCATTAACTACGGCAGCAACACCTCCACCATTCAGCTGCTGGACATGGACGGAGACGGCGAGCAGGAGACGGCGGCGGTATTTCTCCGGGTGCCCGCCGCGGAGGAGAAGCCTATGCGGGTGTGTATGTTCCGGCAGGGGAGCGACCAGACCTACCGGCAGTATGTGATGCTGTCCGGGCCGGGCACCTCCATTAACTCCGTGGCCTATGAGGATTTGACGGGGGACGGCAGCCGGGAACTGATTATCAGCTGG
Organism: uncultured bacterium; assembly: GCA_946548895.1. Classification (GTDB taxonomy): domain Bacteria; phylum Bacillota; class Clostridia; order Oscillospirales; family Oscillospiraceae; genus Enterenecus. The sequence goes on along the minus strand of CAMNQF010000003.1, from coordinate 70,330 downwards.
CAGCTCAGTGCGGGGGTGCACACCCTGTCCGCCTACAACTTCACCGGCAGCGGGGCCAACGAGCTGATGAACACCACCTATAACGAGGGTTACACCACCGTGGACTTGGATCAGGACGGCTGTAAGGAGCTCATCGTATTCCAGCAGGATACCACCGGCGAGGGGAACAACCGGGCGGAGTATTACGATTATAAAGAGGGGGTATTGACCCTGTCGTTCACCGGGGCGCTGTCCGACGGGCTGAAGGACGTGGTGCGCTCGGAACCCGGCCTGCTGTCCGACGGGAAGCTGGGGGTATACGTCACCCTGGAGCTGGAGAACGGGTACGTGACCGATGTGCTCACGCTGGACCGGCAGGGGCTGGTCAACGTCACCCGGGATGCGGAGAGCGGGATGAGCCTGGCCACCGCCTGGACCAATACCGAGGCGTCCGCCACCGATATCAACAACGACGGGGTGGTGGAGATCCCCCGGCCCCAGATGCTCGCTCCCCTGGACCCGGAGAGCCCCGCCACCCAGTATCTGATCTACTGGCAGCAGGTCGACTCCTACGGCAGGAGCGCCACCTGCGGCATTACCTATCACTCCTTTACCGACGGGTGGTATCTCACCCTCCCCAACGGCTGGGATATCAATAATATCACCGTGGCCCGGGACGACGGACTCAGCGGCCGGGGGGAGCGGGCGGTGGTATTTTACTACTGGCCCGAGCGGGAGGCGGGAAAGCCGGAGAAGTTTCTCACCATCTACCGCCTTACCGGCAGCAATCGGACGGCGCGGTCCAAGCAGCCCGGCCGGACGGTGCTGCACAGCGACGGCAGCACCATCTATTGCGCGTCCCTGGACGCCAAGGTGTGGAATTGCGGGCTGGATGAGGCGGGTGTGGCCCAGCGGTTCAATCCCATCACCGCCGCGTGGTCCAACAGATAAGCGCGAGGGCAGGCGCATAGGGGAGCTTGGAACGGAGCGAAGGCAAAATGCAAGGACCACACAGTGGGCCGTGTTTTGCCTGAGACGGAGCGAAAGCGACCCGGCCATGCGCCCAGCCCGAGCGTGCCAACAGATAAGCGCGAGGTCGGATTTTACAGAAAGCGGGGAACGTTTTATTATGCGTAAGGTACTGGTTTTGGAGGATGAGACCAATATCCGCAGCTTTGTGGTCATCAACCTGAAGCGGGCGGGCTACGATACCATTGAGGCCGGCACCGGCGAGGAGGCGCTGGCCCTCATTCAGCAGAACCCGGACGTGAAGGTGGCCCTGCTGGACATTATGCTTCCCGGGGAGATGGACGGCTTTGAGGTGTGCCGCCGCATCCGGGCGGGCAACGCCCAGATGGGCATCATTATGCTCACCGCACGCACCCAGGAGATGGATAAGGTCAGCGGGCTGATGACCGGGGCGGACGACTATGTGACCAAGCCCTTTTCCCCGGCGGAGCTCACCGCCCGGGTGGATGCCCTGTTCCGCCGGACGGGAGGCGTGCCTGTCCGGGACGCGGACGAGTTGAGCCAGCCCCCCTTTCTGTTGAACACCCGCAACCGCACCCTGGAGAAGGACGGCAGGCGGATCAAGCTGACCCAGGTGGAATACGCCATCGTGAAGCTGTTCATGGAGAATCCGGGGAAGGCCCTGGCACGGGAGGAAATTTTGGAGGCCGTCTGGGGCAAGGAATACCTGGGGGAGCTGAAGATTGTGGACGTGAACATCCGGCGCCTGCGCATCAAGCTGGAGGACGACCCCCAGAACCCCGCCCACATCAGCACGGTGTGGGGATACGGGTACGAGTGGGAGACATAGACCGGCCGCCGGGTCGTCCTCACGCCGCGCAAGCGGCGCCGGCGCGGGTGCGCCGTACAAGCGTTTTTGCGGAGCAAAAACCTTGAAACCGGCGGAATTCATTTCCGCCGGTTTGCGTGAAATCAAGGGGTCCCCATGAAAGCCGTCCTTTGGCTTTTATGGGGCGGACGACCCCCAGAACCCCGCCCACATCAGCACAGTGTGGGGATACGGGTACGAGTGGGAGACTTGACGGAGGAGCCGGACCAGGGGAGGCGACGGGGAAATGGAACAGGAGAGCCGACGGAAACGGCGCAAAAATCTGCCGATCGCGCCCAAGCGGGAGGACGCTGCGGCGGAGGAGATTCCGGCCGAGGCCCCCGCCGGACGCCGGACGCGGGGCCGTCTGAGCCGCCGCTGGCTGCTCAATACGCTGGCTGTCACCCTGGTGGTGGTGGCCATCGCGGTAAGCGCCTTCTCTCTGGCCATGTACAGCTATTACACCTCCACCATTCTGGCCACCCTGGAGGGCAAGGCCCAGACCGCCGCCGGGATGTTCCGCAATTACACCGAGACCACCTATCTGTCCACCGCCCGGCAGTTTGTCAGCCAATTTGAGGAGAAAAACTATATTGAGGTCCAGATCCTGAACGCCAGCGGCCGGGTGCTGATCTCATCCATGATGGACATAGCGGGAGCCAGCGCCCGGGGCCCCGATGTGGACGCCGCCATCAGCGAGAAGCGGGTGCGGACCAACATCGGCATAGACCCGGACACCGGGGACAGCATCGTGTCCGCCTCCGCGCCGGTGGTGTACAACAGCATGGTGGTCGGAGTGGTGCGCATGGTCACATCCCTCCGGGAGGTGAAGGCCCAGATGCTGCGCATTGTGGCGGTGACTTCCTCCGTCGGGCTGGTCATTCTGGTGGTAATGGGTATTATTGCGTCCTACTTCATCCGCTCCGTGCTGGACCCGGTGATCCGGGTGACGGAGACCGCCAAGCGCATCGCTGCGGGAAGCTACGGGGTGCAGATGGAGAAAAAGTCGGACGACGAGATGGGCGATTTGGTGGACAGCATCAACGATATGTCCATGAAGATCGACCAGGCGGAGCGCACCCAGTCGGAGTTCATCTCCTCCGTGTCCCACGAGCTGCGCACGCCGCTGACCGCCATCAACGGCTGGGCGGAGACGCTGTACAACGGCGAGGTCCGGGACGCCGCCGATGTGAAAAAGGGGATGGGCATCATTGTGTCCGAGGCCCAGCGCCTCACCCGCATGGTGGAGGAGCTGCTGGAGTTCTCCCGGATGGAGACGGGCCGGTTCAACCTGTCGGTGGAGCCCATCGACATCCTGGCGGAGCTGGAGGACGCGGTGTACACCTACCGGGAGTTTTTCCGCCGGAAGGGATTGGAGCTGGCCTATACCGAATGCGAGGAGGAGCTGCCCCTCATCAGCGGCGACCCGGAGCGGCTGCGGCAGGTGTTCTGCAACCTGCTGGACAACGCGGACAAGCACGGCGGCTCCGGCGGCCGGGTGGAGGTGTCCGTGGGCCGGGACGGGGACGAGGTGGTCATCCGCATCCGGGACCACGGCCCCGGTGTGCCGGAGGAGGAGCTGCCCTTCATTAAATACAAGTTTTATAAGGGCTCGTCCAAGGCCCGGGGGTCCGGCATCGGCCTGGCGGTGTGCGACGAGATCATCAACAGCCACGGCGGCACGCTGGATATCGCCAACGCCGCCGGAGGCGGCTGCGCGGCCACCATCCGCCTGCCCATCAAGGTGGAGGGCGCTTGACGCGGCGGGAGAAAAATCGAACGAAAGTTTTAAATGCGGTTGCAATCCCCGGCGGTTTCTGGTATACTGGCCTGCGGATCTGCGGTCAAAGGAGATAGTCTGAACATGGCAAAACAAGACAAGAATTGCTGCACCCCGTTCAAAACCACCTGCGGCGGGCAGGCCCTGCTGGAAGGCATCATGATGCAGGGGCCGGGCAAGCGCGCCGTGGTGGTGCGGAAGCCGGATGGGGAGCTGGACATCACCGAGGAGGACATCAAGCCCAGGAGCGGCCTGGCCAAGCTGCCTTTTATCCGGGGACTGTTCATTTTCTGCGGCTCCATGGTCCACGGGATGAAGGCGCTGATGCACTCCGCCGAGGTGTCCGACGACGGGACCGCGGAGGAGGAAGAGCTCACCGGCCTGGACAAGTGGATCAGCGACCACTTTGAGGAGGGCAAGGCCATGTCCATTATCATCACCCTGGCGGCGGTGATCGGTATCGCCTTTTCGGTGGGGCTGTTTATCCTGCTGCCAACTGCCCTCACCGGGCTGGTGGGCCTGGTGTGGACCACCATGCCCCTGTGGGCGCGTTCGGTGATGGAGGGCATACTGAAAGTGGCCATTTTCATGGGCTATCTCTATCTCTGTTCCCGGATGAAGGAGATCCACCGGGTGTTCCAGTATCACGGCGCGGAGCATAAGACGATTTACTGCTATGAAAACGGGCTGGAGCTGACGGTGGACAACGTGCGCAGACAGCCCCGGCACCATCCCCGGTGCGGCACCAGCTTCCTGTTTGTGGTCATCGCGGTGTCCATATTCCTGTCCATCGTGATCTTCACCCCGCTGGAGATTGAGAACACCCTGCTGCGCATGGCGCTTCATCTGCTGATGCTGCCTGTCATTGTGGGGGTGACCTATGAGTTCAACCGCTATGTGGGCGGCCACGACACGGCCTTGTGCCGGGCCCTGCGGGCGCCGGGGATGTGGATGCAGAACTTCACCACCTTTGAGCCGGACGACGCCATGATTGAGGTGGGGATTGAGGCACTGAAGCGGGTGCTGCCGGAGGAGAAGGGCGCCGACGCCTGGTAAGAGAGAAGCGCGGAGAAGGGGACAGCGAACGAGCTTGGACCGCAGCGAGGCCGGGCGCAGGGCGGCAAAGCCGTCCCAGACCAGGCCGGGGCGGAGGGAAAGCGAGCGAGCGCCCTGGCCGCTTCGCAGCGTGACAACAACGCAGAGAGAGGGTGAGCCCATGCCCGCAACCTACAACGACCTGTATCTGGACGCCCGGAAGGCCCTGAAGGAGATGGGGGTGGAGCAGGCCCAGCTGGAGGCCCGGGAGCTGCTGTGCTTTGCGTCCGGCAAGGATCGGAAGGAGTTTTTCCGGGACCTGACCCTGTACGCCTCCGACGGGGTGGAGAAGCGGTTCCGGGGCCTGCTGAACCGCCGCCAGGCGGGGGAGCCGGTGGCATACCTTATCGGGGAATGGGAGTTCTACGGTCTCACCCTGGAGGTGTGCCGGGACGTATTGATTCCCCGGCCGGACACGGAGACCCTGGTGGAGCGGGGCATCCTGTTTGCCCGGGACCTGCCCGACGGCGTCCGGGTGCTGGACCTGTGCGCCGGCAGCGGCTGCGTGGGCCTGGCGGTGGCGGACAGCTGCCCCAACACCCGGGTGATTCTGGCGGAGTGGTGCGCGGACGCCCTGCGGGTGTGCCGTCAAAATATCCTGCGCTGCGGCCTGTCCCAGCAGGCCAGCGCCGCCCAGGTGGACGCCCTGGAGCCGCCCCCCCGCATCCTGCGGGACTTCGACCTCATATTGTGCAATCCACCCTACATTCCCACCCTGGAGGTGGGGCGGCTGGACCCCTCCGTTCGGGACTACGAGCCCCGGATGGCGCTGGACGGCGGGGAGGACGGGCTGAAATTCTACCGGGCCATCGCGAAAAAATGGAAACAGGCCCTGAAGCCCGGCGGAAAGCTGGCTTTTGAGGTGGGGTACGACCAGGCCCAGGCCGTACGGGACATTATGGCGCGGAACGGTTACCGGGACATCCAGGCCACCATGGACCCGGGGATGCACTGGCGGGTGGTGGAGGGAAGCGCCCCGTTCCCTTCGTAGCGTGACAACAGGGAAGTTCGGAGCGAGAGGAGCCAGGATGAAAAAAGTAAGGATTACAGTGATGAAAACCGCGTCCTACGGGGATCTGATCGAAAAATATGAGAATCCCATCCAGCACGCCTGTGATATGAAAGTGGGCCAGGTGTTTGTGGCCAACGGCTGGGAAAAGCCCGCGGGTTTTTGCGACAGCGCCTGGGAGAGCGTTTCCGCCTTTGTGATGACACTGGCCCATGGAGGCGGGAATTTCTATGGCGGCTGGATGAAAAACGAAAAATCCGCCATGATCTCCTGCAACGATGGGTTCCGCCCCGTCAGCTTTTTGCTGGAGGCGCTGGAAACTGACGCGGAATGACAACTCCCGGCCGGGGAGGAAAAACACCTTTCAGTCCGTTTTATCGGACAGGGAAAAGAGTAATATTTGGGACAGCAAGAGGCCGGCGGCCCTCGAGCCGCGCCGGCGGGAAAGGATGATCGTACATGGCAGAGAAGAAAAAGCAGGTGGAGTCCGCCGCACCCGCCGCGGATAAGAAGAAGGCGCTGGACACCGCCATCGCCCAGATCGAAAAGGATTACGGGAAGGGCTCCATCATGCGCCTGGGGGAGAACTCCCACATCGTGGTGGAGGCCATCCCCACCGGGTCGCTGTCCCTGGACATCGCCCTGGGCATCGGCGGGGTGCCCAAGGGCCGCATCATTGAGATCTACGGCCCCGAGTCCTCCGGCAAGACCACCCTGGCCCTGCATATCGTGGCGGAGGCCCAGAAGCGGGGGGGAGAGGTGGCCTTCATCGACGCCGAGCACGCCCTGGACCCCACCTATGCCCGGGCCCTGGGGGTGGACATCGACTCCATGCTCATCTCCCAGCCGGACACCGGCGAGCAGGGGCTGGAAATCTGCGAGGCGCTGGTGCGCTCCGGCGCCATCGACGTGGTGGTGGTGGACTCGGTGGCGGCGCTGACCCCCCGGGCGGAGATCGAGGGCGACATGGGTGACAGCCACGTGGGCCTGCTGGCCCGGCTCATGAGCCAGGCCCTGCGCAAGCTGGCGGGGTCCATCTCCAAGACCAACTGCATTGTCATCTTTATCAACCAGCTCCGGGAGAAGGTGGGCGTGGTATATGGCAACCCGGAGGTGACGACCGGCGGCCGCGCTCTGAAATTCTACGCGTCGGTGCGCATGGAGGTGCGACGGATCGAGGCCATCAAGAACGGCACCGAGATCATCGGCAACCGCACCCGGGCCAAGATTGTGAAGAATAAGGTGGCGCCCCCCTTCCGGGAGGCGGAGTTTGATATCATGTACGGCGAGGGCATCTCCAAAATGGGAGAGCTGGTGGATCTGGCGGTCAGGCTGGACATCGTGCAGAAGTCGGGCTCCTGGTTCTCCATGGGGGACACCCGCATCGGCCAGGGCAAAGACGCGGTGAAAAAGTATTTTGCCGAAAATCCAGAGGTGGCGGAGAAAGTGGAAGCCGAAGTCCGCGCCAACTCCTATAAGCTGATGAGCCGCCAATCCCAGGTGGCCGCCAAGGCGGCGGGCCGGGCGGTGGATGTGTCCGCCGACGACTTTGAGGGATAGGTTCCTTAGAACAGCAGGAGAAAGCGCGGATGGCGGCGGTGTTATCCATGCTCGTGACCGGCGTTCCTTGTATGATTTGTGCTGCCGTTCGCAGGCGGGTAAAATGAGAAGCTATGAAGATTGAAAAGTTAGAGCCCTCCCAGCATAAGCAGGGCCGCTGGCTGGTGTGGCTGGACGACGCCTCCCTGGTCCGGGTGGGGGAGGGAGACGTGTTATCCCTGGGGCTGTATGCCGGAAAAGAGCTGACAGCAGGGGAGGGCGAAGCCCTTGCCGCCGCCGGGGAGCGGTCGAAGCTCATGGAGCGGGCGGTGGGGCTGCTGGCCCAGCGGCCCATGTCCAGGAGTGAGCTGCTGGACAGGCTGTGCACACCGCCCCGGCAGAAGCGGGAGAAATACCCCTATGACAAGCTGGACGATGGTCCGGACCTGGAGCTTCTGCAGGCCCAGAGAGAGGCGCTGCGGGAGCGTGCCGGGGGAGTGGCAGACCGGCTGATTGAGCTGGGCCTGCTCAACGACGGGGAGTACGCCCGCACGGTAGTGCGGCACTACGCCGCCAAGGGGTACGGCCCGCGGAAGATCCGGGATGAGCTGTACCGCCGGGGGGTGCCCCGGGAGTTCTGGGAGGAGGCCATGGAGGAGTGGAAGCCGGACGGGGAGCAGGTGGCCAAGCTGGCCCGGCAGAAGCTCCGGGGGGCGGAACCCACCCGGGAAAATCTGAAAAAGGTGTCCGAGTACCTGGCCCGTCGGGGGTACGGGTGGGACGAGATTTCCGGGGCGCTGGAGCGGCTCCGGGAGGAGGAATGGGAATAAATGAGTTATAGAGTGGCATTCCAATCCCTGGGCTGCGCCAAAAACCTGGTGAATACCGAACAGATGATGGCCCTGTGCCGGGAGGCGGGCTTTGCCGTCACCGGCGACCCAGACGGGGCGGACGTGGCGGTGCTCAACACCTGCGGCTTCATCGAGACGGCCAAAAGCGAGGCCATCGACGCCATTCTGGAGCTGGCGGCGCTAAAAAGCGCGGGAAAGCTGAAGAAGCTGCTGGTGGCGGGCTGCCTCAGCCAGCGCTACCCGGACGATATCCGCGCCGAGCTGCCCGAGGTGGACGGCCTTTTGGGCACGGGGAGCTACACCGATGTGGTGTCCGCCGTGGAGCGGGTGATGGCGGGGGAGCGGCCGGAGTATTTCGGGGAGATTGCCCAGGCCTATGACGACGGCGGGCGCTGGGTGACCACCCCGCCTTGGACGACCTACCTCAAAATCGCCGAGGGCTGCTCCAACGGGTGCGCTTTCTGTGTCATCCCCAAGCTGCGGGGGCGGTATCGGAGCCGCTCCATGGCGGCGCTTTTGGAGGAGGCCAGGGGGCTGGCGGACAGCGGCGTGAAGGAGCTCATCGTCATTGCCCAGGACATCACCCGCTACGGGCTGGACCTGGGGGACGGAACCACCCTGACCAGGCTGCTCACTGAGCTGTGCAGGCTGGACTTTCACTGGATACGGCTCCACTACCTCTACCCGGAGGCGGTGACGGACCAGCTGATCGAGGTCATTGCCCGGGAAAAGAAGATCGTCCACTATCTGGACATCCCCATCCAGCACGCCAACGACGGCATATTGAGGGCCATGCGCCGGAGGAGCACCAGGGCGGAGATCGAGACGCTGTTCGCAAAGCTCCGGGCGGCCATGCCCGACGTGGTGATCCGCACCTCCCTGATCTGCGGCCTGCCCGGGGAAGGGGAGGCGGAGTTTGAGGAGCTGTGCGGGTTTCTGCGGGAGCAAAAGCTCCAGCGGGCGGGCGTGTTCCAGTTCTCCCCGGAGGAGGGCACCCTGGCCGCCGCCATGGACGGCCAGGTGGACCCCGAAACCGCCGCCCGTCGGGTGGAGCTGGTGGTGGACCTCCAGTCCCGGATCATGGACCAGTACAACGAGGACCGCCTGGGTACCTGCATAGAGGTGCTGTGCGAGGGGTTCGACTCCGAGGCGGGCTGCTATGCCGGCCGCACCTACGCCGACTCGGTGGACATCGACGGCCGGGTGCTGTTCACGGCGGCGGGAGTGGTCCCGGCGGGGGAGTTCGTGTGGGTGCGGATCACCGGCGCGTCCGGCGGCGACCTGATGGGGGAGATTGAGGAGTGACCGGCAAAGCTGACAAAGAAATTGGAAAATTCTTGTGCATTTTTTCGTGGAATCCCCGGGCCGGATATGTTAAAATGAAACATAAGCCAGCGGCCTGGGACCATCCGACAAAAGGAGAAGCGTGAAATGAACTTACCGAACAAACTTACCCTGATGCGCGTCATCCTCATTCCCGTGTACCTGGTGCTGTGGCACCTGGACTTCCCCGGCAACAACTACGCCGCCCTGGCGGTGTTTGTGGTGGCCAGCCTCACCGACTTCTTGGACGGCTATATCGCCCGGAAGCACAACCTGGTGACGGATTTCGGCAAGTTTATGGACCCCTTGGCGGACAAAATGCTGGTGCTCACCGCCATGACCTGCTTCTGCGCCATGGGCCGGTTCCCGGACTGGGCGCTGGTCATCGTCATGGCCCGGGAGTTCGCCGTGTCCGGTCTGCGGCTGGTGGCGGTGGACAACGGCCGGGTTATCGCCGCCGGATGGTCGGGCAAGGTCAAGACCTTCTCCACCATGATCTGCCTGAGCCTGATGCACTTCCCCGTCCCCGGATGGTTCGAGTGGGCGTGCGTCATCGTCATCGCCGCCACAACCCTCTACTCCGGCGTGGAGTATTTTGTCAAGAACAAGGACGTGCTCAACTGGAACAAGTGAGGCTTAATCTGCGCAAAAAGGCCCCGGGACACGCTGCCCCGGGGCCTTTCCCTGTGCTGATTTGACGCGGCTCAGTCGTCGCCGAAGCTGATGCCCAGCAGGCGGGCCTCGGTGATGATGTCGGACTTGGGATCAATGGTCTTGAGCTTGCCCGCCACCTCTTTGAGGGGGACGGAGGTGATGACATGGTCGTGGATGGCCACCATGCTGCCGTACTCGTCCCGGGAGATCATCAGCGCCGCCGTGGCCCCCAGCCGGGAGGACAGCACCCGGTCGTAGGCGCAGGGCGTACCGCCCCGCTGCATATGGCCGGGCACCGTGACCCGCACCTCTTTGCCGGTCTTTTTCAGAATCTTGTCGGCGATGGCGTAGGACACGGAGGGGTACTGCTCCAGCAGCTCCGCCATGTGCTGCTTGTACTCCTTCTTGGACATGGCGGCCTCCTTCTTGGACATGGCGCCCTCCGCCACCGCCAGGATGGTGAAGCCGTGGCCGGCGTTGGCCCGCTGGTCAATCTTGGCCACCACGGAGTCGATGTTGTAGGGAATTTCGGGGATGAGGATGATGTCCGCGCCGCCCGCCATGCCCGCGTTCAGCGTCAGCCAGCCCGCCTTATGGCCCATGATCTCCACCATGAACACCCGGTTGTGGGAGGCGGCGGTGGTATGGATGCAGTCAATAACATCGGTGGCGATGCCGATGGCGGACTGGAAGCCGAAGGTGGTGTCGGTGCCCCACAGGTCGTTGTCGATGGTCTTGGGCAGGCCGATGACATTCAGCCCCTCCTCGCTGAGCAGGTTGGCGGTTTTCTGGCTGCCGTTGCCGCCCAGCACCACCAGGCAGTCCAGCCGGAGGCGGCGGTACGTGTATTTCATGGCCTCCACCTTATCCAGGCCGTTTTCGTCGGGAGTCCGCATCAGCTTGAAGGGCTGGCGGCTGGAGCCCAGGAAGGTTCCCCCCCGGGTGAGCAGGCCGGTGAAGTCGATGGGGGTGAGCTTTTTATAATCCTCGTACATCAGCCCCTTGTAGCCGTCGATGAAGCCGAAAATTTCCACCTGGTTGCCGTAGATATTGTAGAGGCCCTTGGCTACGCCGCGCATGGTGGCGTTCAAGGCTTGGCAGTCGCCGCCGCTGGTGAGCATACCGATTCGTTTCATAGTGAAGCTTCCTTTCCAACCAATTTATTTGAGCCGTTCCGGCTGAGAAAACTAAGGTTTATTCCGTCCCAGAAGGCGGCCCAGCAGGCCGGAGCGGCGGGCCTGGACCTTGACAGCGGGCCGTTTTTGGAGGGATGGGGCGGTTTTGGCGGGTATGGGCTTGGGGGAGGGCCGCTTCGGAGCCGCCGGGGCGGGCTGCGGCTTCGCTGTTTTGGGGGACTCCTGTGGGCGCTTGAGCAGGGCCCACGCGCCGGAGTACGCCTGATCGCAGAAATACTCCTGGGAGTTGAAGGGCTCCCCCGGCTGGCGGGTGTACTCGCCGCTGGGCAGCTGAACGCGGCGTTTGGCGGTGTCCCGCAGTTGGTCCTGGAACATCCGCTCCAGATGGGCGCGGAGGTCCGGGTCCATGACGGGGGCGGCCACCTCCACCCGGCGGGTGGTGTTGCGGGTCATGAAGTCGGCGGAGGAGATATACACCTCCCGCCGCTCCCCTGTGCCGAACAGGTAGATCCGGGCGTGTTCCAGGTAGCGGCCCACGATGCTGGACACGCGGATGTTGTCCGTCATGCCGGGGACGCCGCCGGTGAGGCAGCAGATTCCCCGGACCATCAGCTCAATTTTCACCCCGGCCTGAGACGCCTCAATAAGCTTGTCGATGAGCACCTTGTCGGTGAGCCCGTTGAGCTTGAAGCCCAGGTAGGCGTCGCCGCCCGCCCTGGCCGCTTCGATCTCCCGGCCGATGAGGGCCAGCACCTTGGCCCGCAGGCATACGGGGGCCACCATCAGCAGGCGGCTCTCCTCCACCGCCTCGCCCATGGCCAGGCAGTTGAATACCTGGGCGGCGTCCGCGCCGATGGTTGGGTCGGCGGTCATGAGGGCGTAGTCGGTGTACAGCCGCACGGTGTCCTCGTTATAGTTCCCGGTGCCCACCTGGGTGATGTATTCCACCTGACCGTTGTGCTTCCGGGTGATGAGCAGCAGCTTGGAGTGGACCTTCAAGCCGTCCAGTCCGTAAATGACCCGGCACCCGGCCCGTTCCAGCACCCGGGACCAGCCGATGTTGTTCTCTTCGTCGAACCGGGCCCGGAGCTCCACCAGGGCGACCACCTCTTTGCCGTTTTCGGCGGCGTCCACCAGGGCCTCCACGATTTTGCTGTTGTGGGCCACCCGGTAGAGGGTCATCTTGATGGACACCACGTCCGGGTCCTGGCCCGCCTCCTGGAGGAGCCGCAGCAGGGGCCGGACGCTCTCGTAGGGATAGGTGAGCATCAGGTCGCGCTGCCGGATCTGGTCCGCCATGGGGGCCAGGGGGTCCACATTGGGGGAGTTCTGGGGCACCCGGCGGGGATAGAACAGCCCGGCCTTGTCCCGAAGCAGATCCCGCAGATAGCCCATAAAGGTCAGGTCCAGGGGAACCGCGCTGTCAAAGAGATGCTTTTTGGACAGGCCCAGGCAGGCGCACAGGCTGTCCCGGACGGTGTCGGTGAGCTTTCCCTGGTATTCCAGCTTGACGGGCTGGAGACGCTTGCGGCGGCGGATCATCTTCTCCATGCTTTTGCGGTATTCCTCCGCCAGCATATCTCCCATCTCCGACGGCGCGTCGTCCACATGGATGTCGGCGCTGCGCACCAGGCGGATGAGCACCGTGCCGTCCACCTTGTAATGGGCGAAGATTTTGGGCAGGAAGCTGGCGATGAGTTCCTCCACCAGGATGAACCGCTGTCCCTCCCCGGGCAGGGGAACCAGGCGGCTGAGTACGCCCTCCCCGCAGGGGACGATGCCCATGCGTTCGCCGCCGCTCTTGGTTTTCAGCATGGCCACGGCGTAGATGGCCTTGTTGCGCAGGAAGGGGAAGGGCTGCTTGCGCCCGATAATCTGGGGGGACAGCAGGGGGAGCACGTTGGAGGTGAAATATTTTTCCAGGAAGGACTGGGTCTTATCCTGGAGGCTGCCGAAGCGGCACAGCTCCACGCCCTGGGCGGCCAGCTCCCGCAGCAAGCCCTTGCAGATGCGGTCCCGGTCCGCCAGCAGCGCCCTGGTTTTCTCCAGCACGGCGGCGGTCTGCTGAACGCTGGTCATGCCGGTTTTGTCATCGGTGACGCTGAGGTGGGCGGTGTCCAGCAGCATTCCCACCCGGACCATAAAAAACTCGTCCAGGTTGCTCTGGAAGATGGCGGCGAAATTCATCCGCTCGCACAGGGGATTGGCGGGGTCCTCCGCCTCCTCCAGCACCCGCTGGTTGAACTGGAGCCAGGACAGCTCACGGTTGACATAGCAGGAATTCGCGCTGGGCGCGGGAGGGTTGCCGGGCTGGTCTTTCATGGTCGATCACGTCTCCTTCCACCCCATAAATGTATCACCCTTTTTCGCCGGGCGCAAGCCCTTTCGCGGACTTTTTCCGCAAGCTGTCAGCCCCGGTCCCGCCGGGCGGCTTCCTCCCGCTCCCGGCACACCTGGGCCCAGTCGGGGATCTTTTCGATGGCCTGGGCCAGCTCCCGGATGGCCGCCGGGACGTCGATGCCCTGGGGGCAGGCGCGGGCGCACTGGCCGCAGGAGACGCAGGCGGCGGGGCGCTTGTCCTCCGGCAGGGCGTCGAAGCGCATCCGAATGTTGGAGCTGAGGGCGTACCGGGCCTCACTGCAGGCGGACATCATGGCGGGGATATCCAGCCCCAGGGGGCAGCCGTCGCAGCAGTAGCGGCAGCCGGTGCAGGGGATGGCGGACTTCATGCCCTCCGCCAGCTCCAGCAGGGCGGACCGCTCCGATTCCGCCAGGGGCCGGTCCTGGGTGAAAGTGTCCACGTTTTCCACCATCTGATCCAGGCTGGACATTCCGCTGAGGATCATCTTTACATTGGGCAGGCCCTGGAGAAACCGCAGCGCCCAGGCGGCGGCGCTGTCCTCCGGCCGGAACCGGCGCAGCACTTCCATCTGGTCCTCCGGCAGGTTGGCCAGATTCCCGCCCCGGATGGGCTCCATTACCCAGACCGGGATGTTCCGGCTGGTGAGCAGCTCGTACTTCTCCCGGCCCTGCTGGAGGGTCCAGTCCAGGTAGTTCAGCTGGAGCTGGCAGAATTCCATTCGGTCCCCGCAGTAGTCCAGAAAGGTGGACAGCGTGTTCAGGTCCCCGTGGCAGGAGAAGCCCAGGTGCCGGATCCGGCCCAGCCGCTTCTGCTCGGCAAAATAGTCCAGGATGCCCCACCGGGGGTCCATGTACACCTGGATGGAATTCTCGTACACGTTGTGCAGCAGGTAGAAGTCAAAGTAGTCCACCCCGCATTTTTCCAGCTGCTCCTCAAAAATGTCGGCGGGGTCGTAGCGTTCAGCCAGCTGGTGTCCGGGGTATTTATCGGCCAGGTACCAGCTGTCCCGGGGATGCCGGGCCAGCGACCGGCCCACCGCCCGCTCCGACTGCCCGCCGTGGTAGGGATGGGCGGTGTCAAAGTAGTTGACGCCGTGGGCCAGGGCGTAGTCGATCATCTGGTCCATCTGGGCCTGGTCGATTGCGGCGGGGCTGGTCTGGCCAGGGAGCAGGGGCAGTCGCATGGTTCCGAAGCCCAGCCGGGAGAGCTGCTTGTCTTGAAACGGATTGGTCAGCATGGCGGTGTCCTCCTTTTTGCTTTTATCTACATTATATGGGAAGCGGGATAGGATATCAAGGGCGGATTTCGAGGGGAGCCAGTCCATCAGCTGGCAGCGCCCTCCCGCGGCTCCGGCCTCCCGGCCACAGCGCGGCGGAAGCCGCGGTCCGATCCGGCCGTTCTGTCATAGTCTGGGGAGAGGCGGCGCGGGGGAACGGGAGGGGCGCCGGTGAAACTGCGCGCCGCCACCGAAACGCGGGAAGCCGCGGAATTCCTCCGGCCCTCGCCTCTTTTCGCCGGTTAGGGCGCGGTTGGCGGCGAAGTATGCCGCAGGATGGGATGTTTGCCCGGAAAAAATCCTAATGGAAAAAATTTTTTGAGGAATGGAACCACTGATTGATTTGAAGGGTCAACTATGATATAATAATCTCTAATGACCATATCGAAAACAGCTGGCGCAGCCTGGGGGACGGCTCTCTCCGGGTTCGCCTGGAGGGAGTGCGCTTTGGAGAATCACGAAGACTACGAGAGGATTATGGAATGCCTGCCGGAATCCGGCGGCTATACCTATCGAAAAATCCTTCATGTATATTTGGACGAAGACCGCTGTGACGTGCTGAAATCGGACCCGGGAGGCTGGCAGCCGGGCAAGGGCCCGCTGTCCGCGCAGTTGGAGCAGTTTGCCCGCGGCGGCGCCGTCCACCCGGACGACGTGGAGCGCTTTGCGGCGTTTACCCGGCCGGAGCAGCTGCGCCGCGCCGCCGGGATGGGGAAAGAGGCGTCCACGCTGATCTACCGCCGGCGGGTTGGCAGCGGATACCGCTGGAACCTGATGGAGGCCGTCCCGGACCGGTCCGGCGGAGACCGCTCGGCCACCTTGTGCGTCAAGGATATCCACGACGTGCTGCGGGAGGGGCAGGAACGGGAAGGCATCATGGCCCGCCTCCACGCCCTGGAGGACCACGCCTATATCGTCAGCAGCCTGAGCGGCCTGTTTTTTTCAACCTATTACCTGGACCTGGAGCAGGATACCTTTCGGGCCGTGACCCAGCTGCACCGGGTGGAGAATGTGCTGGGCAGCGAGGTCAACTGCACTGCCGCCTTGGGCATCTATGCCAACCATTTCATTCACCCGGACGACAGGGCGGAGTACCTGCGGGTGATGAACGTGGATAATCTGCGGCAAAGCCTGCGCTGGTGGAAGCCCTGCGCGGCGGTGGAATACCGCAGGCTGCCGGAGGAACCGGGGGAGGGGGACGCCTCCTGGGGCTGGGTCCGGGCCACGGCGGTGCTTGCCCGGGCGGGCGAGGACGATATGCCGCTGACGGCGGTCTATGTGGCGCAGGACATCTCCGAGGGGCGGAGGGACCTGCGCGCCGGCCCGGGAAAAAAAGACGTATGATTTGGTCCGCCTGGCGCAGGCTGGACGGAGATGGTGGAAAGGATGGGGGCGGGACCCATGGATAAGATATTAGTGATCGACGACAGCGCGGTGCAGACCGAATTCCTGTGCTCGATCTTGAAGGATGACTATGAGCTGGCCGTATGCCACACGGCGGAGGAGGGGCTGGCCGCCGCCAAAGAGGGAGGATTCTCCCTCATCCTGCTGGATGTGGTCATGCCGGGAATGGATGGCTTCATGCTGCTTCGGGAGCTGAAGGCCACGGTGCTGACCAAGCACATCCCGGTGATTTTGCTCACCAGCCTGGCCGACATCCAGTACGAGGAGCGGGGGCTGCTGCTGGGGGCGGTGGACTATGTGACCAAGCCGTTCAGCCCGGTGATTATCCGGGCCCGGGTGAACACCCATATCCAGCTGTTTCGGTATCAGATGCAGTTCCGGGAGCAGGCCATGGTGGACGAGCTGACCGGCGTGGCCAACCGCCGGCGGTATGAGAGCGAGAGCGCCGCCCGCTGGCAGGAGGCGGTGCGGTTTGGCCTGCCCATCACCATCTGTATGTTTGATATCGACAAGTTTAAAGTGTACAACGACACCTTCGGCCACCCGGCGGGGGACAAGGTGATATCCACTGTGGCCCAGAAGATATCCTCTTTCTTCTGGCGGGCCACGGACCTCTTTGCCCGCTACGGCGGGGAGGAGTTTGTGGCGGTCTTTGTGGGCAGCGAGGCCCGCCCGGCCTTCGAGTTCATGAAGACCATCCGGCAGGCGGTGGAGGACCTGCATATCCCTCACAGTTCCCCGGTGAGCCAGTGGGTCACGGTGAGCATCGGCGGCGTTACCGTGGTGCCCAAGATGGGCGACCAGCTTGAAACCTACCTGAAGACGGCGGACGCCATGCTGTACGACGCCAAACGGCTGGGGCGCAACCAGGTGGTTTGGTCCGATCACAACAGGGATCAGTGGCGGGAGGATTGAGGCTCCGCCTGAAAATGTGCGCAGCGGGAGAGAAATAGTCTCTCCCGCTGTGTTTGCGTTTAACCCAGGGTATATTTTTCCATGAACCGCCGGTGGTCCCGGAGGTAGTCCGGGCCGGGCTCCCGAAGCTGGTGGGGGCGGTCCAGGTCCAGCACGGTTTCCGCGATGTTGGAGCAGTGGTCGGCGGTGCGCTCCAGGTCGGTGAGCAGGTCGGACCAGATGAACCCGGCGCCGATGGCGCAGCCGCCCTGCTGGAGGCGGAGGATGTGGTTGGTGCGCAGCTGGTCTTTCAAGTGGTCGATCACCTGCTCCAGGGCCTCCACCTGGGCGGCCGCCCCGCGGTCGCCGCGGAGGTGGGCCGACAGGGCCAGGTCCAGGATCTCGCTTACCGCGGCGGACAGCACTTCCAGTTCCTTTGCCGCCCGGTCCGTGAAGCGGACGCCCTGCCCGTGAAGCTCCTCGGCGGCCTCCGCCAGATTCTCCGCGTGGTCGGAGACGCGCTCCCAGTCCCCGGTGAGCTTGAGCAGGCGGGCCGCCTGGGCGCTGTCCTGGGCGCTGATGGGCTGGGCGCTGAGTTCCACCAGGTAGGCGCTCAACTCGTCCGCCCAGCGGTCGCTGTCCGCTTCCCGGCGCCGGACGGACCGAACCGAGGCGGGGGAGTAGTCCCGCACGGCGGCCAGCCCCTCCTTCAGCGCCAGAACGGCGTTGCGGGCCATATCCGCCGCCACGGCGCGGCACCGCTCCAGGGCGATGGGGGGCGTGGCCAGCAGGCGGGGGTCCAGCTGGGCGGGAAGCTCGGGGCGGCGTCCGTCGGGGAGCAGGCGGACCACCAGCCTTTCCAGCAGGCCGGACAGGGGGAACAGCAGCAGGGTGCACAGCAGGTTGAACGCGGTGTGGGCGGCGGCGATGCCCGCCAGGGTGGCGGGCTGGTCCAGCAGGGCGGGGGGGAGGGCCAGCTTCGCCCCGCAAAAGGCCGTCAGCCACACGGCGGAGCCGATGACGTTGAAAGACAGGTGGACCAGGGCGGCCCGCTTGGCGTTTTTGCCCGCGCCGATGGAGGCCAGGAGTGTGGTGGCGCAGGTGCCGATGTTCTGGCCCATGATAATGGGGATGGCGGCGGCATAGGACACCTGGCCGGTGACGGCCAGGGCCTGGAGCACGCCCACCGACGCGGAGCTGGACTGGATGACGGCGGTGAGCAGGGCCCCGGCCAGCAGGCCCAGGATGGGATTTCGGAACAGGAGGAACAGCTGCCGGAAGGCGGGGGAGTCCCCCAGGCCGGACACCGCGCCCGACATGGTTTCCATGCCGGTCATGAGGGTGGCGAAGCCCAGCAGGACGGCGCCGGTATCCCGCTTTGGGGAGCCCTTCCCCACCGAATAGAGGAGGATGCCCGTCAGGGCCAGAACAGGGGTGAAGGAGGAGGGCTTCAGCAGCCGGAGAAACAGGCTCCCGCCCTCCAGCCCGGTGAGGCTCAACAGCCACGGCGTGACGGTGGTGCCGATGTTGGCCCCCATAATCACGTTGACGGCCTGCCTTAAGGTCATCAGCCCGGAGTTGACAAAGCCCACCACCATCACCGTGGTGGCGGAGGAGCTCTGTATGACCGCCGTGACGCCCAGGCCGGTGAGCAGCCCGGCCGCCCTGCCGGTGGTGAGCCGGCCCAGCAGGGTCCGCAGCCCGCCCCCCGCCCGGCGTTCCAGGGCCTCGCCCATCAGGTCCATGCCGAACAGGAACAGGCTCAATCCGCCCGCCATGGCCAGCGCTTGAAAGATGTCCATCCCGCACAGCCCCCTTTTGGGGTAGTATGCGCAATTTAAGGTGGAAACATCGGCTGGATTGCGCGCAGGTCAGCCCACCGGGGCCTCAAAGATGATGGGACGGCTGCTGACGCCCACCGTGCCCCCCACCACCTCCACGGTTTCGCCCGGGAACGCCAGGTTGGGATAGCGGCCGTCCGGGGCTTCCACGGGAACGGAAACGGCTTCGGTTCGGAAGCGGTTGTCCATCTTTGCCTTTCGGGAGGGGTTGTACAGGTCGAAAATTCCCACCAGCTGGCGGTTTCCCTTGCGGTGGACGGCCAGCAGCGTGTCCAGAGGAAGGGCCGTGACCTGGTACCAGCTGTCGGCCAGCAGGGGGTGCTTTTTCAGGGCCGCCAGGTTTTTCAGCAGCTCTGAGATATCCTCCCCGGCGGACCAGTCCACGGCGTCCTTGTCGAACAGGCTGGGCTGGCGGGTACAGCTGGCCTCCTGCCCGGCGTAGAGCAGGGTCATCCCCTTCTGGAAGAAGAGAAACGCCGTCCAATTGAGCCGCACCTTCCTGTTTGGGAAAATGGCGGCGGCCCGGGCCCGGTCGTGGTTTTCCAGGAAGCGCAGCTTGACATAGTTTTCGGGATAGATGATCTCCTGGTTGTTCACCGCCTGGGCGTAGTCCTCCAGGAGGCGCTTCTCGTCCACGTAGTCTTGAAACACGTCGAAAATGTCGTAGTCGTAGCACACGTCGAAGGCCTGGAAGCACTCCGAGTCGGACAGCACGGGCAGGCCTCCGGCCCGGCCCCCCCGGACGAAGGCGGGCTCCACCGACTCGGCCAGCCAGAAGCAGCCGGGCCGCACCGCCTCCACCTCCCGCCGGGCCCGGAGCCAGAACTCCAGGGGAACCAGGGGGGCCACGTCGCAGCGGAAGCCGTCCACCATGGAGGCCCAGTATTTCAGCGTGTCGATCTGGTAGTCCCACAGGCCGGGCTGGGCGTAGTCCAGGTCGATCACGTCCCACCAGTCCCCCACCCGGTTGCCGAAGCTGCCGTCCGGCTTGTGGAAGAACCACTCGGGGTGCTCCTGGGCCAGCACGGAGTCCGGGGAGGTGTGGTTGTACACCACGTCGATGACGCACTTCATGCCCAGCCGGTGGATACCGTCCACCAGCCGCTTGAAGTCGTCCAGGGTGCCGTACTCAGGGTTCACCGCCCGGTAGTCCCGGATGGCGTAGGGGCTGCCCAGGGCGCCCTTCCGGCACTTTTCGCCGGTGGGGTGGATGGGGAGCAGCCAGACGATGTCCACGCCCAGGGCGCGGATGCGCTCCAGGTCCCGGCGCACCCCCTCAAAGGTGCCCTCCGCGCTGTGGTTTCGGACGAATACGGAGTACATGACCTGATTTCGATAGGATTTATCGGTATTGCTGGACATATGAATTCCCTCTTTCGTCAGACGGCCGGCCGGCGGGGCGGGCCTGTGGGCACAGTATAGCATAAACCGGGGCGGGGCGCAAACGTGTTTACACTGGATATGGATTTTTTTCCGCGGGTATGGTACAATACCGGCAAGCGCCGCGCGGCGCGCGGCGGCCTGAGGCAAGAAAGCGAAAAAGGAGTGGACGCGCATGGCGGAAGAGCGGAATGACGGCCTGCTGCCCGACGGGCAGGATGCGTTTATGGTTTATATTGACCCGGGGCTGATTCAAAGCATGGCGGACGTATCGGCCAAGAAGGAGCAGGGCTTCCGGGAGCTGCTGGAGGCGGCGGAGGAGGGCGACCTGGACGCCCAGTACCGGGCGGCGGTGAACTACTGCAACGGCACCGGCGGCGCCCAGCGGGACGAGAAGCTGGCGTTTCAGTGGTTTGCCCGCTCGGCGGAGGGGGAGTACATCGCCGCCCAGTGCAGCCTGGGGCTGTGCTACCTGCGGGGCATCGGCACGGAGAAGGACCCGGAGCGGGGGGCGCAGCTGCTGGCCCAGGCGGCGGAGCAGGGCTATCCCCCCGCCCAGTGCGAGCTGGGGCTGTGCTATGAGCTGGGCGCCGGGGTGGAGATGGACAAGGCGCGGGCGGCGGAGCTGTACCGGGAGGCGGCGGAGCAGGACCACGCCCCCGCCCAGTGCAACCTGGGTTTTTTCTACTACCGGGGCATCGGCGTGGAGCAGGACGGCCAGGAGGCGTTTTATTGGTTTTCAAAAGCCGCCCAGCAGGAACACCCCCGGGCCCAGACGCTGCTGGGGGAGTGCTATGAATCGGGCACCGGCGTGGAACAGGACATGGCCAAGGCGCTGGAGCTGTACTGGGCCGCCCACAACCAGGGCTACGGCCCAGGCAGCTGCGCCCTGGGCGTGTGCTACGACCGGGGGGCCGGGGTGGAGCAGGACCAGGTCCGGGCGGCGGAGTTCTACCGCGTCGCGGCGGAGCGGGACTGCAGCAAGGGGCAGTTCCTGCTGGGCCAGTGCTATGACAGCGGTACCGGCGTGGAGAAGGACGATAAAAGGGCGGCGGAGCTGTACCGGCAGGCCCACGAGGATGAGTACCCCCCCGCCACCTGCGCCCTGGGCGTATGCTACGAGGTGGGCCAGGGGGTGGAGCAGGACCAGGCCCGGGCGGTGGAGCTGTACCGGGAGGCGGCGGAGCGGGGGTATGTCCCCGCCCAGTGCAACCTGGGCTTCTGCTACTACCGGGGCATCGGCGTGGAGGTGGACGACAAGGAGGCCGTCCGCTGGTTCCAGATGGCGGCGGAGGAGGGCTATCCCCGCGCCCTGGGCCTGCTGGGGGACTGCTACGACTTCGGCTACGGCGTGGAGGTAGACCACGTGAGGGCGGCCAGGCTGTACCAGGCGGCCCATGAGGGGGACTACCCCCCCGGCACCTGTTCCCTGGGGCTGTGCTATGAGCTGGGCCAGGGGGTGGAGCAGGACCTGGGCCGGGCGCTGGAGCTGTACCGCCAGGCGGCGGACGCCGAGGACGCCCGTGCCCAGTGCAACCTGGGCTACTGCTATTACCGGGGCATCGGCGTGGAGGAGGACGACAGCCAGGCCGCCGCCTGGTTTGAGAAGTCCGCCGCCCAGGGCCACAGCCGGGGGCAGTTTCTGCTGGGGCAGTGCTATGAGGGCGGCTACGGCGTGGAGCAGGACCTGGAGCGGGCGGCGCGGCTGTACAGCGAGAGCGGCGAGAAGGGCCATCCCGGCGCGATATGCGCCCTGGGGCTGTGCTATGAGCTGGGCCGCGGGGTGGAGATGGACCGGGAGAAGGCGGTGGAGCTCTACCGCAGGTCCGCCGGGATGGGGGAGGCCCGGGCCCAGTGCAACCTGGGTTACTGCTACTACCAGGGGATCGGCGTGGAGCAGGACGACGGGCAGGCCGCCCACTGGTTCCAGCTGGCGGCGGAGCAGGAATATCCCCGGGCCCAGCAGCTGCTGGGAGAGTGCTACGACGGCGGCTTCGGCGTGGACAAGGACGAGAAGAAGGCGGCGGAGCTGTACCGCCTGTCCCATGAGAACGGCTACCCCGGCGGCACCTGCGCCCTGGGGCTGTGCTACGAGCTGGGCACCGGCGTGGAGCGGGACCAGGCCCGGGCGGTGGAGCTGTACCGGGCGGCGGCGGAGCGGGGCTATGTCCAGGCCCAGTGCAATTTGGGCTTCTGCTACTACCGCGGGATCGGCACGGAGGTGAACAATGCCGAGGCGGTGAAATGGTTCACCCTGGCCGCCCAGGCGGGCCAGGCCCGGGCCCAGCAGCTGCTGGGCGAGTGCTACGAGAACGGCGCCGGCGTGGAGCGTGACCTGGCCCGGGCGGCGGAGCTGTACCAGAGCGCCCATGAACAGCATTTTGCCCCCGCCACCTGCGCTCTGGGCACCTGCTATGAGTACGGAAAGGGGGTGGCGGTGGACGCCGTCCGGGCGGCGGAGCTGTACCTGGAGGCGGCCGGGCAGGGCAGCGCCTGGGCCCAGTGCAACTACGGCTACTGCCTATACCAGGGCATCGGCGTGGAGATGAACGACGGCGAGGCGGTGAAGTGGTTCCAGGCGGCGGCCGGGCAGGGCAGCGCCCGGGCCCATTTCCTGCTGGGGGAGTGCCACGAGTACGCCTACGGCGTGGAGCGGAATATGGAGGAGGCGGTCCGGCTCTACCGCGTTGCCCACGAGGGGGGGTATCCCCCCGGGACCTGCGCCCTGGGGCTATGCTATGAGCTGGGCGAGGGGGTGGAGCAGGACAAGACGAAGGCGCTCCAGCTCTACCGCCAGGCGGCCGGGCAGGGCAACGCCCGGGCCATGTGCAACCTGGGGTTCTTCTACTATCACGGCATCGCCGTGGAGGAGGACGACGGCGAGGCGGCAAAATGGTTTGCCCAAGCCGCCCGGCAGGGGTATCCCCGGGCGGAGTTTCTGCTGGGCGAGTGCTACGAGAACGGCTATGGCGTGGAACGGGACCTGGCCAAGGCGGTGGAGCTGTACACCAAGGCCCACCAGGGCGGAAGCAATGACGGCACCTGCTCCCTGGGGGAGTGCTTCGCCGGGGGCCGGGGGGTGGACCGGGACGAAGCCAGGGCGGCGGAGCTGTACCGGGAGGCGGCGGACCGGGGCAGCGCCCGGGGGATGTACCTGCTGGGCCGGTGCTGGGAGCATGGCACGGGCATGGCCCGGGATGTGCGGAAGGCCCGGGAATTCTACCAGAGGGCGGCGGATAAGGGCTATCAAAAGGCCAGGGAGGCCCTGGACAGCCTGACGGCCCTGGAGGCGCTGAACCGGCCGGGGAGCGGAGCGAAGCCCGCGCCGGCGAAGAAGCCGGAGCCGCGCAAACGCTCCTGGTGGCCCTTTGGGCGGAAGTGAGCCGGAATACATAGCAAAGGCGGGCCGTAGGGCCCGCCTTTGTTCAGCTTGTCGAAAAAGTCTTTTCGACAAGCTGGCCTCTGCCTCCTATTTTGTTTGGTCGGTGATTTGCTTTGGCAGGGCCGCCGGGGCGCCTGCCTCCCGCCACACCGGCAGAAGGCCCGCCGCCAGCAGAAACGGGATGGCGTAGGCCATGGGCATGGCGTAGCGGTAGCTGCCGCTGACGGGGGACAGGAGCAGCACCGCCACCGTCAGGATGGAGGGCAGCTGGGGCAGGAGGAGGGCGTACCGCCTGCGGCGCAGGGCGTCCAGAAACAGGAACAGGATGGCCCATGGGTAGCCGCCGATGCTGAACAGCAGCCCGGCCACCGGCAGGTGCTGCACCGCCCGCAGCGCCGTTTGGATGGCGGGCTCCAGCCGGGCCAGCAGCGGGGGCGTGGGAACGCACAGCTCCGGGTAGGCGGCCACCTCCCGGTTGTCATAGTGGGTGTAGGACAGGGGCGTCTCGTGCTGGAGGTAGAACCCGGCGTACACATTGCTGATGAACGCCTGGATATAGGCGTCCGGGTGCCGCCGGAGCATCTGAAGCCATGTGCGGTAGTAGGCGGACATCTCTTCCTCCGTGGCGTCCTGGTTGAAGGTGAACTTCACCCCGTCGGACTGCATGGGGTCGTAGAGCACGCCGAAGCGGTCGTAGTCCAGGACGGCCCGGATGGCGGCCTCCTCTTCCTCCGCCACGTCCTCCGGGTAGGTGAGGACGCACCGGGCGGTCTGCTGGAACAGCAGTCCCAGGGTTTCCTGCTTCCCGCCGGGAGCCACGTTCCACATGGGGAGCAGGATGCCCATCCAGACGGTCTGGAACAGCGCCGCCGGGAGCAGCAGGGAGACCGCCGCCCGTTTTCGGACGGTTTTGCACACCAGGCAGGCCAGCCCCGCCAGCGCCACAAAGTACACCCCCTGGTTTTTGGTGAGCATCACCGCCCAGGCGTTGGCGAAGAGCAGGGCGCAGAACCAGGCCTGTTTCAGGCACGTTCCCCTGGTGCGGGCGATTTCGAACAGGAGGGCCGACAGGGTGAGGCAGAACAGGGAGAACAGGGAGTCCTTGAGCATGGTGATGGCGTACAGGGGGTACAGGGGGAACAGGGCGGTGAAGAGCAGCCCGCCCCGGAAAATCCGGCGGGACAGGCCGGCCTGCCGCAGGTAGAACCAGAGCCCGGTCATCACCCCCGCCGTCAGCAGCAGCTGGAGCAGGCAGTACAGCGCCACCCCCCAGCGGATGTCCCCCAGGGCCAGTCCGATCCGGGCGAACAGGCCGAACAGCAGGGTGGTGAAGTAGGGGTGGTGGTTGGTAGCGTACACGCCCTCCCCCCGGACGGGGGAGTATTTCAGCCACTCCGTGGGGTAGTGGAGGGCCCAGGCGATCTGCATACTGGTGTCTGGGTTGTTCAGCCCGGGGAAAAACAGAATGTAGTAGGGAAGCCAGCACAGGGCCGTCAGCCCCGCGGCCAGCAGGAAGCGCTTTCGGTCAAAGGCGGGCCGGTCCGGCTTTTCCCCCGCGATCCGGTCGGTGAGGCGGAAGGCGTACAGGGCCAGGCAGGCGGCCAGCAGGGCCTGCCCCGCGAAGGCCGCCGCCGCCCGGAACAGGAGGAAGCGGGTGCCGAAGAGGGCGTCCCAGCTCTGGTTTTCGGCGTAGGACTGGCCCAGCACCTGCATGAAAGCGAACAGCCCGCCGAACACGGCGGCCAGGGCCCGTTCCGACCTGGCAGGCTTCAGCCGGCAGGCGCCGTACAGCAGGAATCCCGCGCCCAGCCCCAGGCAGGACGACACCCCCAGCTCCGCCGAGAACGAGCGGGCGCAGTAGGTCAGAAAGCGGAAGAGGGCGCTCCGCCCGGCCAGCGCCTCGTCCGCCGCGAAATAGGGCTCGATGCTCATGGAGCAGGTCAGGCTCACGGCGATGAGCATGGAGAGCAGGGCCAGCGCCAGGGCCCGCGGCGCCCTGCGGAGCGCTTCTTGCCTGTTCATAGGCCCTCCGCCCGCCTTGCGTATTGGTCATGGACCAGCTGGAGCTTGAATTCAAAGTCCCGCAGGTCCTTTTGCCGCACGTTGTCCAGCAGCAGCCCGCAGAACAGGGACACCACCGCCGCCAGCGCCCCGAAGCCGCTGACGATGAGGGTGGGGAAGCGGGGGACCAGGCCGGTCTGGAGGTAAGTGGACAGGACGGGCAGGAACAGCAGGCCGCTGGCGGCGGCGAGGAGCAGGGCCAGCGCGCCGAAGAACCCCATGGGCCGGTAGCTGCGGAACAGCCGCGCGATGGTGAACAGCACCCTCGCGCCGTCCGAGTAAGTGTTCAGCTTGGACTGGCTGCCCTCCGTGCGGTCCCGGTAGTCCACCACCACGTTTTCCACCCACATTTTTTTGTCCACGGCGTGTATGGTCATCTCCGTCTCAATCTCAAAGCCGGAGGACAGCACCGGGAAGGTTTTGACGAACTGGTAGCTGAACGCCCGGTAGCCCGTCATGATGTCCCGGATGTCGCTGTGGAACAGCCGGTTGATGGACGCGCGCACCAGGGAATTGCCGAAGCCGTGGAAAGGGCGTTTGTTCTCCTGAAAGTAGGTGGAGGAGAGCCGGTCGCCCACCACCATGTCCGCCTCCTCCTCCAGCACCAGCCGGACCATCTCCGGGGCGGCCTGGACGGGGTAGGTGTCGTCTCCGTCCAGCATCAGATAGCACCGGGCGTCGATCTCCCGGAACATTCGGCGGATTACGCTGCCCTTGCCCTGGCGGCGCTCCCGGCGCACCACCGCCCCGGCGGCCCGTGCCAGCTCGCCCGTGCCGTCGGTGGAGTTGTTGTCATAAACATACACCACCGCCTCCGGCAGGGCGGCGGAGATGTCGCGCACCACCTTTTCAATGGTCTGGCTTTCGTTGTAGCAGGGGATCAGGACTGCAATCTGGTCCATAGGCGGCATCTTCTCTCTTTGAAAACCAATTTGCGGGCACTTTTGAACATGATAATATCATGGGCGGGGGGAGGTGTCAAGGCCGGCGTCCGGCTGGCCGTAGATCTGCTGCCCGCCGCTGATGGCCTGCTCCAGATAGGCGTCGATCCAGCGGGAGGCGCCCTGGGCGTCCCGGGCCCGGAGCAGGGCGTAGAGGGTCTGGGTATTGTGCACCAGGGCAGGGATGCCATACAGGTTGCAGAACCGCACCCACAGCGAGATGACCGGCGGCTTGAAAGAGCAGTAGATCAGCGGCACGATGCTGTTGCCCCCCACCAGGGCCAGCTCGTGCTGGAAGGCGAAAGCGGCCTCCGCCGCCTCCCCGGGGCTGGACGAGGCGGCCATGCGGGCCAGGTGCTCCCCCAGCAGGTCCAGGGCCTGGTCGGAGGCGTACCGGATGGCACGCTCCGCCGCCAGGTGCTCCAGGGCGCGGCGGACCTCCAGGATGGAGCGGATCTCGTCCCGGCCCAGCACGCCCCCCTTGTACTGCATGATGGCGATGAGGGTACTCAGGCTGCCCCGCCGCCGGTAGTCGGCCACGCAGGTGCCCTGCCGGGGCCGGACCTCCAGAAAGCCCTGGGCGGACAGCTCGGCCAGGCCGCTGTTCACCACCGTCCGGCTCACCTGCATCTGCTCGGCCAGGAGCCGTTCCGGCGGCAGCTGGGCGCCCACGGGCAGCGCCCCGGACAGGATCATCCCCTGGAGCTGCTGGACGAACAGGTCCTTCAGGCTGGGGGAGGAGAGTTTGGCAAATTCCATGGAGGGCCTCCTTCTGGTTCTGGTCATACCACATATCACGGGGAACAGTTTATCATACAGATTGGACAAATACAAGGGGGAGAAACTGTGGATAAGGCTGAAAATTCGGAAAGATTTTCGGGCAGTTGACGCAAAGACGGGAAAATGGTAAAATTATGCCATTACTTGGCTGAACCAGAGAGAGGAGAAGAAAGCTATGGATCAAGTTCGGGTGATTGAGGTAAAGCAGAGCGTTTTCGCGGACAATGACAGGCGGGCGGACCAGCTCCGGCAGGAGCTGAAGGAGCGGGGGATTTTCCTGCTCAACCTGATGAGCTCCCCCGGCGCGGGCAAGACCACCACCCTGCGGCGCACGGTGGAGCTGCTGAGGGATGAGATGAAAATCGGCGTGATGGAGGCGGACATCGACTCCGACGTGGACGCCCGGGCCATGGCGGCGGCGGGGGTGAAGGCCATCCAGCTCCACACCGGCGGGATGTGCCACCTGGACGCGGACATGACCCGGCAGGGACTGGACCAGCTCATCGAAGGCGACGTGGAGCTGGCCATTCTGGAGAACGTGGGCAACCTGGTGTGCCCGGCGGAATTCGACACCGGGGCGGTGAAGAACGCCGCCATCCTGTCTGTTCCGGAGGGGGACGACAAGCCGCTGAAGTACCCCCTGATGTTCCAGGTGTGCGACGTGGTGCTCATCAACAAGACCGACGTGGCCCCCTATTTTGATTTTGATATGGAAAAGTGCCGGGAGTACATCAAAATGCGCAACCCGAAGGCGAAGGTCATCCCCATCTGCGCCAAGACCGGCGAAGGGGTCGGGGAGTGGGCGGACTGGCTGCGGGAGCAGGTCAGGAGCTGGCGCGCCTGAGCCCTGAAGGCGAGGACCGCCGCGCTGCGCTTGAAAGGAAGAGAGGAGAGGCGAAATGAGCGAGACAAAATTCCCCCTGGATGAGAGCGGGCTGCCGTTTGAAATTCCCAAGACGGACAAGCCCCGGGAAAAGATCGTCAAGCTTGGCCGGATGATTACCGACCGGGTGCCCGCCAAGCTCCACGGGGTCACCGGGGACGACCCGGAGTACTGGGGGCTGGCGGGGCTGGTGACGGACGAGATGGCGGACGTGGCCCTGAAAATGAAGGTGCGCAGGCCCAAGACCTTTGAGCAGATTCAGAAACTCACCGGCATGGAGCCGGACAGGCTGCAAAAGTTGCTGGACGAGATGAGCCTCATCGGCCTGGTTGAGTACCACTGGGAGAACCTGGACGGCAAGAATCCCAACCATGAGAAGCGGTACGTCCTGCCCATGTTTGTGCCGGGCAGCGCGGAGTTCTTCAATATGCGCCGGGCCCAGATCGACGGGCACCCGGAGGTGGCGGCGTTTTTCGAGCGCATGACTTTCCTGCCCCTGGAGAAAATCACCCCCATGGTGCCCCCCGGCGGGGCGGGCATTGGGATGCACGTGATTCCCGTGGAAAAGGCCATTGGCATGGAGAGCAAGTCCATCTCCATCGAGCACATCTCCCACTGGCTGGACAAGTACGAGGGCAAATACGCCGCCTCCCCCTGCTCCTGCCGGATGAGCCGGGCCAAGCTGGGGGAGGGCTGCGGCGACGACGCCGACGACTGGTGCGTCGCCGTGGGCGACATGGCGGACTATGTGGTGGAGACGGACAAAGGGGGCCGCTACATCACCAAGGAGGAGGCCCTGGAGATTTTCCGCAAGGCGGAGGCCAACGGCTACGTCCACCAGATCACCAACATTGACGGCGACCAGAAGATTTTCGCCATCTGCAACTGCAATGTCAATGTGTGCAACGCCCTGCGCACCAGCCAGCTGTTCAACACCCCCAATATGAGCCGGTCCGCCTATGTGGCCAAGGTGGAGCGGGACAAGTGCGTGGCCTGCGGCGGCTGTGTGGAGGTCTGCCCCGCCGGGGCGGCCAAGCTGGGTCAGAAGCTGTGCGCCAAGGACGGCGCTCCCATCCGCTACCCCCGCCAGGAGCTGCCCGACGAGGTGAAGTGGGGGCCGGAGAAGTGGTCCGTGGACTACCGTGACAAGAATCGGATTAACACCCACGAGACGGGTACCGCCCCCTGCAAGACCGCCTGCCCCGCCCACATCGCCGTCCAGGGCTATCTCAAGCTGGCGGCCCAGGGCAAGTACGCCGAAGCCCTGGAGCTCATCAAGAAGGAGAACCCCTTCCCGGCGGTGTGCGGCCGGGTGTGCAACCGCCGGTGTGAGGACGCCTGCACCCGGGGCACCATCGACCAGGCCGTGGCCATCGACGAGGTGAAGAAATTCATTGCCCAGCAGGATTTAAAGGCGGAGCACCGCTTTGTGCCGGAAAAGGTGATCCCCAAGGTGGAAGGGGCCTTCTCCCAGAAGATCGCCATCATCGGCGGCGGCCCGGCGGGGCTGTCCTGCGCTTTCTACCTGGCCCTCAAGGGTTACGAGCCAACCGTGTTCGAGAAAAACAAAGAGCTGGGCGGAATGCTGCGCTACGGCATCCCCTCCTTCAAGCTGGAGAAGGATGTGCTGGACGCGGAGATCGACGTCATCCGGGCCCTGGGGGTGGACTTCCGCTGCGGAGTTGAAGTGGGCAAAGACCTGACTTTGGATGATTTGCGGGCCCAGGGCTACGAGGCGTTCTATATCGCCATCGGCTGCCAGCGGGGCCGCCTGCCGGGAATTCCCGGAGAGGACACCCCCGGCGTGTACTCCGCCGTAGAGTTCCTGCGTGCGGCGGCAGAGGGGAAGGGCGTACAGGTTCCCGGCAGAACCGTGGTGGTGGGCGGCGGCAACGTGGCCATTGACGCCGCCCGCACCGCCCACCGCTGCGGGGCGGACAGCGTAGCCATGTATTGCCTGGAGCCCAGGGATCAGATGCCCGCCTCCCCGGAGGAGATCGCCGAGGCGGAGGAGGAGGATATCACCATCCAGTGCGGCTGGGGCCCGAAAGAGATACTGAGCGAGGGCGGCAAAGTGTCCGGCGTGGTGTTCATGCGCTGCACCAGCGTGTGGGACGGCCAGGGACGCTTCGCCCCCCAGTACGACGAACAGGACACCATCACCGTCCCCTGCGGCCACGTGGTGCTGTCCATCGGCCAGAGCGTGGAGTGGGGCCAGCTGCTGGAGGGCAGTCAAGTGGAGCTGGCCCGGGGCGGCTGGGCCAAGGCCGACGCCAAAACCTACCAGACCGCCCAGCCCGACGTGTTCGTGGGCGGCGATGTGTTCACCGGCCCCAAGTTCGCCATCGACGCCATCGCGGCGGGCAAGGAGGCGGCCGTTTCCCTCCACCGCTTCGTCCAGCCCAGCACCAGCATGACCATCGGCCGGGACCCCCGGTACTTTGTGGAGCTGGACAAGAACAACATCAAAGTGGAGCAGTACGACACCGCCGCACGGCAGATCCCGGGTATGGACGGCAGCTTCGACTGGAAGAAGTCCTTCCGGGACGCGAAGCGCACCTTCACCGAGGAGCAGGTCAAAGCGGAGACCGCCCGGTGCCTGGGCTGCGGCGCGTCCATTGTGGACCCCAACAAGTGTATCGGCTGCGGCCTGTGCACCACCCGGTGCGAGTTTGACGCCATCCATCTGTTCCGGGACCGGCCCGAGTGCTCTACTATGATGAAGAGCGAGGACAAGATGAAGGCCATCATGCCCAACATGGTGAAACGGGAGATCAAGATCCGCCGGGCGGCCAGGAAGAACAGGAAGTAATTCATGCACGAATTGGGCATTGTGTTCCACATCATCCGCAGTGTGGAGGGGGTGGCGGCGGAGAACGGCCTGGAAAAGGTGTCCGCCGTGGTGCTGGAGCTGGGGGAGGTGTCCGGCGTGGTGCCGGACTGCCTCACCGACTGCTGGAGGTGGGCGGCGGCCAGGTCGGAGCTGGTCAGCGGTTCGGAGCTGAAGATTGAGGCGCTGCCCGCCGTCACCCGCTGCGGCGGCTGCGGGCGGGACTACCCCACCGTGGCCCACGGCCGCACCTGCCCCCACTGCCGGAGCGAAAACACCTGGCTTTTGACGGGAAACGAGGTGAGCATCAAGGAGATTGAGGCATACTGACCGGCATGGATCAGGGTATCTTTAAAGAGAGAGAACGGGGCGAAGCCCCGCAAGGAGGAAAAGACAATGCTGTTTCAAATCTATGGCGACGGCGCGGGCTGGCAGCTGCTGGGCTGGCTGCTGGTGTTCACCGGGCTGGTGCTGGCCAACGAATTCGCCCGCCGGAGCAAGCTGGGCGGCGTCATCTGCTTTCTGGGCATTCCGGCGGCGCTCACCGTCTACTTTATCGCCATCTATGTGTGCGCCGGCATGGGCATGGACTGGGCGCTGAATAACCAGACCTATGTGCACATGACCAGCTGGTTCCACTACGCCAAGCTGTACGCCGCCACGGCGGGGTGCATCGGCTTCATGATGCTGAAGTACAAGTGGAGCATCGGCAAGACGGAGTGGTTCAAGGCGTTCCCCTTCGTCATCGTGGCCATCAACATCCTGATTGCCGTGGTCAGCGACTTTGAGTCCGGCGTGAAGGGCCTGATGTCCCTGGCGGAGCACGGCGACCGCTGGTGGCTGTCCAGCGAGAACGTGTGGCTGTACGGCGGCTGGTGGAACTGGGTGAACGGCATCGCGGGGCTGGTCAACATTCTGTGCATGACCGGCTGGTGGGGGATCTACGCCTCCAAGGACCGGCGGGATATGCTGTGGCCGGACATGACCTTTGTGTACATTCTGGCCTACGACCTGTGGAACTTTGAGTACACCTACAACAACCTGCCCACCCACGCCTGGTACTGCGGCCTGGCGCTGCTGCTGGCCCCCACCTTTGCCAACGCCCTGTGGAACAAGGGCGGCTGGATTCAGAACCGGGCCAACACCCTGGCGCTGTGGTGTATGTTTGCCCAGGTGTTCCCCCTGTTCCAGGACGCCAGCCGGTTCACCGTCATCCCCGTGCTGTACGCCGACGGGGCGATGAACCCGGCGGTGCGGCCCACCGCCGCCGACCCCACCATGCAGGGCGTGGTGGCGGTGATCGCCCTGGCGGTGAACGTGGTGGCCTTGGCTTTCATCATCAAGCGGGCCGTTGAGCAGAAGAAGAACCCGTACAAAAACGAGATCTTCACCGACCAGAAGGATTTCCAGCTGGCTATGGCCCGGGCGGAGGGCAGGCAGTAATCCGCCAAAAACCCAAAACAGTCGGAAAAAACCGCCGGAGAGCCATTTCTCCGGCGGTTTTTCGCAGCTCGGCCAGGAAGAAATTGGTTTTTGAGTAAAAAAAGTGGAGCGCACCCCCTTGCGGACTCCCACAATATGTGGTATAGTGATTGTGGAGAAGTACGGGCGGGCGTGCGCCCGCGAGAGAGGAGGGAGCCGCATGAGAGAGGCGGTCCCGCCCTGGGAAATCCCTGCCGCCGGAACACGCGCCGGAGGCGGCAGGGTGACAGGCAGGGCGCATTTTGGCAAACCATCGGAAACGGTGGGACGCAAAGCCATGGGGACTAAGTCGAAGCCGCGCCCCGGCGCGGCGGAGATATGTTCGCCCGGTTGCTGAAAAAAGGCAAACCGCGGGAAACCGCGGGACGCAAAGCCATGGGAACTAAGGCGTTCTCAGACAAAGGAGGCAATGGGGATGAAGACCCCAACCCCCGTGAGGATGCTAAGTCAGCCCGGCTGCTGGATCGAGGCAAACCGCTGGAAACGGCGGGACGCAAAGCCAGGGGCCTAACGGCCCGGAGACCCGAGCAATGGAAACAAAGTAAGGTCAGGGGTATACCCCTGAAGCCGCTTTGAAGAAGCGGCGTCAACCGGACCTATGGCAGCCCAGCCGCCGGATTACTTTGCATCCGTAATTTTCAGCAAAGAAGGGACGAATAAAAAAATGATGTATTTGAAAAACGTTGGCAAGCGCGCGCTCGCGCTGGTTCTGGCCCTGATGATGTGCGTGGGGATGCTGGGCACCACCGCTTTTGCGGCGGATGGTAGGTATTGCCCTTTCTGCGTGAAGAATTCGTTGGCATATGTTGCGGAAGTACCTGGTACCTGTTCAGCTGAGGGCGTAAAGGCCCACTATGAATGTACTCTCTGTGGAAGGAACTTTCATAGGAATAGTGGTATTCCTAATGTTTATGTTGGGCCTGTTGACAGACTTTCCAAAGACCCCAACAACCACGCCAATACTGAGACCGTGACCGTTGCAGCTACTTGTGTCAATGTTGGTTCCGAGACTGTTACGTGCAAGGACTGCGGGAAAAAGGTCAGCGAAACGACACTCCAGATTGATCCCGCCAACCACGTCCACACTGAGACCGTGACCGTTGCCGCTACCTGCCTCAATCAGGGTTCCGTGACTGTCACGTGTGCCGACTGTGGGGATGAAATCAGCTCCACTACCCTTGGGGTGGATTCCAGCAACCACGATGCCGCCTGCACGGTGAAGAATGATCGTGAGTTCGATGCGGATGGTCACTGGACTGTGCGTACCTGCGGCGCCACTGGCACGAAGGAACCCCACTTGTACCTCCCTGGTGAGACCGTGTGCAATGTCTGCGGCTACAAGAAGACCACTGAGCCGCCTGTCGACCCCACTGAACCTGTCGACCCCACCGACAAGTGCGAGCACGGCAAGAATCCCGCTGAGTGCCTGGCTTGCCATATGGCGCTGGGCAAGCACAACTATCAGTATTATAACGATACCGAGGCCACCTGCACGGAGGACGCGGTGTGTAAGTGGGACAATTGCAGCTTCCCCGGCTGCAATGCGTCTTACGACCAAGTGTTTGAGGGCACCAAGCTGGGCCACAGCTTCACCAACTATGTGCCTAACAATGACGCCACCTGCATGAAGGACGGTACCGAGACCGCGACGTGCGACCGCGAAGGCTGCGGCGCGACCGACACCCGGACTGTGGCGGGCAGCAAGCTGGAGCATGATTTCTCTGGGAAGCTGGTACCGCTCAACCTTGACGAGCACGTTGTGTACTGCGCGAATAGCTATGGCTGCGGTACTCACAGCGAACCCGTTGCTCACAGCTTTGATATTACGGTTGGGGGGCATCCCAACGCGGTGCAGGCTACCTGCCAGCATATGGGCATTGAAGTGACCCAATGTAAATGCGGGCTTGAGCACTACGAGGTAATCGAAAAGCTCGACCACAACTATGTGGACGGCAAATGCACCATGTGCGGCAAATACGCCGACCACGAGTGCAGCTTTACCGTTGAAGGCGCTGTCATCCGTGAAGCTACTTGTGCCCAGAAGGGCTTGAAGTGGTACAGCTGTGGCGTCTGCGGCAGTTCCACCGCTGTGGAGTACGAGGACTGGAAGAACCATGCGGGATATCATGAAAGTGCCCGTGTGGCCGCGACCTGTGAGGACGATGAGAAGGTTTCTTTTGTCTGCGTAGGCTGCGGGGACACCTATGATACCACCATTCCCGGTACTGCCACTGGCCACACCCCCAACGACCCCGTTGAGGAGAACCGCGTTGCGCCCCAGATCGGCGTGCCTGGCTCCTACGACAGCGTGGTCTACTGCGATGTGTGCGGGAAAGAACTCAGCCGTACGCCCAATACCATCCCCGCCCTGTTCGACGACCAGGTCTATATCGACGACACCGACACCCCGCTGGGTGGCGGTGACGAGGTGGAGCTGGACGACAACGCCATTCCTCTGGCTGGCCCTGTGACCCGCGCCGAGTTCGTGGATTACCTGTACCGCCGTGAGGGCTCCCCCGAGGCCGGCCTGTCCACCTTCGAGGACGTGCCCGCCGACCATGAGTACGCCTACGCCATCGGCTGGGGCCAGGCCAACGACATCGCTTACGGCGTGTCCGCCACCGAGTTCCTGCCCGACGAGCTGGTGACTGTGGAGCAGGCCAAGCTGTTCCTGTCCCGCTACGCCAAGCTCAAGGGCATCGAGATGCCCGAGCTGGCCGCGCTGGTGGGCCTGGACGACCAGGATTACGCCATGAACTGCGACGAGATTCTGGGCGAGTTCTTCGGCTCTGACGAGTAAGCCAACGTAAGCAACACCCTGAATTCCCGGCAAAGGGCCCCGGGCGCTTCGGCGCCCGGGGTTTTTTACGGATTTGGGAATAAATCCCTTGAAAAACGGCGGCGGAGCGGCTATAATAAAAAAGAATACCATCTGGCGCGAGGGGGGAGCAGCTTTGGAGCGGGAGCGCATTACCAGCCGGGCCAACCCTCTGCTGGCCCGGGTGCGGAAGCTGAACAGCCGCCGGGCGTACCGCCGGGCGGAGGGAGCCTTTGCCGCCGAGGGGCCCAAGCTGCTGGCGGAGGCCCTGCGCTGGGGCGGGGCGCTGGAGGCGGTGATCTGCGCGGAGGGCGCGGCCCTGCCGGAGCTGCCGCCGGGGGTCCGGCTGGCGGAGGTGCCGGACAGCCTGCTGGCGTCCACCGCGGACACGGAGAGCCCCCAGGGAGTGGTGTTCATTTGCCGGGGGCGGGAGCTGTCCCTGCCGGACCGGCTGGAGGGCGGCCGCTGGCTGGTGCTGGACGGGGTTCAGGACCCGGGCAACGTGGGGACGGTCTGGCGCACGGCGGACGCCTTTGGAGCGGACGGGCTGATTTTATGCGGCGGGTGCGCGGACCCGTGGAACCCCAAGACGGTGCGGGCCACCATGGGGGCGGTGTTCCGGCTGCCGGTGTACGAGGGCGCGCTGGACCGGGCGGCGGAGCTGCTGTCCCAGGCGGGCGTCCCGCTGTACGCCGCCGCCCTGCGGGAGGACACCGTGGACGTGCGGGCCGCCCGGTTGGATGGTGCGGCGGTGGTTATTGGCAGCGAGGGCCGGGGCGTGTCCCGGCGGGCGCTGGAGCTGTGCCAAAAGACGGTCAAAATTCCCATGCGGGCCCGGTGCGAGTCGCTGAACGCGGCGGTCGCGGCGGCGGTGGTGCTGTGGGAGATGGCCCGTGGGGATTAGAAGCGGAGGAGGCGGCTGGATATGTCCAATTTGAAGTACTGGATCTGGCTGACCCAGCGCAGGGGCCTGCTCGGGCAGGAGGCCGTTCGGGTTTTGGACCATTTCGGCGCGCCGGAGCAAGTGTTTTTTGCCGACGAAAAGGCATATGCTCTTCTGGGCGGCTTGAAGCCGGAGACCGAGCGCTCTCTGATGGACAAATCACTGGACCGGGCGGACCAGGTGCTGGGAGACTGCGAGCGGCTGGGGATCCGTCTGCTTACCCTCCAGGACGCGGCCTACCCGGAGCGGCTGCGGGCCATTGCCCAGCCGCCTATGGTGCTGTACTGGAAGGGCAGGCAGTTCGCTTTTGACGAGGAGGCGGCTGTCGCCATAGTAGGCACCCGGGCAGCCACGCCCTACGGCGTTCGGATGGCGTCCCGGCTGTCGGCGGGATTGAGCCGGAGCGGGGCTCTCATTATCAGCGGGATCGCGGAGGGCATCGACGCGGCTGCGGTGCGGGGCGCGCTGAAGGCGGGCGGGCCGGTGGTGTCGGTGCTGGGCGGCGGCATCGACGTGATCTATCCCAGGTTTCACAGAGAGCTGTATGAGGACGTGGCCGCGGCGGGCGCCCTCATTTCGGAATATCCGCCGGGGACGGAACCCCGTGGCGGCAACTTCCCCATTCGCAACCGCATCATCAGCGGGCTGTCGGCGGGGGTGGTTGCCGTGGAGAGCGGGCGCTTCGGCGGCACGCTGTCCACGGCGGGCCACGCCCTGGAGCAGGACAGGGAGGTGTTTGCGGTCCCGGGGCCCGCGGACGCGCCCCAGAGCGAGGGCACCAACCGGCTGATCCAGAAGGGGGAGGCCAAGCTGGTTATGGAGGCGGACGATGTGCTGGTTGAGCTGATCGACCGCTTCCCAGGCCGGCTCCGGCTGGGCTGGGAGCCCTTTGAGTCCCCGGAGGCGGAGCGGCAGAGGCTGGAGGGCACCGCCGTGCTCCCCCCGCGGCGGGAGCCCCGCAAGGCGGGCGAAGCGCCCCGAAAAGCGGAGAAAGGCGGCGTATCGGAGCTCCGCTGGAAGGACTGCAAGGATAAGCTGACGGACGACCAGCGGGCACTGCTGCTGGCGCTGGACGGGGGGGCCGCCCGGGCGGACGACCTGGTGGAGCAGACCCAGATTCCCGCCCGGCGGGTGCTGTCCGCCATGACTCTGCTTCAAGTCCAGGGGTATGTGGCGGAGGAGAGCGGCAAGCGGTTCCGGGCCGCCGTCAAATTGAAAATGGAGTAGTTGAATAGAATGGCAAAGACAAATTTGGTCATTGTGGAGTCGCCGGCAAAGGCGAAAACCATCGGGAAGTACCTGGGCCCCGGCTTTGAGGTGAAGGCCTCCATGGGCCACATCCGGGACCTGCCCAAGAGCACCCTGGGGGTGGATGTGGCCACCTTCGAGCCGGAGTACCTGAACATCAAGGACAAGGCGGACGTGATTAAGGACCTGCGCAAGTCCGCCAAGGCCAGCGAAAAGGTCTACCTGGCCACCGACCCGGACCGGGAGGGGGAGGCCATTTCCTGGCACCTCCAAAACGTGCTGGGCGTGCCCAAGGAAAAGACCTGCCGGGTGACGTTCAACGAGATCACCCAGAAGGTGGTAAAGGAGTCCATCGCCCATCCCCGCGGCATCGACCAGGACCTGGTGGACGCCCAGCAGGCCCGGCGGGTGCTGGACCGCATCGTGGGCTACCAGCTCTCGCCTCTGCTGTGGAAGAAGATCCGCCGGGGGCTGTCCGCCGGGCGGGTGCAGTCGGTGGCCACCCGGATCGCGGTGGAGCGGGAGGAGGAGATCCGCGCCTTTACCCCCCAGGAGTACTGGTCCATCGCCGCCGGCCTGTCCCGCGTCGCCCCCAATGTGGGGGGGTTCCAGGCGGAGTTCTACGGCCGCGAAAAGCGGATGGAGCTCACCAGCGAGGAGCAGGTCCAGGAGGTGGTAAGCGCTGTAAAGGGGTCTCCTTTTACGGTAACCGGGGTGAAGCGGCAGGATAAGCACCGCAGCCCCGCGCCCCCCTTCACCACCTCCACCCTCCAGCAGGAGGCGTCCCGCAAGCTGAACATGATCCCCAAGCGCACCATGTCCATCGCCCAGCAGCTGTACGAGGGGGTGGACATCCAGGGCGTGGGCACCGTGGGCCTCATCACCTATATGCGTACCGACTCCCTGCGCCTGTCGGAGGAGGCCCTGGCGGCGGCCAAGACCTTCATCCAGAGCCGTTATGGCAAGCAGTATTACCCGGAAAAGACCCGGCGTTTCAAGTCCAAAGGCAGCGCCCAGGACGCCCACGAGGCCATCCGGCCCTCCGACGTGAACCTCACCCCGGAGGACTTGAAAAAGAGCCTCACCGCCGACCAGTACCGCCTGTACAAGCTGATCTGGAGCCGGTTTCTGGCCTGCCAGATGGCGGGGGCGGTGTACGACAGCGTCACCATTGAGGCGGAGTCGGCGGGCTACCGCTTCCGGGCCAGCCATTCCGCCGTGAAGTTCAGCGGCTTTACAGCGGTTTACGAGGAGAGCCGGGACGAGGATGAGGAGGTCCCCCAGTCGCCGCTGCCCGACCTGAAGGAGGGGGAGCCGCTGAAGCTGGACGGCTTAACCCCCGGCCAGCATTTCACCCAGCCCCCCGCCCGGTTCACCGAGGCCACCCTCATTAAGGCGCTGGAGGAGAAGGGGGTGGGCCGCCCGTCCACCTACGCCCCCACCATTTCTACCATCACCGACCGGCAGTACGTGGTGAAGGAGGGCAAATACCTGCGCCCCACCCCCCTGGGCGAGGTGGTCACGGGGCTGATGAAGGAGAAGTTCCCCGATATTGTGGACGCCGACTTCACCGCCCAGATGGAGAGCCGTCTGGACAAGGTGGAGGCCGGCGAGGTGGCGTGGAAGCAGGTGCTGGGCGAGTTCTACAGCGGCTTTGACGCGGAGCTGAAGAAGGCGGAATCCGAGCTGGACGGCGAGCGCATCAAGGTGCCCGACGAGGAGTCGGACGAGGTGTGCGACCTGTGCGGCCGGAAGATGGTGGTAAAAATGGGCCGGTTCGGGCGGTTTTTGGCCTGCCCCGGCTGGCCGGAGTGCACCTTTACCAAACCGCTGGTGGTGGAGATGCCCGGGCGGTGCCCCAAGTGCGGGGGCCGTCTGGTGAAGCGCACCGGCGTGAGCAAAAAGACCAATAAGCAGTATACCTATTATTGCTGCGAGCACCTGAACAGCAAGGTGGAAGAGAAGCGCTGCGACTTCATGACCTGGGACGTGCCGGTGAAGGACGACTGCCCGGTGTGCGGCCAGACCATGTTCAAGCTGTCCGGGCGGGGGTTCAAGCGGCCCTTCTGCATCAACCCGGCGTGCTCCAATTTCCTGCCGGAGGACAAGCGGGGCGGCTTCAAGAAGAAAGCGGACACCGCCGCCCAGGGCGAAGGCGGGCAGGCGGAGGAGAAGAAGCCCGCGGCGAAAAAGACGGCGTCCACTGCCAAGACCACGGCGGCGAAAAAGACGGCGTCCACCGCCAAGACCACAGCGGCGAAAAAGACGGCGTCCACCGCCAAGACCACAGCGGCGAAAAAAACCACAGCCGCCAAGAAGACCGCCGCGAAAAAGACGGAAACGGCCAAAAAGACCACGAAAAAGACGGCGGAGTAGGTCAGCGGGACAGCTCCATGGCGATTTGGAATCCGGCGCGGAAGAGGGCCTGGCCCCGATGAAAATCCAAGCCGCTCCGCTCATCCAGCAGAGCGTCCAGACGCTCCTCGTCTGCGCCCAACAGGGCCCGGAGGGACCGCTCCTGCTGGTCGGCGTGGCGGAGCGCGTCGGCATAGTCCGGCTCCCGCTCCAGCAGGGAACGGAGCAGGTAATCCTGGGCGTAAGCGTAAAGGACTTCCATTGCGTCTGTCATAAGTATCAACTCCAAATACGACATCTTTTTGCGTGTATCTATATAATACACGCAAAAGTGTGTCGTGTCAAGAGGGGGAAGTAAAAAATGTACGGCGAGCGCATGAAATTATTGCGGAAGGAACGGAAAGTTCCACAACAGCAGTTAGCGGATTTGATGGGTGTTAAAATTCGGGGATATCAGTATTATGAAAAAGAACAAACCGAACCAACCATCAATGCCTTGATTGCCCTTGCCGACTTCTACGATGTGTCCATCGACTATCTGGTGGGCCGCACAGATACGCCAAAGTAAAGGACGATGCCCATGCCTGTAACTGTCATTGGGGCGGGGCTGGCCGGGTGCGAGGCCGCCTGGCAGCTGGCCCGGCGGGGGATTCCCGTCACGCTGATGGAGATGAAGCCCCAAAAAATGACCCCCGCCCACCACAGCCCCGGCTTTGCCGAGCTGGTGTGCTCCAACTCCCTGCGCTCCGACCAGCTGGAGAACGCCGCGGGCCTGCTGAAGGAGGAGCTTCGGCGGTGCGGGTCGCTGATCCTGCGCTGCGCTGACCAGACCCGGGTGGAGGCGGGGGGCGCCCTGGCGGTGGACCGGGAGGGGTTTTCCGCCGCCGTCACCGCCGCCGTCCGAAGCCACCCCGGCATCACCATAGTGGAGGGGGAGGCCGCGTCCATCCCCGAGGGGGAGGTGGTGGTGGCCTCCGGCCCGCTGACCTCGGACGCCCTGTCCGAAGCCATCGCCGGGCTGTTCCCGGCGGGCAGCTATCTGAACTTTTTCGACGCGGCGGCCCCCATCGTCACCTTTGACAGCATCGACATGGACCACGCCTGGTTTGCCTCCCGCTACGGTCGGGGGACGGCGGACTACATCAACTGCGCCCTGTCCGAGGAGGAGTACCTGGCCTTCTGGCGGGAGCTGTGCGCCGCCCAGGAGGCGGAGGTCCACGGCTTTGAGGACAAGAACGTGTTTGAGGGCTGTATGCCGGTGGAGGTCATGGCACGGCGGGGGGCGCAGACCCTGGCCTTCGGGCCGCTGAAGCCCAAGGGCCTGCCCGACCCCAAGACCGGGCGGGAGCCCTACGCCGTGGTGCAGCTCCGCCGGGACAACGCCCAGGGCACGCTGTACAACCTGGTGGGCTTCCAGACCCATTTGAAATGGGGGGAGCAGAAGCGGGTGTTCTCCATGATCCCGGCGCTGCGGCAGGCGGAATATGTGCGCTACGGGGTGATGCACCGCAACACCTACCTCAACTCGCCCAGGCTGCTGGACCGCTATTACCGGGTGCGGGGCAATGAGCGGATCGTCTTTGCCGGGCAGATCACCGGGGTGGAGGGCTATGTGGAGTCCACCGCCTCCGGCTTCCTGGCGGGGGTGGAGCTGGCCCGCCGCCTGCTGGGGCGGGATCCGGCGGATTTCCCCCGGAAGACCGCCATCGGGGCGCTGGCGGCCTATGTCAGCAATGAGAGCGTGGCCGATTTCCAGCCCATGAACATCAACTTCGGCATCATGCCGCCCCTGGACCACCGGGTAAAGGGGAAGCGGAATAAAAATGCGGAGCTGTCCAGGCGTTCGCTGGACATTGTGGACGCGCTGAAAGAGAGATTATGAAGGAGGACGGCGAAATGCGCATCATTGTGGACGCCATGGGAGGGGACAACGCCCCCCAGGCCCCGGTACAGGGCGCCTTGCAGGCGATGAAAGAGTACGGCGTGGAGATCATCCTGGTGGGCCGGGGGGAGGTCATCCTGGAGGCCCTTCGGAAGGAGGGGGTGGCGGAGCTCCCGGCGGGGCTGTCCATCACCCACGCCGACCAGGTGGTGGAGATGTGCGACAACCCCGCCACCGCCTTTAAAGAGAAAAAGGACTCCTCCCTGACGGTGGGGCTGAACCTGCTGAAAAATGGGGAGGGGGACGCCTTTGTGTCCGCCGGGTCCACGGGGGCGCTGCTGTCCGGGGCCACGCTCGTGGTGAAGCGCATCAAGGGCATCCGCCGGGCGGCCATGGCCCCGGTGGTGCCCACGGCCGGGGGCGGCTCGGTGCTCATCGACTGCGGCGCCACCGCCGAGGGCACCCCGGAGTTTCTGCTCCAGTTCGCCTTCATGGGCAGCTACTACGCGGAGCGGGTCCTGGGACGCCCGGAGCCCAAGGTGGGCCTGCTGAACATCGGCGCGGAGCCCTCCAAGGGGACGGACCTCCAGCGGGAGGCGTACCGGCTGCTGCAAAAGGCCAAGGAGGAGGGCCGCATCAACTTCGTGGGCAACGTGGAGGCCCGGGAGGCGGTGCAGGGGGCCGTGGACGTGATCGTGGCCGACGGCTACTCGGGCAACATCTTCCTCAAGGCGGTGGAGGGCGCGGGGCTGTTCCTCACCGGGGAGATGAAGAAGATGTTCAAGAAGAGCCTGAAAACGAAAATCGCCGCCCTGCTGATGAAAGACGGCCTGCGGGACTTCAAAAAGATCCTGGACTCCAACGAGGTGGGCGGGACGGCCCTGGTGGGCATTTCCAAGCCGGTCATCAAGGCCCACGGCTCCTCCAACGGCCGGGCCATCCAGAACGCCATCCGCCAGGCGGTGGAGTTCAAGCGCGCCGCCATCATCGAAGATATTACGGAAAATGTGGAGCATATGCGCCTGAACGCCCATTCTGCCGCGGCTGACGGGAATGAGGGCTGATCTTAGAAAAAAATTGTCAAAAATACTATTGACAGCCAGGGCCAAAGCCCCTATTATGAAAGTGATTATAGCAACATAAAAGGAGCTGCTTCAAAGATGTTTGAGAAACTGTGCAAACTGATCGCCGAGCAATTCGGTGTGGAGCCCGATTCTATCACTGCCGACTCCGCCTTTGTGGACGACCTGGGCGCGGACTCCGTGGACCTGATGGACCTGTCCATGGCCCTGGAGGAGGAGTTCGGCATGGAGGAGATGGACAGCGAGGACATCGAATCCATTGTGACGGTGGGCGACCTGTACAAGTATATGCAGGAGCACCTGGACCTCTGAGCTCTCAATTTTCGATGAAAAAGCCCCGCCAAGGCGGGGCTTTTTCCGTGGTGGGGGATATATATGAACAAGCTGGAAGAAAAGCTGGGCTACCGCTTCAAAGACCGGGGGCTGCTGGAGCACGCCATGACCCACAGCTCCTATGCCAACGAGCACCGGGGGGCGGGGCTGACCAGCAACGAGCGGCTGGAGTTTCTGGGGGACTCGGTGCTGGGGCTGGTGGTGGCGGACTACCTGTACAAAAAGCACCCGGATATGCCCGAGGGGGAGCTGACCCGCACCCGGGCGGCGCTGGTGTGCGAGGGGAGCCTCCACGAGGCGGCCCAGAGCCTGGAGCTGGGGCGTTATCTCCGATTGGGCAAGGGGGAGGACGCGGGCGGGGGCCGGAAGCGGCCCTCCATTTTGGCGGACGCCACCGAGGCCATGCTGGCCGCCGTCTACTTGGACGGGGGAATGGAGGCGGTGCGGCCCATCATCCGGGCGCTGATCCTGGACAAGGAGCGGGAGAAGGCCGCAGACCGGGACTACAAGACCGCCCTTCAGGAGCTGGTGCAGCGCACGCCGGGGGCGGCGGTGAGCTATGCGCTGGTGCGGGAGAGCGGCCCGGACCACTGCCGCAGCTTTGAGATGGAGGCGTCGGTGGACGGCAAGGTCATCGGCACGGGCGCGGGCCGGACGAAGAAGGAAGCGGAGCAGATGGCGGCAAAGGCGGCGCTGGAGAGACTGAACGGATGAACGATAAATCGGGATTTATATGTATGAGTAAAGGCAGAGAGTAAAAATGATTCGGCCGATTCTTGCTTGTATAGACCCCTATAAGGCAGCAGAGGAATTTGCTGCTGTTGGGTGGAATATTGATTTTTCGCAGCCTTGGGAGAGTGGTGACCCTTTGGTGGGGGTGTCACTTTGCGGCAACTCTGTTCTGCTTGGTATCACGGAGGGATATGTTCCTGGCAATCAGCTTTCACATATTGGATGTGGAGTTGAAATCTACATGACCGTGCCTGGTGGACAGCTCAAACAGATATATGAGAACCATTTGGCGCTGAAACCA
Source organism: uncultured bacterium (assembly GCA_946548895.1). Taxonomy (GTDB): domain Bacteria; phylum Bacillota; class Clostridia; order Oscillospirales; family Oscillospiraceae; genus Enterenecus. Next base: position 25,917 of record CAMNQF010000003.1, on the reverse strand, counting down.
ACTGCGTTGATGGTTCAGCCGTGGGGCGATACCGCATTTGAGGTCAAAATTAGTGGATATCAGTTTATGATTGCCGCTGTAAATTTCGATTTATAGTGTACAAGCCAATGACGCACCCTTGTTTTTTTACGAAAAATTTGCTATAATACCCCTATTATGGAAGGGAGGGGCGCCATGGAAGCCCCCATCTACCATCTGGACAAGGTGGTGAAGGCCCGCCAGGAGGACATGGAGGACTTCGACGGCCCCCTGGACCTGATCCTCCACCTGTTGAGCAAAAACAGAATTGAGATCCGGGATATCGTGATCTCCGACCTGCTGGACCAGTACCTGGCCTGGATGGCCCAGCGGGAGGAGCTGAACCTGGAGGTGGCCAGCGAGTTCGTCACCATGGCGGCCCACCTGGTGTATATCAAGACCCGAATGCTGCTGTCCATCGACGACGAGGTGGCCATGAGCGAGATGGAAGAGCTGATGGCCGCCCTGGAGGAGCACAAATCCCAGGAGACCTACGTGAAGATCAAGGACGTGACGGAGGAGCTCAACGGGCGGTACGAGTTCGGCCGGGACTATCTGCCCAAGCGGCCGGAGCCGGTGAAAACGGACAACGCCTATCAGTACGTCCATGACAAGGCGGATATTCTGACCGCCATCCGCTCGGTGCTGGCCAGAGCGGACAGCAAGCTGCCCCCCCTGGCGTCGGCCTTCGAGGGCATCGTGGGCCGGGAGCCCTACCCGGTGGCGGACAAGGCCCGGTCCATTCTGGACAGGCTCATCCAGTTCGGCGTGGCCCGGTTTAAGGCGCTGTTCAAGACCAGCCGGAGCCGGTCCGAGGTGGTGGCCACGTTCCTGGCGATTTTGGAGCTGTGTAAGGCCAACCGCATCCACCTGGCGGGGACGGCGGAGGACTGCACCGTCACCAGTACGGTAGACGATCTGCCCGAAGAGGTGGATGTGACGGTAGAGAGTTACTAAAAGGAGTCCCCGCAAAGCCATTGCCCCGTGGCCCCGCAAAAGCGTCCGCCAGCTTTTGTGGGGAGAGGAAAAGCAAGGAAGCGGAGCGGACTTTGCTTCGACGAGGAGAGGAGGATGCCCCAATGGATTTAAAAGAGCTGGAAGGTGCCATTGAGGGCATCCTGTTTGCGGCGGGGGACCCGATGCCCGTGGAGCGCCTGTGCCTGACCCTGGGACAGGACCGGGAGACGGTGGACAGCGTATGCCAGCGCATGGCGGATTCCTACAGCTATGACCGCCGTGGCATCCGGCTGGTGAAGCTGGAGAACAGCTGGCAGATGTGCTCCGCGCCGGAGCAGGCGGAATATATCCGCAAGGCGCTGGAGAACCGCAAGCCCGCCAAGCTGTCCCAGCCCGCCCTGGAGGTGCTGGCTATCATCGCCTACTTTCAGCCGGTGACCCGGGCCTATATCGAGCAGGTCCGCGGGGTGGACAGCTCGTACACCGTGGGCCTTCTGCTGGACCGGGGCCTCATCCGGGAGGCGGGCCGGCTGGCGGTGCCGGGGCGGCCCATGCAGTTCCGCACCACGAAAAGCTTCCTGCGCTCCTTCGGGCTGGCCACTTTGGACGACCTGCCGGAGTTGGCCTCCGCCAGCCAGGAGGACGCCCAGCTCACCATGGAGATGGAGTCCGCCCTGCGCCGGCTCCGGGAGGCGGAGACGGCGGGAGGCGCTGAGGAGCGGGGCGGGGAGGAAGGGCCATGACGGCGCTGAAAATCCTGCTGGCTGTCCTGGCTGTTCTCTGGCTCATTTCACTGATCCGCGTTGGCGGCAGGGTGCGCTATGGGCAGGCGGGGCTGTATGCCGCCGCTCTGGCGGGTCCGTTCCAAATTCAGCTGTGGCCCGCCAAGCCCCAAAAAGCGAAAAAGCCGGCGAAGCCGAAACGGGAGAAGCCGCCCGCGGCTGAAAAGCACAAAAAGGAGCCCGCCGAAGGCCAGCCCGGCACCTTATCCCGGCTGATGAAAGTGCTGCCGGTGGCGGGGGAGGCCTGCGGGGCGCTGAAGCGTAAAATCCGCATCGACGATTTGGAGCTGGAGCTGATCTGGGGCGGGACGGACCCCGCCGCCATTGCCCTGGGTTACGGTCAGGCCAACGCGGCCCTAGGTATGCTTTGGCCCATCCTTGACCATAATTTCAAGGTGAAGCGCCACTCGTTCCAGGTCGGCTTGGACTACGGCCGCACGGAACCCGGGGTGGAGCTCCAAGCGGCGGTGACGCTGACAGTGGGCCAGATATTCGCCCTGGGGATACGATACGGCACAAAGGCGCTGTTTACGTGGATCAAGAGCGGCAGGACCCCTAGAAAAAGACAGGAGGCATTGAGTCATGAGTGAAAACAACCATCCCATCAACGAAGTGCTCCAGACCACCATGAATAAGATCCGGGAGATGGTGGACGCCAACACGGTGGTGGGCCAGCCCATCACAACCCAGGACGGCGTGACCTTGATCCCTGTATCCCGGCTGTCCTTCGGCTTTGCCACCGGCGGTTCCGACTTTGGCAAAACCCAGAATGTGCCCAAGAATTTCGGCGGCGGCGCGGGGGCGGGAGTCAGCGTACTCCCCGTGGCGTTTCTGATCGTGAAGGACGGGAATGTGCGCCTGCTGCCCGTGGCGCCTCCTCCCGGGGACACCGTCAGCCGGGTGGTGGATCTGGTGCCCGAGATGTTTGAGCGGGTCACTGGCTATATTGACAAAAAGAGTGCCGGAGAAAACGGGGAAGAGGTACTGTAACTCCGCGCCCGGATAAGTCCGGGCGGTCAAGGCCATACTACTCCCATCTGACCATTCAGATGGGAGTGACCTTTTTGTGAGAAAAATGACCGCCGCGCTGGCGGCTGTGCTGCTGTTGGCCGCCGCGTGTCCGACCGCCCACGCGGTGGGCGACAATGCCTCCTGCGCCATCCTCATGGACGCCGAGAGCGGGAGGGTGCTCTATGAGCACAACATCCATCAGCCCAGGCTGATCGCCAGCATTACCAAGCTGATGACGGCGCTGGTGGCGGTGGAAGAGGCGGAGGACCTGGACCAAGTGGTGACCGTCAAGGGGGAATGGCTGGGCAGCGAGGGGTCGTCCATCTATCTCAAGGCCGGGGAGGAGATCACCCTGCGGGGCCTGTTGTATGGATTGCTGCTCCAGTCGGGCAACGACGCGGCTATGGCCGTCGCCTGCCACACGGCGGGGAACGAGGCGGATTTCGTGGCGCGGATGAACCGGCGGGCGGTGGAGCTGGGGATGAAGGACAGCTCCTTTGCCAACCCCAGCGGGCTCAACGACGACAGCCATTACTCCACCGCCTACGACATGGCGCTGCTGGCCCGGGCGTGCCTGGAGAACGATGCGGTGGCGGAGATCTGCGCCACCCGGTCCATCACCATTGGCGCCCGCACCTTTGTCAACCACAACAAGCTGCTCTGGAGTTGTCCGGGCTGCGTGGGGATGAAAACCGGGTTTACGGAGAAGGCGGGGCGCACCCTGGTGTCCGCCGCCCGGCGGGAGGGCCAGACCCTGATCTGCGTCACCCTCAACGACGGGGACGACTGGAACGATCACAAAAAGCTGCTGGACTACGGCTTTCAGGCCTACCCCCGGCAGGCGCTGTGCCGGGAGGGCGAGGTGCTGGGGGCGGTGGCGGTGGGGGGCAGCCTGATTCCCACCATGGCGGTGGAGGCGCAGGGAGAGCTGGGCTACCCTCTTGCCGAGTCGGAAAAGCCGGTGATGGAAATTGAGCTGCTGCGCAGTCCCTCGGCCCCCCTCGACCCCCTGGTGCAGTTGGGGGAGGCGCGGTGGTTGCTGGACGGCAGGGTGATTGCCCGGATGCCGCTGATGAGCCAGGGCAGCGCGGGGGTGGACGTGCGGGAGCCGCTGAATTTCTGGCAGCGGCTGTGGTCCGGGCTGCGGGGTAGGGCATAACGGAACGGAAAGGAGAGGCGGCGGTGGAAGAACGGCTGCAAAAGCTGCTGTCGGCGGCGGGGGTGTGCTCCCGCCGCCAGGCGGAGGCGTACATACAGGCGGGCCGGGTGACGGTCAATGGCCGGACGGCCCGCCTGGGCGGGAAAGCCGACCCGGACCGGGACCGGGTGGAGGTGGACGGCGTGCCGCTGTCCGCCGGGAAGCGGCGCACCTACATCATGCTGAACAAGCCCAGGGGCTATGTCACCACCCTGTCCGACGAGAAGGGGCGCAGAGCTGTGACGGAGCTGGTGGCGGACTGTCCCGCCCGGGTATGGCCGGTGGGGCGGCTGGATATGGACTCGGAGGGCCTCCTGCTCCTCACCGACGACGGGGCGCTGACCCAGCGGCTCACCCACCCCTCCCACCGGGTGGAGAAGGAATACCAGGTGTGGGCCGGGGGCGACATAGACCGGGCCCTGCCCATTCTTCGGGCCCCGGTGGCGGAGGGCGGGGAGGTCCTCATTGCCGACCGGGTGGAGCGGACAGGGGAGCGCTCCCTCGCCGTGGTCATCCATCAGGGGAAGAACCGCCAGGTGCGCCGGATGTGCGCCGCCGCCGGTCTGACGGTGGAACGGCTCCGGCGGGTGCGGGAAGGGCCCCTCCGGCTGGGGGGGCTGAAGGCGGGGCAGTGGAGGCCCCTCACGGCGGCGGAGCTGGCCGCTTTGCAGGAATGAGGGGAAATTCTTTCAAAAACCCTTGCTTTTTGGCGGGCAAAACGGTATGATAGGCCTGTTGGCGCGGAACAGCCCGCGCCGGGAGGATAGATAGAGAGTAGGGTTGCTTTGCCATGAGCCGTGATATTTTGACTGTGATTCAGAGCAGGATGGACACCTTTTCCAAGGGACAAAAGCTGATTGGCCGGTATATTCTGGATAACTACGACAAAGCCGCCTTTATGACGGCGGCCCGGCTGGGCCAGGCGGTGAAAATCAGCGAGTCCACCGTGGTGCGTTTTGCCGCCGAACTGGGCTACGACGGCTACCCCGCCATGCAGAAAGCCATGCAGGAGATGATACGGGGCAAGCTCACCACCGTGCAGCGCATTGAGGTGTCCTATGACCGGCTGGGCTCCCAGGACGTGTTGGACAAGGTGGTCCAGTCGGACATTGAGAAGCTGCGCATGACCCTCAGCGAGCTGAACCGGCAGGACTTTGAGGACGCGGTGGACGCCATCGTGTCCGCCCGCCGGATTTATATTCTGGGGGTGCGCTCGTCGGCGGCGCTGTCCGACTTTCTCACGTTCTATTTCAAGCTGATTTTCGACAATGTGACCCAGGTGCAGACCAGCCTGGCCAGCGAGATGTTTGAGCAGATGCTCCGGGTGGGGGAGGGAGATGTGGTGATCGGAATCAGCTTTCCCCGGTACTCCACCCGGTCTGTCCGGGCCATGGAGTTTGCCAGGGACCAGGGCGCCACGGTGGTAGCCGTCACCGACAGCGATATGTCCCCGCTGTACGACACGTCCAACTTCCGCCTGCTGGCCAAGAGCGACATGGCCTCCTTTGCCGACTCCCTGGTGGCGCCGTTGTCCATCATCAACGCGCTGATTGTGGCGGTGGGGCGGAAAAAGTCCGCGGAGGTCACCGCCACCTTCCAGCGGTTGGAGAGCATCTGGGACGAGTATCAGGTATACGAAAAGGTGGAGTATGAGGACGGGAAATAAGGTGGCCGTGGCCGGAGGCGGCGCGGCGGGCATGATGGCCGCCGTCACCGCCGCCCGGGCAGGGGCGGGTGTGGTGCTGCTGGAGCCCAATGAAAAGGTGGGACGGAAGCTTTATATCACCGGCAAGGGCCGGTGCAACGTCACCAACAACTGCGACCGGGAGGAGCTGCTGGCCTCCATTCCCCGTAATGGAAAATTCCTTTACAGCGCTTTCAGCCGTTTTGGCCCGGCGGATACCATGGCGTTTTTTGAGGGGCTGGGCGTCAAGCTGAAAACGGAGCGGGGAAACCGGGTGTTCCCTGTCTCCGACAAGGCCGCGGATATTGTGGACGCGCTGTTTTTTGAGCTGCGCCGCCTGGGGGTGGAGCTGCGCCGGGACCGGGCTGCTGGCCTGTCTGTGCTGGATGGGCGGCTGGCCGCAGTGCGCACGGGAAAGGGCGGAGAGCTCAAAGACTGTAAGGCATTAATCCTTGCCACTGGCGGGGCGTCCTATCCGCGCACCGGCTCCACCGGGGACGGCTACGCCCTGGCACAGGCGGCGGGACACGCTATTGTTCCCATCCGGGGCTCCCTGGTGCCGCTGGAGTCGGACGACCCCTGCTGCGCCCGGCTTCAGGGCCTGTCCCTGCGCAACGTGGAGCTGCGTGTCCGGGACGGACGGGGAAAAACCGTGTTCCGGGAGCGGGGAGAGCTGCTGTTTACCCACTTCGGCCTGTCCGGACCGCTGGTGCTGTCCGCCTCCGCCCATATGGATTTCAGCCGCTCCGGCTATGCCGCCTGCATCGACTGGAAGCCGGCGCTGGATGAGCAGACGCTGGACGCCCGCCTTCTGCGGGACTTTGCGGCCCGGGCCAATCAGGACTGCGCCAACGCCCTGGGCGGGCTGGTCCCCCGGTCCGCGGTGCCGGTGATGGCGGAGCGGGCGGGAATCCCGCTGGACGCCAAGGCCCATGAGATTCGGAAGGAACAGCGCCGGGCGTTGCTGGCGGCGCTGAAGGGTTTTTCCATTCCCATCGCGGGGGCTCGCCCGGTGGAGGAAGCTGTGGTCACTTCCGGCGGCGTGGCTGTGGGGGAGGTGGACCCCAAAACCATGGCTTCCAAGAAAGTAGAGGGGCTGTATTTTGCCGGGGAACTGCTGGATGTGGACGGCTACACCGGCGGTTTTAACCTGCAAATTGCCTGGTCTACCGGCTATGCCGCCGGCCTGGCCGCGGCGGAATACGCACAGGCATTCAATTAAGTAAGGAAAGGGCGTTATGCCATGAAGAGACGCAGTATCGCCATTGACGGCCCCTCCGGGGCGGGAAAATCCACCCTGGCCAAGCGGCTGGCTCAGGAGCTGGGCTTTGTCTATGTGGACACGGGGGCCATTTACCGCACGGTGGGCCTGGCGGCCCGCCGCCGGGGGATTGACCCGGCGGACGGGGAGGCGGTGGCGGAGATGCTGCCCCGGCTGGCCATCGGCATGGGCTACGGAGAGGACGGCCTCCAGCATATGTTCCTGGACGGGGAGGACGTGACCCAGGCCATCCGGGAAAATGAGATCTCAGCCTGCGCCTCCAAGGTGGCCGCGCTGCCCGCGGTGCGGGCGTTTCTCCTGGAGATGCAGCGCAAAACCGCCCGTGAGAACGACGTCATCATGGACGGCCGGGACATCGGCACCGTGGTGCTCCCCCAGGCGGACGTGAAAATCTACCTCACCGCCGCCGCCGAAGCCCGGGCGGAACGCCGGTACCGGGAGCTTTTGGAGCGGGGCCAGCGGGCGGACCTGAACCAGGTCCTCCGGGAGGTGGTGGAGCGGGACCGCCGGGACATGGATCGGGAAGTCTCGCCCCTGCGCAAGGCGGAGGATGCCGTGCTGGCCGACACCACCGGCCTGGATCTGGAGGAGAGCTTCCGGCTGCTGCTGGGGCTGGTCCGGGAACGCCTGGACGTCTGAGGAGGTTTGCGGATGAAAAACAAGATGTACGCTGTAATTTACCCGATTATTTGGATCTACATGAGGATTTTTCACCCCTGGAAGGCGGTGGGCGTGGAGAACATCCCGGAGGGGGCAGCCCTGATCTGCGGCAACCACACCACCCTGGGGGACCCACTCTATGTGGTGTGCTGCATGGGCAGAAAGCGGCAGACCCATGTGATGGCCAAAGCGGAGATTATGAAGTGGCCGTTGATTGGTTTTCTGCTGAAAAAGGCGGGGATCATCGGCGTCAACCGGGGAAAGTCCGATATGGCGGCGGCAAAGGAATGCCTGCGGGTGCTGAAAAAGGGGGAGAAGCTGCTGATGTTCCCCGAGGGCACCCGGGTGAAGGAGGGCGAGGTTTCCGAGGCCCAGACCGGCGCGGCCATGTTTGCCACGCGGACGGGCACCCCGCTGGTGCCGGTGTACATCTCCCGGAAAAAGCGCCGCTTCCGCAAGACCACCGTGGTGTTTGGCCAGCCCTACCACCCGGAGTTTGAGGGGCGCAAGCCCTCCGCCGAGGACTACCAGCGCATCGCCGACGACCTGCTGGACCGGGTGAATGCCCTGGAGGAACAGGCGGCGTGACCGTCAAGGTGGCCCGGACCGCCGGGTTTTGCTACGGGGTCCGGCGGGCGGTGGAGTTGGCGGAGCGGGCCGCGGCCCAGGGCCCGGTGTACCTGCTGGGCCACATCACCCACAACGACCACGTGATCCGCCGGCTGGAGGAGCTGGGGGCGTCCGTCATCTCCGCGCCGGAGGAGGCCCCAAAGGGCGCGCCGGTGCTCATCCGGGCCCACGGGGAGCCGGACGGGGTGTACCGGGCGCTGGAGGCCCGGGGCTGCCGGGTGCTGGACGCCACCTGCCCCAACGTGGCCCACATACACGATATTGTCCGCGGCGCGGAGGGCCGGGGCCGGGTCCCGGTGGTGGTGGGCGAGGCCGACCACCCGGAAATTTTGGGTATTCTTGGATGCACCCGGCGGGGGATTGTGGTTTCCGGCTGGGAGGAGCTGGAACAAATTATCCAAAAAACGCCCGGTTTTTCCGCGCAGCCGCTGACATTTGTGTCCCAAACGACAGCTATATTGACAAATTGGGAAAAAATCGTGGAAAACGCAAAAAAAGTGTGTACAAACGCGGAATTTTTTGATACAATATGTAATGCTACGTCCAGGCGCCAATCAGAAGCGCTGGAACTGGCCGGTCAATGCGGCGCCATGATCGTCATCGGCGATCAGAAGAGCTCCAACACCAGAAAGCTCACCCAGCTGTGCGCCGGATGCTGCCCCGTGGTCGTGCAGGCCGAGGGGGCCGGCGGTCTTGACCGGGAACAGTTCCGCGGGATTGGTACGCTTGGAATCACTGCCGGCGCATCCACGCCGGAGTGGATAATAAAGGAGGTCAGCAACAAAATGAGCGATGAAATTATGGAGATTGAACAGTCCTTCGCGGAGATGCTGGAGGAGTCGTTCAAAATTTTGAATACGGGGGATAGGGTCACTGGCACGGTCGCGGCAATCACGCCGACTGAGATCCAGGTGGAGCTGGGCGTGAAGTATCCCGGCACCATTCCCCTGTCCGAGTTGAGCGATGACCCCGACGTGAAGGCGGAGGACGTCGCCAAGGTGGGCGAGGAGATCGAGGCCATCGTCATGCTGGTCAGCGACCGGGACTGCGTGGTCAAGCTGTCCAAGAAGCGCCTTGACGCGGACAAGAACTGGGAGACCGTGGAGAACGCCGTGGAGAACAAGGACGTGCTGGAGGGCATCATCACCGAGGAGAACAAGGGCGGCCTGGTGGCCAGCGTCAAGGGCATCCGGGTGTTCATCCCCGCCTCCCAGTCCGGCAAGCCCCGGGGCGCCGACCTGTCCGAGATGGTCAAGACCCGGGTGCAGCTGCGCATCACCGAGGTGAACCGCGCCCGCCGCCGCGTGGTGGGCTCCATCCGCGCCGTGGCCGCCGAGGCCCGGGCCGCCGCCGCCGCCGCGATCTGGGACAACATTGAGGTGGGCAAGCGGTACAGCGGCACCGTGAAGAGCCTCACCTCCTATGGCGCTTTCGTGGACATCGGCGGCGTGGATGGCATGGTCCACATCTCCGAGCTGTCCTGGTCCCGTATCAAGACCCCCGCCGAGGTGGTCAGCGTAGGCGACCCCATCGAGGTGTACGTCATCTCCTTCGACCCGGAGAAGAAGAAGATCTCCCTGGGCGTGAAGGACCACAGCCAGGAGCCCTGGACCGTCTTCACCAGCAAGTACTCCGTGGGCGACGTGGCTCCCGTGCGTGTGGTCAAGCTGATGACCTTCGGCGCCTTTGCCGAGATCGTCCCCGGCGTGGACGGCCTGATCCATATCTCCCAGCTGGCCGATCACCGGGTGGATAAGCCCGGCGACGTGGTGAGCGAGGGCGATACCGTGGATGCCAAGATCACCGCCATTGACGAGGAGAACAAGAAGGTGTCCCTGTCCATCCGCGCCCTGCTGGAGTCCGCCCCCATGGACGGCGAGGACGAGGAGCCCGTGGAGGAGTAAATTCCCATTCGATTTTCTAAAAGGCTGCCGCACCTGCGGCAGCCTTTTTGGATCATAAGAGGTGAAATCATGAAACCTGATGTTGTAATCGTTCCGTGCGCCGGCTATGGCCGGGAGGAGGCCCGGGCCGCCCTGGAGCGGGCGCTGGCCCCTCTGGGCGGGCTGGACTGGGTGCGGCCGGGCATGAAAATCGCGGTCAAGGCGAACCTTCTCACCTTTGCCAAGCCGGAGAAGGCCGTCACTACCCATCCGGCCCTGCTGTGCGCCCTGGTGGAGCTGCTGGCGGCCCGGGGGGCGGACGTGGTGGTGGGGGACAGCCCCGGCGGGCTGTTCAACGCCGCCTTTGTGGGCCGGGTGTATGCCGCCGCCGGACTGAAGGCGGTGGAGCAGGCGGGCGGGCGGCTGAACCAGGACTTTTCCGAGGGCACCGCCCAGTTCCCCGATGGGAAGGTGTGCCGCCAGTTCCGCTATACCGCGTGGCTGGACGGGGCGGACGCCATCATCGACTTCTGCAAGCTGAAAACCCACGGCATGATGGCCATGACCTGCGGAGCGAAAAATATGTTTGGGACGATCCCAGGTACCGTAAAGCCGGAGTACCATTTCCGCTACCCGGACCCCAGGGACTTTGCCCGGATGATTGTGGACCTGAACGAGTATTTCAAACCCCGGCTCACCCTTGTGGACGCGGTGGAGTGCATGGAGGGCAACGGCCCCAGCGGGGGCACCCCCCGGCACATGGGGGCGCTGGTGGCGGGGGAGAGCCCCCACAAGGTGGACCTGCTGTGCGCCGGGCTCATCGGCCTGAACCGGGAGGAGGTGCCCACCCTGGAGGCGGCGCTGGAGCGGGGGCTCATTCCGCCCTCGGCGGAGGGGCTGGCGGTGGAGGGGGACCCCGCCGCCTTCGCCCTGCCGGACTTCCGGCGCATCGTCACCGGCAACAGCCACCTGTTCCGGGGAAGCGGGAACAGCCTGCTGGGCCGGCTCAAGGGGGCGGCCATGGAAAAGCTGCTGGCCCAGCGGCCGGTGGTGAAGCCCGGGGAGTGCGTGGGGTGCGGCGAGTGCCGGAACGTGTGCCCGGCCAAGGCCATCACCATGGTAAACAAAAAACCCAGCATTGACCGAAAAAAGTGCATTCGGTGCTTCTGCTGCCAGGAGTTTTGCCCCAAGAGCGCGATGACGGTGCGCCGCACCGCCATTGCCAGGCTGTTGGACCGGTAGGAGGGGGTATGGACAAACTTGTGCTGTACCGGCCGCAGCTGGAGGAGCTGAATTTCCGCCGGGCGCTGCTGGCCGACCCGGATACCATGGCCTACAACCACGCCTATGGCGGAACGGTTGCCTTTCCCAGGGAGCGCTGGGGGGACTGGTACGCCCGCTGGCTGGAGGATGAGACGGGCGGGCGGTTTTACCGCTATCTGCGCCTGGAGGGCACGGGGGAGCCGGTGGGCGAGGCCGCCTACCACTATGACGGCGGGTTCGGCGGTTATGTCTGCGACGTGCTGGTGTCCGCCCGCCACCGGGGCCGGGGCTTCGGCCGGCAGGGGCTGGAGCTGCTGTGCGCCGCTGCCCGGGAGAACGGCGTGACGCGGCTGGTGGACAACATCGCCATCGACAACCCCTCGGTGGAGCTGTTCCGAAAATGCGGCTTCCGGGAGCGCCTGCGGACGGAGGAATATATTCTGATGGAAAAGGACCTGTAAAAAAACCGGGCGGCTGGCCAGCCGCCCGGTTCTCGTTATAGTTGACGCGGCTGAAAAGAAGTAAATACTTCTTTACAGCCTGTTCGGCGAATCATCGCCGAACAGGCTGTAAAGCGGCCTCGTGTCAGACGTCATAGTCAGCGCACAGGCTTTGCCGGACAGCGGTTGTACCGCTGTCTGAAAATCGGCAGCTGCCGATTTTCAACTGCGCTGACTATATGCCGCCGGGGCGTACAGAAGGATGTTCTTGATCTGCCGCGGGACCGCTCAGGACATCTCGGCCCACACAAAGAATTTCAGAATCCGGGTCACAAAGAAGGGCGCGTCGGGACAGGCCTCTGTAATGGCGGCGTGGGCGTCCATGACCGCCTGGTCGGACAGGCCCTCCAGGGGGACGAGGATGGTTTTTGCGCCGTCGGCGATCTGTCCGATGGCCAGGGGCGCGGACACCACGCCGCCCACCGCCACCCGGGAGGCCGCCACGACGCCCCCGGCGGCGTACACGCCCACGGCGCAGCCTCCCACCGCCAGCCAGCCCAGGGCAATGCCGCCCCAGGCCAGCAGTCCCAGGGCCACGCCTCCGATGGCCACTCCGCCCAGGGCCACCGCCCCCAGGGCCAGCAGCAGCCCAATGCTCACCCCGCCCAGGGTGAACAGCCCCACCGCCACGCCGCCCAGGGCCACAAGCCCGGTGGCGATGTTGCCGATGGCGATAATCCCCCGGGCCCAGTGGTCCCTATAGCCGAGATTGACATGGACCAGCGGCAGGCCGAACAGGGTGCGCTTGCTCTTGTACTCGTAATGCCAGCGCTCGGGGTGTCCGTGATAGTCGTGATAGTAATTGTTGACGATGGTGGGAGCGGGCGGGGGCAAGGCCTCCCTGCCTGTCACCAGATAATCAAGGGACACCTTGAAGTAGTCGGCCAGAGCCGCCAGATTGTCCATGTCCGGGCGGGATGTGCCCGCCTCCCACTTTTGCACCGCCTGGCGGGTGATGCCCAGCAGGTTGGCCAGCTCCTCCTGGGACAGCCCCGCCTGGCGACGAAGCTCAAATAAACGGGTTCGAAATTCCATGTGCGATACCTCCGAAGAAAATGGTCCGGCGCCTTTGGACAGGGGTATCATACCAAAAAACGGCAGGTTGCGCAACCAAAAACAGTGTCCAATCTGACAACCACAGGTTGCGGAACCGTTGTGAGCAGCGCGGATGGAGCGGAGCGAAAGCAAAAGCCCAGCCGCCGCGCAGCGGAGGCGGATTTTGCTTGAGCCGCAGCGAAGCCGCGCGTGGCGAACAGGCGCAGCACGACTTTAGGTTGCGGCGGGGAATTTTACGCCAAAACAGCCGGTTGTCTTGCGTTTCCGGCCCGCCTATAGTAAAATGTATTTACTATATTGCAATGAGGTGATACCAATGGACAACCAGACCATTTTGGCCGCCGTGGACCACACCCTCCTGACCCAGACCGCCACCTGGGAGGAGATCCGCCAGATCTGCGACGACGGGGCGGCTTACGGCTGCGCCAGTGTGTGCATTCCCGCCAGCTACGTGAAGCAGGCGGCGGATTACCTGGGGGACAAGCTCCCGGTGTGCACCGTCATCGGCTTCCCCAACGGCTACTCTACCACCGCCGTCAAGGTGTTCGAGGCTCAGGACGCCATTGCCAACGGGGCCAGGGAGATCGACATGGTCATCAACATCGGCTGGGCCAAGGACGGCCGGTGGGACGACCTGCTGGCTGAGATCAGGGCGGTGAAGGCGGCCTGCGGGAAGCTGGTGCTGAAGGTGATTATTGAAACCTGCCTGCTCACCGATGCGGAGAAGGTGCGCCTGTGCCAAATCGTGTCGGACAGCGGGGCGGACTTCATCAAGACCTCCACCGGCTTTTCCGCGGCCGGGGCCACCCGGGAGGACGTGACCCTGTTCAAGGCCAACGTGGCCCCCCATGTGAAGATCAAGGCGGCGGGAGGCATCGCCAGCCTCCAGGACGCGGCGGATTTTCTGGCCCTGGGGGCGGACCGGCTGGGCACCAGCCGCATTGTCAAGCTGGTGAAGGGCCAGCGGGCCCAGGGATACTGAGCACGGGCCGCATTTGTTAAAAGTTCGTGTACAGTGTAAAAAAGCCTTGTATTTTGCGGTTGGGCGCGATATAATGGGCTCGTCCGAGAGGCGGGAGCGCAGATGTTGAGGCCCCGCCTTTTTGCGGGCAAGGAGTGCGGGCGGCGGACGCCGCCCAGGAATGATGAAAAAGAAAGGAATGTTTTGCCATGAAAAAGCTGACCGCGATGCTGCTGGCGATGGCCATGGCGTTGAGCCTGGCGGCCTGCAACAGCAACCCGGGCGGGGCGTCCAGCGAGCCTCCCGCCAACAGCCAGAGCGGGGACGCCGATCCCGCCAACACCCCCGGCGGCGGGGAGAGCTCCGGCCCGGTTTCCGACCCCAACGCCATTGACGACAACCCCAGCACTGCCGACGGCAAGTATGAGATCGCCATGATTACCGACGTGGGCGACCTGAAGGACAAGTCCTTCAACGAGGGTACATGGAACGGCGTAAAGCTGTACGCCGCCAACAACGGAAAGACCTACAAGTACTACCGGCCCGCCAACGGCAACGAGGCCACCGACGACGACCGTTACAACGCCTATGTGGCCGCCATTGAGGCCGGCGCGAAGGTCATCGTGGCCCCCGGCTTCCTCCAGGCCGGCGCGATGCGCAAGGCCGCTGCGGAGCACCCTGAGGTCAACTTCGTGTTCATCGACGGCTTCCCCCTGACCGAACGCGACAGCCAGGACGATCCCGGCGACGTGCTGGCCAACGTGGCCGGCATCGCCTTCCAGGAGGAGCAGTGCGGCTACCTGGCCGGTTACGCCGTGGTCAAGGAGGGCTTCACCAAGCTGGGCTTCTCCGGTGGCGGCGGCGGCGACAACCCCGCCTGCTGCCGTTACGGCTACGGCTATGTCCAGGGCGCCAACGCGGCCGCCGCTGAGATGGGCGTCAACGTGGAAATGCGCTACAGCTGGGCCTACGGCTCCAACTACTCCCCCTCCCCCGACCTGCAGAGCATGATGCAGGGCTGGTACAGCGGCGGCACGGAGATCGTGTTTGCCTGCGGCGGCGGTATGTTCAGCTCCATCTCCGCCGCGGCCGCCGCCAACGACGGCTATGTGGTGGGCGTGGACGTGGACCAGTCCAGCCAGTCCGACACCGTGATCACCTCCGCCATGAAGGGGCTGGAGCAGTCCGTCAACTTCGCGCTGGACAAGCAGTTCACCGGCAACTGGGCGGATATCAGCGGCACCGGCACCTCCCTGGGCGCCAAGGACGACGCCGTGGGCCTGCCCACCGCCACCTGGTCCATGACCAAGTTCACCGTGGCCGAGTACGAGACCTTGCTGGCCGGCATTAAGGACGGCTCCGTGTCTGTGGACGCCGACTATGCCAACCTGGAGCAGAGCTACTCCAACCTGACCCTGTCTGTGGAGAGCTGATTCAAATCCCGGCTCCCGAGGGGGGACGCGAAAGCGTCCCCCCCTTTTTTTGTGCAGGATGGATAAATTTCTTGTGTTTTCGACGGCTGTGCTTTATAATAAGAAATAGCTTTGTATGTTCAGTCTATCAGGAGGAGGCGGGAGGAGAGACATGGAAGCGGAAAATGTCATTGAAATGCTCCACATCACCAAGGAGTTCCCCGGCATCATCGCCAATGACGACATCACGCTCCAGCTCCGGCGCGGGGAGATCCACGCCCTGTTGGGGGAGAACGGCGCGGGCAAGTCCACGCTGATGAGCGTGCTGTTCGGCCTGTATCAGCCGGAGGCGGGGGTCATCAAGAAAAACGGAGAGGTTGTGAAAATCAACGACCCCAACGACGCCACGGCTCTGGGCATCGGCATGGTCCACCAGCACTTCAAGCTCATCAGCGTGTTTACTGTGCTGGACAACATCATTCTGGGGGCGGAGACCACCAAGGCGGGCTTCCTCCGGCGGAAGGAGGCCCGGGCCAAGGTGGAGGCCCTGTCCCAGCGGTACGGCCTGAAGGTGGATCTGGACGCCAAGGTGGAGGACATCACCGTGGGGATGCAGCAGCGGGTGGAGATCCTGAAAATGCTGTACCGGGACAATGAAATCCTCATTTTCGACGAGCCCACCGCCGTGCTCACCCCCCAGGAGATCGACGAGCTGATGACCACCATGAAGGAGTTTGCCAAAGAGGGCAAGTCTATTTTATTTATCTCCCACAAGCTCAACGAGATTATGGCGGTGTCCGACCGGGTCACGGTGCTCCGCAAGGGCAAGCACATCGGCACCGTGGACACCAAGGACACCGACAAGCAGGCTCTGTCCGACATGATGGTGGGCCGGTCCGTCCAGCTGGAGGTGCACAAGGAGCCCGCCAAGCCCGGCGAAGCGGTGCTGTCCCTGCGGGATTTCTGCGTGCCCTCCAGGGCCCACAAGCGCAACGCGGTGGACCATGTCAGCTTCGACGTGCGGGCGGGGGAGATCCTGTGTGTCGCGGGCATCGACGGCAACGGCCAGACAGAGCTGGTCTACGGCCTCACAGGGCTGGAGAAGTGCGCCGGGGGAACGGTCACGCTGTGCGGGGAGGACATCTCCCACGCCTCCATCCGCCGCCGGGGCGCCAATATGAGCCACATCCCCGAGGACCGGCACAAGCACGGCCTGGTGCTGGATTTTACCCTGGAACAGAACCTGGTGCTTCAGCGGTATCGGGAAAAGCAGTTCCAAACCAACGGCTTCATCAACCGGGGGGCCGTGCGGGAGTACGCCCAGCGGCTCATCGGGCAGTACGATGTGCGCTCCGGCCGGGGGCCGGCGACGGTTGCCCGGTCCATGTCCGGCGGAAACCAGCAGAAGGCCATCATTGCCCGGGAACTGGACCGGGAGAAGCCGCTGGTGGTGGCCGTCCAGCCCACGCGGGGACTGGACGTGGGCGCCATCGAGTATATACACAGGCAGCTGGTGGCGGAGCGGGACAAGGGCCGCGCGGTGCTGCTGGTCAGCCTGGAGCTGGATGAGGTGATGAACTTGTCTGACCGCATTCTGGTGATGTACGAGGGGCAGATCGTGGGGGAATTTGACCCGAAGCGGACGGACGTTCAAGAGCTGGGCCTGTACATGGCCGGGGCCAAGCGCATGGACATAAGCGGGAAGGAGGAGAAGGGCGCGTGAGTGTGAAGGATCCAAATCCCGCCCAAATTGACGCGGAAAAGGGGGACGGGAGCGCATGAGAGAAAAGTGGTCGGCTCTGATGGAAAAAGACGGGGCGAAGGCAGTCGCCGCTTCTCTGATTTCCATCCTCATCGGCCTGCTGGTGGGCTGCGCCATTGTTGCGGTCTCCGGCCTGACCAACGCCGCGCTGGGCCCCAGCTCCGTCTGGGACGGCATCCGGCTGGTACTGGGCGGCATCCTCAGCACCGGGCGGGACGCCGCGGGCAATCTTACCTTTGGCTTTAACCCCGCCAACGTGGGCAATATGCTCTTCCGGGCCACGCCGCTGATCCTCACCGGCCTGTCGGTGGCGGTGGCGTTCAAAACCGGCCTGTTCAACATCGGCGCGCCGGGGCAGTACCTGATGGGCACCGCCGCCACCCTCACCGTGGCGTTGAGTATCCCCACCACCTCCGTGCCCGCTCCGGCGGTGTGGCTGCTGGCGTTTCTGTCCGGCATTCTGGCCGGGGCGCTGTGGGGGGCCATCCCGGGGTTGCTCAAAGCCCTGCTGAACATCAACGAGGTGCTGGCCTGCATTATGACCAACTGGATCGCCGCCAACCTTGTTACCTGGATCTTTGACGGGAGCATCTGGCGCAACATGGAGGAGAACGGCAAGACCGGCTATGTCTACAAGACCGCCCGGAACGGCGTAGAAACCGCCAAATGGGGGCTGGACGCTGTTTTCCCCGGCTCCCAGGTGAACTGGGGCATTATCATCGCCGTTGTGCTGGCGGTGGCGGTGTACGTCTTCATCGCCAAGACCACCATAGGCTATGAACTGGTGTCCTGCGGCAGCAACCGCCACGCGGCCCGGTACGCCGGTATCAATGACAAGCGCAATATTGTGCTGTCTATGGCCATTGCCGGCGGGCTGGCGGGGGCGGCGGCGTCCCTGTACTACCTCTCCGGCAACACGGAATTCTACTGGTCCACCTACCAGGCCCTGCCCGCCGTGGGCTTCAACGGCATCCCGGTGGCCCTGCTGGCGGCCAGCAATCCCATTGCCATCATCTTCACAGGCTGCTTCATGTCCATGCTGAATATCGCCGGGCAGCAGCTCACCAACCTCACCGGCTACAACGAGTACATCACCGATGTGATTATCGCGGCCATTGTCTATCTCAGCGCCTTCTCCCTGGTGATTAAGATGCTGATCGGCGGCCGGAGAAAGCGCAAGGCCCCGGCGGCGGACAGCGGACCGGTCCCGGCGGCCGGGACAGAGAAGGGGGGCGGGGACGCATGACATTCCTGATCCGGCAGACCTTGATCTACGCGGTTCCGCTGATGATCGTGGCGCTGGCGGGCGTATTCGCCGAGCGCAGCGGCATCATCAACCTGGCCCTGGAGGGCATCATGATTTTCGGCGCGTTCATCGGCGTACTGTTTGTGAACATTGTGCAGGAGGCCGGCGGGTTCGCCGGGGCCAAGGCGGACGGCGATTGGGTGGCGCTTCAGGGCTTTGCCCTGCTGGCCATGCTGGTAGCCGCCGCCGCGGGGGCGGTGTTCTCCCTGCTGCTGTCCTTCGCCTCGGTGAATTTGAAAGCGGATCAGACCATCGGCGGCACGGCGCTGAATCTGATGGCCCCGGCCCTGGTGCTGTTCTTCATCCGCATCATTGTCAACCAGAATGTGCTGGACATGGCCATGGGGGACGCGCCGCCCTGGTTTATGCTCCGCAAAACCACGCTGGGCTTCAGCCGGACGGACGACCTGGGATTCCTGGGCGAGACCTTTATCAACCAGGTCTATCCGGCCACCTATGTGTGTATTCTCCTGTTCATTGTGCTGTCCGTCATCCTGTACAAGACCCGGTTCGGCCTGCGCCTGCGCTCCTGCGGCGAAAATCCCCAGGCCGCTGATTCCCTGGGCATCAACGTGTATCGGATGCGGTACGCGGGCACCACGATTTCCGGCGCGCTGGCGGGCATGGGCGGCTTTGTCTACGCCCTGACCACCGCAAACTGTTCCGCCAACGGCGATGTGGCCGGGTTTGGCTTTCTGGCCCTGGCGGTGATGATCTTTGGCAACTGGAAGCCGCTGAACATCGCCGGAGCGGCTCTGCTGTTTGGCCTGTTCAAGTGCGTGGCGGCCTCCTACACCTCCATCGACATCAACGGGGACGGTGTTTGCCTGCTGGGGGAGATTGGCATCAGCGTCCACCTCTATCGGATGATGCCCTATGTCATCACCCTGGTGGTGTTGGCGTTCACCTCCAAGAAGTCCAGGGCGCCCAAGGCGGAGGGAATCCCCTACGACAAGGGCCAGCGCTGATAGGAAGGAAATAAGACAACAGCCCGCCGGATGTGTTCCGGCGGGCTGTTTGCGGCTGCCTCAGCGCTTGACGCGGGACTTGAGCGCGTCCTTGTAACGGAGCAGCTCCTCCTTGGCCAGCGCGGCGGCGGCCAAGATGTCCTCGTGGCTGACGGAATATTTCTGGCTGACCTTCAGCGTGCCATAGATATGGCGGAAGCGGCGGCTGTACTTTTCCAGCTGGGCCACCTGGTCGCTGTAGCGCTGGCGCAGGGCGGCGGCGCTGTCCTCCAGCCGGTCGCTGAGTTCGGCCTTGCCCAGGGCCGCCTGGAGCTGAAGCTCCTGGCCCAGCTGGGTGACGCCCACCACCAGCCGGGAGACCAGGGCCAGATGCCGGATGGTGAGGACCGCGTCCACCGACAGCAGCGCCAGAAACGCGCCGCACAGCATGAATTCCAGCCATACCGGCAGGCTCTCCACCAGGGATTGGACGGGCGGATGAATCAAGAAAATCACGATATAGGACAACACGCCCCAGGTGAGCGCTACCCAGAGGCACACACGGCCCTTGATGTTGAACCGATACTGGGAGTAATCCCAATATTTGACGTGGGTGGTGAGTTCCAGCACCCAGCCCACCAGATACTCCCAGGAAGTCATGACCACCACGGCTACCACGTAGAAGAGCGCCAGGTTTTGTTTCAGCGGGGTAAAGAACAGGACCATCAGTACTACGCCGCCGCCATAAATGGGGCAGATGGGGCCGTAGAGGAACCCCCTGGCCACCAGGCGGTGCTCCATGATGGAGCAGTAGCACGTCTCCATCACCCAGCCCAGGAAGGAATACAGGATGAAGAAGAGAAACAGGTTGGGGAGCGGAAAGCCCATGATGGTCAACGGGGTTCCCTCCCCTCACCGCCGGCCAGCAGCACCCCCAGAAGGCCGTTGTATACCCGGTCCGGGTGGTCCTGGAAGCCGTCCGCAATGCGCTGGGCGTCCTCACGGGTGGGGGCCAGCAGGGTCAGGGAGAACAGGGACCCCTGGTCGTCGTCCATGGACAGCCGCACGTGGAAGCCCTGGGGGACCTCCTCCACCTGGGCCCGCACCTGGGCCTTTCGTTTCAGGGCCTGGTTCAGCGGGGCCAGCCGCCGGTCGCACCGCTGGCGGACAACCGGGGAGAGGCTGCTTTCCCCGCCGGCACAGACCCTGCGGCCCTTGTCCGTGATGGAGTAAAATTCCCCCTGTTGGTCCAGGTGTCCGCTGTCCGTCAGCTCGGACACCGCCTCCGCGTACTGAAAGTAGTCCACGCCCTCGTCACACAGGGACAGGTCGGTGAGGGTGGCGAAGTCGATGGGGGCGGCCGCCCGGTCCAAAATGTAGAGCACCAGCAGTTTGACGTCCAGCTTGCCGTGAATGAATCCGGCCATGGGTCTGGCCTCCTTTGCGTTGCTTGTCACTTGCGGATATTATATCGAATCGCGGTGGAAATGGCAAGGGGGAATTGCCTGTCCTCAGCCCCGGGTAATCAGGGTTTGGTAAAGCTGGACCATATAAGCCCAGGTGGAGCGGTCCAGGACGCCGGTGACGGGCAGGCCGGACAGCCGCTGGACCTCCCGTATGTTTTGATAAGTCTCGCCGTCGTTGCAGCAGTTCATCTGGCAGGGGCTGAAGTTGCTCATCACCTTGGTGAGGGAGCCAAACATGGCCTGGACGATGCGCAGCACCTCGCAGGTCTGGCCCTCCACGGCGGTATAGGCGCCGTTGGGCAGCACGTTGAGCGCGGGCGGAAAGCCATGCAGCAGTTCCGCCTGAAAATAGGCGTCCCGGATGGCGTTCCAGGTGGCCAGGTCCACCGTGCCGGTGACGGGCAGGCGGTTCTCCCGCTGGAATACCATGACGGCCTCCAGGGTGCGTTCGCCAAAAATTCCGTCCACCGCTAGCCGGGTGAGGCGGTCGTTGTGAATGGCCAGCTGGTTGAGCATATATTGGAGGGAACGGACAGGCTGGCCGTTGCGTTCGGCCTCGTTGAGCGCGGGCAGGATGGTATTCACAGATGCGTTGGAATTCATAGCAGTTTCCCTTCCTTTCAGGTGTCGGTGCTTCCATAGCTGAGGTCGTAGCCCGGGAACTGGCCCGACAGTACCGACCGCTCGATCTCCTGGGCGCTGGTGGGCAGGCTGGCCCCGGCCAGGGCGGTGCGGGCGATGCCCAGGTATTCGTCATAGATGCCCTGCCAGGTGGCCTGGTCCACCACGCCGGTGACGGGCAGGCCCAGGCGGCTTTGAACGGCGTTGACGGCCTGTGCGGTCTGGGGGCCGAAGATGCCGTCGATGGCCAGCACGGGCACCGCCGGGGAGAACTGGCCGATGATGGAGATAAAGTACTGGAGGGCGGACACGGCCACCCCGGTGCTGCCCTCCCGGAGGGTGACGCCGGGGGCGGGGCCCTGGATCTGGGTAAAGGGCTGGCCCTCGCTGACCAGCTCGGACAGCTTCCTGACCGCCCCATGGAGGGCCACCAGTTTATACCAGGTGCCCTGGCCCACGATGCCGTCGGGAGTGAGGTTGAAGATACGCTGGAAGGCCTTGACCGATTCCTCCGTCCGGCTGCCGAATATGCCGTCCGCCGGATAGATGCGGGGAATGGCGGGGTAGTTGCGGGAGATGCGGTTCAGCATGGCCTGGAGCACCGTGACATAGCTGCCGGAGGAGCCCCTTTGCAGGGGATAGCCGGGGTAGGAGTATTCAATGTCACGGATGGGGGTGTTGGACACCAATTCGATGTTGTCGCCGTAGTACCGGCGCAGGATGTCCATGGTGCCCAGCCCCTGGCGGGCCAGGGCTTCGCTGCCCCACTGGGAGAGCCCGTCGCAGGTGACGGTGGTGCCGTTGCAGAACTTGGCGGCCAGGGGCTCCACAAAGCCCTCCCGGCGGATATAGGTGGTGAACAGCTCATCCACCAGGCGGTCCACGTTTTCAAAGGTGCTGCGGCCCTTGATGAACTTCTGGTCGTTCATGGTGGAGGCGGTGATGTCGAAGTCGTAGCCCCGGCTGGGGTAGTACTCGGTGTAGATTCGGTTGAGGGCGAAGGAAATCTGGGCCAGGATATTGGCCCTGAGGGCGGCCTCCGGCCAGGTGGGGTAGATCTCGCTGGAGGCTACGTTTTTGATGTAGTCTGGGAAAGATACCGTCACATTTTCCGCCCACTGGTCGGCGGGGCCGGTGTGGACGGTGATGGTCTGGGGTATGTAAGGCGTGACTGAAATAGGCATAGGAACCTCCTTACTGGCCGCCGGTCACAGCGGCTGAGGGGTGACGACCACTGGGGCGGCGTCAATGTTGCTCCCGGCGGGCTGAGGCAGGGGGACCAGGGGGACGTTCTGCACGGTCTCCACCCCTGGGAACACCTGGAGCCGCTCAAAGGTGGCCAGGTAATAATCCGGATGCTCCACGACCAGGGAATAGTTGGAAAATGGCGAGGCTTGGCCTGGGCTCTCGCTCAGGCCCTTGTCGGGAGCCTCCAGCGTGATGGGGGCGGTGCCTCCGCTCTCATCGGTGGTCTGGATGGAAAATACCTTGCGGCGGCCGTCCTCCTCCTGGCTGGAGATGATGACAGTGGCCCCGGATACGGGCAGCTGGGCGCTGGAGGTGAAGGCGCGTACAGTGAGAGAACCGGTTTGGGGCATAGACAACTCCTCCTTGTTGGATATGCCACAGTGTATGCGGCGGCAAGGGCTGTCGTGAATTTTCAGCCGATCAAATTGACAAACAGGCGGATATGGGGTACAATATAATGACGAATTTTGAAGCAAGGAACGGTTGAACATGAAGAAAGACAAGATATCCTCCGCGGTCATCCGCCGGCTGCCACGGTATTACAGGCACCTGGACGAGCTGCTCCGCGCGGGGACGGTACGGATATCCTCCAGCTCGCTGGCCAAATCCATGGGCCTCACCGCGTCTCAGATCCGGCAGGACCTGTCCTGTTTTGGCGGGTTCGGCCAGCAGGGGTACGGCTATAATGTGGAGCGGCTGCGTACAGAGGTGGCCGACATTTTGGGCATGAACCGGGGCCATACGGTGGCCATTCTGGGCGCGGGCAACCTGGGCCGGGCGCTGATGGAGAATTTCCCGTTTACATCCAACGGCTTCCGGCTGGTGGCCGCCTTTGATGTGGACCCGGAGCTGGTGGGCAGTGAGTTGAGCGGCACGCCGGTATACCATGTGGACACCTTGGAGAGCTATTTGAGGGATGACCCGGTGAGCGTGTGCGTGCTCACTGTCCCGGCCGGGGCGGCGGAGCAAACCGCCCGGCGGGCGGCGGCCTGCGGCGTGACGGGCATTTGGAACTTTACCAATGTGGAGCTGCCCCAGCAGGATATGCCGGGCGTCCAGATTGAGGACGTGCACTTTGCGGACAGCCTGCTCACATTGAGCTACATGATCTCTGAGGACGCGCCATGAGGAAGAGAGTTTTGACGGCGGCGCTGGCACTGATCCTTTTGGCGGGGAGTGTGCTGGCTGCTTTTTCCGCCAGCCAGTCCGAGACGCTGGTATCCCTGAGCTATTTGACCGGGATCTTTTGGAACGACCTCCAGGCAGTGGTGAAGCAGGAGACGGACCGGGACACCTCCGCGCTGTTCACCGAGGCCGCCGGCCAGGCGGGGCAGGGGAGGAGTTCTTTTGTGCCGCGGTCGGGGGTCAACGGCGATCTGCTGTCCGGCTCTACCGGATCCGGCCTCATCTGGACGGAGGGAAGCGGACTGGTGCGGTCCGGGGAACTGGTGGATGTCACGGCGGGTGTGGAGGCGCCCGTCGGCGGGGGCCTCACCGCCGGGCACCGCTATCTGGCCGGGACGGACGTTGTCCTGGCTGTGGCTTCGAGCGCCGCCCAGTGGATGGCGGAGGGGAGCTGGACGGTGGCGGCGGGGGACCCTGTGAGCCCGCCGGTGGAGCTGCCCTTTACCGACGTGGCCCGGGATGCGTGGTACTACGGGGACGTATCCTATGTATATCAAAACGGGTTATTTAACGGCGTCACAGGTTCCAGCTTTGCGCCTGGCGGCAAGATGCAGCGGTGCATGATGACGACAGTGCTCCACCGCCTGGCGGGGGAGCCCGCGGTGGGGTATTCCGCCCTCTTCCAGGACATCCCGGATGGCCAGTGGTATACCGCCGGCACCATCTGGGCAGGCCAGCTGGGGGTTGTCACTGGGGTGGGAGGCGGACGGTTTGATCCCTTCTCCAATGTGACCCGCCAGGAGATTGCCGTAATTCTGCACCGTTACGCGGCGGGGATGGGGCTCAATGTGAGCGGCCGGGCGGATCTATCCAGATTCCCGGACGCCGGATCGGTAGCCTCCTGGGGCGGGGACGCCATTGCCTGGGCGGTAGATGCCGGCATTATCAGCGGAAGCAACGGATCCCTGCTGCCGGGCGGAGACGCCACCCGGGCGGAGGTGGCCGCCATGCTCCGCCGCTTTACGGATTGGTCGGCGCGAGGGGCGCAGTGAACAGCGCGGGGGCCGGACGGTTAAACCTCCGGTCCCCGTTCAACGCACGAAAAATTTTTGAGAAAAAGCAAAAAAAGGCTTGCAATTTCGCGGACAGTGTGTTATGATAATCAAGCTCTGAAGCGAATGGTATGCGGCTGTAGCTCAGCTGGATAGAGTGTTTGGCTACGAACCAAAAGGTCGGGGGTTCGAATCCCTTCAGCCGTACCAAAGAAAGCGGTCATTTCGATGAGAAATGACCGCTTTCCTTCATTTTTTCGAGCAATTTGATTTTGTGCCCGCTCGAATAATTCAACTTTAATTCAACTCGCTCCAAAATTCAAGCCTTTTTCAGAAACACGTTGGCCAGTATATCGGCGTTGCGCTGGTCGGCTTCCTCCATGACGTGGGCGTAAATATTGGCGGTGGTGCTGACCTGTGCATGGCCCAGGCGCTTAGAGATAGACATACTGTCCACACCGTTGAAGTAGAGCATAGAGGCCATTGTATGCCGAAAAGCGTGGGGATTGATGTGGGGGAGGCCGTGCCGCTTGCTGAACCTGTCAAGCCATGTGGTGACGCTGTCCGAGTGCATAGGATTGCCGTTGTCTTGGGCAAATACAAAGCCCTGGTACTGGTAGTATTCCCCCAGGCGGATCCGTTCCTCATTCTGCCATGCCCGGTACTTGCGAAGGAGCTTCGTGGTTTCGAGCGGGAGTGTGACAAAGCGGTTTGACGTGGCCGTTTTAGGACTATCCTCATATATCCCCCGGTCGGCGCTGTAGAGCACGTTGTTACAGATATGGATTTTGTTTCCCTCAAAGTCCACTTTGTCCCATTTTAGGCCCAAGATTTCCCCGCGCCGTGCGCCGGTAATCAGCAGCATATGAACGAGGGTTCGCCACTTTATCGGCTCCAGCTCCAAAGCGTCCCGGATACACATGACTATGGAACAGCGAACAGAACTCATATGGGAAATTCTGCGGGAGGATTTTGGAATTGAAACAATGGAGCAATTCCTTGATGCGTACTCTAAAATGAAGCCAATAGATATTTCTGTTTAGTGGTTATCCCTTTAGCTCAGCCAGACGGAAGTGCTAACGGCCAGGACCAG
>CAMNQF010000002.1 GCA_946548895.1 uncultured bacterium | reverse complement strand
ATAATTACATTTTTTCCTCGGCGTTTTCTTACATTTTATCACTGGCGCTGACATTAGTTTATTCTGAATTTGAGTGGTGGAAGTTGGTGTGGACGCTGTGAAGGGACTTGGTCCTGTCCAAGAGGTTTTGCCCATATCAGAGTGTAACAGCTAAACCTGAAAGAACCTTTCCTATTTAGAAAGATTTTTTGTGGAATCTTCAACCTCTCATTTACATAGGACACTCGGAGACGGTTTGTAAACCGTGGAAAATAAAAATTGAACCGCGCTGTCAACTGACAGCGCGGTTCAATTTTCGGTTCAGCGTTCTCAGCCGCTTTGAGATGGCCATCCTGGACACGCCCAAGCGTCTGCCGATCTCCTCCATAGACAATTCCTCGCCATATCGGAGGAAAATCAGATTTTGCTCCCGTTCGTCCAGCCCAGCCACAGTTTCCCGCAGTGTTTCAAGCTGGAGGTTTTTCAGAGCGGTGTCCTCCGCCACACGCTCGGCGTCTCCATAGCTGGACAGCACCGTTTCAAAATTCCTTCTACTCAGATGCCTTTGATCCCGCTTGTACTGCGCCCGCATACGGCGGCGGTCCCACTCTAAAAAGTCTGCGACCTCCTTTGGCACTGATACTTGCTGGCCTTGATAAGTAACGACTGTGTCGTTCATTGACGTCCTTTCCGCTTACACGAAAAGGCGCACACCCGCGCTGCCGGCACAGCGCCAAATACTGTGGAACACTCATGGATATTTCATCGTACAGTGGGGTTCAAATGCCCTGTGCGGCCCATGAATGTCAGAGGTCACACATTGGTGTGGACCTCACCGGAAAGCTGCAGAGTTTGGCTTCCGCCTATTGATATTATATCCCTGTCGACAAAAATTGTCACGAAAAATCGTTCGACAGGGTTCGACATATGAACGACGAAAGCAAAAGCCGCTCCGCCTTGTGGGCTGAACGGCTTTTGCCGTGACGCGTTCGATCAATTGTCGTCTTATTTGGGCCATGTGGTTTTTCAGGGATATCATTCCCTACGGCCCACATGACCGCATTCTTTGAACAAAGTCAAGCTGAAGACTTTGTATACTGCCGCAGCGATGTGAACAGCACGCTGTTATTTTTTGCAAAAAGCTGGATAGGCTTCCCGCTGGCGCCATACAAGCGGACGGTCAGTGAGGCTATTCCGTTAATATAGAAGATGCCCACGGACCCCTCTTGAACGTATGTAAAGGAATAGGGCTCACCCGGCTGTAAACTGACCGCTGTTTCAGTAATTAAGATGTCCCCTTCATTGAACCAAAGCTGGAGCTTGTTTTCAGCGGGATCGACCGCAATGAACTTGTTCAGTCCAGGATCTCCGTTAAAATCAAAGCTCAATCCGAAGGGGCCCTCCTTCTCATAGCGAAATTCGCCGCTGAGCAGGAAACTTTCATAGCAGGTAAAAACATCGGTATAGGCGTAGGTATCCTCGCTTTCCACAAGCACATGAGGCTCCTCGATGGCCAGGGCCCGGCGGGCTGTGAAGGTATCAGCAACGGCGTCCACCGGAGCCAGCACCAGATCCCCGTTTTCCTTTTGTACGATCTTCTGTACCGCAAGGTTGCCCGCCCAGCCGGTGACGCCCACAGCGGAGGACATCGCATTTGACCGGCGCGCCCAGCCCACCATATAAGCATTATCACCGTCTTCGACGTGTTTGGCGGCATAGAACAGCTTGCCATCTATGGGTTTCGCCTCACCATAGGGGCCATATGGTGTGTGGGAGCTGGCGAACCAAAGGGTGTCGTCCTGCCCCGAATAGGTGATGTACCAGGTATCGCCGATGCGGAACGTGTCGCTGCATTCCAGGTTCCAAAAATCGCCCGTGGGGTCAGTGAAGATGATCCCATCATAGATGACGTTTTGCAGATCGGCGCTCAACGTGAATTTCAAGATCCGGGCCACGCCATCCTGAGCGGCGGTCACGGTCAATGTGATGTACCCGGACTCCGGATCATAGTAGGCCTGCGGGTCCCGGAAGTCCCGCTTCTGTCCCAGCTCATCGGGGGGGATGAGCTCCCAATCCGCCCGCTTTGTGAATGTCAGGGGACTGTCGCCCACCGCCACCATGATTTTTTCTTTGTATTCCATTGGACCGTCGGTGTGGCCGGTGTAGAACAGATAGTAGGTCCCCCCCACGTTGACCACGGAGCCGGTGCCAATCCAGTCATCCTGTGCGCTGGGGGTGGACTCCAGCAGTACGTCATCATATTCGGTATAGCTCACAAGATCCGCGGTCGTGGCCAGATAGATCGAATGGTTGCGGGAATCCCCCTGATCCTTCAGATAGTAGATATAGTAGACGCCATCCTCGTAGAACGGCATGGGGTCGCCCACATAGGGCTGGCTGCTGCCATCCATGGCGGGACGAAAATACGCTTGATAGCGGTAAGCGGCTTCCTGAGCCTCCAGTGAGGTCAGATCCGAAAACTCCTTATTGTTGCTCGGTTCCGTGATGCTGTCTCCGGTGCCCTTGTCCCCTCCCAGGCCCCCTGTTGGAATCATCGGCGGAAGGGACGGTCAGCCTGTCACACTGCCAATCAGCGCCTCCACCTCCGCCTTCTCCGGCATGGAGCGGATCGCGCCTTTCCTGGTGGTGACGAGATAGGCGGCGGCGTTCGCGAAGCGCAGCATGGCGGTCAGATCATCCTCAGACAGGCCGTCCACACCGTGCTCCAGCACGAAGTCCAGAACACAGGCACAGAAAGTGTCCCCCGCGCCGGTGGTCTCGATGGTACCGCCCAGCTTGACGGAGGGGACGAACACCCGCTTGCCGCCGTAGTAGGAATAGCTGCCTTCCGCTCCGGCGGTCACGTTCAGGATACGGATATTGGGGCACTGTGCCTGAAGCATGGCCGCGCCCCGGTCAAAGTCTGTCTGGCCGGTCATGAACTCCAATTCGTTGTCGGCGATCTTCAGCACATCACACTGGCTCAGCCCCCAGGCGATCTGTACCCGGGCATCCTCCAGATCGGCCCAAAGGGGCGGGCGGAGGTTGGGATCAAAGGACACGATCACGCCGGCGCTTTTCGCGCGGGCCACGGCCTTTTTAGTGGCCTCCCGTACGCCTGGGTGGGTCATGGACAGGGTACCGAAGTGGAACAGACGGCTGCAGGCAATGGTGTCCTCGGGTACCTCTCCGGCGGTGAGCAGCATATCGGCGCCAGGATCTCGGTAGAAGGAAAAATCCCGGTCACCGTTGGGGAAGGTCTGGACAAAGGCCAGAGTCGTGTGGGCGGCGGGGTCCATCACCAGATCAGTCACATCGATGCCCGCCAGCTCCACCACCTGGCGGAGCTGGCGGCCGAACATATCGTTCCCCACCTTGCCCACGAAGGCGGTGGATCTCCCCAGCTTCTGGAGCATGGCCAGCACATTGCAGGGCGCTCCGCCGGGGTTGGCCTCCAGCAGGGGATTGCCCTGCTGGCTGGTCCCGTTTTGTGTAAAGTCGATCAGCAGCTCTCCCAGGGCCACAACGTCAAATTGTTTTTCCAATGCCATCCTCCTCATTCCATGTCCAGATCATATTTTTCCACGTCCATGATGACTTTCCCGTCGGCGAGGAACTTGAACCCGTCCGCGGACTGGTCGGTGTACATGGTGGCGGACAATACTTGCTCTCCCTGGTTGACAAAGACCTCCACACTGAACCGGTCCAGGATCATGCGGAAGGTGAGCCTGCCGCCGTTTTGGGGCACTTTGCACCTGCGCTGGTGGATGATGGCCCGGCGTGAGCCGGAAAACTTGCGGTCGATCTTCAAGATGGACTCATAAGGCCGGAAGCTGATGCCGGTGTGATAGGTATCGTCCTGCCCGAACCAGACGGCGAATTTTTGATAGACCTGTCCCTCCTCACCCGGTCTCACGGTGATGGTGACGTCCACCGTCCGGCCCTTGACGCCCTCCAAGGTCAGCTCTCCCTCGAAGTCCACGTTTTCATAGGAGACATGGCCGCTGCGCAGGACATCCAGCTCCCGGACCGGCCATTGATACAGCCTGCCGTTCTTGACGGACAGCTCCCTGGGCACCGTCATCTGGCCGAACCATGGGGCCTTCAGGGAGGCGATGGAGAGAGTGTCCCAGTTCTGCATCCAGGCGATCATGACGCGCCGCCCGTCGGGGGTGAGCAGAGTCTGGGGGGCATAGAAGTCGATGCCGTAATCGACGGCCTGGTCATGCTCCTCCCGGAAGGTCTTGCTCTCCTGGTCAAAGCTGCCGATCAGGCACAGGGTCCCGTTGCCGTTGTGGTACTCAAAGCCGCTGGGCAGCATGTCCTGGGGGCTGGTGAGCAAAACATAGTTCCCGTCCAGCTGGAAGAAATCCGGACACTCCCACATCAGGCCAAAGCGGTTCCTGTTCTCGGCCAAGACGCTTTCGAAGGTCCACTGGAAGCCGTCCGGGCTGGAGTAGTAGAGGATCTGTCCGCTGCCGTCTGCCGGACGGTTGCCCACCACGCAGCGGTAGGTGCCGTCCGCCTCCCGCCAGACCTTCGGGTCCCGGAAATCCACCTTGCTGCCGCCCTCGGGCAGATCGTCGGCGGTCAGGACCGGATTGCCGGGATACTTTTCATAATTCACGCCATCCCCCACCGCCAGGCACTGGGTCTGCCTGTCGTCGCTGGTGCCGTCCGGCCGCTTGGCGGCGGAAGAAACACCGGTGTACATCAAAAGCTGCCTGCCGTCGGCCAGCTCCACCGCGCTGCCGGAAAAGCAGCCGTCTTTGTCGGGGAGGGTATCCGGCGCCAGGGCGGCGGGTAGATACTCCCAGTGGAGCAGGTCCTGGCTGACGGCATGGGCCCAGTGCATGGGGCCCCACTTGGACTCGTAGGGATAATACTGGTGGAACAGGTGGTATTTCCCCTGGTAGTAGGAAAAACCGTTGGGGTCGTTCATCCATCCCACGCGGGAGGACAGGTGGAACAGGGGGCGGGCCTGGCTGGGGATCAGCTGCTCGGCGATCTCCTCATGCCTGCGGGCCTCTCTCAAAATGTTGCTCATAGGAACCTCCATAAATGGTTTTTTTGAAACTCCCCCGCCCCCCAAAGGGGAGGGCGGGGGAGGGAGGAGGGAGAACCTGAGCTCAAAAGCGGATCACTTCTGAGCCTCCAGGTAGGCGTCGAAATACTTCTGGTACAGGGCTACATACTCGTCCAGCTTGTAGGCCTGGAGGTCAGCCTGGAACTTGTCCCAATCAGCGTCGGTGAAGCCCTCCAGGACGGAGCGGGACTTGAACTCGTTGACGCACTTGCCCAGGTCGGCGGACAGGTTGGAGTCGGTGACGGTGTCATCCTGGCTCATGAAGAAGTTGGGCAGGCAGTATTTGGCCTTGCAGACGGGGGTGTAGGTCTCCTCAATCCAGTCCAGGCGGTACTGGGCGTCGTCGGGGCAGGTGACGTAGACGCCGTAATAGCTGTCCAGGACGGCCAGGGGGCCGTTGACGCTCTCGGCCTCGCGGACCTCCACGGGGGACTTGTCGCCCAGGGGGGCGTGCTGGAGCATATCCTCGCCCTTGTCGTTCTTACCCATCACGAAGATGTCGAAGCCGTCATCCTCGCCGTAGGTGCCCCAGTTGTTCTGGGGAGACTGGAGGGGGGCGTACATCTGGTCCAGCCAGGAGCACACCAGGGCGGGGTTCTTGGCCATGGCGGTGACCACGCAGCGGCCGCGCTGGTAGCCGGAGGTATAGGAGGCGGTGGCGGGAGTGATGCACTGGGTATCGGCCTTCAGCATGGGCAGGGGCTGCCAGTCCCACTCATCCACGTTGCTGACGTCCTGGGTGCTGGGGTCATGGATGACATTGCAGACATTGGCCACGTCCCAGCTGAAGCACACGCCGTAGCGGCCGCTCTTGCCCTTGGCCACGTAGGTGGACCAGTCCTGGGTAAAGGCGTCCACATCGATCAGATTCTCCTCATAGAGCTTGTGCAGCCACTCGGTGCCCTTTTTGAAGCCCTCGGAGGTGGCCACGCTGACCACCTTACCCTCGTCGGTCACGGCCAGGTGCTTCCAGGAATCAGGGTCGCCGTAGCCCTCGCCGAAGCCGTTGATGAGGATGTAGGGGTCCTGGCCGCCGTCATTCATGATGCAGGACATGGGGATGATGTCGCCGTCGATGCCGAACTCAGTCTTCAGCTTGGCGGCGTTGTCACGGAAGGCGATGAGGACCTGCTCGAACTCGTCCACGGTGGTGGGCATCTCCAGGCCCAGGAAGTCCAGCCAGGCCACGTTGATGAAGGGCATATTGCCCAGCAGCTGGATGGCGGTCTCCCGGTAGCCCAGCTGCTCGATCCAGGGCAGGGCCCAGATGTGGCCGTCCACGTCCAGGCACATGGCCTTGTACTCGGGGACCTGCTCAAAGACCTTCTGCAGGTTGGGCATATACTTGTCGATATATTCCTCCAGGGGGATGATGACGCCCTGCTTGCCGTACTTCAGCAGGTCGGCCTCGCCGAAGCCCGCGTTGAACACGAAGTCGGGCAGGGTCTTGGCGTTGGACATCTCCAGCTTGATGGTGTCGCCCCACTGGTCGGCCTGGATGGTCTTCCACTCCACATGGACGTTGGTCTGCTCCTCCAGGCGCTTGAAGATGGTGCGCTTGTTGGGGTCGGACTCGGTGCTGGCGGGGAAGTTGGTCAGGCCGGTGATGGTGGCCTTCTCCTTCAGGGGCATGGCCACCTCGGCGGGGTCCACGTCCAGGCCCAGGCTGTCGCCCAGACCGGCGCTGCGGTCGCCGCAGCCGGCCAGCAGGGACAGCATCGTGGCCAGGGCCAGGGCAAGAGAGAGGGCTTTACGATAGAATTTGCTCATGTCTATTCTCCTTTTCGTTATTGTTTCCCAGGCTCGTTCGCCTGTAAGGGCACGGAATGCTTACCCCTTCACGGAGCCGGCCATAATGCCGCTGTCGAAGTACTTCTGGAAGAAGGGGTACATGATCATCAGGGGCAGGCTGGAGATGATGATGGTGGCGTACTTCAGCAGCTCGGCCAGCTGGGCCCGCTCGGCGGTGCTCTGCATGTCGGATACCATGCCGGGCTCGGGCTGGCTCTGGATCAGGATGGCCCGGAGCACCAGCTGCAGGGGCTGCTTGGCGGGGTCTTTCAGGTAGATCATGGCGTCAAAGTAGCTGTTCCACATGCCCACGAAGTTCCACATGGAGATGGTGGCGATGATGGGGGTGCACACGGGGATGAGGATTTTGAAGAAGTAGGCCATCTCGGTGGCGCCGTCGATGTCCGCCGCCTCCTGGAGGTCCCGGGGGATGCCCTGGTAGTAGGTGCGGGCGATGATCATGTTCCACACGCTGAAGGCGCCGGGGAGCATGATGGCCAGGGGATTGTCCAGCAGGTGCAGGTCGCTGATGAGCAGGTAGGTGGGGATCAGGCCGCCGCCGAAGAACATGGTGATGACGAAGATCACGTTGAAAAAGCCTTTGCCCTTGAAATCTGCCCGGGACATGGGATAGGCCGCCAGCAGGGTGATCACCCCGGACAGGATGGTGGACGCGATGGAGTAGATCAGGGCGTTTTTGAAGCCGATCCAGATTTGGGCATTGGTCATGACCCGCTCGTAGGCCGTCAGGGTCCACTTGCTGAAGTCGAAGGTCAGGCCCTTGTTCTGGAGGGTGATGGGGTCGATGAAGGACGAGAGGATGATGTAGATCACCGGGAAAATGATGGCCACCAGGAACAGGCCCAGGATGATGTACCCGACGATGAGGATGATCTTGTCGCCGGTGGGCTGCTTGGCGAACTCGCTTTTTTTCTTGATTTGACTCATTTTGTTCCCTCTCCTTTCCCGTCAGATGCCCTTGCCTTCGTTCATCTTCTTGACGATGGCATTCATGGAGATGAGGAGGATGACGTTGATGACCGTGTTGAACAGGCCCACGGCGGTGGAGAAGCCGTAGTCGCCGTCGATCAGGCCCTTTTTGTACACGTAGGTGGAGATGATCTCGGAGGCGCTCATGTTCAGGTCGGTCTGGAGGGCGTAGGCTTTCTCAAAACCCACGCTCATGATGTTGCCCACGGACATGATGAACTGGATGAGCACCGTGTCCTTAATGGCGGGCCACTCCACCGCCTTGATCTGCTGGATGATGTTGGCCCCGTCCAGGACGGCGGCCTCCTTCAGATCCTTACTGGCGTTGGACAGAGCGGCGGTGTAGATGATGGAGCCCCAGCCTGCCCCCTGCCAGATGCCGCTGGCGATGTAGATGGTGCGGAAGGCCTGGGGCATGGTCATGAAGTTGTAGGACGTGCCCAGGAGCATATTGACCATGCCGGTGGGAGAGAGAAGGATGCGCACGATACCGCACAGCACGATGACGGAGATGAAGTTGGGCATATACAGCACCAACTGGATCTTCTGCTTCCGGCTCTTGCTCAGGATGCGGTTGAGCAGGAAGGCCAGGAGGATGGGGGCCGGGAAGCCCCACAGCAGGCCGAACACGCTCAGCTTGAGGGTGTTGGCCAGGTACTCCAGGAAGTCCGGGGAGGACAGGAAGCGCTCGAAGTGCTGGAACGCCACCCATTCGCTGCCAAAGATACCTTTCAGGGGGTTGTAGTTGGTGAAGGCGATGGCGATGCCGCCCATGGGGACGTAGCGGAAAATGATCGTCAGCAGGAACGCAGGCATGATGAAGAACGCATACAGCTGCCAGTGCTGACGAATGTACACCAGGGTGTTGTGCAGCTTGGTGCCTCCGCTCGTTTGGGCTAGGGTGCTTGTCGGTGATTTACTCATTTTCTTCCTCCTTCTAACTTTTTTCCGCGTCCTGCCACTGTGCAAATGCCTCCCACAAAAAATGAGTAAATTTGGAAAATGCACGATATCTGTTTGCGCGGCCCCAATACGATCCCTCATATCAGGAAGCAATCGCCTGGGATGGAGGAGAATAACAGGGCTGATCCTCTGTGCCTTTTGTGAATTCGCCCAATTCCAGTGAGACAATTTGGTGTATTTGCACATATTCAGACTTGGTAATATTGATTTTAGCATATTATGCACGGTTCGTCAACATAAATTTTACATTTGCACTAAATTATTTTATATCTGCATAATTTCCCACAGAGAATCGCCTCCTATGCAGGAATTGTCATTTGCACAATTTTTTGTTGACATTTGCACCACTCTGTGGTAGGATGGACCCAGACAAACGGAATGAGGAGGGATCGAATGAAAAAAGTCACCATCCAGGACATCGCGGACGCGCTGGGCATCTCCCGCAACACCGTATCGAAGGCCATCAACAATTCCGAGGGTCTGGCGGATTCCACCAGGGAGAAAATACTCCAAAAAGCGGTAGAAATGGGCTACAAGCAGTTCTCCTATGTGGCGTCCCTCTCGGGGAGCGGCATCCCACGCCCCGCTTCCGCCGGCCCCTTAGAGCCCCCGGCGGCTTTCGGTGAGATCGCCCTGTTCACCACCAACCTCTCCATGCAGTCCAACCACTTCGCCGTTCCCATGCTGGACCGTTTCAAGCAGGAGCTGGCCCTGCTGGGCTATACCCTCAATATGTATAAGGTGGACAGCGAGAATTTAGAGCGGCACACCCTCCCCGCTGCCTTTGACATCGATCAGGCCAGCGCCATCATGTGCATCGAGGTGTTCGACTGGGCCTACAGCGAGATGGTCTGCGGCTTGGGACTGCCCGTGCTGTTCGTGGACGGCCCCAACAAGCGGTCCGGCGACTCCCTCCCTGCCGACCAGCTCTACATGGACAGCACCGCCGGCATCACCAAACTGGTCAACGAGATGCTGCGGAAGGGAAAACGAAGGATCGGCTTCATCGGCGACTATGAGCACTGCCAGTCCTTCTTCGAGCGTTATACCGCCTTCCGCTCCGCCATGACCCTGGCCAGCGTTCCCGTGGACGAGCGGTTCTGTCTCAAGATGGCCAGCCCCGACATGGACGCCCCGCTGGCCGCCCTGCCGGAGCTGCCGGACCTGTTCATCTGCGCCAACGACTTTATTGCCATGGACACCATGCAGTCCCTGCGCAAGCTGGGCAAATCGGTGCCGGGGGATGTCCTGCTGTGCGGCTTCGACGACGCGCCGGAGTCCAGGATCATGACCCCGGCCCTGACCACCGTCCACATCCACACCCAGATCATGGCCTTCACCGCCATCCATCTGTTGCAGACCAGGATGAGGGAGCCCTCCCTGGACTATCGGACCGTCTATACGGCCACAGAGCTGATCTATCGGGATTCCACCAAGTGTTGACTGTTAAGGGGCGAATACAATGAAATTCCTTTCCTATGACAGCGCGTTCAGCCAGCTGCTGCTCAAGCTGTGCTACGGCTGCTATTTGAACCTGCTCTGGCTCGTCTGCTGCATCCCCATCGTCACCGTCGGGGCGTCCACCACTGCGCTGTACTATACCAGTTTGAAGATCGTCCGGGGCGAGGACCACTCCCTGGCCCGGATGTTCTTCAAGTCCTTCCGGGAGAATTTCCGCCAGTCCACCGTCCTGTGGCTGATCCTCCTGGCCGCCGGGCTGTTTTTGGGGGCGGACGGCTATCTGGTGTACCGACTCCGGGCAGCTTCCACCGGCGCTCCCGCCGTCCTATGGACCCTGATCCTGGCGCTCATCATCGGTGCGGCGGTGGTCTATGTCATCGTCCTGCTGTTTGTGTTCCCCCTGGTGGCCAGCGTCTCCAACACCAACTGGGCTATGCTGAAGAATTCCTTTTTCATCGGTACACGCTACCTGTTCTGCACCATCCTGGTGTTTGCCGTCCATTTTGCCATGTTCTTTGCGGTGGTCAGCATATTCACCCCCCTGTTCATCCTGGGCGAGGGTGTGTGCGCCCTCATCAGTGCCTATCTGATGGACAATGTGCTCCGGGCCTGTTCCTATGACCCGGAGGAGGACAACGTCCCGGCTGTCCAGGATGGAGGGGAGCCATGAGTCTCTCCCGGCAGGAGCGCGACCGCCTGAAGGCCTCCTTTCAGAAGATGGGTCCGGCGGATAAGGCGGGATATATCTGGGAGTATTATAAGCTGCCCATCACGGTGGGGCTGGTGGCGTTGGCGCTCGTGTGCTCCATGGTATATCACGAGGTCACCAAAAAAGAGGTGCTGGTGTATTCCGCCCTCATCAACGTCTCTGCCGGGGACGAACTGGCCTCTCAGCTGAACGAGGGATTTATCTCCACCGAGGGAGCTGACCCCAAACGGGCTGAGGTATGTCTGTATCAGGGACTCTATCTGTCGGAGGACCCCTCCCCGGAGAACCACCAGTATGGATACGCGTCCAAGCTGAAGCTCATGGCCTCCATCGAGGCAAAGCAGCTGGACGTGGTGCTGATGAACCGGGCGGCCTACGATATCTACTCCCGGAACGGCTACCTGCTGGAGCTGGACAGCCTGCTCTCCCAGGACGAGGCCCTGTACCGCGCTCTGGAGCCCAGCCTGACCGCCAACACCGTCGTCTTGGAGGACAACGCCATCGAGTACGCTCTCAACGAGGCGCATCGGTATCAGGCGGTGACGGAGGAGGCGGTGAACGGGCTGGACCTCTCCCCGTCCCCCATGTTCCGGGACGCTGGCTTTCCCGAGCCAGTCTACCTTGGCGTGATCGCCAACAGCCCCCGCCTGCCCGCCGTCCTCCGGTATATCGGGTATCTGGCCGGTCATACGGTCGGCTGACCGCTTTGCTCTCTATAAACGAAGCTCCCCCGGCGCCGCCGGGGGAGCTCACAGCAGATGGAGGGATATTATGCCCACAGAAAAGTCCAACCCCACCATGAAAGATGTGGCGCGGGAAGCGGGCGTCGCCATTGCCACTGTGTCAAAAGTAGTCAATGGCCTTCCCGTGGGGAAGGAGTACCGCGTCCGCGTGGAAAAGGCCATCAAAAAGTTGAACTATCAGGTCAACAGCTACGCCCAGGGCCTGAGAAACGACCGCACCCGCACCATCCAGGTCATCATCCCCAATCTGACCAATCCCTTTTTTGCCGAGCTGGTCAACTGCATCGTCAAGGAATTGGCCCAGCGGGATTACCGGACGATGCTGTGCATGACAGACGGCGACCCCAGCCTGGAACAGGCCCATGTCTTGACGGCAAAGCAACACATGGCAGACGGTATCATCTGCCTGTCCTACAATCCGACGCTTCAGGTGCCGGAGAATGTGCCCCTGGTCTCCATCGACCGCTATTTCGGTGCGAAGATCCCCTGTGTGTCCAGCGACAATTATGGTGGAGGGCGCCTGGCCGCGGAGAAGCTGATGGAGAACGGGTGCGGGCGTCTGGCCTTCCTCCGGGTGGGGACGAGCCTGGCCAGCGAGACCAACAAACGGAAGGACGGCTTCGTCAGCGCCTGTGAGGAGCGGGGCGTCCCATACGCCCTGAAGATCATCGACGACGGGACCCCCTATTCCGAATTTGAGGCCTTTCTTCGCGAGCATTTGCACGGCGGGAGGCTGGACTTTGACGGCATTTTCTGCGTCACGGACGCCCTGGCGTTCTGGACCCGGAACACGCTCCAGGGGATGGGGATCAGGGTACCGAAGGACGTACAGATCATCGGCTATGACGGCGTGCGGCGTTTCGGCACGGCAGACCTGCCCTGCTCCACCATCGTCCAGCCCTTGGCGGGGATCGCGGAGACCTGCGTAGACCTGGTGCTGGACGGTCATCCGGAAAAAGCGCCATCCCTCATCTGCCTGCCTGTCAGCTACGCCTGCGGCGGGACCACGCGGCAATAAAAAAGGAGGCTGGGGAATGAAAAAAGCAGTTCTTCTTATTATGATCTCCGTGATGCTGGCGGGCCTGACAGGCTGTCAGGCGAAGCGGCCCGCCGCGGCGGTGGACGGTGCGCCCTGGAGCGAGGATTGGATCACCTTCGGGGTGCTGGGGGTAGAGGAGCCCGGCTATGGGCTGACCCTCCGGGACGACAAGGCGGCGCGGGATATGTGTTATGCCGCCTGGTCCATCGGGGAGGCCCAGCCCTATGTGAACGGGGCGGGAGAGGAGGCAGAGCGGTACGACGCCCAGCTGGTGCTGCTGCTGACCGCCTGCGACACGCCGGAGGAGGCCCAACAGAACGTGGAGGAGCTGCTTGGACTGGCCAAGGAGCACTATACCGTCACCAGCACGGTCCAGCGGACCTTCAACGGCCAGGAGTTCACGGTCCTGACCTATTCATTTGCCTCTGATACAAGCTCTTTCAGCCGGGGGGTGTCCGCCTTCACCACCTTTGGCGCCTGGGCCATCTCCGTGGAATTCGCCTGTCAGGATGACTTTGCGGAGGATGGCACGGAGATTCTGACCGATTTTTTAGAGCACTGCCACTACGCGGCGCAGTCATAAGCCACATAGGCAGAAATGCTGGGAGGGACAAGCGGCGTGACGCCGCTCGTCCCTCTCTTATGCTGGTTCGCTCACCTATGATGTCTTTCTCAGCAATTTTTTGTTTGCCGGGTCCCCATAGTCCTTGTGGATACCGTCGTCATCATACAGCAGGTACTCCGCCCCCGGATATCCCAGCAGCTCAAGTGCGTCCGCCCGGAGCTCCGCCACGCTTTCCGCCGCCTCCGCCAGGGGGATGCACTTTCCGGCCCGGATGAACAGAGGCACTTCATTCAAGTCAATCTCCACATAGTGATGCCCCGGGGCTAGCTCCTCTTGACGGATGACCCCGTCCGGCATGAATTTGACGAACATCATCTCCTCGGGGAGATAGACATAGCGCCCCTTCGCGTTCTGGGTGTAGACGGGCGCGATCATGACCTCGCCGCCCAGCATCATCTGGTCCTCCACTCGGGGGGCGAAGGAGTCCCCCGGATACTCAAAGGACAGGGGCTTGAAGTACAGATCGCCGGAGAGGGCCGCCTTCATATATTCGCTGTACAGATAGGGCAGCAGGCGGTAGCGGACGCCTATGACATGGCGGAAATCCTCCACGTGCTCAAATCGATAACACTCCTGCTCCCGGGTGTCGATGGCCGAGTGGTTGCGCATCAGGGGGGTGAACACCCCCAGCGCCAGCCAGCGCAGCAGGAGGTCCCTGGTGGCGTTGTCGCCGAAGCCGCCCAGGTCCGCCCCGATATACAGGAAACCGCACATATTCAGGGACGGCATCATTTGCAGATTCAGCAGGATATGGTTCCACCAGGACTTGTTGTCGCCGGTCCAGATACCGCCGTAGCGGTGCATCCCGATGTAAGAGGACCGGGAGAACAGCAGGAACCGCCTGTCCGGGTCGATCTGCTCAAAGCCCTCTGCCGCCGCCCGGGTCATATTGTAACCGAACAGGTTGTGCACCTTGTCGTGGCGTACCATCTGTCCGTCCACCCGGTGATAGAAGCTCTCGTAATACTTCTGGTTGTTCTGGAGTCCCGTCAGGGCCTCCCGGACCTGGAACATGGAGACCTCCCCTGCCTCGTCCCTGGCGTATTCCCGCAGCAGCGCGGCGGCCTCCCGGACTCCCTCCGGCGTGTAGAAGATGGCGGGCTCGTTCATGTCGTTCCAGAAGCCCTCGATCCCCTGGTCTGTCAGGATGCGGTAGCAGCTTCCAAACCAGCGCCGCGCCTCGGGGTTCAGAACGTCGGGGAAATGGGTGTCTCCCGGCCAGACCGCCGCCACGAAGTCGCTGACGTCCGCCCGTTTGCAGAAATACCCGTTTTCTACACCTTCTTCGTAGACCGGATATCCTTTCTCTACCTTGACCCCCGCGTCGATGATGGGGATCAACCGGATGTTTCGGGTCTTCATCTCCCTGACGAACGCCGGGAAGTCCGGGAACTCCTCCCCGTTCCAGGTGA
This sequence comes from uncultured bacterium, assembly GCA_946548895.1. GTDB lineage: Bacteria > Bacillota > Clostridia > Oscillospirales > Oscillospiraceae > Enterenecus. The sequence continues at coordinate 157,455 of CAMNQF010000002.1, read as the reverse complement.
AGTCCTTGAAGTCCTGCATATAGTCGATGTCCATATAGATCATGTCGATGGGGATATGGTCGTCCCGATAGCCGTCCGCCACTTGCCGGAAATCTTCTTTAGTCTTGTAACCCCACCGGCTCTGGCCGAAGCCAAAGGCAAATTTGGGTGGGATGTAGCTCCTCCCGATGATCCTCCGGAACTGCTTGACGACGTCATAGGGGGTATCCCCCTCGATCACATACAGATACAGGTCCGCCTCTTGGCAGGCGATCTCCAGCACATCCGCCGCCGTATATCCGATGTCGAAAACGACTTTGGCGGGGTAGTCCACGAACAGACCAAAATTTTCCTTTCCCGCCACCACGATGAAATTGTGGGCGCCGTACAGGGACCGGGTGCCCTCCAGATGGTGCGGGTCGTCCGAGGCGTGGCTCACATAGCAGTGCCCTCGCTTGTTGATCCCCCGGACCGCTTCCCCAAGCCCGTAAATCACGGCGTCCTTTGAAAGCTCGTACCGGTAGCGGAAACCATCCTCAAGGCTGACCGTTCCCATGGACGGATCGCCCTTCGCCTCTTTCACATGCTCCACTACGGCATCCGTCTCAAAGGGCCGCCCGTATCTATATTTCCAAATCATAGGTTTATGCTCCTTTCCCCGCGCCGCCGAAGGTTATGAAGTCTCCCTCTGTGAGCGTCCGCGCAACTCGAACTATAGCAGAATCACGCGGACTTGGCAACACAGAAATGATACGGCAGAAACGGTGAGGTCCCATCAAATGAAGACTTATCTATTTGTCTCAAAGATCAGGATACAGACGGCACTGGCCTACCGGTTCAACGTGATCTCTACCATCCTGGTCCAATGTCTCATCATGTACGCCATGGGAGATGCCGTCATCCCTGTGCCGCTGGCGGTCATCACGCTGGCGGTGGGGCTGCTCCTGTTCGCGGGGAGCTGCGCGGTGTTCCGTGCCGGGATGGGGAAGTACGAGAGCACCGGGAGCTGAGAGCGCAATTAAATTAGAAAAGAGGTGCACCTGATCGATGGATATTACCGGGATATGTTCGCTCTATCGCGATGACCCGCCATACACATGGGAATGCAAGGACACCAGCCGGGGAGAGGATGATTTCCGCCGCACAGTCTTTACGCAGTGGGAAGATCGAGGGCTGGCGATCAAGATCGCGTGCAATGATTTTACGACGCCCCACCGTGTGGAGATCTGGCGAAAAACCGCGGCGGCCTACAGAGCGATGGGCTATGACTGCCCTCAAATCATCGCCGACAGACACGGGAACGCTGCGGAGACTGTGAGCTACGAGGGCAGGCCGTGCGTCGTGAACGCGGAAGAATTGGCGCAGCTCCAAACGGCAGAGCAGTTTGGCGAAAGGGTGATCCTGCAAAACGGACGGTATATTTACCATAACGACGCCCCCCGGTTTCTCTGCGAGGTGGGTTCGGCGGGATTGGATTTCGGGGATTTCCCCTCCGGTTTATGTATCCTGGAACGGTTCTGCCCCTCCGACCCCTGTGATGAGATCATGGAGTGCGCCCTGGAATTCAAGGAGATCATAGAGGGACAGTTGCCCCAATATATCGAGCGGTTTCAGCGGATATGGTCCCGCTTTCTTGCCAATCGCGGCGCGTTAGAGCAGATATACAGTCAGCTCCCTGCCTCTGTGTTTCAGGCTGATTTGAACCCAGGCAACATTTTGCTGGACCATGATATGCGCTTTGCCGGCGTGCTGGATCTTAACCTCACCGGCAGAGATACCGCGCTGAACGTCTTCTTTCGGGAGCTATGGATCAATTTTGACGAGGACATCCCGGACAAGCGGGAAAACAATATGTATTATGTGGAGGAGAACAGCAAAAGGGCCCTCCAATCCTTTTTGGATGATCTTTCACTGATGAAAAACAGCTATCATTTTACACAGGCGGAGAAGGAGGCCGCGCCGCTGCTCTACCGGTATCTGCGGCCTTTCTGGTGGCGGCCCCTTCACGCGCTCAAACGGGACCAGGGGGACCCGGCGAAGGTGGGACAGATCTTGAGCTGGATCGAGACGGAACAATCGCGCAGCATCGATTTCGATGGGATCATGGCGGGAGGTCCCTGTGGAACAGATTGAGACAGAAATGCGGGTACGGAAACGGTGATGGATTGGGGATGGTTTGCTGGATGCGTTGATCGACAAGATCGCGCCCTACCGCCATCTCATCATCGACTTCTATCGGCCCACCGCTATCCCGCACCCTCATGCACAGCTCCAATCAAAGAAGTGGGGCTGGAGAAAGTGAAGATCGATGAGATCATTCGAACGGTGTATCAGCAGGGGGATGTATCATACGACAGATAATGGGATAAAAATCAACAGAGACAGGAGGATCAACGACCCCACTATCTCTGTTGATTTTTACCCTGTACCGTCTTGCTACCCCCCCGGTTCACTTTGTGTCCCTGTAGGGTGTAACCCTTGTAAATACAGGGGTTCCGGGGCTCAATCGTTGGCAGGGGCGAACACTTTAGAACCCCCGGCGCAGTAAGCTCACAACTGCCACATCACTCAACCCAAGCCCCCATCACTACAGCCCTTTGAAAAGAGCGCCGACAGCGCCTGATGGATCCCTTCCGCAAAGGCCAGGTGGCCCATCTCGGAAAAATGCACACCGTCATATGCGAGATCGATGCCCCAACTGCCCGCATCGGCAAAACCAATATTCAGCAGCCGCGCGGTGTCCTCATAGCATTCTGCCAGACGGCGGGAGGCGGCTATGGTTTTCTCGTCCTGCACCCAATCGCCCAGCGCCATAGGCGGCGGGGCAATCAGGAGAATCTCACGGGACTTTTCCCAGCCGTCTGCGTGGAGCAGCGCGGTCAGGAGCCGCTCCATCCGATCTGCGCATTCTCTGGCAGACGGACAGGATGGTTGAAGCAGATCGTTGCTCCCCAGCATGACGGTCAGGATATCCGCCTTCTCGCGGCACAGGGACTGAACCGCGGCCTTGATTTCACCATCACCGCATGGGATAGAGCGGCCATTTTCTCCTCTGTTGATAACGTCCCACCCGTATCCCCTTAGCAGGGTTGTCCAGCGGACGGATTCCGGGTACCGCCCGCCCAGATAGGAGCGGGGATCGTAACCATAGGTATTGGAATCGCCGTAGCATAGCAGACGGCGGCACATGGCGCTCACCACTCCCGTTTGATCTCGCTTTCTTCAACCTGATACCGGCTGAGGAACTCGGCAAGGTCTTTTTCACCGCGGATCAGCATCAGCTCCTCAAATTTCCCGCTGACGATGTCCTTGAACCCCGCCACCTGTTCGCCGGTGCAGATGCTGGAGCGGATGACCGGGATCTTCCCAGTTTTGTCATAGAGGCTGATGTTCTGCCGTTTTCTTCTGCCGAACATCATTTGCCCTCCCTGGAGCGCAGTTGCTCCAACAGCCCTTGACAACCCTCCAGCACATCCCGCCAGGTGGTTTCGAAGTCATCGGTGTACCACGGATCCGCCACATCGCCGGGGTGGTCGGTATAGTCCATCAGCAGATGCAGCTTCCTGGCGAAGTCGCCGCCGCAGATGCGGTGCATATTTCGCAGATTGGCCCGATCCATCCCGATCAGGAGGTCGTATTGGTCGTAGTCGCCGTTGGTGAGCTGCCGCGCCCTCTTGCCCTCGCAGCTGATGCCGTGTTCGGCCAGCTTGCGCCGGGCCGGGGGATAGACCGGGTTGCCGATCTCCTCCGTACTGGTGGCGGCGGACTCGATATGGAATTGGGATTCCAGTCCGGCCTGCCGAACCAAGTCCTTCATCACGAATTCGGCCATGGGGCTCCGGCAGATGTTGCCGTGGCACACAAAGAGGATCCTTGTCATCGTTTACACACTCCGTGGCACTGTTTTTCTCAGTATAACACACTTCCACTTCCAAGTCGAGAGCCATCTCCAGATGGGCGGTGGAGGTGATCTTCTCCGCCAGCGTTACTTTGCTCCACCCGAACCGGCGCACCGCCCGGATGTACCACAGCTTGTCCTGGAGCGTCAGCTCCGCTTCCAGAATGACCACGTTCTGCGTCCAGCCGATGGACATGGCCTCGTGCAGCACCTCCGGGCTGTTCGCATAGGTGCGGTAAAAGTCCCTCATCCGCCGCAGGTTCCGGGGAGAGAAGCCGGAACTGCCGGGATAGGCGCTGTGCAGGTATTCCGCAGCCGCCACCGCCGCGCCCTTCTCCGGCCTGCCGCAGACCAGGCGGCCAATCTCGCGGTACAGCTCCATCTGGGGCAGCTTTGCCGCCATAAGCGTATTCAGCGCCGCGAACAGGGCGCTGTAATCGGTGGGCTTCCTGACGTTCATAGACTTCTCCTCTCCGGCGCTGCGCGCCTGATTTTTGAGACCAACAGAGAAAAACGCGGGAACCCAATCCCGCGCTTCTTTCTACCGGCTTTTTCTGTCAGCGGCGGAACGCGTCCCGAATCGCTTGTATCCGCTTTTCCGCCATTACCTTTGCGATCTCTTTGCCTGTAAAAAAATCGAATCCGTGAAAGGTGCCTTTTACGTCCTCTATCTGAATCTGCACACCCGCCTTCTCCAGAGCTTTGGCGTAGGCGATCCCCTCGTCATGGAGGCAGTCAAATTCTTCTGTCTCCACATAGGCAGGTGGGAGATTGGAAAAATCGCGGGCCAGCAGGGGGGCCGCGTACTGCGGCATCCCATGAACCCCATCCCGCAGGTACAGCCCCCACATTTTTTGATTCAGTCCGGCGTTCCACATGGGGCTGTCCGTGTATTTGCGCATGGAGTCCGTTTTCATCCGGCAGTCGGTCACTGGGTAAACCAGCAGCTGAAAGCACAGCCGCGGCCCGCCCTCATCCCTGGAGCGCAGGGCGCAGGCGGCGGCCAGCGCGCCCCCGGCGCTGTCCCCGCCCACGGCGATTCGTGCCCGATCCAGACGCAGTCTTGGGGCGTTCTCCCACACCCAGCGCAGGGCGGCATAACAGTCCTCAAACGGTGCGGGGAATGGGGCGATATCCGCCGTGCGGTAGTGTACGAACACCACCTCGCATTGCGCCCCTTCCGCATACCGGGCGGCATAGCGGTGGATGTACCCCGCGTCCCGCATACAGAACCCGCCGCCATGGAAATAGACCAGGCAGGGCGCGGCCCAGTTCAGCCCCTCCGGACGGTAGCGGGTCAACCGGACAGGTGTGCCGTCCTCTGAAAAAATCTGCGTACCCCAGCTTTCCACCCTTTTGGGTGGAGCGGGCAATGTGAGAGCCATCCGGTCCAGCGCCCGGTTGGCCATCTCAGCGGTTTTCAAATTCAGCGTCCAGCCAGGAACCGCCAGCTTGTTGGCAAAGCGCAGTTCCCGACGCACGGGATATTTTTGATCCCGATGGATACACCACGCGCCGAGTCCCGCGCCCGTCGCCAGTGCGGCAATATACTTTTTCTTCATGCAGACCCGCCCCTTTCTGGACATTTTCCCCGTTCCATGATAGCATAGGAAAAAAGTCAACGCAAGGAGCGGGTTCGTATGATGGAGTATTTTGGGTATATCCTGGCTCCGGTGCTGGCCGGGATCGGGACGGGACTGGGGGCCTGCCGGCGGCTACGGTGATGGCACCGGTAGTGAACGCGGTGATTCTGTTGGGGTTTTATCTATAAGGATTGCCGGGAGCATCGGACGCTGGATCAACAATTAGCTTGCGTTGGGCCTCCTTTCCATACCATTCACCGGAACACGTGAAGCTGCATAAAGTATTGTATTGGAACTGGAAAGGAGCGTATGATATGGACTCACATCATCCAATGGAACACGGCCGTGAGATCGATCACGGGTGCGATCCATTTGTTGTGAATATTCCGTGCGCGGCGCGGCATAACCATAATTTCCGCAGCGCGCTTTGGACAGGACATCATCTGCAAATGACTCTGATGTGCATCCCAGCCTGCGGCGACATCGGCGTGGAAATGCATCCTGACACGGATCAGTTCATCCGCGTGGAAGGCGGAGAGGCTCTTGTCCGTATGGGATCTTGCAGGGAAAACCTGGATATTTGTCACCACCTCGGCGCGGGAGATGGAGTGTTCGTGCCGTGTGGAACATGGCACAATGTTCTGAATACTGGGAACTGCTCCTTGATGCTTTCCTCCATTTACGCGCCGCCGCAGCACCCCAAAGGAACCGTTCATCGTACAAAGGCAGATGCCGAACATGAGGAACACTGAAAAGGGCCGGAACGGTGATCCCGCTCCGGCCCACTTTTGTCCCTGGTGCTTGTCACATCTGCGGATACTGTATCTGGGGAGCGTCCTGCATAAGGGCAGAATCCTCTGCCCCCATACAGGGATCTGCGGGTACCTCCTCATCTGAGCCTGTTTGGCAGAGACATTCCTCTGCTTCCACAATTCTGAGGGCATCTTTCAGCTTGTCCTCAAGATGGTTTCCAAAGAAGATGGAGAAGTTTCGCTTGCTCAGTATGTAACCGCCGTTTTCCAGGCTTACGATGGCACTTAGGGCATCGTGGACAGCAATATGGACGGCTTCCAATTCTTTTTGCGTCATAAAAATTTCCTTTCTACCTGGATTTAATTGCAGTCAATTCTGGATATCTGCTCCCACTGGATCACAAACCGCTCGTCAATCACCTGGTTCACGTGGTAGTGCCCGCAGAACCATTTGCTGAACTGGCATCGGTTCTTGATCGTTTCCAGGAAGTCCGTCAGCTTGTCCGGCTGGTAGTGCCGGTTCATCTGCCGGGCGATGCTGGTGGGCGCGCAATGCGTCAGTATGTAGTCCGCCTTCCAGCCCGCCCGTTCCAAGGCGTCCAGTGCGGCGGCGTACTCCTCGTCGGAGGGCAGCTCCTCCGGCCACCAGGACTTGCCGATGATCCGGAACCTGCGCCGCCCCTCAAGGAGCAGGTGGAGGTACCGCGTCCGGAAATCCGGGGAGTCCTGATCGAGGATGCCGTCCTCCACATCGTGGGAGGTGGCCCCGCCCATGGAGAAGAAGGTGCGCCCCCCGATGTCATAGAGCTGGCCTCGCATGAGGTGCAGAATGTTGGGCCGGACGCGCTGCACCCTGCCGCCGTGCCAGTCCTCCACGGGGAGATCCCGGAGCATCCAGTAGTTTTCGTGATTCCCGCTGACGAACAGGGTGGTAAAGGGCTTTTCATTCAGCCAGTCCAGCCGCTTCCGCTCCTCTGAGGAGCCGTTCCATACCCCGCCGAAGTCTCCCAGAATGATGATATAGTCATCCCGGCCCATACCTTTCTGCTGGGGAAAGTGCTTGGAGCCGAACCGCTGGAAATCGCCGTGGCAGTCGCCTGTGGCAAAGATCATATTTCGTTCCCTCCTATCGTTTGCTCGATCTCCATCCCGCCCCGCAGGCAGACCCGGAGCCTGTCTGCCGACAGCACCACCACCGTGTCCACCAGCTGGCGGATATCGCTCTCGTTCCACTCGGTAAACCGGGGATCGCCCGCCTCCAGAATGTCCACCGCGTCCCGGATGCGCCTGCTGGCGGCGGAGTTGCCCTCCTGTTGGGCCAGGAGAAAGGCTTTTTTCTCCTTCAGCGCCCCCATCTCCTCCGTGATCCGCTGGAAGGCGCCGGCGTGGCCCAGATACCCGCCGTCCTCCTTGGAGGTCTGGAACAGCGTCTTGAACTCCCGCTCCAGCTCCCCCAGGCGCCGGTCGATATCGGCGAGGCTCATGGTTTCGCCGGGGATGGGGGCCAGCTCCATGCGCATAGCGTCCTCAATCTGCCCCACCAGCCGGTCCTTCTGGCTCATGACCGAGCTGAGGGCGGCGAGGATGGCGGCCTGCAAGGGGCCTTCCTGGAGGGTGGGGGACTGGTGGCAGTATGCTGAGCCGTAGTCGATCCGGCTGGCGCACCGCCACACCGCCTTTTTCTTCCCCCGCTTGCTCCACACGCACCTGCGGTACAGGGTGCCGCACTCGCCGCACACCAGCCGCCCAGTGAGGGCGTACTTGGCGCTGTAGCAGGAGCGCCCGGTAGGGGCCTGTTTCTGGCTGGGGGCCCGTCCGGCGCTGCGGCGGGCGAACTCCGCCTTGGCCGCGTGGAAGGTATCCCGGCTGACGATCCCCTCGTGGTGATCCTGGGTCAGGTACATGGGAAGCTGGCCTACATTGCGCACGTGCCTGTGGCTGATGCAGTCGGCCACGAAGCTCTTTTGCTGGAGGACGTCGCCGCAGTATTTCTCGTTTTGCAAGATGCCACGGATGACGGCGATGGACCACTCTGAGCCGCCAGTGACGGTGGGGACGGCCTTTGCTTCCAGGGCGTCCTTGATCATGCGCAGGCTGTGACCGCCCAGGAAGCTGTCATAGATCTGCCGCACCACCTCCGCCTGCTCCGGGATGATCCGGGGCTTGCCGTCCTCGCCCTTCTCGAAGGCGTACAGCCGCTTGTACTGGATGGCGGCTTTGCCCTCCCGCATGGCCTGGCGCTTGCCCCATTTGACGTTCTCGCTGATGGACTCGCTCTCCCCCTGGGCCACGGCCCCCAGCAGGGTGAGCAGCAGCTCCCCATCGGTTTCCAGGGTGTTGATGTTCTGCTCCTCGAACAGGATGGCGATGCCCAATTCCCGCAGGGCGCGCACATAGTTGAGGCAGTCCACCGTATTCCGGGCGAACCGGGAGATGGACTTCACCAGCACCAGGTCGATCTTCTTCTGCCTGCACTGGCGGATCATCCGCAGAAACTGGGGCCGTTTGGTGGCAGAGGTACCTGTGATCCCCTCATCGGCGAAGATCCCAGCCATGGTCCAGGCCGGGTTGGTCATGATCTTGTCGGTGTAGTACTTCTTCTGGGCCTCGTAGCTGGTGAGCTGTTCCTCGCTGTCGGTGGACACCCGGCAGTAGGCGGCTACCCGGAGCTGCCGCCTGACGGCCCTGGCCTGGGCCAGCGCGGGGTTGGCGGGGATGGTGATCACCCTGGGGGCGGTGGCGGTCATTTGAGTTCCTCCTTCCATGTTTTCGCTGGGTTCTGGCCACAACAATACCAGGATTTGAAGTGTAAAGCTATCACGATATCCACCAAAGACAGCCCGTCAAAACCAAGCGAAACCAACAAGGGGGACAGTTCATCCTCCTATCATCTGCCTGTTCTTGAGCTTCAGGCGGACAGCCCCGGAGGGGTAGATCAGCACGGCGGAAGCCGTCTGGCGGAGAAGTTCACTGTCCAGAGCATCGCACGGCTTTGCGCGGCCCAGGAGATGGCGCAGCCGCATGGTTTCGTAGTCCCCAGAACCCAGGGCATCGAATCGGGCGGAGGCCAGGGCGATGACCTGGGCTTTTGCGGCGGCCTCATTGAACTCGGGCCGCTCCAGTTCATCGTCCAGGCGCTCCTGGGCCGCTTGGATATTTTTGTTCTCGCTCTCAGCGGCAAGGGTGGGGGCAATGGTCTCGGGACGCTCCCGGAGGCCGCGGAGGAGCCGCTCCACGCACAGGATCAGAGCCTCGTCTTTGATTTTACTGGGAGAATCCATGCAATTGGAGCAGTACCAGTAATTTTTGCGCATCCGCCGCATGGGCTCGCCACATTGGGCGCATCGGGCCAGGACACGGATATCTTTGATCTCCGGGCGCTCCAGCCTGCCGGACACATCCGGCCTGACGCTTTGAGCCTGGTGGAACAGCTTCGGCGAGAGAAGCCGGGGATATTCGGCGCTGCCCAGGTAGCGGCCGTCCTGGAGGATCCGCGCCACCATGTTTTTGTTCCACGGCCTGCCGGGGGCATAAGGGCAGCCGGTGGCGTTTAACTCCTCCGCCAGCTTCCCGTAAGAGGCTCCATCCGCATAGCGGCGGAAGATCAGCCGCACTATCTCCGCCTCCTGTTCCTCCTCCCGCACCTGCCCGTTGCGCAGGCAGTAGCCAAAGGGCAGCTTCCGGTTTATCATCAGCGCACGCTCCTCTCGGTGGTTTCAGTCAATTCCAGTCCATTCTTCAGCCGGAACCGCAGGCGGCCATTACCCTCCGCCGTAATCCGCTCCACCAGGTCGGCGAAGATCTCGCCGTCAAAGGCGGGGAGGAACTCGGGCAGGGTTTCCAGCGTTTCCAGCAGTTCCCGCGTCCTGGGGATGGCGTCGTCGTCCCCATCCGCCAGAAGCCGCTCCTTTTCCTGTTTTGCGGCTCGGAGCTGGCGGGCCAGCTCATTGCTTTGGGATATAAAAATATCAGGGTCGACCAGGCCGCACTTGTTCATGTCGGCCAGCATTCGACCCTGATCGGATACGTCAGCGATTGTTTGGTTCAACGCAACGATGTCCTGACTCCAGAGCATCCGCCGTTCCCGGACGGACTGGAGGTCTGAAAGCATCTGCTTGAGGATGGGCTCCCCGTGGAGGCGGAGCTTGTGGTACACCCGGAGGAAGGCGGCGTGGATCTCATCCTCGGGGATCCGCCCGGAAAGGCAGATATCCTTGCCGCGGTCATGGTTATAGCAGACCCAGAAGGTCTTGCTGTTCTCGACCTTCTCCCGGTATGGTGCGCCACATTTCTCACAGAAGATCATGCCCTTCAGCGGGGAACTCCGGCGCCGTCTGGCACCCTGCTGTTCACTCCTTCTGCGCTTCAGCTCCTGGACGGCCTGGAAGGTGTTTCGGTCGATGATGGGCGGGTGGGTGGCCTCCGCGTAATATTGCTCCCGCTCCCCGTGGTTTTTCACCTGTTGGGTGGGGAGGGTGTCGGTGGCGTAGGTTTTCTGCCAGAGGGAGTCCCCGATGTACCGCTCGTTGGATAGGATGTAAGATACGGCGGTATGGGCCCACTGTCGGTCTGTCTTACCGATCCGCACCAGGACGCCCTCCCGATTGAGCCGGGACGCGATCTCCTCCATGCTTTGACCGGCCAGATAGTCCCGGAAGATTTGCCGGACGATGTCCGCCCGCTCCTCGTCGATCTCAATTTTCCTGTCCCGGAGGACATAGCCGAAGGGGACGGCGGCGGGGAGGAAGGTGCCGCCCTTCATGCGTACCTGGTAGCTCCAGCGCATATTTTCCGAGATGTTCTGGCTCTCCCGCTGTGCCATGGCGGCAAATACGGCGGTGAGCAGCTCGCCGCTCATGTTGGACGTGTCGATATGCTGCTCCTCGAAGCACACCCCCACGCCGATGGACTTCAGCTCCCGGATGGTGCTCAGGCAGTCCCTGGCGTTGCGGGCGAACCGGGAGACGGACTTGACCAGCACCTTGTCTACCCGCCCGCGACGGCAGTCCGCCAGGAGGCGCTGGAAATCCGGGCGCTTCTCCGCCGAGGTGCCTGTGATGCCCTCATCGGCATAGAGGTCAGCCAGCGTCCAGTTCTCCTTGGAGCCGATCAGGGTGGTGTAGTAATTGAGCTGGGCCATGAAGGAGTTGAGCTGGTCGGTGGAGTCCGAGCTGACCCGGCAGTACGCCGCCACACGGAGCTTCTCCGGCTCCTGTCTTGGCGCGGCCTCGATTACAATGACATTTTTCTGTTCCAGCGCGAGGCTCCCGCTGGTCTGCGGCTGTCTGCCCATGGTCTGCACCTCCTTCTGTCAGCAACAAACAGTACCACAACCCGGCCCGAATAGCTATGGAATTCGAGCGGTGAAACCTAACAAAAAACGATGTCCGCGCCCGTGGTTTTGACGATTCGGGCAATGATCTTTTTCAGCTCCTGCTCGGTAAACCCGTGCCCCGACAGAAGGCGAAGCAGGTTGCGGATACCACATAAATCAATGTTGACGTTCGGCGTGGTCATATCAGGCCCTCCTTGGTAAATCATTTCTGCCACTTGATTGCAGAAAAACGGGGGCCGCCCGTGACATTAACAGGCGACCCCCGTGGCATCTGAAATCAAAAACATGAGAATACCCGAAGGACGTTGTATTCCTGTCCTTCGCTTGCCTGTATTCGACACTACTCCCCCAGGCGTGGGCGGCAGACTGAAGCCGCGCTTTGCGCGTCACGGGAATCTCACCCCTCCGAGGATCTCTCCGAGCTGCCCCCATTAGAAATTTCATGGCTGGACAGGAGTATCATTATGTACTGACGAGGTCGTTGCGAAACAGCTTGTCCGCTGTTTCTGGACGGGTGGGTACCGCTCGCCGCCTTATTTGGCCGTCTTTGATGCGGATTAAACCGCACAGGCGGGTCTTGGCGCACCCTCCAGGGTCGCTTGCTCGTCAGGGAACGTATTTCAGTCGCCGGATGTGACCGGGCTGGCCCGGTGTTTTTCAAGGTGCGTAGAGGGGAAAGGAAAAGACCCCCTCACTGTGTAGGCAGCGAGAGGGCCTTTTTTACAAGGTCATTTAAAAAGTTTTTTAATTTTTTTCAATCTCCAAGAGACGGACTGTTGTGTGCAGCCCCAATTTCGAGCAATTTCTGCTTGACTGAGGCCCTCAAATACGAAGAGCGTCAGTAATTCCAAATCTTGAACCGAAAGCTTTCTCAACTTTAGGGAGAGATTTACATCTCCAATGGAGGAGAGCCAATCGTACCGGCCTGAGAAATCCTCCTCATCAAAAGCGATGGTGAGCGAAGAAAACTTTTTGAACAGTGCGCTCTGTTGCCCCTCCACCTCGCCGTTCAAGTATGTATCGGGCAGGGCTTGCGTGTGGTTTTCATAGGTTCGCCGGGAAAGAAACATTTCCCAATCAAAGCTGCGCATTGCTTCAATAGAAGATAGGGACATTCCGGCATCCGAATATTCCTTTTGAAGCCGGTTCCATTCCAAATCGAACTGTCTTTTTTCTTTTGCGTAGTTAAAACCCATGCATACAGCCTCCTGTTCATCTGAAATCTGGGGTAAACGCTTGATTTCAGAAGCCGGAGGGCCCCGGCAATGGGGTGATTTGGTTCGACACCTTTCCTCACAACCCGGTGGCACTTCATATCGGAATGTGGGGAAAAATGTCGAATAAAAAAGGGCTACAAACGTCCCTGTCATTCGCAACCCTTTTTCAAGAAAAAATATTGACTTGTTATGACCATTCGATGAAATCGAATTATCGGGCGACGGTGGTTTTGGGTGTATACCCCTGAGCAAAGACGTTATTTGGCGGAGCATATATCTCTCTGCAATCAAGTATTAAGCCAGACCGGGAAGCGTCTCAAACGTTTCCCGGTCTGGCCTTAAATCACTATGTCATATATGTTTTATCTCGTTAGGGCCCCAATGGGAACGGCATCCTACATGATCTTGCGGAACAGCGCCTTGAAATCCTCCACGCTGGCGGCCCTGGGGTTGCCGGGGGCGCAGGCGTCGGCGGCGGCGGACTGGGCCAGGAACTCCAGGTCCTCCTCCTTCATGGCCTCCAGCTTGGTGGGGATACCCACGTCCACGGACAGCTGGCGCACCGCGTCGATGGCGGCCTTGCGGTAGGCGGCCTGGTCCATCCCGGTGGTGTCCACCCCCATGGCCTCGGCGATGTGCTTGAACTTGTCGCCGGTGGTGTCCTGGTTGAACTCCATGACGATGGGCAGCATCATGGCGCAGGCCACGCCGTGGGGGGTGTCGTACACCGCGCCCAGGGTGTGGGCCATGGAGTGGGCGATGCCCAGGCCCACGTTGGAGAAGGCCATGCCGGTGACGAACTGGCCCAGGGCCATGGCCTCCCGGCCCTCGGGGTCGTTGTTGACCGCCTTGCGCAGGTTGGCGGCGATGAGCTTGATGGCCTCCAGGTTCAGGCAGTCGGCCAGCTCCCAGGCGGCGGCGGTGGTGTAGCCCTCAATGGCGTGGGTGAGGGCGTCCATGCCGGTGGCGGCGGTGAGCCCCTTGGGCATGGTGGACATCATGTCGGGATCCACAATGGCCACGTCCGGGATATCGTTCACGTCCACGCACACAAACTTGCGCTTCTTCTCCACGTCAGTGATGACGTAGTTGATGGTGGCCTCTGCGGCGGTGCCGGCGGTGGTGGGGACGGCGATGGTGAACACGGTGCGGTTCTTGGTGGGGGCCACCCCCTCCAGGGAGCGCACGTCGGCAAACTCCGGGTTGTTGATGATGATGCCGATGGCCTTGCCGGTGTCCATGGAGGAGCCGCCGCCAATGGTGATCATGTAGTCCGCGCCGGACTTTTTGTAGGCGTCCACGCCGGACTTCACGTTCTCGATGGTGGGGTTGGGCTTGATGTCCGAGTAGACCTCATAGGCCATGCTGCTCTGATCCAGCAGGTCAGTGACCTTCTTGGTGATGCCGAACTTCACCAGGTCGGGGTCGGAGGCGATGAACGCCTTCTGGAAGCCCTTGGCCTGCACCAGGCCGGGGATCTCTTGAATGGCGCCCTTGCCGTGGTAGGAGATGCCGTTGAGTACGAAACGGTTGACAGCCATGATAAATTCCTCCTTAAAATTTGACCGCGTTGCGGATAGGAAAACAAGATTGGGCTCAGCTCAACCAGCCCTCCCGGGCCTTGATGTGGAAGCGCTGCTCCAGCAGGTGCATCTGCTGGTCGGTGAGGGTGTTCACCCGGGGCAGATGAGCGATCTTCATGTAGATCTCCGCCGCCTTTTCCGCCGTCTCGATGAGGCCGAAGGTCTCGTCCAGGTCGCGGCCCGCGCCGTAGATGCCGTGGAGAGCCCACACCACCAGCCGGGCGGTGCCCATCTGCTCCGCCGTGGCCTCGCCGATCTCGGTGGTGCCGCACAGCATCCAGGGCAGCACGTTCACCCCCTCGGGGAACACGGTGACGCACTCGGTGCACATCTGCCACAGGGTGCGGGTGAAGGCCCGGCTGTCCAGATCGTGGACGTAGGTCATGGCCAGCAGGTTGGCCGGGTGGCAGTGCATCACCACCCGGTTGCCCGAATCCACCGCCAGCCGCGCGGCGTGGCTCATCATGTGGGCGGGGAACTCGGAGGTGAATTTGCCGCCGTCGGTGAAGCCCCACAGGAGCCGGGCGGTTTTGCCGCCGTCGATGAGATGAACCAGGCCCAGGTTGCAGGCCGGGTCGTACTCCACGTTTTTGAAATACTTGCCCGTGCCCGTCACCAGGAAATACTTTCCATCCAACGCCGGGGCCTCGAACCCGGTGGGGATGTCCCGGAGGACGTTGTTCACGTCCAAATAATCCGCCATGTCCGCCTTGTCCAGCAGGACGCTGATGTTGCCGCCGTTGCGCTCGTCCCAGCCGTGCTGGTACATATTCGTCGTGGTGCGCACCATCTCGATTAAAAAGGGCGCTTCCAGAATGTTTTTCATCTTCCTCAACCTCTCTTGCTGAGCACGTCAGCCTCATATTGCTCCACCAGCGGCAGCCACTGGCCGTCTGCGGGTACACCGCAGCGGCGGCAGTACTCGTCCCAAATCTCCCCGAAGGGGGCGGTTTTCAGCTCCTCCTGAAGCACCATCAGCCGGGTGAAATTTCCGCCGTCCTGGAGCTTTTTCTCATCTGCGACGGGCTGGAGCAGGGCGGACAGCAGGGCCTTTTGCAGGTTGCGGAAGCCGGTGGCCCAGGCCGCCAAGCGGTTGATGGAGGCGTCGAAGTAGTCCAGGGCGATGTGTACCCGCTCCACGCCGCAGCGGATAATCTCCCGGCAGATTTCACGGGTCTCGTCATCGAACAGCACCACATGGTCGCTGTCCCAGCGGATGGGACGGGTGACGTGGAGGGCGATCTCCGGGAAGAAGGCCAGCAGGGCGGGGATCTTGTCGCTCACCACCTCGGTGGGGTGGTAGTGGCCGTTATCCATCAGGGGGATGCACTTGTCCCGGTTGAAGGCGGCGTAGCTCAGGGCAAACTCCGCGCTGCCCGCGGTGTACGCCTCCACCCCAATGCCGAACACCTTGGACTCGATGCAGGGCTTCACCAGCTTGAAGTCGTAGGGCTCGGACAGGATCTCGTCGATGGACTGGCGGTAGCGCACCCGGGGCCCCATGCGGTCGCCGGGGACGTCCTTGAAGCCGTCCCCCGTCCAGATGTTCATGACGCAGGGCTGGCCCAGCTCCTGGGCCAGGTACTGGGAGATGCGGATGCAGGCTTTGCCATGCTCGATCCAAAAGCGCCTTGTCTCCTCATTGGGGCTGCTCAGGGTCAGCGGGTCGCACTTGGGGTGGGAGAAGAAGGTGGGGTTGAAGTCGCAGCCCAGCCCATGCTCCTTGCAGAACTTGACCCAGGGGGCGAAGTGCTTGGGTTCCAGCTTGTCTCGGTCGGCCCACTCCCCGTCCTCAAAGATGGCGTAGCTGGCGTGGAGGTTCAGCTTCTTGAGCCCTGGGCACAATTTGAGCGCCACGTCCAGGTCGGCCATCAGCTCCTGGGGGGTGCGGGCGCGGCCGGGGTAGTTCCCCGTGGCCTGGATACCGCCGGTGAGGGGCTTGGAGGGGTCGGTGTCGAAGCCCCGCACATCGTCCCCCTGCCAGCAGTGGAGGGACACCGGGATGACCTTCAGCACCTCCATGGCCCTGTCCGTGTCCACCCCAAAGGCGGCGTATTTTGTTCTTGCTTCTTGATAACTCATAGACTTTTCCCCCTGTTATATGATCCTCTGCGTTTCGATTTGAATTTTCAGATTGCCCAGGGCGGTGGCCTCGATGGGCAGGGCGATGACTTTTTTGCCGGTGGCCTCCTCGGTCAGGCGGTTCAAAAACTGGTTCTTTGCCCCGCCGCCCACGATATACAGCTTTTCATAGCTCTTGCCCGTGTTCTGTTCCAGCTCCCGGATGGCGTCCCGGTAGCTGTTGGCCAGCGACTGGTAGGCGCAGCGGAAGTAGTCCCCTGTGCTTTTCGGTTTCGTAGACAGTGCGCCGTCAAAGGCAGCCCTCATGCTGTCCGGGGCCAGGAAGCAAGGGGCTTTGGCGTCTACCGTGCCGCCAAAGGCGCTGGTCTCCGCTTCCACCACGATTTCCGGGAAGGGTTTGCCGGGGCACAGCTCGTCCCGGAGGCGGTTGACGATCCACATACCCATGATGTTTTTCTGATAGCGGTTGTAGCCCACGCCGCCCTCGTTGGAGTAATTTGCCGCCATGCCCTTTTCATCGGTGAGAGGCTTGGGGGTTTTCACGCCCAGCAGCGACCACGTGCCAGACGAAATGTACAACTGCTCCCCTTCCATGGGGATGCCTTCCACAGCGGAGCCAGTGTCGTGGGTGGCGCACAGCACGGCTTTCACGCCCCGGTACTCCCCCACTGCCGACCCCGGCTGCTGGAGCTGGGGAAACAGATGGGCGGGCAGGTCCAGCCGTTCCGCGATTTCCAGGTCGAACGCCCCGGTCCGGGCGTTCACCAGTCCCGTGGTAGTGGCGTTGGTGTACTCCTTGGCTTTCACCCCCGTGAGCTTCCACAGCAGGTACTCAGGCACCATGAGGAAGTCCGTCACCCCCTCCAGCCGCCCGACCAGCTTGTCGGCATAGAGCTGATAGACGGTGTTGAAGGGCTGGAACTGGCAGCCGGTGCGGGCGTACAGCTCCTCAAAGGGCACCTTTTTGTGGACGGCAGGGATCACCGCCTCGGTGCGCCCATCCCGGTAGGCGTAGCAGGGCTGAACTTCCTCATCGCCGCGCAGCAGGACGTAATCGCACCCCCAGGTGTCAATGGAGAAGCTCTCCAGCGTCCCAAGCTCCTCCAGCGCCCGGTCGATGCCCGCCTTGACGTGCCCCAGCAGGGCGTCCACGTCCCAGGTCAGATGCCTGTCCGTCTCCGCTACCCCGTTGGGGAAGCGGTAGACCTCTTTTGTTTGAATCTCTCCGTCGTCGGGCCAGCCCACGATGTGTCGGCCCGATGACGCGCCGATGTCGATGGCTAAACACTTTTGCATTGGATAACAACTCCCATTCAAATGTCGATAGATCCATTACAGTTCCGACAGATCAGCAGGACCCCGTGTTCCTTCACAGATTAGGTCACCCGTCTTCCGGTTGAGCCGCGCTACACGTATCGTACTGGGGGCAATCTCTTTTTCCACCCAGTCCATCATGGTGCGCATTCCGTCGCTCTCTGTGATGCCAGGACCGTTGCCAATACAGTTGCCATGGTTATCGCCCGGCCCGAGGTACAGCCGGCAGAAGGCATTGACAGCGTCCTCGCCCATCAATTCCCTCATGTGCCGACAATAGTCGATGGTTCCGTCCACCGGGATCAGCGGATCGTCCAGCCCGTGGTCGATCATCAGCTTGCCGCCGTTGGAGGCAAAGGCGGTCAGATCGGCGTTGTCCGCCGTCACCTTGGGGAACGCCGCAAGGCTTCGGTCAAAGAGTTTTTCAAAACCCGCAACGTCGATGTCTTGAAAATCGGCCTTTGGGTCGCCCAGAACCCACCGCGCATAGGTCGTACACAGGGTGAAGGGTTTAGCCCGCAGGAACGGCAAAATGAAGGCGATGGAGAAAATCGGCAGGCCTGTACACCAGTGGATGGAGCCCGGACGGAAACCGTACCACAGCTTTTCGCCGTTTACCCGGTGCGGCCCGTTCCACATATCCCGGATCACAGCGGCATCCGCCTGCGTGATGACGCCCTGCTTTGTTTTTTGCCCGACGAGGGTGAAGGGGTCAAATTCCACCCGTTCGCTTCGCTGATAATATTTCTCGCTCCCGCCCACACTGTCCTGAACGGCTTTTGCAAAGGCAGTCAGCTTGTGATAGCACAACGGCGCCTTATGCTCATTTGCTGTGGCCATGGGCCAAAAGCCCCCGATCAGGAACTTGGTCCAGTTGATGGCAGGGCAGCTTGCCCAGATACCGTCGTAGTCCTCCGGGAACTCCTGGGCTTCCACCATGCTTTGCCGTCCGCCGCCGGAGCCGCCGTTCATATAGGAAAATCGGATGGGTCGCTGGTGCAGGATCTCTGTCACGGCTTTGCCGAACACAGTCATGTTATGGGTGGCGTTGGCACGCCAGTTCTCAATCCGCTCCATGACCACCTTGCCGGTCTGATCCACGGCCCAGTTGGAGCCGTACTTCTCATTGCCGGCATCACTGGTGGCAGCGGTAAAGCCGTTGATCAATGCGAAGGGCAGTGTCCATCCCCGCTGGCCGTTGTCGGGCTGGGTGATTTGGTTGACACCGCCGGTGCAGGTGCCGCCACCCGCCGTTCCCGCGAAGCGGTCATTCCACGCCAGGGGTGACCATACAATAATGTTTTCCCATTCCGCACCAGTGCAGTGGTCGATTACCACTTCACAGTAGGGTGGCAGGCCGGTCACCTTACCGTTATTCCAGAGTAGCTTGACCAGCCAGTTAAGCTTGGCCTGATAATTGCCTGTCTCATTGATGTGTACCGAAGTGACTTTGAAGGTCTCTCCGGGCAACCGCTCCTCCAGCGCCTTTTGCACATAGGCTTGGTTGCATCGCTGGCGGATCCCGGCGGTTTCGGTCAGCAAGGAGATATCAAAGAAATGGATGCTGTCACGTTCTTTCATGTTAAGTGCCCCTCCCATTCAGTGTGTATTCTTCAAATACATAATCGCCGCTGCCGATTTCGGTCTCTTGCCCCCTCCACCGCACCAAGGCGGTTATACCGCAGGGGATGGACACCTTCAGTCTTGCCCGATCCCAGAAGATTCGGATCGTTCCATACTCGCATCGAAAGCTTCTGCGGCAGAACTCCAACGGCAGGCCCTCTGGCTCCGGGCTGATTTCAATCCGGCGAAAACCCGGCTCCAGCGCCCGGACTCCGGCAACATTCTCAAAAATCCAGGTGTCCACGCAACCAAAGGCGTAGTGGTCGTAACTGGTGATATTCGGCTCGGCGTCCGGCTGAATGGCGTCCCAGGATTCCCAGATGGCGGTGGCGCCCTGCTCAACCTCATATAGCCAAGAGGGCATTTTCGTCTGCCAGAGCAGGGATACCGCCAGATCCCGCCGCCCGATTTTCGTAAAGGCGTCCAGTAGGAACGGGGTGGCCAGAAAGCCGGTGTCCAAACAGCCATGGTGCCGCTCCAGCAGTGAGACCAGCTTTTCCGCAAATGCCGCCTTACAGTCCTCCGGAACCAGCTCCAGGGCGATCATCAGCACATAGGCGCCCATGTTTTTGGTGTCCAGTATTCCGCCCCGGATCAGGACCCTCTGAATGGCATCCTTCATTTTCTCCGCAATGCTCAGATAATACCCAGCCTCTGTTTTCCCAAGGAGCTTCGCAATCTCCGCCATGATGCACACGGAGAGATAGCCGAAGATCGGCGCGGTGTAAAAGGCCGAGCCCTCGCAGGCTTCCCGGTGAGAGAGTTCCTTCTTTTCACTGGGAATCAGCCATTCCCCGAAGTGGAACCCTGTGTTCCACAAAAAGCGGTCGATTTCTTCGGGCAATTCAGGCGTGCCCCGGCGTTTTTCTGCGGTGTCGATGATATACCGGCACCACGCGGCCATACTGTCATACTGCCGCTCCAATATCCTTCGGTTCCCGGTCATACGGTACATCG
This sequence comes from uncultured bacterium, assembly GCA_946548895.1. GTDB lineage: Bacteria > Bacillota > Clostridia > Oscillospirales > Oscillospiraceae > Enterenecus. The sequence goes on along the minus strand of CAMNQF010000002.1, from coordinate 137,132 downwards.
TATAGGGGACGATTACGGCCGCGTCCGACCAGCCGGCCACGCCCACAGGCGGCTCATCCCCGAAGTCGCGGGCGTTGGTTTCCATCAGGCGCCTGTATGGTGCGGTCTCGGGTACGGTGATGGGTACAGCGCCATTGGATGCCTGTGCCGCCGACAGGTTTTTCAGCCAGCTATTTAGGAAGGGTGTCATTTCCTCATTGAGCATGGCCGTTTTCGCATAAATCTGGATATCCCCGGTAAAGCCGCCTTTTTCCCGGCTGGGACAGTCGGTTGGGATGGAGAGCATATTGTTTCTCTGCGACCAGCGAATATTTTGGTACAGACGGTTCAGCCGCTGATCGGAGCATTCAAATTCTCCCAGCTCCTCCTTGGCCGTTGAAAGGGCCACCGCTGTAAAATCTCCCACGCGGACAGTCGGCATACCGGTCACACGCAGATACCGAAAACCGTGGAAGGTGAACGCCGCCTCATAGAGGCACGGTGTTCCGTTGGAAACATAGATGTCCTTTTGAGGTGCGACCAAGGTATTGCGGTAATTTCCGGCGCGGTCAGTCACTTCAAAATATTCAAAGATGAGTTCCCGCCCCTTGGGGGCATCGATACGGATTCGGGCTCTGCCACAGAGTACCTGACCAAAATCCACGATCCACTCACCTTTGGGGGAACGGTAAACCTTTTCCGCCGGAAGGAGTGTCACAGGCCGCACCGGATCCATGGGCTGGGCGCAGAGGTTTTCCATGGAGAAATCATGTGTCCGAACCTTTTGCGGTGTTCCGGCCAGGCGAGTATCATCCCGCTTTTCCCCCAGATACAGATCCGCGTACTCGATTGGATCGAAAAAGCACACCTCGGTGCCATCCGAACAGATGCGCTGCGTCCGCCCGTCCCGGTATGTGATCTCCAGTTGGAACAGTACGGCGGGCTCCTCCGAAAAATCCGATATCTCCTGCCGGGTTTGGGGGCAGAAGTACCAGCCGTCCGCCACGGTAAAGTGAAGTGTATTCTCCCCCTGCCGCAGCAGTGGTTCTATCGGGTAGGTCTGGTAATAGAGGACCTTATCATACACGGTATGTTCCGGGGCAAACTCCCGGTCATCCGGACGTTGGTCGTTCAGGAAAACACGATAAACCCCGTGGGCGGTAGCGTAGAGCCGCGCTTTGAAAACCTCACTGTCTACGAAAAAGCTCTTTTCAAAAGAGACTGGTGACTTCAGCGGCCAAAACGGTGGGCAGGGTATCTCCGGGCGCACCAAGGTGCTTTCGATCCACCGGGCGCACCAATCGTCTGGGGTATGGAGTCCCGTTTCAAAGTGCCCCTCTCCACAGGCCGCATTTCCCGCCTGATCCCATACGGTCACCTGCCAGGAGTACCCCGTCCTGCTTGCCAACTTCTTCCCGCCGCAGGGAATGTAGCTCTGTTGGTCGGACAAGGTATAGCCGCTGTCCCAGACCGTCTTATCCCCGGCCATGACAGTGATCCGATACGCCCGCTGGGTCACATTCTTTTCCTGACTGCACAGCATCCAGGAAAACTCCGGGGGTTCATCAATCCCAACGGGGTCTTCCCGGTGAAGTACCCGCATATGGGTCACCTGCAAGGATTGCAACTCTGGCAAATATTGCTGCGTAATAGCCATGTCAAAATAGGAAAGAGTGGCCTCATTCCCCCAATGCAGATTCCGCATGGAGCCAACGACAGGAAGTGTGACCGTTTCTTCCGCCTTGGGAAGCTCTGTGCGAATGCAGTTGAGGATAGTTTGCAGGTATTCCTTCGGCAAGCCGCATCTGTCATGGGCGGTATAGATGATGGAGAAATCCCGCTTGCTCAACTGTTCCAGCAGCCGGCAATGCTCAGAGAGCGGCACGGTCGGCGTCAGTCCATAGAGCAGCCGCCTTGCACAGGTGTCCCCAGAGAAAAGAATGCCGGTTTTTTCATCCAGAAATAGGACACTTCCCAAGGTATGTCCGGGCAGAGCAATTACCTTCAGTTCACGATTCCCCAAATCAATACGCTGACCGTCCTCAAGGGGGTGGAGGCTGACATTTGGGACCGGGGGACATAGCCCTGGGATACCCTCCGTCACCATGGCGTGGTCGGTCGAGTGAAGCCATGCTTCGAGTACGGCATCAATATGGTACACATGGTCGGGGTGCCCGTGGGTCAGAAGCACCTGCACAGGCGTTCCCGCAAGAGAACAGGCATAGGAATACAGCTCCGGTGTATCCACCGCAAGGTCAATCAGAGCCGCCTTTCTTTCTCCGACCACCAGATAGGAATTCTGCGTCGGTTGGCCCGGAGCGTTTGAAAGACCATCGCTGTCAGGGCCATGTAAAGCATCTGAAATCTGAAAAACGCCCTTTGCGAGTTCTGCATGAAACAACCTGCACTCCACAAAATCACCTCCTATCCGCGAATCGTTTCTATCTCCCGGATCGCTCGGTCAAATTGCTCCGTGGGCATACGGAAGAGCTGCGCCCGGTATTTGGAATCGTTCAGGCATTTGCTCATGGCCTCCTCGTCCCTACGGTCGGTTCCATCATATACCTCCGGCACATACTTTTTCAATAGCGTTACGGCACGCTCGTCCGCAAACAGCCGCTCATAGGGGGTGGCACCGGAATACAGCGCCCGGTAGTCACGCTGGGTACGGATTTGGAAGTCGTAACTGCCTGCGGTCAGTAGCTTATCCTCTTGCTCCGGGAGGCAGACCTGTGCCTCACACCCGAAGGGAATTTCAATGTGGAAGGTCAAGCTGCCGTCCTCCTCAATGTTCCAGTTGGACACATACCTTCCGCTGGCACTGTCAAAGCTGCATTCCATATGCCCAAGACGAATTTCAGGTTGCGGTGCAATTCTTGCTTTTCGGAAGCCGGGGGCAGCGGGAGTGATTCCCGCGCCGTATCGGTACAGAAACTCTACTACACTGCCGTAGGAATAGTGGTTCAGGCTGTTCATGCCTGTTCCGCTGATGGAGCCGTCCGGCAGGATGCTGTTCCAACGCTCCCAGATGGTGGTGGCACCCAGGTTCACCGCGTACAGCCAACCGGGGAAGCCTTCATAGAACAGGAAGTCGTAGGCTTTGTCCACCATGCCGTTTTCAGCCAGTACACAGTTCATCATAGTTGAACCCACAAAGCCGCCCTTTAACCGATTCAAATCCTTTTTCATCCGGGCCTTGAGGCCGTCAATGATCCGCTGTTTCTCTTTGTATATTCCAAACTTTAAAGCCACCAGGTAGCCAGTCTGCGTATCAATGGCCAGCCGTCCTGTGGGGGTGAAGTATTCCGCCAGAATTGCCGACTTAATGGCGTCCGCTCTTGCCTCATATTCTGTCACTTCTGGAAGCCCCAGCACCTTTGCCGCCTCCGCAACATAATGGGTAGACGCCCAGTAGTACATAGAACAGACATAGCCGTTGTCGGTGCGGCCAAAGGTGGACTGCTCGGTGGCGCCGTCCAAAGCCAGCCAATCACCAAACTGGAAGCCAAAATCATATAGGTTTTTCTGCCCTCTTGCCTGATCCACCCGGTGTATGTAGTCCACCCAATCCTTCATCAGCGGATAGGATTCGGCAAGCACGTCCTTGCTACCATAATAGTCATAGAGCATTTTAGGCAGGAAGGCCGCAATATCACTCCAGATCCCGGCAGTCAGTCCGGGAAACGCATTGGGCAGGTAGATGGCTGCCGCGCCGTTGTTGCGTCTCTGGTCGCTCCGCAGGTCCCACAGGAATTTTCGGTAAAATGCGCGGGTGTCCATGTGGAAGCCGGCGGTGGTACAGAACACCTGTGCATCCCCGGTCCAGCCCAGCCGCTCGTCCCGCTGAGGGCAGTCAGTGGGCATATCCAGGAAATTGGACTTCAGCCCCCACAGAGAGTTGGAAAAAAGCTGGTTGATCTTTTCATTTCCCGTATGGATGAAGCCTGTCTGATCCATCTCAGAATAGATGGCACGGCCCTCAAAACAGGCGGCATCCACATGGTCAAGCCCGCAGACCTTCACATAACGGAACCCAAAGAACGTAAAGCGGGGCCGGATCACTCTCGGGGTTCCGTCCGACACATAGGTAAATCTGGATTCGGCATTGCGGTAATTGTCGTGATAAAAGTTCCCGTTCTGGAGGACTTCTCCAAACTCCAGAGTCATCGTCGTCCCCCTGGGGAGTTCCTGGGTGCAGACCACATGGCCGGCGGAATTCTGCCCGAAGTCCAGGACGGTCTCCCCGGCGGGGGTGTGGATGACCTCTTTCACCGTGAGCGTTTCCATGTCGTGCAGCGGAGGGGAATACCGGGCGCATAGCGCTCCGGGTGCTTCAATCAAAGCCGCGCTTTTCCAGTCTCCCAGTAGGAGGGTGTGATCCTGCGTTTCCCCGTTGTAGATATCGGAAAGGGTCGTGAAGCTGCGGCGGTACTGCCAAGAGTCATCGGTGCAAAGCGTTTCGACCGTGCCGTCCTCATACACGATACGCAGTTCCGCGATCAGTGCCAGCGGGCGGTCATAGTGGGTGGGTTCTCCCAGGCCGAAGTGTCCCCGGTACCAGCCATCGCCCAGCAGCACGGAGATTTCGTTTTTCTCGTTCAGCAGCTCTGTTATATCGTAGGTACAATATTGGTAGTGCTCCTCATAGTCGTTGATGAAAGGGGCCAGTAGGTCATTGCCCACTTTCCGCCCGTTGATAGACGCCTCAAAGAGACCCAGACCGCAGATGTAGAGCCGAACGGAGCGAATCGGCTTCTCGCAGTTGAAAGACTTGGAAAATTCGGGATGGGTTTTGTCACCTTGCACGCCGATCCACCTTGCCTGCCACGGCTCACCCAGCCTGGCGGTCTCAAAGAAGTGGACCGCGCTTCCCTGCTCCTCCCCGACATCCGTGCGGACGGTGATCTGATAGTAGTACCTCGTATAGGGAAGCGGCGAAAACGCGAGCTTTTCGCCCAAAGACTCCAGATCACCTTCCTTCTCCCATACGGTGTTGGAAAGCTCAGAATCCAGGCAGACCCGTATTTTTGCCCAGGATTGCTTTGTTCCTTTGGCACCCCGTACCTTCCAGGAACAGAGGAGCATATCGCTGTCATACCCAATAGGGTCGTTCAGCCCATTGATTTTTACCGCATAGATTTCCATCTATTTTTCCTCCATAAAATGAATGGTACGTTCTACCCACCCTCTGGCAGGTGTAGCGGTACCCAAGCCAAAGCCATGACCGCCGCAGGAGACACGCTCGACACGGCACCGCACATTTGCCGCAGCCAGCGCGGTCTCCATGTCCTTTGCGTCCTTTGCGGGAACGGTCGTATCGTCCTCACTCAGGCAAAGATAGACCGGGGGATATGCTGCATCAACATGACGGTTTGCCGAGTAGGAGGTAATGGCTTCCGATTTGGCATTCTCCCCCAGCAATCCGGTACAGAGCACAGAAGCCATCGGGCCTTGCAGATTTTCCAGGCTGATCAGCGGATAGGCCAGCAACAGCGCTTTAGGGTTGGGAAGGCCATAGCTTCTCGCACCTTTATGGGGTGTGCCCCACATCGCGCATAAATGTCCTCCTGCCGAAAAGCCTCCCGCAATATAATTCTCTATTTGTATTCCAAACCTATTTCTGTTTTCGTCAAGAAACCTGAGCGCAGAGGCCATATCCTCCAAAGGTCGAGGCATCAGCCCATGGAGAAAGCTTTCTTTCGTTGCCGTCCGATAGTTCAGGCAAAAGCAGTCAATTCCCAATTCGTTCAATCTGGCAGCAACCGGAAGAGACTCCAGTAGGGTGCAGACCGCTCCGTAACCTCCGCCGGCCGCCAGCAGTGCAAATGTTGCGTTTCTTTTTTCGTCCGCAGGCAGATAAATTAACCCGGCCCCGCTACTCAGTTGAAACACATACTGATCACGGATACGGGAAATTTCCCTTAACCTGTTTAATCCAAAGTAGACATCCTCACAGAACCAGGTTGGATTCTGCTGCTGTAGCGTCAAAAGGGTAAGCCCTTCCTTTTCCCTCAGCCAATCTCCTCCGCAGCTTCTCACAAACTGCCCCTGCATTTGTGAGAAGCAGGGCAGTCGAATAATCTCACCCAGGGTCATATTCATGGAAAGATCCATGCGGAAAACCTCCTCGTATGAAATCTTGTGGCAGCCTTGAAGTCCGATGGATGCAAGTATATAATGGTCTTATAGACAGTAAAAAGGCGGTGAAACCTGATGTTTGAAGGGATTTCTTTTCTCCACACGGAAACAGACCGGCCGATTACCTCCCGGCAGGTTTCCGATGCGACCTTAAAAAGCGGAAAATATGATCCCGAAAATCTGGCGAACTCCGAGTTTTACATCACCGGAAGCGCCGACGCATTCCGCCCGGTTCCCATCACGGATTATGCGAAAGAAAACCTCTTTTATATGCAGGCATTTACCATCTTTCACTACGGAAAAGGATCCTACACACGGCGGGAAAACTTCCATTCCTATTTGATCCTCTATACTTATCAGGGGACGGGTCATGTGGAATACCATGGAAAACAGTTTGATTTGAAGGCCGGAAACGGCATCCTGATCGACTGCCAAAAACCACATTACTACTTCGCCGCAGAGGACTGGACGGTTGCCGTACTGCACATTCAGGGTCCGTTGGCCGCCCACTATTCTGAGGAATACGACAAATTGGGGCAATTCATATTTCACGAGGAGGCAAGCGGTCGGTTCCATCGTTACTTGGAACAAATTCTGGAGATATATGACTCTCCCAGTCTTCACCGTGATTTGCGTGCCTCTCACGCCATTGATGGGATGCTGATTTATCTGATCATCTCGGCCTCCAAAATTGCCATTCAAAAGCAGGACGTCCCACGCTTTGTCCAGCAGGCAATGAAGTATATGGAAACGCATTACCAAGACCCAATTTCCTTGGATATTCTGGCCGGGCTGACCATGACGAATAAATATCATCTGTCCAAGCAGTTCAAGTTCTATACTGGTTTTTCCCCCAACGATTATCTGATTCGGATACGCATTGACCAAGCAAAACTCTTGCTGAAAACCACGGCCCTGCCCGCCAACAAAATCGCGCACGAAGTTGGGGTTCACGACATCAACAACTTTCTTTATCTATTCAAGAAACGGGTCGGCATGACCCCAATCCAGTATCGGAACAGCACGGATTATATCTTGTAGCCGGATTGTCGCAGGCAAATATGCCTGCGGCAATTTCAGCCTCTCCAGAGGGAAAATACAAGCTCCTCGACCTTCTGACTGATATAGGAACCTGACCCTCCTAAATCAGCCCGCTGTGTAGCGAACACAGCATCCAAGCCATCCTTTGGCGAGACAAAGAAGTGTGTCCCCAGAGCCCCACTCCAGCCATAGGTTCCGGCGGTGCAGGGTGACTTACCCCGCTCTGGGTTCTGTCGGATCTTGACGCCGAGCCCCCACACATAGCCGGGTTCCGGCTCCAAATGGTTTTTCTGCGCCTCCGTGTGCATGAGCTGTACCGTTTCCGGTTTAAGATAGCCGCCGCCATTGCGGCACAGCATTTGAGCCAGCTTTTCGTAATCCTTTACCGTGCAGTACAAGCTGCCGCTGCCCGACAGATAGCCGGAACCTTTTTTGGTGCGGATAATCCCCTCGAGGTCTTTGCTTGTTCCGCTGACATCTACCAGCTTATCTTTTTTCCTGATGTAAGTCCTGGCAAGCAGACGTTCTTGTTGCGGTGTCAGCACAAAGGCGGCACTGTCCATCTCCAGTGGCTGGAAGACAAGCTCCTGATAGGTCTGCGCCACTGGCTTTTCGGTCACGACACCCAGCAAATACCCCAGAATATCAAATGCGGCGCAGGGGGAGTAGCCAGTTGCCGTGCCGGGTTGAAAATCCAGAACATAGCTGCTGTACGCGCGGACGCGCTGCTCCAGCGTGTCCTTTTTGCTGTGCTTCAGCATGGCCATCATCCCGGCTACCCCTTGCTGCAGTCCGGAGGAATGGCTGAGGAGATCCCGGATCGTGATTTCCCGCTGCGCAGGTACGGATTTGACCCGATCCATGCGGAAGAACAGCAGCTTGGGCAGCAGGGATGCCATAGACATCCCCGGCTCAAACTCATAACGCTTATCCGCGCAGACCCGCATATTGCGAAAGGCAGGGAGATATTCGGAAAGGGGGGTATCCAACCCCAGCCGTCCCATTTCGATCAGCTTCATGACAGCCACGCCGGTCACGCATTTTGTCATGGACGCCATGCGGAAAATGGTGTCATCGGTAACGGGGCGCTGCCGTTCAATGTCTGCATATCCCCACCGTTCATCGAAAACTATGGTGCCGTTTTTACGGACGAGCAGTGCGCCGCCAGACATTTCACGATTCGCTATATAGGCGTTCATGATACGGCTGATCTCGTGGATATCCATGGTCGTCACTCCATCAATATTTTTTGCTTAACTGGGCCTCACAATCCGCGCGGGAGATCTCTCCAGCGTTGCACTTTGCCATCAACGCCACATCCTGATCCTTCAATTTGTAAAACCACATGACCAAAACACCCAGCAGAGTCCCGATCAGGGGGATCAGGGCATAGATGATCCACATCACACTCAACGCCTCCGGGGGCTGAACAACTCCCGCCGCCTGGATATCCTCAAAACTCTCCCCGGCCACCGGGATATAGTTGGAAAGGCCGAGAATGAACAGGCCCAGGGAGGCGGACACGCTGGAGGTCAGTTTGGTCACGAAGGAGGACAGGGCATTGCAGATGCCGGAGCAGTCCTTACCAGTCTTGTAGCGGGTGTATTCGATGGTGTCTGGCATAAAGAAGCTCTTTGCCACCGTGCTGACGTTGCTGAAGGGAGACTGGATCACCAACAGGGCGCAGCAAATGGTGAAAATCGGTCCGACAAAGTAAATTGCCATTTGGATCAGTGCGCCTATGACGCCGCAGATGATAAAGACACGGAGCTTTCCGAACCGATTGACCAGCCTCCTGGTTTGGGACTGTGCGATCAGCACCGGGATTAGGGAAATCAGAATGGGGATAGCCATCACGAGACTGCTTCCGAAGTGATAATAAGAAACGAGCAGACCCACAGCGCTGCCGGTTTGCAGGCAGGACGTGATCACCGTGCTGAGGAGCAGAACCATCAAATATCTGTTGGTCTTGATGCAGTTCCACATATCTTTCAGCGTGTACTTTTCATTCTCCGCCGGATCAACATTGGCCAATGTCGTGTTGTGTTCTTTGACTCCTTTGCACAGAGGTACCATCATGCAGAAGAACGCGACTGAGGAGACCAACGCCACATCACGGATCCCGATCCCCACATACTCACTGATGGCAACGGTCCAAAGCATCCCGGCAATAATTGTGGCCAGGGAATTGATGATTGTTTTCGCCTGTAAGATTGAATTGCGCTCGTCCGTATTGTCGGTCAGGGTGACGATCATGGACTGCATGGGAACCTCTACCAAGGTGTAGGTCAAATCATACATCAAATAGAACACAAAGAACCATACGATCTTGGCGCCGTCAGGCCAACCTGTGGGCATACAGAAAAACAGGGCCGTAAAGATCGGAAACAGGAAAAAGGTGAGCCGGTACCACGGGAGATATTTTCCCTCTCCCGTTATCTTCTGAAACGCCTTGATTTTGGTAATGTGAATACGATCCACAAAGTAGCCGAAGATCACGTCATCCAGGGCGTCAATGATTTTGACAACCAGCATGGCACCAGCTACGGCCGTCATGTTAATCCCCTGAAAAATCATGAAGGTACTCATTAATGCTGTGATAATGTAACCCTCCAGCGTGCGTCCCAAATCCCCAATAATGTAATTTCGGCGTTCTTTTTTTGTTGTATGCCAGCCCTCCTGGCTGACGGTTGTCTTTGTCCCTCGCATGATAGCGCACTCCTCCCGTTGACGTAAACGTCATAAATGATGGCCTTATTATACTGGATTTTGTGAAGTGTGTCATCTTGGAATGTTGGGACAATATCATAAAATCTTGGCGAAAATTCGGCGACCCTGCTTTTTCCAGGGCCGCCGCTTAATGTCTAAACGTGCCCTGCTTCACAGGGTCACTTCAATTGGCAGTCAAAAAGTAAATCAGCCTTTTCCCTTTCATAAGCAAGCACTAAATTTCTGCACTCTGACAGATGAACACGATACGTCCCCCTATTTAGCTTTTATTTTCGTAATTTCCTTACCTGTCTTTTCTGCGATGAATTTACGAAATTCCTCTACTGTACCGCCAGACAGCCTGCCCTTGTCATAAACCTGTGCATGGCTTTTATCATACACAAACACAAAGTAACTATCTGTTTCGGCGAGCAGATTGATTTTGTCGTAGATAAATTCTGTCTTACCGATTTCTGTCGTGGTGGTAAAAGTTTCATCTTGAAAAATGGTAGTACCTTGTCCTGTACCCGCAAGCATCCTCTTTCTGGCGATGTATCCGTTGATGCTATCCTCAAAAAGAAGCACCATCAAAATGATAATTCCCGCAAGCCATGTAATAACCGTTCTAATGTCAAATGTAAATTCGTTCTCCCCCAACGGGAGTGTGAACAGTAGAGCCAAAGCAATAACAATCCAGCCCAAAACGTGAGCGCGGCGGCTCCTCTTTTTCCGAATTGTTTTCCGCAGCGTTTTTGCCATAGCGGTTACGGCCTTTTGATTATAGGTTGTTTCAAATGTAAATTCCATCATTTCACCATCAGCTTTCATCGTATATAACCATTACGGAAAAAACGGGCCAGACCGCAAACCCAGCACCAGTAAATTTAAGGTCGGTTATTTTGATATTGGGCCGGGTGATAAAATCGTTTACTTTCTTCTCTAATTCCTTTTCACCCGTTCCCATGATAATTTTTACTTTCATCTAAACTACACCCCATAACGTATCAAAAATCCAAACACTATAATGACAAGTACACTTCCAATCCGTATGCCTTTCTTCAATTCATCGTGATTTCTCCAATCCCACGATTTAGGCCATACAGGGTTTACCGCAAAAAGCAGCCCAACTAAAATCCACACTATATTATGAAAAATTCCCATCTTAAAAATTTGTGCAGACAAAAATCCGCAAATCAAGATAGCGAATGAAATATAGCCTTGCGTTTTGAACGATACCTGTTTCAAAAAACTTCCCTCCAAATGTTCAAATCATTTTATGGCTATCCGTTGATCCTGGTAAAGCGGATTTATCAATATTTCAGCGTTATTCCCAGCAAACGCCTTTGCCGCTTCTTCGTCGCCCTGCAAATGCCACATGAACCATGCTGTTACATAGCCGTCTGGAGAGTAAAGGACTTCATTGTGAACAGTGTTATTTCTACGCAGCATGATTTTGTTATCAGGTATATCATTGTAGATATTTTCCAGCTGATCCCCGGTTACAACCCAATCATCGCCGCCGCCGGCCCCGGAGATCAGCATAATTGGGACATTCACAAGGCTGGCATCATAATCCCACTCAAGGGCGTGTGCTAATTCTTTGTTTGTGGGGGACAGAGAAACGGCTGCTTTATATATGTCTTTGTGTACCTGGGCCGTGATTGCGTTGAGTACGCCAACGCCACCCTGGGAGTGCCCCACAATACCTACATTGGAAAAATCGACTTTGTGATAAAAGATATTTGCTTTTCCCTCCTCGATCTGCTCATTATCATTCAACCTTTGCAGGTGTCTAATACTCATTTCCGGGCCAAAGCCATTCCACGCATTTTCTTCTTCTGTCCCGATTACGATAAAGCCCCAGGACGCATAGTGTTTTGGTACAGCGGGATATTTGGAAATGGGCGTCCCGCTCCCATTGCAGATCACTATAACAGGGTATTGCTTATCAGATGTTTCAAGTTCAGCCGGATAGTAAATCACGTATTTTTTGAAAACCTGTAAGACCGGCTCCTCATAAACAGATACCTCAAAGCTCCCGTTGGCCATATACTTTGCCTCAATCTCTCCGCCGGTTTCCACACGCTGCTGATAGTCTGTCGGAGCAACAGGTTTGTTTCCTATGTACATCAGCAGGATAATGATTGAGATTATGACAATCAATAAAATGATACCGATGATTTTTAGCACCTTTTTCATCCCTACTCCTCCACGACAAATCGAACAGAACATTCAAAAACTCTGCTTGACAATTTTTCGGTAGTTTGATACTATTTTGTCGGTACAGATACTTTAGTATCAAAAGATATTTTAATGCCCCTGTCTTAATGTGTCAATATGTGTTGTGTAGCGAAACGTAAAATGATACGATTGCGCGAAAAAGTATCATAGAGGTGGGTAGAATGAGGACAGCAAAGCCAACTGATTACTTAAAAGAATGTATTGCGGATGCCATCATTGTCCTAATTAAAGAGAAACCGATTGAAAAGATTTCTATTGATGAAATAGTGAAAAAAGCGGGCGTGGGACGCGCAACATATTTTCGTGCGTTCAGTTCAAAGAATGAAGCCATCACGTTCAAATTTATAAAAATGTGGGAGCAGTATTGTGAGTTAAACGATGTAAAGGTTCGAGATAGCTTCGATTTGAATAACGCAAAGCACTTCTTTGAGTATAATTATTCTATCAGACACATTCTTGACATTGTGTATCGGGCGGGCCTCCAAGAAGCAATCCACGAGTCTTTTTACAGAATAGTGCTAACAATGGAGCGCAAATCGGATACTCAAAGACTTTATCGGGAAAAATTTTATGCACATGGTCTGTATGGACTTCTTGATGAATGGGTCACACGGGGTTTTAGTGAAACACCTGACGAAATGGCTCAAATGATAATACAGATTGTCTCAACGCCTTATACAAATGATTTATAAGTTGTTTACTCAAATGTCTTGTTCATATCGGGCTTGATGAAGCGGAAAAAATGCGTCTCACGGTGAGTAATGTCATTAAGTTGGTATGCAAGGAGGCTCACGAAAGGGATAACAGGTCTCAAAAAGGACAAAAGGAATTGAGCGAGGGGAAAATAGACAGCAAAACCAGACGGAGGGGGCTCCGCCTGAAAAAGAGTGTAAAGGTGGGTTTAGCGAGCAGAGACGTAGCAGGAGGAAATGCGGTTACCCGTGATTTTGGGTCTTGGGGCGGTTCGGCCAGGGCGGACTGGAAGCAGTTTTCGCCGGAGGAGCGGGATCGGATCGTAGGTTGGCTCTCTGAGGAACGCGCAGCAGGCAAAAACAGCGTCAGAGAAATTAACGCGGCATTGATACTTGGATGCTCCTTGGGCGGTATCTACCGCCCAGATGGACGCTTGGGTGAAGTTGAAGATAAGAAAACTGGCGAAGATCTCCTGGAGGACGAGGTCGGGCTTCTTCGCATGAAGATGGATGAGGCCAACAGCGTATTTCAGACTGCGGAAGGAAGTCTCGATCCCCCAACGCATGGCGTAGAGGCGCTTCAAGGCGGCGGACGGGAAACGCTTCGGATCCAGGTTGGTAATGAGGAGTTCCGTATGGCCGTTTTCTATTTCAATCCGAACGATTCGGAAAGAAAGAACAGCAAAAGCGGCACTTTCCAGTTTTAAATCATCGAAGGTCATCTGGGGCGGGACGCGGTAATAGGAGTCTGGAACCACAAGCCCCTGCTGCTCCAGCTGCCGCGCTGTCTGCCGGCCCAGAGTGATCTGGACAGGAATATCGAACTGCGCTGTGTCAGGGAGCTTCAGGCCATAGGCGACGGCCCGGTTTTTGTCCCGGAGACGGATGAGGTAGTTCCAACCCTTTCTCTCCAGATGAGCCAGGTTATTGCAGGCCTCATACCCCCGATCCGCCAAAAGGATAACCGGGCCGGAAAGGGCCGAGCGATCCATCATGGCGCATAAGGCCGCCTTCTCGTCCTTTTCGTGTTCTTTTTGGACAATTACGTCGGTATAAATACCATTTTGTAAATCATAAAGCGCATTCAGATGCCAAAGATTCCACCCGTGCTGACGCTCTGTCCCAGCCCGGTAGGAGGCGGGATCCCCGGGATACGCGCCGGATTTCAGGTCGGATCCGTCCGCCGCCAACAGACGGTATCCCTGAAAACGTCCGGCAGGGCGCAGGCAGGCGGTAAACCGCTGAAAAAGCGTCTCCATCGCCGCGGGCAGCAGTTTCTCCCGCTGCTGGACAAACGCCGAGGCAGACGGTGTGTTTGCCCTGCTTTTGAAACGCTCCATCAAAGCCTTTCCAATGCTGTTTTCGCTCATGGTGAGCAGCAGGGATATCACCGTCTCAAAACTCAGTGTCCGGGGCCGGGTGAAGTCCCGTCCGGGCCGCCGGACAAACTGCTCCGGTGTCTCCCCCAGTTTCCGGATTTGGGAACGTAGTATCTCCCGCAATATGACTGGTGTGTATTTCATGTGCGGCTCCCTCCTGAAAAGCAAGTTCACTTTTCAGGGCTTTGCCGCACATTTTTTCCAATTTGTCAAGCCTTTTTTGCTTCTTTCAATTTTATTCCCTTCATGCCTCTAACTTAATGACATTACTCACCGTGAGACGCATTTTTTAAGAAAATCAACGCTCATACAGTGCATAGCGGTTTTAATATTCCTTATTTACCAAGTCAAGACCGTAATCTTTCAAATCGCCGTTTACTGCATCGGCAAGCCACCCGGCAACAGACTGTTCCTGTTCTTCAAAGGGTAGCCATACGGCAGGGGTTGCGATAATGGTATGCGCCGTCATATTTCTCGGATCATCATACCAGGCCACACCGTCCCAGATAAACAGACTTACACCGTTTTCCTTGAACTGCGGAATAGTGTCTTTCAGTATCTGCTGATAGATGTCCGCCTCTTTTTCAGTAACATCCATCACCCCGGTGTCCAGGTAATTTTGCACCTTTGCCAGATCGCCATCTCTTGTAGAACTGTCAAACAGGAGATGAACACCATCCCCATATTTTTCGTGCAGGGCAGTCAGGCAGTCCAGCGTAAGGTTGCTGCCTGTCAGCTTATCTGATATTTCTTTGGGAGTTTGCCAGACATCTGTGGCAACGGTGTGCCAATCGTCATACAACAGCAGGGATGCGTCCACCAGGACATTTTTGCTCTCCGCAGTTGGAAAGTAATTTGTAAAGATGTCGTCAGCGAGAAGTGCCGCCCCAAACCCTCCGGCGCTGTAGCCGGTCACGACAACAGCCTCTGGGTCACTGATACCGGCCAGTTCCAGTACCTTTTGCATTGTCTGCGTGTAGTTCACATAGCCGTTGTGATAGAGAATTTTCTCTTTGCCGTCGTGGTCGATGTAGTGAAATTCTCCCGTTCCTGCATGAAAATCACCAGTCGCATAGGGAAACAGGATGATGCTCCAGTTTTCAAAGGGACTGCCCTCCACATCCGAGGCAAGCCCGCCCATATTCATTGTGACATTTGCCAGCATATCAATGAAGATTTCAGTGGTGTTGTATGTATCATCTCTGGCCGTTTCCTCATTGATGCTGACACCGCCGCCCGCGAAATATACCATGACCTTGTTTTCGCTGCCCTTTTTGAAGAACGCCCGGTATTTCCCGCCCTCGGAGGTTTTCATCTCGCTGGTGGTAACGCGATACCATTTCCCAATGGTCGGGTCTTTCTTCAAATTCGGGTATTGCAGGACAAACAGATAGATCAGCAGAGCAATCACCAAAATGGCCGCCAATATAACCCCAAGAACTTTCAATACTTTTTTCATATTTGGCCTCCGTTTATCCGAGATCAACAGCCACATCTTGATACATCGGATTTGAAAACAGTTCAGGGGTTTCTCCGATGAAAACCTGTGCGGCCTCAGTATCGCCCATAAGCTGCCAGCGGAACCATGCGATAACATAGCCGCCTGCGGCGTACATCATCTGATCGTGAATCATACCCACACGACGAGCCATGACTTTAGGAACGGTGATTTTGTCGTACTGCTTATTCAGTTCGACAAGCGGCAGTACGGTTTCAAGTTCAAACTCTCCCTCCGTTCCGGCAAAAATCATAATGGGGATTTTCACCAGGGAGGAATCGTATGTGTAATCAGTTGCAAGCGATGTCATATATTCGCTGACAGGAGATAGAGGAGTTGCGGCCTTAAAATAACTGGCTTCCTCGTATTTTGTAAGCACATTAAAGACCCCGGCCCCACCCTGAGAAAAGCCGGTGATGCCGATGTTGTCCAGGTCAATCTTGTGGTAAAAAACGCTGTCCGGGTTTTCGTTCTGCTCCAGCATAAAGTGCAGTGTTGCCACCGCTGTCACGCCGGTTCCTGTGGTCTTATCCTGATTTCCAACAACGATAAAGCCCCACGATGCGTATACGTCAAACTGTGCCTCATATTTTGTTGCCTTGCCGCCGGTTCCATTTAACACAAGTATCATAGGATATTCCTTGTCAGTGGATGCCAATTCTGCCGGATAATAGACGGTGTACTTTTTGATGGGATCTTCCGCCTTGGCGGTAAACTTCATTGTCTCGAAATCACCACCGGCCAGATACTTTGCCTCCAACGTCCCGCCGGGTTCAATCTCCTGATTGTATCCGGGTTTGATGTCCCTCCTGTTATCCGCATAGAGATACACGGCGACAAGAACCGCTATGATAATCAGAATCATGATACCTATTATCTTTAGAATTTTTAGCAGAACTTTCATTATTTTCATTATTAACTACCTCTCATTCACCCTACCGGCATATATTTGTCGAGATATTTCTCAACCGCATTCATATACTGCTGCCAATAAAATCAGCAAGTGTTTTTATGTCAGCATCAATACAAATTTCCCCCTTGACAGGCTCAACTCTGTATGCTATGCTTTGCTACAATCGTAACAGCGTTGTAAGTGTAACAGCAAGGAATTGAATTGTCAATGGAGGCAGTAAAAATGAAACAAAAGGCGAAAAATGTTTCACCGTTCAGCAACGAAAGCCGCAACGCCTATGTGGTAGAGCATCTTACCAGCTCCATGCTGGCGCTGCTGAAAGAAAAGCCCATCGCTGAAATATCTATCAGCGAGTTGTGCGACATGGCTGGAGTGGGTCGGACATCGTTTTACCGCAATTATCAGACAAAAGAAGATATTGTCAAGGCGTATATCGCACATTTATTTCAGGATTGGGTGAACAAGTGTAAGAAGTCCCCAAACCTATCCGTAAGAGAAACCGTTCAAGTTGTGTTTTCCCATTTCGAGGCTAATCGGGAATTTTACAGCCTGTTGAACGAAAGAGGGCTGGTCTATCTGCTCAAAGACATCATTTTAGATTTATGCGGTTTCAATCCAGAGCAGGAAATGTCTGCTGCTTATTCTTCTGCCTATGTCGGATTCTTTCTGTATGGCTGGATTGAGGTTTGGTTCCGGCGGGGGATGCAGGACACAGTAGAAGAATTAATTGAGCATCTTACACGGTGAACAACAAATCCAATAGAGGTCAAGACGTTTTATGCGTTCTGACCTCTTTCATGGTGAGCCAAAATCGGATTTAAAAATCGGATTGTTAGCCTATCGCGTGATAACTACAAAGTTGAGCGGTACGGCATTACGTTGAAAAGAAATTGCTCAGTTGCGCGCTACTTGATATAGGTTAGATGACAAACTCCCATTCTCCCGCCATCTACTGGACTTCTCCACCAGTCCCGCCTTTACCAAATCGTCCAGCGCACGCTTCACGGTCGAGCGGGACAAACTCACCCCAGCGGCGATAGTCTTGATTCCAGGCCAGCAGGTTCCCTCTTTGTTGGCGTGATCTTTCAGGTAGATGTACACCGCCTTGGCCCGGTGGCTTAGCTCCTGGTCGTTGTAGATGGAATCGTAATAGGCCAAAGTATCACCCTCCTTCCCCGGGCGGCCCATCCTGCTTTTTGAGAGAATCAGGGATCGTCGCCAGCGGCTGGCTCTCCTGTTTCTCCTGCCGGTGGTGCCTGTCATCTTTCTGCCCAGTCCGTCCCTCCCGCGGGGGACGGACTTTTTCGTCCACTTCCGATGCCAGCCAGTACCGTGCCTTGATGGCTTCCTCCAGTTCCTGCCGTCCAGCGTAGTACACCTTCCGCTGCCCATGCTCCGGCGTCTGATACGGCTCCCCAAAAGTGATCCCCCAGTCCAAAAACAATCGCAGCCGGGTTTTCATCGGGTGCGACCCGGTTTTCATCACCACGAACTCCCCCTTGGGAATGGACTTCAGCTCGTCCGGCGTCATCAGGGGTCGTTCCCCCATCTGGAGCGTCCGGCTGTCCTCGCCCTTGCTCCGGCTGATGTACCCGGACTGTACCGTGTAGCTGCCGAGGGCCTTGGACAGCACGTCGGCGGTCTGGCTGTTAGGCGCGAACCCGCCGAAGATGGTATCCTGCACGTTGTCCTGGATGATCTCCGAGCCTTCTTTGCCGTAGTTTTTCTCCAGCTGGGCGAGGCTCTGGATGATGGGCACCAGGGTTAAGCGCCGGGAACGCCCCGCGCTGAACAGCGGAAGGATGTCGAAGGGTGGCATGGTGCCCAGCTCGTCACAGAACAGCACCACCCGGTTCTTCAGCTTGCCGCCGTTTTCGTCCGCCACGGAGAACAATTCCCGCGCCAAATTCTGGATCATCAGGCCCGCCATGAAATTCTTGGTCTGATCCTCCTCGGGGAGGATCAGGAAGATGGCCGACTTCCGGCTGGCGAAGGTTTCGGCGTCCAGGGGACTGTCAAAGCAGATGGTCTGCTCCAGCTCCGTGTCCAGAAATGCGTTTAGCCGGGACAACACCGTGGACAGCACCGACGCCATGGCCTGCTCCGAGGTGTTCAGCGCCGCCCCGGCGAACCACCGAGCCTTATGCTCCGAGGGCAGGCGTCCCATCAGCACCTGGAAGCAGCTTTTCCCCTTGGTGCCGGAGGGTTCCAGCAGGTCCTGTACCAGTTTGAACACCGACACGATATGGCGGCGCTCTCGGGGCTGGCCGTCGATCTCCCTGGGCGGCAAGAACTCCGCCAGCAGCAAGATCACGGCGGTGAGAAGCCCCTCGGCGGAGTCGTAGAAAAAGGCGTTCTGCCCATAGCTGCCGCTGTCCCCATCGGGGCTGATGATGGTTTTGGAGAGAATTTTGGCGTATTTCTCCGCCCTGGCCCGGGCTGCCAGATCATCCGGGCGCCGGTTTGCCTCGTCCATGTAGTGGTTCACCAGCGTCAGGAAGTTGAACCCGTCCGAGCGGGTGGGGTTGCGCAGGTCGATCACCGACACCGCGTAGCCATAGCAGTTTTGTGCGATGGCCCCGTAGTTGCGGGCCAAATCTCCCTTGGTATCCAGGGCCAGAAAGCTCATCCCGCAGGCGCAGGCGTACTCCAAATTGGGGTAGAGGAAAAAGGCCGTCTTGCCCACGCCGGACGCGCCGATCATCAGGCAGTGAATATCGTCGCTGTCTACCAGGGCGGTGATTTTTCCCTTCTTCCCCTGGGATCCCAGCACCAGCCCCTGGGCACGGGGCAGTTCTTTCCCTTGCCGCCATTCAGTGGGTTTGAAAGGGACGCGGGCGAAGGTTTTGCTGATTTCCTGCGGTGTGGCCCAGCGGGCGGTGCCGTGCTGGCCGTCGCCCACGGGTTTGGATTTGATGCTGTCCAAGGAACCCCGCCCGGACAAAAAAGAAACGCCGCCAATGACCAGCAGGGCCACCGCGGCGACGATCAGGATGATAAACTGTTGGGGCATGGCGCACCCTGCCTTTCACGATAGTTTCTGTTCAAATTGCTGCTCCTCCGTCTGTTGAAAATTGGCGCACAGATCGTCGTTCCAATCTTTATTGACGGGTACCCGCGCATCTACCGTCAGCCCGCGCTCCCGCACCACCGCTGCCAGCCGCCGCGTGGCAAGCTGCCCCGCCTGATCGTTGTCCAGGCACAGGAGGACGTTTTCAATATTGGGGTGCCGCTCCAGCATCCCCAGCAGCGGCTGGGAGGAGGTGCCGCACAGGGCCACATAGCTATGCTTCGCCCAGTCGCTGTCGTGGTAGATGGAGATGAGCGAGAGCATATCAATGGGTGCCTCGAACACCAGCAGATGCCCGCTGGTTCCGGGCCAGTTAAAGGCATAGCGGAAGTCGCTGCCTTCCGCCGTCATGCGGAAGGTCTTGCCCTGGCTGTTGGTACTGCGCTTGTGGGCGTGGCGGGCGGTGCCGTCGCCATCCCTGCCCACGAAGACGGCGTTGTGGTACTTTTGGTCCTCGTAGATCAGTCCTGAGCGGACAAAGGTAGTCAGCACGTCCCGATCCAGATGGCGGTGCTTGAGGAGATAGGCAAACACCCGCCTGTTGTTTTCGTTGGCGGGCGGCAGAGCGAAGGGCTTTTTTACTTTCTCCTGGGGGGCGCTCACCTGGGGGAAGATCTGGCCCACGTCCTCGTTGAGCAGCGTCAGCACCGCCTCCTGATAATTCATGCCGTAGAACTCCTTGAGAAAAGTCACGGGGCCGCCGCCTTTTTCTGTGGCATGGTCGTACCACTCGCTGCCCCGGACGGTGACGCTGTGGTTGCTGGACAGACGATACTCCGACCCTTCGCGGATCAGCGGTTCCCCTTTGAATCGGAGGAACTCCACCAGGTTTGCCGCGTTAGCCCGGAGCTTTTGTTCTTCTGTGAAATGGATATAGGGCATTTTGACGCCTCCTTCTCTTGCATCTGAAGGCCGCCCACGGTATAATGTCACTGTAAATTGACAATCTGAAGGGGAGCGGCCTATGTTTGAGTTGCCAAAAATAAAAGTCACGGTTCAGTTCCGAGCGCCGTCCGCCGGTCATCCCGCTGAGACGGCTCCAATCGAAAAAATTCCATTCGAGATCGACAGCCAGGGCTGTAAACTTCGGGGTTTCATTCTGCGGCCCCAGCGGGCGGGGAGGCTTCCCGCCGTGATCGTCAGCCACGGCTTTGCCAGCTGCACCCGGGATACAAAAAAATACGCCCGCGTCTTTGCGGACGAGGGCTATGCGGCAATTTGTTTTGATTTTTGTATGTCCGGCAGCGGGAAGAGTACCGGCTCCAGCCTGGGCATGAGCGTGCTGACGGAAAAAACAGACCTGCTCAACGTGCTGGACTATGTCAAGGGGCTGGACTATGTGGACCCGGCCCGCATCACCTTGGCCGGGTGCAGCCAGGGCGGCTTGGTGTCAGCCCTGGCCGCGGCGGAACGGGAGAGCGAGGTGGAGCGGCTGGTGCTGTACTATCCCGCCCTGTGCATCCCGGACGACGCCAGGCGCGGCCACATGATCAACGCGAAATTTGACCCGGACCATGTGCCGGAGCGGTTTCGGGCGCTGTTCGTCCGGCTGGGCGCAAAGTACGCGCTGGACGCGCAGGGGCTGGACCCCTTCCGGGAGATCTGCGGCTTCTCAAAGCCCGTCCTGATCGTCCATGGCACCAAGGACAAGCTGGTGGATATCGGCTATTCCAGCCGCGCCGCACAGACCTATCCGAACTGCCGGTTGGTGAAGGTGAAGGGGGATCATGGGTTTATCTTCAGCGGCTTTTCTCAGGGTAAGAAGGCCACCGTAGAGTTCCTCCACACACAGGATCAAGGTGAGTAGGATGGAAGAGGCAAAAGTGTTTCAGATGAGCTTTGCGAAGGTGTACGGCCTGCTGGTGAGCAAGGCCGAGAAGAAGGGCCGCGCCAAGGCTGAGGTGGACACAGTAACCCGCTGGTTGACGGGGTACACCCAGCCGGAGATGGACAGCCTGCTGGCGTCAGATATCACCTACGGCGATTTTTTCCGCCAAGCGCCGAGGCCCAACCCGGACCGGGTATTGATCCGCGGCGTGGTGTGCGGCGTCCGGGTGGAGGAAGTGGCTGACCCGCTGATGCGGGAGGCCCGCTATCTGGACAAGCTGGTGGACGAGCTGGCCAAGGGGAAACCACTGGAGAAGGTACTGCGCACGTCGGACACGGCCAGCGAGGCATGAGTGGCCCTTACATCGTCTGTCCCTGCTCCTCGTGATCGTCCGGCTTGTGGCCCATGGCGATCTTTTTCTCCCGGATCTTACGCTTGAGCTTGCTGTCCACCCCCACACGCACACCTCCCACGGGCTGGGGGCGCTGTTCCTGGAAGATGCGGCCCATGTGGTAGAGGAGTGAAGCGGCGGACGAAAAAATGGAGCTGTACACGCGGTTCAGATAATATTGGGCGTACTGATTGCCCTGCTGGGCGGACAGCCCCAGCCAGTGGACGGCCTGCCCCTGATCCTGGGGGACGTCCCCGCCGAGCAGATACGCCTTGCCCAACGTGTACTGGGCAAATTGATTCCCGTCCTCCGCGCATTCCGTGAGCAGTTCCAGCGCCCGATCCACATCCTTGGGCACTGTCTCGGCACCGAGGAGCAGGAGCTTGCCCAGCTGATACTTTGCCATCGCGTTGCCACGCTCGACGGCCTTCTCCAGCCATGGCAGCGCCGCCGCCTCGTCCCGTTCCGTGCCCACCCCATGGAAGAGCATCCAGCCGATGCGGTATTGGAGCCTGTCGTCCGGGGATCTGCCCGCCATGATCTGAAACCCGGTGAACGCCTGACGGAAATACCGAGCGGCACGTTCTTCGTCCGCCTCGCAGCCCAGCCCGTCCCGGTACAGCTTGCCCAGCTCGTAGGCGGCATAGGGGAAGGTGACCGCCTTGGCGTAGAGTTCCCGTGCCGCCACATAGTCCTGATCTACACCTTTGCCATCCCGGTACAGCCCGGCCAGGGTGTACTGGGCATATTTGTAACCGGCGTCCGCGGACTTCTCCAGCCATCGGGCGGCCTCCTCATAGTCCTGCTCCGTGCCAAATCCCGCAGCGTACAGCTTGCCGATGCGGTATTCAGTGGCGCGATCTGGCACGGATCTTTCCGCTTCCAAAAACGCGGCCAGCGCCTTGGCGTACCATTCCTGCGCCAGCTCTGGATCACGTTCCCCACCCAGGCCCTCGGCGTACATCCTGCCCAGGTCTGCCATGGCCAGGGCATTCCCGGCATCAGCCTCCTGGGTGAGCAGATCAAACGCCGCCGCGAAGTCTGGAGGACTGTCCTCGTCACCCTGCATGAGCTGACGGGCGGTGCGGTAATTGCGCGTCCATCGGGCGTGGGGAGAAGCCTCCCCAGCATAGGCAGGCGCGTCCGTAGCTGCATCATCGAACGGCCTATCCGCAGGTTCGTCATCAGACAACTCAACCACAGGCTCGGCCTGATCGGTGATATCGGGTGGGGACATATCGCTCAGCCGCATGGCCTCCTCGATGACGATATTTTTGATTCGCTTGAACGCCTTTTGCCGGATCAGCGGTTCACGCGGCGGCAGATCATCTTTGTACGTCCGCAGCACTTCCTCCTGCTCCCGGTACCACAGATCGTAAGCGGCGGCGATGCGGGGATCTTTCTCCAGCTCGGTCACGATCCAGTCCACCAGTGACTTCACCGCTGGCGGCAGATAGCCGTACTGCTTCTTGCCGGAGCAGTGCTGGAGACGCTGGGCCAGCTCCACCATAAGCTGCTGGATATGCTGGTTCTCCACCGTTCCGGTCTGCATCTCGGTGACGAGCTGCGCCATGACTTCCCCGGCATTCTTGGTGAGTTCATCCCGCCGCTGGGTCTGCCGCTGGTAGATGGCATAGAGGTCTTGCTGAAAAATCTCCTTCGCCAGCATGGACTTAATCTCCGCGATCCCCCGCTTGGTGAGGAAGCCGGACTTGGCGTCCGCACTGTAGCACACCATGTGTAGATGCGGATGGTGGCTCTCGTCGTGGAAGGCCGCGTACCAGCGGAACTGCTCGTAGGGGATCCTCATCGCTTTTGCCATATCCATGGCATGGGCGGACAGCAGCTTGCGCCACCGTTCGGCGTTGTCATAGCCCAGCCGTGCGGCGTCCTCCCGCCGCAGGGATATGATGGGTAGCCACACTACGCCAGGGTGATGGGCTACCTCATCCGCGACCTGGGATAATATCAACGGACCATCGCCGGAGGTGAACAGCCCGTGCGCCCCCAGCTTCTGAACACGGGGACGGTTGGCGATGTAGTCCACGTAATTCTCCCGTTTCGCAATGGCCTCATAGTTATCCTCAATGGTGCGGATGATGAACTCCGAAGCGTTTTCCCGGGTGGGCGCGGCCTGGTAGTCCTCGTACTCAAACAGCCCGCGGCTGGACGGGAAGTCCCGGAGGAGCTGTGCCACCATTTGCGCCTGCTTGTCCGTGGCAAGGAGTGTGGTCTTGCCGGGATCGATACGCTCTACGCCGTCACGGGTAGCGGCGTACTTGACGTAGTTGCCGAGATGGGCGGTGGCCTTTCCACCGCCGCCCTTGATGTGCGGGCACTTGAAAATGACGCGCGGCGTGAGATCACCCCCGTGTTATCCTTCTGAATTAAAAAATCTTAGAGAGAATACCTTCTGGGCAGTCCATCATGAACCCACCCTCAGTTCACCGAGAGGGTATAGCACCCCCTTGGCGGACACTGATTTTTTTGCGCGGTCACTCGTCCTCGTGCTGCTTCAGCGTGTCCTTGAACGTGATGCTGCCGTTGGTTTTTTTCACCTCCTGGACGCACTGCCAGCGTAGCGCGTCCAGCTGACTGGCGTCGATCTCCAGCCCCGCCGCCAGCACGTGCATCATCATGCTGGTTTCTACGGAAAGCTTGAACAGCAAACGGGCAATGCGGCTCTCACTGTTCTCCACCGTTGCCCGCAGCGCCGACACCAGCGCGGCGGGCAGGAACTGCACCGCGTCCTCGCCGGAGAGATATCCGGCGTAGAAACGGATGGCGTTCTCAATGAACTCGCTCCGACTCTTGCAGTTGTCCCGCTCCATGGCCCGATCCACCGCCTCCAGTGTCGAGGGGTAGAGCCACAGTGGGATCCGGGTCTTGATCTCCGGCGCTTCCGCGCCGAGTTGGTTCTTTTTCTCCATGTTTACCTCCAAAAATGACCGCGACCACCTGGCACAGCCACCTGTGAAATGTGGCTGTACTGGCGGTTTGCAGCGTGTTTTTTCGTTCCACGACCACCTGTCACAGCAAAAAGACCGGAAACCGACCACCCAGGCCGTATCCCCGACCCGCGTTGCGGGGCGGTGTTTACTGGCGGGAGGGCGCAAAGCGACCACCCGCTTTTATCCAGCAGAAAAATCGAACCTCTGGATTGCCCTGGCGGCCCCGCCTGCATTGCCCTTCGTCGCCGCAAGCTGCGCATCCTTCGCCCCGCCCTGTGGGCAGGGCTCACTCGCTTCGCTGCGGCTCCTCTCCCCACAAAGCCAGAGGGCGGCTTTGCGGGGGCCCCATTATGGCCGCTTGCTACAATCGGCTACAGCGGGCCAACACCGCGTTTCATCCCCCCGGTAGGGCTGGGACTCTACGTGGGCAACAGGAGGGCCGCAAACGCCCTCAAAGGGGCCGACAGGGTGGGAACAGCGGGAGGGCCGCCCCGCAGACGCGAAGCGGCCCCCTGCCGCGGGTTACATAGTCTGCTCAAACGGGGTGGCTTCCGGCTGTTCCTGGGGGCCAATTCCCTCGCTGGTCAGACGCTCCGGCGGGGCAATTCCCAGCTGTTCCAAGCGCCCGGCGAAGATATCCAGCCGCTGTTCCCGGCCCAGACGGTCATTTCGGTTGGCGTGCCACGCGGCGGTGGACACGTCCCGGATGGTGTATGTCTCCCAGCCGTTCAGCGCATCCAGGGTAGAGAATTCGCCCCGATCCAGATCGATGTCCAGCACGGCTGTCACCCGCCCGGTGCGCCGCATCAGCTCGCCGGCGTAGTCCTGGAACACCTCCGGCGCGATGTCCACCATGCTGTGCAGCCGCTCCGCGAAACGCTGGGTGCTGTTTCCCTTTGCCAGCATGTAGGAGCGCAGCGCCGCAGCGGCGTGAAGCGCATCCACACACACCGCGCTCTGCGTCAGCAGATGATCCGTCCTGCCGCCCTGGGTGACGCGGAATACAGAGATGCGGCGGTTGGCCTCCGCCGACCCACGCTGCCGCTGATCCTCCTCCCAGATCTCCCGGCTGATCTTTTTCCGCACCTGCTCCGGGAGCTGGTCGATCATCGCGTCCAGGTACTCGTTCAGCTCATCCTCCACGGTGGTGTCCTTCTTTTTGAGCTGACGGGAGAGGGCATCATACCAACGCTCGTCCAGCCAGACGACAACTTCCCGGGAGTTCATGCGCCGCCCTCCTCGCCGGATGGGGCGGGCCGCTCCTTGGGCGCGGGCTTGGTCGGGCGGCGGGGCCGGGGCGCGGGGGCGGCGCGGCTGTCCAGGTACTCCCGCACCGGCGCGGGGACGGTTTGCTCATAGAGCTGCCCCAGCGTCTGCTCCAGCCGCGCCTGCACGGAGGAGCCCGCCTTTTTCAGCGAAAACTCCAGCGCGCCCAGCTTATCCTGGTCGAACGCCACTGTGATGGTTGCTTTTTTCATTCCTGATTCCTCCTCATTACATGATGTAGAACGTCATTTCCTTCAGCCCTTCCGGGCACGGCTCTGAAATGGATTGGGCGAACTCCCGGGCATAGCGGGCCGTGTCCTCATCGGACAGGGAGCAGAATTCACCGTCTGCCGAACCCGCGATCAGGAACGTCCCGGCGATGGTATCGCCGCCCACCTGGCGGTTGGCCGACAGTCCCATCAGCTTGCCCTCCTCGTTGCAGATCAGGACGGTGCCGCTGTCCAGCCCCACGACTTCAATGTCCCCGCCTACCGCCGTCTGGATCGCCTCCAGCGTATTGGGCATGGTGATCTCCTCCGGCGCTTTCCCCGGCTCGAATTTCAGCATTCGGAGCTGTTCGTGGACGGGGACGGTCAGCTCATGCATCCATACTGGACGCACTTCGGGCCGCTTCATAAACTCCCGTTCGTATTCGCGGATCACCGCCATATCCAGCCCGTCTGCGTCTATCGTATTGGACTCCGCCTGCCGCCCGCCGCCCATGCAGACGATGCACAGCGCGGGCCATTCCTCCCGCTTCGGATATTCCAGCGTAAGCCGTTGGAACTCCCGGGTGCGCCGCACGGCTTCCGTGTCATTGACCATCCCAGGCAGGTATTCCACGCCGCCCGGCTCCAACTCGCCGCCCAACAGGATGCGGGTAAAGCGGATGGGCCGCTGAGCCACCGCCCGCAGGAGCGCCTGCTCCGTTTCCTCCCTGGCAGGGTAGACGCCGGTGGCGCCCACGTCCCAGGGCAGGTAGGCGCCCACATCCTCCAGCAGTTTCTTCACGGCGAAAATCCGCGCCCGCTGGTCGCCCTCCATACGCCCCAAAGCGGAGACATACCGCCGCAGATTCTGGACGGTGTACTTCTGCCTATTTAGGGGGAGCGGCTCTATGTTAGATGAACCACTGGCCGCATCCAACCGCTGGCCGAACGCGCGGAGCAGAGGCGCAGCATCCTGTCCGCACACCTCCGCCATGCCCTGGGTGATATCCCTGATCCACTCATGGCGCGTTTCGGGTTGGCAGAAGGCATCGCCAAAGCGTCCCTGCCTATAGCCTGCCAACCGCCGTGCGGCATACAGGGCCAGCCCCTCGGATGCCTGGGCCAAATCGATTTTTTGCTTCATGGCGTCATGTCGCCCATGGCCTGCTCCGCCTGCTCGTGGGCTTCCAGCGCGTCGCAAAACCGCTCCAGTTCTTTCGCTTCGACGCCCTCCAGCACCAGCTCGGGTTCTCCGTCATCCACCCGGATGTCGGCCACCCGGGCGTCCAGCAGGGCGGCGAAGTCCTCCTGGCCGCTGGCGGTCAGCTTTTCCAGATCTTCCAGCGGGACAAGGACGGTGGAGTCCTTGTGGGCCAGGGAGGCGGATTCGGAAACGCCGTCCATCTGGAGAACGTCCCTCACCCTCATGCCGCCCTCCAGCACCTGCCGGGGAACCTGGCAAATATCGCACAGCTCCTGATCCGAGAGGTATCCATGTTCCCGGATCTCCCGGATGGTCAGGCCGAAGCTGCCATGGAGCATGGAATAGCAATCCTCCCCCCGGTAAAGCTCAAGCGCCGCAGATACGGCATTCTCAAAAAGTTCCGCCGAGCGCTCCGGCGAAAACGAAATGTCTGCCTTTTCCTCCGGCGCGCCTTTATCCTGGCGGAGACCCAGATCACAGACCACGCTGACGCATCCATCGTCCAGTTCCACCGCAGACACCTCCGGCCTGCGGCGCAGGGCGTCCAAGAGCATACTGTCCAACCCGCTGCCTCCTCGGATGGTCAACCCAAGCCGTTCCTCCAGCTCCCCGAAGCTGACACTGCAGCCACCGCGGCCAGGGCGTTGGTTGAAATAGGCGTGCCAGCTTCCGCCGCCCGGGTTTTCGGCGCACTGCCGGACGATGAACTCTGCGGCGTGGTTCAGCCTGTCCCGCACCATGTCCCGCGCCCCCGCCACATAGGCGGAGTATGCGGCTCGGCCATCGCCGCCACACTGTACCAGCACGCCGTCCGCCCGGCCCTCGCCCAGCACCAGCAGGCAGTGGTCATGGCCGGTGCCCTGGTGGGGTTCAACCTGATTGCTCCTGATGAAGTCATACCGATCCAGCGGACTCATCAGAAAGGCAGCGAACTGCGTGTTGGGGATTTCTGCCACTCTGTCCACCTGATATTCAGGCGGGCACAGGGGTGCGCGCCGGCGGCCCATTTCAGCTCTGATTTTCATTGTCATCCTCCTTCAAGGTAAATAGTATCTTGGGTTCGCCCTCTGCCCGTTGACCCGCACCTCGAAGTGGAGGTGGGGCCCGGTAGACCGTCCGGTGGAGCCGGACAGGGAGATCACGTCCCCGGCCTGGACGGTCTGGCCGGGCCGCACCAGCAGGCGGGAGTTGTGGCCGTACAGGGTGAGCAGGCCGTTCTCATGCCCGATGGTCACATAGTAGCCATAGCTGGAGTCGTACTTGGCCACCCGCACCGTACCCGGCAGCGCCGCCCGGACGGGGGTCCCGGTGGGGACGGCCAAATCCATGCCGGTGTGGCCATCCCGCTGGCCAGTGATGGGGTCGATGCGCCCGCCGAATTCAGAGGTTACAATGTTCCGCCAGTTCGCCCCCACCGGGGAGCAGAAGCCGTCCGCACCCACATAGGGCACATCCGCGCCATCGAAGCTACCGCCGCCCGCCGCGGGATAGCCGTACTTGATCAGGTTGTATACGCTGTCGGCGTTGGTTTTCTGTTCCTCTGTGATCTCGACACCCAGGGAGGCGGCGAGGTTGGCGTACACCTTAGCCATATCCTCAATGGGAACGAACACGTTATAGATGCGCTCCACCTCCACATCATTGCCGCTCTCATCTTTTTCTGTGACGGTTTCTGTGCGGGTCTCGCTGGCGGCGAAGCAGTGGGCAAACTGGGCGAAGGGCGGGGTCTCGCCGCCGAAATACAGGGAGAAAAACACAGCCTTGACCCGGATGGGGTCGAGGCTGTGTTCCTCATCCATATTTGATTGGATGTCCGCGATGATCTCATCCAGCTCCGCGAAGCTGGCCCGCATCTGCTCAATGCACACCCGGTATTCGGCGGGCACCTCTGCGGGAATATCGCCGCCCTGGAAGCACAACTGGGCGGCGGAGATGTTGTGGCTCACCGCGCCAGAGCCCAGGGCGCACAGCAGGGCCACCACCACGATGACGGGGGAGAGGATGGCGGCGATGGCCCAGCCCACGCCCTTCCTGGCTTTTTCGTTGGTGAGCAGGGTGGCGGCGGCTTTCGCCACCAGGACGGGATCAACCAAGGGCCATGCCACCTCCCATCCCGGGTGCGTCGGCCTGCTCCTGTTCCAGCTTCTGGGCCTGCTCCTGGATCGTCTGCCAGTGTTCCTCCAGCGCCTGGATGGTGTCAGGGCTACCGCTACCAGGAAACCGCTGGCGGTACTGATCGAAGTCCATCCCGCCGTCCAGCAGCAGCTTGGCCACATCCACGGCACCATTTTCCACGCAGGCGTGGAGGGCCCCGTAATTGTTGGGATCCACCCACATCCGCTTCTCCAGAAGATCCTCCGCCATCCAGCTATCCCGGCCCTTGTAGGTCAGCATATGGAGTGTCCTTTCCGCGCTGCCGCCCCCGGAGATACCCTTTTCCACCAGGGTGGACAGTATTTCATAGTCCGGCCCTGCGGCGAACAGCTCCAGAAGGAGGGACGGCGCGGCGGCGATCTGCTCATTAGTACACTGCTTGATGATCTCCCTGGCAATATGGCAGTGGTCTAAAAAGGCATAGACAGCCATCTCGCCGTGGAAAGTCGGGGACAGCTTCGCCACCCGGTCTGCCGCGTTTGCCAGCAGGGAGGATACCTTTTGCGGGTCATTGATGTCAATGGCATTCCGGCAGGCGGCGGCATAAGCGGGTTCCGGGAACCGCTCCACGTCGTCCAGCAGGGCGCGGGTCATCTGCCGCCCCACCGCGCCGGGTCGGCCCGCCGCCTCGATCAGCAAATCGCCCGCGTGAGCGTCCAGCACCTTGGAGTACAGCTCCAAAAAGGTAGGCAGCTCCCCATCCCGGATCGCAAGGACGGTCTTGTCGTAGTCGCTGATGTGCAGCGGTCTCTGCCCCACCATGTCCATATAGGCGGTGATGCTGCCGGTCATGCGACGAAGGAGCTGCTCGGTCTGGCCCATGGACTCCTCCTGCCGCTCCCGCTGCTCCACCAGCGCCTGGATGATCACTTTTTCCTCCTGCTGGCTGAGATGCACCACTCTGCCGCCTGTGTCCTCCTCCACACCGCCGATCTGTATGTACCGGGCGTGGGTGGCATGGTCGCCGTGGACGGCCTTGGTAATAGCGGAGGCGGTGAGGAACATCCTGTCCAGGTCGTTCCCGTTCTCGCCCAGGGTCTTGCCCACGATGAAGCTCTCAGTGACGCCCTTTTTCTGCTTCTCGTCGTACCACTTGAGGTAGACATCCACGTACACGCCCTCACTCTCGCCATAGTCCACGGTGCAGAACAGATCTGCGTCACGGGGAATCTCCCGGCCATTCTCCCACTCAGAGCGCAGTTCAAAGTATTCATCGGGCAAATAGCCCTGGCCATCCAGCCGGAATTTCAGCTGTTCAAACACATCTTCCGCCGTGCGCTGGCCATCGTACTCCAGCTTCCGGGGATCGTCTGCGGAGGGCTTCCAACGGTCAAATTCAATGATTTCCATCTTGCAGTTTTCTCCTTTCTCACCCACCGTCATGGCAGTTGCAGGGCAGATCGTCCTCGGGGAACATCCAGCACATGGCCTGCTGGTTCAGATCCGCCGTCACGAAATCCCGCCACGCCCAGTCCCGCCCCAGCCCCTTTACCGTAATCAGGTTAGGTTTCGCGCCGTCCTCAATGGCGATGGCCCGCTCATAGAGATCCCGGCGCCGGTGGTACAGGGTGCGGATCTCCTTCTTCTTCATGCTGGGGCAGAAAAAACAGGAGGATTTACCCGGCAGCGGCAGGCCCGCCCGAAGGATGGCGGCAGCGCAGTCCTCCCGCGTCCACCCCCAGTCCATCAGCGGATAGACTTTGGTGTACTTGGTGTCGGCCTCGTCATGCTCTCTGGCGCCCTCCTTCCGCCGTGTTTCATCCACATCGTAACCGATGTATTTGAACACCTTTTCCCCTCTGGCCCATACCTCCCGGCAGGGCGGGTAGTTGTTGCAGAATTTCTCTTGGGGCGCGATTTTGTGTTTGAGGGAGCATTTCTTGTACCCGTAAGCAATGGCAGGCAGGGTGCCGGAGCGCAGGCATTCCTGCTCCAGCGTCAACCGCTCCCCGTTTTTGTCGGTGCAGTAGACGGTCTGGAGCCTGGGCATCCCATGGCGGGCCAGCCAGTCGTCCATGATGGGCAGATATTCATAGGTATAGGGCTGCTCCCCTCCGGGATCGGCAAAGAGGATCAGGTCAACAGGGATACCTCTTTCGTACATCCCCACCAGCATGGCGGTGGAATTCGTCCCGCCGCCGTAAGCCACCACGTTCATCGTCCGCCCGCCTCCCCGAACAGCTTTTCCTTATAATCCGGCGCGTGAACCTCCAGCAGGTACCGCTCATTGCCGCACTTGTACAGGCACACCCCCCGCTGAGGGTAGCGGATCAGCTCGTACTCGGAACCCTCCAGCTGGAGGTTGTCCATATAAAACTTCTTATCCACGCTGCCCGCGTTGAACAGGAACTGGTGGGTGGGGATGGCGAACAGGGGGCGGGTCAGCTCCCGGATGCCGTCCACATCGAAATCCTCCAGATTTTGCGACGCCAGGATCAGCGACGACTCCTTCTTGCGCACCCGCTTCAGCGTGTTTCGGATGTACTCGATGGTGGTGACGTTGGACAGCCAGATATACAGCTCGTCCAGAGTGGCGACGGTGTTGCCCACGGTGAGGAGCTTGTCGCTGAGAAAGGACAGCACGTTAAACAGCATGGCGTCCTTCACATTTTTGCTTGCCTGCAATAAGCCCTTCACGCCGAAGACCAGGAAACGGCTGGAGGTGATGTTGGTGTGGCCGTTGAAGAACTTGCTCTCCGCGCCCCGGCACAGGGAGTGGAGCCCCAGCAGAATTTCCCGGAGCAGCTCCTTCGGGTAGAGGGGGCTGGCCTCATCCCCGTACCGCTCGTAGGCGTCCTCGATCACGTCATAGAGGTCGGAGAGGATGGGGAACTGGCCGGGGGCCAGGGTGGCAAAGTCGGCACTATCGTCAAGGCCCCACTTGGCGTACAGCCGCTCCAGCATCAGCTCGATGGTGTCGATGTGGGCGTCGGTGAAGTCCTTGTAGGAGCGGAAGAAATCCTTCAGGAAGGAGATGTGCTGGCTGAGGAGTGTCTGCTGGCGAAAAGCTGCGGGGGCGCTTTCATCCTCCTCGTTTTCCACGCTCCACGCCTTGGGTTCCAGCGGGTTGATGCGGTACCGCCCGTCCATCAGATCCACGAAGCACCCGCCCAGGTTGGAACACAGGTCGATCAGCTCATGCTCCGGGTCGAGGCAGATGGCGGACTTACCGCTCTCCAGGATGTTGCACAGGAGCAGCTTCAGAAGGTAGCTCTTGCCCTGTCCGGAGTTGCCCAAAATCAGGACGCTGGCGGTGGTCTTGTCCTCGGCGCGGCGGTCCAGGTCGACGATGACATTGGAGCCGTAGCGATCCCGGCCCACATAGAAGCCCCGGGGGTCGGTCTTGCCGGAGTAATTGAAAAAGTCCAGGTTCGCCACGCTGGACGCGGGCAGCACCCGCTCAAACTGGGAGCCGAAGGCGTTGAACCCTGCGGGGTTGGCGGCCTGGAAGCCCTCCCGCTGGCGCAGCAGCAGGGGGTCTGGGGTGAGCTTGCACCGGGCCAGCTCGGCGGTGACAAAGTCCTTCAGGGTGGACAGCTTTGCCATATCCGGGGCGCTGATGTCGATGAATACAGCGCAGTGGATCAGCGGTTCCCGGCTGCGGTGCATCTGGGTGACCAGCGCGGCCACATCCTGGAGATCGCTCTCCGCCGCCACGGACTGCTGGAGGTCGTTGGTGTTGGAGCGGGTCAGACGGTTTTTGTTGCTGGCATTTTGGATGATCTGCTTCTCCTCGGCGGCGGTGACCTGCCGGGCGTAAAGGGAGAGGTTTACCCCGTCCTTGGCCCCCAGGCGGCTCAACAGGGCAAGTTCCTCCGTGGATGCGGCATAGCCCCGCAGGGACAGGAAGGTGTGGTACCCGCAGCCGATGATGGCCTGGTCGGTGTTGAACTTCACCACCGAAGGGGCCGCCATGTCCAGAAAGTCCTTGGGCTTGGACGGGGCGGCGGGCTTGGGCGCCGTTTTCTTTTTCTGTACTTTCTTAGCCATGGCACACCGCCTCCTCTCCGTCAAAATCGGGGAAGGACTCCGTAGCCATGTCCCGCTGGTAGTACACCATCAGGATGCGCTTGATGTCCTGGGCGTCCGCCAGACGAACGTGGAAGCCCCCATCCCGGAGACTTTTCTCGGTCTGCCGGGGATCGGCGGCGCTGTCCTTGTCCACGGGGTAGACCAATGCGAACTCCCGGGCCGAGGCGGTGGTGGCCTGGATGTCGTCCAGGTGGGCGGCGTCCTGCCGCAGCAGCTCCCGGACAGCGGGGAGGGGCTCCGCCTCCAGCCGCCGATGGTAGAAGTCCTGGTTGGCCTGGAAGGACTCCCGGGAGTCCATGGCCAGGAAGCGCACCGCGGGGGTGGCCCGGAGCAGGTTGGTGAGGGCGGTGACCCGGCCCCGCACCCCCTCGGGAGACAGCACGGACAGGTTGTCCGGTCTGAGCATAAAAAAAACCAGCTCCCCTCTGGCGGTTTTCACGCCGTGATCGGTGAGCTGGGTAATCCCCATGAGCTGGCGGGTGGACTGGCGCTCCCGCAGCTCTTTTTTCTGTTTTCGGTTCAAGTTGACACCTCCTACAATATAGTTACGGTTTAAGGCACGGCAGCCAGCCGTGTCTTTTGTCGTCTCAAAGCTGAAGCTGTAGAATGAGGGAGTAAATGGCCTGACACTTGACACCTTGGGCTGACACGCCCGTTTGGGAGTCCGTCAGCCGTCTCTCTCGTTCACAGCATTCGATTTGCGCAGGTAGAACCACCTCGTCGGGGTAAACGCCATATCACTCGCTTCCACCTGACGGTGAAAGCTCGCTCATTCCGTTACCCCTCCTCTCCCCACCGAACCCGCTTCGCTGGGCTTCGGCGGGGGCCCCGGTACTGGTGCGTTCGCGTCAACCAGGAGATTGAACAAGCGGCGAGGAAAAAGGGGCGGGAGCCATATTCAATCACACAGGAGGAAGCTATGAACGCAGTAGGAATCGACGTATCCAAAGGGAAAAGCATGATGATGGCCCTGCAGCCAATGAACAAGGTTGTGCTGAGGGCACGGGAATATCCCCACACCGAGGTTGGCCTCCTAATTACATCGTTTGCATCTCCATGCCGGAAGATGCGGGACTTTCAAACAGCGGCTGATAGGGCTTGCTGGAGAACATATCCTGCAAAAACTGTAGACCGCCCAGCTCTATGGCCCTTTGAAACGCTTGGTCAAAGCCATCACAGGCCACCACCGCTTTTCGGGTGAAGCACGCTTCCCCAATATGGGGGAATGCCCCTTCATAAGTGCCCACGGAAAGCTCTCCCTCTGGCTGAATCCGGATATAGATCCCGTCCTCTCCGCCGAAATAGTAGAGCGCACCCCGGCCATTGAGCCGGGTGACCTTATCCTCTGTCCATTGATACCTGCTGTTCGTGGTGACAGCCAGCCATTGTTTCAGTTCTAAATCAGTCATCTGCCTGCATCCTCCATTCAAAATGCTGCTGTTTCAAAAACAGGAAGCACATGGCATAGCGCAAAAAATCCAGAATGCTGGAATCCTCCAGCCGGATGCTGAGAAAGGCGTACAGCACCGTGGCGATGAGCGGCGGCACCAGGCCCAGTTCCACCAGGGCCAAAACGGACAGAACCAGGCCCACGCCGATCACCGCCACGTCCCGCAGTGCCCACAGCCACAGGGTGGGCTTCGCCTTCAGGTTATTGGGGTAGATGTACATTGAAATTCATTCGCCTCCGATCCTGCGGCGGATCGGTACACCGCCACAGGGATATTTCGTTTCTTGCAGTTGTCGATCACATACTTTGTCCCTCTGGATTTTCCGTCCCAGAAGGCCAGGACAAGGTCGGCGTACTCGATGATGGTGATGTTCCGCCGCAGGGGCGCGCCCCTGCCGTATTTTTCGTATTCCGGCAGAAACTCGGTCAGCTTCAACTCGTGCCGCAGGGCGTAATCCTTGGCGCAGGTATCGATCCCCTTCGCCCCGCCCGACACAATTTCAGTGACTCCCTCCGGGAGATAGTCTTTCAGATGATCCACATGAAGCCCTCTCGAGCCGATGACAGCTACTCGCATAACCTTTCCTCCTGCACTCATAATAGATATATTTTAGATATATATTAGACACACTATAGCCATTATAGCAGATGATGGGTGCAATATAAACATACAGTATGTTTATTGGGAGGCTATTTTATGGCTGTCAAGAGTTTGTCGATCCGAATCGATGAGGAGATGCTGAACAAGCTGCACGTTGTAGCGGGCTATGAAGGCCGTTCCGCCAACAGCCAGATCCTGGTTCTGATCCGGGGATGTATTGAAAAATATGAAGCAAAGTACGGCCCCATCAATGAGCCAGTCAGCCCGGACGTGAACGTGAAACCGCCCCGGAAAGGCTGAATGTCCCATGGAACGGCATGACCAGGCCCGCCGCCAAAGCCGCAAAGCTGCCCTGTGCGGCATGATGGCAGCACTGTCCGTGGTGATCCTGTGCCTGGGCGGGATGATCCCGCTGGCCACCTTCGCCTGCCCCGTACTGGCCATAGTGTGCCTGATCCCCGCGGTCTGCGAGTACGGGCAGGGAACCGCGCTGCTCCTCTACGGAGCGGCGGCCATCCTGGGCCTGCTGCTGTGCCCGGACAAGGAAATCGCGTTTCTCTACGCTTTTCTGGGGTGGTATCCCGCCATCCGGGCCCGGCTGGATTGCATCCCGAAGACAGCGCGCTGGCTGGTGAAGTGCGGGCTGTTCAGCGCCGCCATGCTTGCGATGTACACCCTCCTCCTGCACCTGTTCCGCCTGGAGACGGTGGTAGAGGAGTTCGCCGAATACTCAGCGGCTATGACGGCGGCGCTGCTGGTACTGGGGAACGTGACGTTCCTGGCCTTTGACCAGGCGCTGGCGCGGTTCACCACCCTGTATCAGAAAAAACGGAAGGCAAGATGAATGGCCGCAGCCTATGGACTGTGGCCATCCCGCTTGTTTTCTGTTCAGCCGTTACCCCTCCGCGCCGCCGATGGACATCATGGCTTCCAAGCACCACACCGCGTGTTCCTTCAGTGTCCGCAGCAGCACCCGCTCCGCGGGATTCAGCGCGTCCAGTGGCTCGACCCGCCCCAGGGGATGCATATCGATGCCCAATGCGGGGCAGTCCAGGAACATCTCGCCGGGGTGGTGGATGTGGGGGTGTACGCTGGCCTCGCCCCAGTGGGGGAGCCGCGCCCGGTAGCTCTCGCTGACCACTTTGCCGGACTGATCCTTCCGGCTGCTGTTATCCCAGGTCAGCGCCACGACTGGCCGCCTCCTTCCGCTCCGCCTCGTCCAGCGCCCGCTGGATCAGGCCCAGCACGAACTCCTTCTGGCTCACCTTTTTGCCGGTGCGGGCGCTCTCCCGCTCCAGCAGTTTCTTCAGCCGCACGAACATCTCCTCCGGCATCTGAAAGGCCATGGTGCGCATCCCTTTTTCCATTTTCTCACTCACTCCCTCGTAGTAGTTGGTCAGCAGCTCGGTGATGTACGCGCTCAGGGTCACCCCGGCCTGCTCCTGTGCCGCCCGAACCCGGCTGTGCAGTTCTGCCGGGATCATAGCACACAGATTTTTTTGATTTTCCGCCATATTGGCGTCCTCCTCTCCGTTTTTGTAACGCAAGTATACCGGCAACCGGGCCGAATAGCTATTCACCATACCCAACGAAGATACCGGCTGAAACGAAGCGAAATCAACAACTACCCGGCCCTTAAAACCAGGGCCATCCCATGCATCAGGTATTCCACGCACGGGATGGCCACGCTGTTGCCGAGCGCACGGTATCTGGGGGAGTCCGCCGCACCGGGCAGATTGGTCCAATCGTCAGGATAGCCCTGGAGACGTTCGCACTCCCTTGGTGTTAGACGCCTTATAAGCAACGGAGTTTCCACCACCAATTTGTCCTGTGAAACATACTGGGAGTTGGGCCCTTTGCTGTCACCAGCGGTGAGCGCACCGACGGTTTCCTGGTATATGAGGTCGGTCACATCCTTCTGCTGGTGGGCGCTTTGGGTGGAGGCCACGCCGTCCTTTTGGAACTTGTCGCACCGCTGGCGGGCAAATACGGCGTGGTGGTCTGTAGCGGTCAGGGTATAGGCGACATCCTCCTGTATGCCGAGTCCGTTCCCGCCGTTTTCCGGCTGGCGGTCGATGGCGTTGCCGGTGATGCAGAACACGGGTTCCTCCTCCTGCATGACAAGACTGAGGTTATTCCCGCCTGTACCCGCCCTGGCAGATAGGGTGGGCGCAACTTTGTGGGGGCCTGTATATCTCGCATCGATTCCATGATTTTCAAACACAAGAGGCTGATGCCCGTGTTCCTGGGCCCGGAGCGTGCCTGCCACATCTTCTGAACACTCCATGATCTGCCCGCCCTGGTCGTTGAGGCACAGCACGGACGGCATCATATTTCCGCTGGCGGCTGCTTTCAGAGTGGGGGCCAGCTCCTCGTGGTAGCCTATGCTCCCGGCAGACGGCCCCGCCCCGGCGCAGAAACCAGCGGCAAAGACCAGCCCGCCCGGTTTGGCCTCGCCGCTGTTGATGGTGGGGGATACGCCCTCCGGCGCGGTGATCCGGGCCTGCTGGGTGTCCCAGGGGGTGAGGCAGGCCCCATACCCTGCGGCATCTCCGTCCAACACCAGCCCACCGGGATTCCGCCCGCCGCAGCCATCGGCCCCCGCCAGGGTGGGCGCGGTGCTTTCCGGCGTGAAGATGCGGGTCTGCTGGGTGTCCCAGGGATTCAGGCAGTCTGCGGTCAGGATGCAGGGATAGCCCTGTCCCGCCTGTCCGCCGCCCCCGCTGAGGGATGTGTGCCGCTCCGGGGTCAGGAAGCAGTCGCCGTTCCCTTTGCTCACAATGCCCGCCACAAGGGTTTGCTGTTTCATCCCTGGCTGGGCGCTCAATGCCCCGGCCACATCGTGCAGATCCCGGACTTCATCCCTCTGATTTGCCGCAAAGGCCGTCACTTGTCCGGCGCCCGGAATGGGCGTGACATACACGGTCAGCCCTGCCTGCGCGTTCAGCGCCGCCTCCAGTTGGGGTGGCAGGGGCTTGCCCCGCTCACGGGCCCGGCGCAGGATACCCAGGCAGGCTTTCCGGGATAAATAATATTTTCGGGGCGGTGAGTCCTCCAAAATCTGCGATAACGAACACGCGCGCCCTTCTCTGGGCGAGACCCCAGTGTTGAGCGTCCAAGACCCTCCAAGCCAGGGAGAAAGAATCTCCCAGTATGATTCGCCCAGCAAATTGCCATGGCCAGGGGTGAGGTCGAGGGACATGAACGGGATAGCCACTAATTTTACAGATCTCCTCGAGGACGATTCGGAAGTCCTCCCCCTTCGGGGAGCCCGAGCTGAACGCGCCCGGCACGTTCTCCCACGCCATAAATCTGGGTCGAGTAAAACGAGCTGTTCTCCCTCGCAGTACATCTGCCGCTCTCATCTCCTTTACAATGCGGATTTGTTCCATAAACAGGCCGGAACGGGCCCCCGCGAGACCGGAACGGGTTCCCGCCACGCTGAGATCCTGACACGGGCTGCCCCCGCAGATAATATCCACCGGGGGCAGCTTGGCCCCGTCCAACTTGGTGATATCCCCCACATGGATCATGCCGGGGAAGTGTTTTTGGGTCACGCGGATAGGGAACGCCTCGATCTCGCTGGCCCAGACGGGAGTGATTCCATTGCGCACCGCCGCCAGCGGAAAGCCGCCGATCCCATCAAATAAACTCCCCATGGTCATCGTCGTCGCAAGCTTCGTATCGTTCATTCCTGTGCAAGCACAGGAATTCACTCGCTCCGCTGCTCCTCCTCTCCCCACGCGACCCACTTCGCTGGGCTCGCGCGGGGGCCCCATTTGTAGACCACTCATTTGCCCACCACCTGGGCGATGACCTTGGTGGTGCTCACCGCCATCTGGGCGGTGTGGACGGCGGAGGTGAGGCTGGCCTTGGTGGAGGTGTCCAGCCCGAAGGCCCCCGCGATTCGGGGCACCTCGCCCGCGGACAGCATCAGCCCCAGCCCCAGCAGGGCGTGGTCGCTGAACACCATCAGCCCCGCCACCAGGATGGTGGATTGGAGGAACGCCGTCAGGCACAGGCCCACGATCTGCTTGCACCACTGGGTGAAGCCGTCGCTGTAGCCCCGGGGTACGCTGAACATATACAGCGCCCCCACCGCGATCTGGATGAGCAGGATCCCGCCCCGCTTCAGGTTGGCGAAGAACACCTTCAGCACGGCGTAGGCCATGAGGATCACGCAGAACAGCATCATGACAGGGTTGAAGGCGGGCCCGCCGAAAATGAAATCCACCCCGGAGGCGATGAGCCCTTCCGGGGTGGTGAGTTTTGTGATCAGGTTCTGCCCCAGCGACCCGATATCCCCCAGCCCGGTGATGCCCGCGGTAAAGCTGGCTTGGAGCGACACGGACAGGGCGTACAGCCGGACAGGGACGGCGGAGAACAGGCTCACCGCCAGGAAACCCTTGAGGCAGTTGATGGCGGTGTGGCGGATATTCCCCCGGCCCGAGGAGTATTCGATGCCGAACTCGAAACAGGCCACCACCAGGCTCACCCCGAACAGGGCCCAGCCCAGCTGGTTAAAAAACCGCACCACGGCCTGCACCCAGGGCAGGTCGAACAGCTCCACCCCCATGTTGCCCATGAGGGCGAAAAAAGCCCCCAGAAACCCCACCGCCTGGCTGTACGCCCAGTCCAGCAGCTCGTCCAGAACGGTGGAGGCCACGAAGTCCCAAATAAAAATTGTTTATCCCTTCTTTCCATGATATAATTGCCCCATCAGAATACTGACAGGAGGGAATGGTTTTGAAGCATAAAGTGAAATTGACCGTGCTCGACAAAAAGCTGTACCCGGAATTGCAAGCGGCATACTGTGCGGTCCCCCAGTCCGGGGCCTGCCCCTGCTACAATGTGGGGGACGAGTTTATCTTCTGCCGCGATGAGGAACGGGACGACTTCTGGCATATGGGCTTGAACACCCTTGTGAAAACCAGCGCAGACCCGGATACCGTGGCGGGCGGGCCGAAGATGCCTCACTGCTCCGAGCTTTGGGATTCGATTTCCCGGTACATTTACACCGGCTTGCAGGGCGGCTCCATCATGCGGGGCTGGATGAAACAGGAGAATACCATGATCGCCTGCTGTTCCGACGGCACCAGGCCGGTGATCTTCAAAATTGAGCGGATCGACGAGGAGGAGTAGACCATGAACGACATCTTAACAGCCATGAAGGAGCGGCGGAGCATCCGCAAATTTAAACCCGATATGCCCGCAAAAGAGGATCTGGAAACAATCATCGAGGCTGGGCGTTATGCCGCCAACGGCAGGGGCAGACAGGCCACGCTCACCCTTGCGGTAACCAGCCGGGAGCTTCGGGATCAGATTGCCGCTGATAACTGCAAAATCGGTGGATGGGAGGAGGGCTTTGATCCCTTTTATGGCGCCCCGGCTATTTTGATCGTCCTGGCTGAGAAAGATTGGCCAACCCACATCTATGATGGGAGCCTTGTCATGGGCAATATGATGTTGGCGGCCCACGCCCTGGGTTTGGGGAGTATTTGGATCCACCGCGCCAAGGAAGAATTTGAGATGGAGAAATACAAGGAACTCCTGTCCAGCCTTGGTGTGAGCGGCGAGTGGGAAGGCATCGGCCACTGCGCCATTGGCTATATAGACGGCGAGGCGCCGAAGGCTGCGGAGCGGAAGGCCGGCCGGGTATTCTGGGTGGAATGATTCCATGACCTACAGCGAGTTCAAAACCCAATACCACGTCCGGCTCAACCCCCAACAGGAGGCGGCGGTACGGCAGACCAATGGCCCGG
This sequence comes from uncultured bacterium, assembly GCA_946548895.1. Classification (GTDB taxonomy): domain Bacteria; phylum Bacillota; class Clostridia; order Oscillospirales; family Oscillospiraceae; genus Enterenecus. The sequence continues at coordinate 95,624 of CAMNQF010000002.1, read as the reverse complement.
TTCTGCTCCTGGCGGTGCCGGGGAGCGGCAAGACCACCGTGCTGGTCACCCGCCTGGGTTACATGATCTACTGCAAAAATATCCGCCCGGAGAACATCCTCACCGTTACATACACCGTCGCCGCCACAAAGGACATGAAGGCCCGGTTCGTCCGCTTTTTCGGGGAGGAACACGCGGACAAGCTCACTTTCCGCACCATCAACGGCCTGTGCGCGGTGGCGATCCGCTATTACGCGGGGAAAAAGGGCACGGAGCCCTTTGCCCTGGCAGACGATGAAAGCCGCCTGAACGCTGTGGTGCGGGAGCTGCTGTCCAAGGGCGGGGGCGGCTATCCCCCGGATCAGCAGGTCAAGGAGGCCCGCACCCACATCACCTACTGCAAAAACATGATGTTCAGCGACGCGGATGTGGAGGCCCACCAGGTGGACGGCATGGATTTTCCGGCAGTCTACAAGGGCTATCAGGCGTTTCTGCTCAAAAACCGCCTGATGGACTTTGACGATCAGATGGTGTTCACCTACCGCATCTTCCGGCAGTACCCGGACATTTTGGCCCACTTTCAGCGCCGATGGCCCTATCTCTGTGTGGACGAGGCCCAGGACACCTCCAAAATCCAGCACGCCATCCTGCGCCTGCTGGCCTCTAAATCCCGCAATATCTTCATGGTGGGGGACGAGGATCAGAGTATCTACGGCTTCCGGGCGGCGTGGCCCCAGGCCCTGCTGGAGTTTGAACAGGTCTGGCCGGGGGCCAAAGTGCTGATGATGGAGACCAACTACCGCTCCACCAGGTCCATTGTGGAGGCAGCGGACGCCTTCATCCAGCGCAACGAGAGCCGCCGCCCCAAGCATATGCACACGGACAACCCCCAGGGCGCGCCGGTGAAAATGGTGCCGCTGGCGGATTACAACCGTCAGTACCGCTATCTGCTAAAGGTGGCCCAGAACTGCAAGGAGCAGACGGCGGTTCTCTACCGCAACAACGACAGCGCCCTGCCCCTCATCGATCTGTTGGAGCGGGAGGGGGTGCCCTACGCCTGCCGCCAGCGGGAGGGCTTCTTCTTCACCAGCCCCATCGTCCGGGACATCACCGACATGCTGGAGTTCGCCTTTGACGACGCCAACTGGGAGAAGTTCCTCCGGTTTTACTATAAGCTGGATTTGAAGATCAAAAAGCCCGTCCTGGCGGGGATGCTCCGGGGAATGGCTGAGGACGAGTCGGTGTTTGACCGCCTGCTGGCCAACGAGGGGCTGGAGCCCTGGCAGTACGGGAAGATCAGGGCGCTCCAGACCCACTACTCGAAGTTTCCCCAGCTCACCAGCTTTGCCGCTATCCAGCGGCTGGTGAAGTTTATGGGCTACGGGGATTATCTGCGGGAACAGAAGGCGGACACCTCCAAGCTGGACGTGCTGTTGTCTCTGGCCAACCAAACCCCGGCCACGGGGCCGTTCCTTCTGCGGTTACAGGAATTGAAGGACACCATTGAGGGCATGGAGCCAGACCCAAGCTGTCCCTTTGTGCTGTCCACCATCCACGCCAGCAAAGGGCTGGAGTATGACCGTGTCATCCTCATCGACGCGGTGGACGGCACGTTCCCCTCCGACCCGCTCCCTCACGACGACGAGGGCAGGGCGGCATTAGAGGAGGAACGGCGGCTGTTCTACGTGGGGGCTACCCGGGCCAAAAAGCAGCTGGAGTTCTTGTGCTACGAGAGCCGGTTCGGGGAGCCCATGGCAGCGGGCCGAACCTTCATCGACCAGCTTCTGGGGAAGGAAGTCACCATTTCAGAACCCCAGCCCGTTTTTCAATTCAACCCCCAGCCCAAGCCAAAGAAGGCCAGAGCGAAGCGCCCCGCCTATGAGGACGGCCCCACCCCGGCCCAGCTGGCGAGGCAGCAGGAGGACTTCATGGCCGGAACCGAGGTGGTGCATAAGCAATTTGGGAAGGGCGAGATTTTGGGCCGTCTGGGCAGTGTGGCGCTGATCGCCTTCGAGGACATCGACGAGGTGAAGCGCATCGAGCTGACCACCTGTCTCAAAAAGGGACTGCTCCGGCTGGCGGGGCTGTGATTAGCTACATCCCTTGGTTCATTTCAGGCACTGGCAGGTTAGCCTGCTCCGGTGCTGGCACCTGATCGGGATAAAAGCCAAGCCCGTCATGACCCAACCGGGCCGCAACCACATCGCCCTGCGCCGTAAGAATGTCTAACAGCTCAAAATCTTCACCGAATCCATTCCGGCACTGGTCTTTGATTTGGGTGAGCAGGCAGTCCAGCTCATCGCCGGTGAGATCGCCGGTCAGTTCCAGCGTCAGCTCGGCATACAGGGACGAGCCGATTGCTTTTGCGGACAGGCGGACTGCGTGGATCTTTGCTCTGAGTGCGGCTTCGGTTTCCGGCGCCCCAGGCAGCGTAAAATTTGTCATGATATCGTGTTCAGGATGGGAGAAGAACTCATGCAGGGCACGGTTAATATCATCCGCATACTGAACCGCATTGTCATAAAGGCATTCGGGGATCTGCCCGGTTTCCTGGTCTATAACGCTCACCCAGATAGGTGAATAGAACCGTTTGGTGCAGTCAGGCTGTTCCATGGCCAATCACAGCCCCACGATGGTCCAGATGTACAGCGGGGCGGTGAGGACGAACACCAGGCAGGCAAACAGGATCACCGGACCCGTCCATTCGAACTGGCCGTGCTTTTTGTAGTCGAAGTAGCTGAGGCCCAGTTTGCCGAAGAAAGCGATGGCCAGGATCATGTCCAGCGCGGGGAAAACCACGTTGTCCACCACGGTCTTGATCTGGCCTGCGGCGTCCTTCCAGGTCTTTTCCACCACGTCGGCCACCCCGGAGCTGCCGCTGGCGGCGGCGAAGGCCGGGGCGCAGCACAGGGCGCACAGGAGCAGGGCCAGGATCACGGGACGAAGGTATTTCTTGAACTTTTTCATGTTGTTTTCCTCCTTCTAATCATTTGGAGGGCCGCCCGTTTGGGCGGCCCTCCATGGTTGACGGGCTCAATAGCCGGTGGTGGGCAGCTTGGGGGGCTTGCCGTAGACCTTGGTAGTCCAGCGGGTCACCGCCTGGATCCACTGGCCGTTGTAGACGCCGCCCACATCGGCGGCGTTGGTGAAGCTGCTGCCGCCCTTCACCGTGGTCAGCACTTTGCAGTCCACCTTGGGGGCCTCCACCTGCCGGAAGTTGGCGGGCACCACCCCGAACACCATCATAAACTCCGTGACATACTCGTTGGAGGCCAGCCCCAGCGCTGTGGGGGAGGCGTCCAGGGTGTAGTTCTTGGCGGTACTCAGGTTGTCGTACATAGTGCGGTACTCGCCACCGCTCAGGTTGGTCTTGTACACCACCTTGTAATTGCCGGGGGCGTTGTAGGTGCCGGTGAAAATGCGGTTCAGGCGCACCGCCTGGGTGGGCAGCGTGTCCCTCCAATAGAAGGAGGTGAGCGCGGTGGTGGAGTTATTGCCGATCTCGCTGAAGGTATAGCGGATGTCCTGGCCCGGCATCACCTCGGCGTAGCCGGTCTTTTTGATAGACACGTTGGTGGACAGGGCCTTGTTGGTCATGGCCACCTTTACGATCTGACCAGCGTGCTCGATCTCCGCCTCAATGGGCGTCTTGTCCAGGCCGTAAAAGTCCGCCGCCTTGGATTCCACCACCTTATACCGGCCCAGCGGCAGGGGCTTGGACACGGCGACGCCGTTTTTATCGGTACGGACAGTGTCCACCAGGTTGCCGGTGCGGTAGTGGTAGATCTCGAACTCCGTGCCAGGGATGGGAGTGCCCGCGGGCCAGCCATTCATGGAATTGTAGTCCTCGGAGGTCTTTTTGATCTGGATCTGACCTGTGATCGGGGTGTTCTGCCACTCCACCAGCGTGGTTTCGCCCGCGTTGACGTAAACGGTCTTGCGCTGGGTGTCCGGGACGTACCCCTCATTGTCCAGCTCCCGCAGGTAGTATCGCCCGCCATCGGTGAGGCCCTCAATGTAGACGTAACCCCTGTCGTCGGAGGTGTACTGCCCAATGGGGTTGTTGGCGGCATCATAGAGCAGGAAGCTCACGCCTTGGATGCCCTTGCCGGTGACAGAATCGGTTTTGTGGATCAAAATGCCCGCAAACGCCTTGTTTTTCACCGTCAGGGTGGTGCCCTTGCCGCCGTCCCGCATGGTGAAATAGTGGGGCGTGGGATCCAGCTTGAACTCCTTGGGGCACTCGGTTTCCACCGCGTAGTAATTGCCCGCGTCCAACTGGAGGACGGCGCGGCCATCGCTGCCGGTGGTGATGGTGTCCACCAGCCCGCCGTCACTGGCGCGGCGGATCTCGAAGGTCACGTTGGGGATGCGCTGGCGCTCGTTCCCCTCCACCACCTTGACCAGCTCGAAATTCCCGACAGGCGTGTTGAAAAAGGTCAACGTCTGGCAGTCGTCAGGCCGGATGGTAACCGTCTGGCTCTGGGTGGCCGGGTCGATGGTGAACCCAGGCAGCGTCTTGAGTTCCTTTGCGATGACGGTGCCTGTGATCCCGGTGATCCGAATTTCGCCCGAGGAGTCCGTTTCATACAGCCCCTTGCTGCTCATGTGGCCGTTGTCCGCATCCACATAGGAGCCGTCCGCATAGGTGAGTTGGAACTGCACCCCGGCCAGCGGGCTGCCGTCCAGGCTGCTCTTTTTCTGGATGATGAGGGAACCGGCCCTTTCGTTCCAGAAGATCAGCTCGGGCGCCTGGGCGCCAGCCTTGATTTTGATGGTTTTGGGCTCGCCGTCCAGCACGAACCCCTCCACCGTGGAAATTTCACGCGCGGTCACGGTGATGCCGGGCTCCAGGCCCTCGATCACGATCTCACCCGCGGAGTTGGTGTAGTAGGTGCCGTCGCCGGGGCCGACGGGGGCGCCGGAGCCCTCGGTCACCTTGAAGCACACCCCGGCCAACGGCTCCCGGTTGGTGCCTTTGATGTACTTGCGGATCGTGAGGGTCATCTTGGGATCGTCCTCAAAATCCAGGTTGTTGCCGCCGCCTGTGCCGCCGCTGACCGCTCCGCTGGTCACGGTGTTGGAGCCGCTTTTCAGCGTGATGGTCTGGGGCGTGGTGTTGAGCACGTGGGTGTCGGGCACCTTGTATTCCGTCACCACCACGGTGGAACCGGGCAGGAGACCGGACACCGTGACCGTCCCGTCCTTCCCGGTGGTGTAGCGTCCGATCAGCTCACCGCTGGCGTACTTCACCGTGAAGGTGGTGTTGGGGATGGGCTTCCCCGTGACCGAATCCACCTTCGAGAGGGTGAGGGAGCAGAGAGGGGTATTGTAGAAGTAGAGACTTTGGGTGTCGTCGCCGGGGTTGACGACGATGGTCTGGGTGCGGGTCTCGGGGTCGATGGCGTAGCCTGGGGCGCTGGACACCTCCGTGCAGATGATGGTGCCAGTGACGTTGGAAAGGACGATCTGGCCCTCCTTATTGGAGGTATACAGCCCGTTGGAGGAGAGCTGGCCGCCCGCCGCGTCCACCACTTTCCCGTCCGCGTAGGTGATCTTGAACTGGGCGCCCTCAATGGGGCTCTTGTCGGCGCTGGACAGCTTGTGGATCACGAGATTGCCCTGCTTTTTGTTCCTGAATTCCAGCTTCACCGTTTCCCCGGGCTTCGTTTTGATGGTCTGAGGTACGTCATCCAAAATGTAGCCCGTTTTTGCGCGGGTTTCCTTCACCACCAGCGTCAGATTGGGATCCAAATTTTCGATCAGGATGGTTCCCGCGCGATCCGTCACATACTTCCCGTTGGCGTTGCCCACCACGGCACCGTCCGAAGTGGTGACCAAAAACTCCACGTCACTGAGCGGGCTGCCGTCATTCGCGTCCACCTTCGTGATCAAAAGGCTGGACTTGGGACTGTTGCCGAAATAGAGCTGCACCACATCCTGCTGCTTGCCGGAAATATAGGCGGTCTGGGGGGCGGCGTCCACGATGTGGCCGCTGTCGCTGGCCAGTTCATAAGGTAGGCACCGCCGCGCCATACTGGGTTAACCCCAGCGGTCTCGGCGATACCCCCTCCCGAACCGGACGTACACCTCTCGATGTATCCGGCTCTCCATTTGTCTATAAGTCTGGAATTATTCAGCATATTTGGTCTTTGCGTAGCACTCTGGACACAATGCAATGGATTTGCGCCGCATTTGCATCATTTTCAGCTCCATTTCATCTTTGCCCTTCAAATCCTTCAACCGCCGCACGTGGTGCATATGGATTTCCTTGGTTTCCGCTCCGCACAGCTCGCAGACGCCAGCTTTCAGCCGTCTTGCCAGGCTGTTCGGCTTGGCGTATTTCACGTGCTGCGGGAGAGTATCGGCGGATAAGGAAGGCAGGGTAGATTTTTTGGCGAAGCCATCATGATAAAACTCGCAACGCTTAGGGCCGTTTTTGGTCACATAGGGAATAGAAATTACCCCATCCTGCTCATATTTCTTGCGAATTTTATTGCAGGTGGTGTTGCCCTTGGCGGCCAGCGTTTTGAGGAAGCTCCCCTTCATGATGAACGCAAAGTTATTGAGCACCGATACATTTTCCGCCATGGAATAATAGTTATACAGGCCCCGTATCTCCGCGTTGAACTGGCTGATGATTGCGATTGCGTCTTTGTGCATAAGTTTCCCTCGGTGGAGCGGTTTCCACCGCTCTTTGCCATCCTTGCCCGCTACGATTTTGAATGCCTGATACGCTTTCAGCTTCTGAACCCATTTGTCGTGGGGCACATACAGTGCCACTTTCCCGTACCACATCCTGCGGAGCACCCCGCTCTCGTCCCGTTTCGCGTCCCTGTTCCTGCGCACTGTGAACTGGTAGCCCAGATAGTCAATCAGTTCGCTGGAATGAGTAATTTTTGTCTTTTTTTTAGATAGGGTAAGTTTTAGAGTGCTTGCCAGAAAGTCCCGGATATCCGCCTTTACCCGTTCTGCATCCTCGCGGGAGCCGATGATGCCCACCACAAAATCATCTGCATAGCGGTTGAAGTGCAGGCTTTGGTAACCCCGGTCAGCTTGAGGATAATACAGGGTATTGAGTAAGTTTTGCTGGGCTTTTTTGAAAGCTCGAACCGCGTCCTTTGTATGGGATTGGCCCAGCAACGTCTTTTGCGCCACATATTGTCGGCGCGCATACCCGTATTCTTTGCTCGCTTTCCGTTTCTGCGTCCCCACCCTAAACTGCTCCTGGTATTTTTCCAAGTAGCGGTCTAATTCGCTCAAGTAGATATTGGCGAGGATAGGACTGACACCCGAGCCCTGCGGAGTGCCGGAATAGGTGCGGTGATATGTCCACTGTTCCATGTACCCGGCCTTCAGCATCTTCCACATAAGAGCAATAAAGTGCTCGTCTTTGATGCGGCGGCGCAGGATATCAATGAGAACGTGGTGGTCAAAGCTGTCGAAGCAAGCCTTGATATCACCTTCAATCACCCATTGGACACCCGAAAAGGTGGTTTTGATTTCGGACAGCGCGGTATGGCAGGAGCGTTTGGGCCTAAACCCATGGGAATAGGTCGAGAATGTGGGTTCATAGATTGCTTCCAGAAGCATACGGACAACTTCCTGTACCAGCTTATCGTCTGTGGACGGAATTCCCAGCGGGCGTGCTTTGCTCGGATTGCTTTTCTTGGGGATGTACTCACGCCTTGCCGGGTTGGGCTGGTACGAATGGTCTTTGAGACTGGCGATGATGCGCTCAATGCGCCCCATCGTCATGTCATCGAGGGTCATTCCATCTGTGCCCTCCGTCATACTGCCCTGGGATTTGGCAATATTCTGGTAGGCCAGCAGGTAGAACTCGGGATTGTAGAGATTGCGGTAAAGCCGCTCAAACACATATCCCTTTTGGATTGCTTTTTCTTCCAGACTTTTCAGCACAGCAATCGGATTTCTCATGATGTCTCACACACCTTTCTTCTTTTTGTGCTGACAGACAAACTGCTCCCCTTCGCCCTGTGGACGGCTTTCCCGTCCTCTGACTACTACGGGAGCTCTGTTACCATGGCGGATATTCAGAGCCGCGTTTCTCATGGTGCTCATAGCCGCGAATGGGCGGCGTTCCGCTTTAGGCAATCCCCGTTTAGCACGATAGAAATGAGCGTTCTGTATTCTCGGATGTGCCGTTCGCCGTTTTACCACTGTCCCGTGGTTGGTCTGCCTTGAGCATATCGCAATGGTGTGTAGAGGAACCACCACTGCCAAGGCACCCGCGGGTTTAGCTTTCATACGCGGGGAACTACGTTAGACCCGACCTCCGGCTGGCATTCAGTCAATGCAGTTTTCATCCTTATATACAGATTTTTGTCCCTCTGCGCTGACGCTCGGAAAGCTCAAGCGCCCCGCATACTCCGACATGCTACACTCCCCGTCAGGTTTCCCGTTTCGGATAAGTCGGGGGACAACGAGTTGCGGTACAGAACCGCGTTATGCTTTTACTCGCCGCTTGCTCACAGCGGCATTTCTATCGCCCACGAGCAGCAAATGAGCCGCTCTTACGGGCGCACCTCAACGACATAGGCCCCGGCCTGCAACCCAGTTACCGTGAAACTGCCGTTTTTCAGGGTGCGGTAGGTGCCGATGACGGTGCCGCCCGTGCCGGAAGTGCCGGACAGGTACTTGACCTGGAAAATGGCGCCCTCAACCGGCTCCCCGGTGACCCGGTCATATTTATAGACCACGAGGGCAGACAGGGGGATATTCTCCACCTGGACGGTTTTGACCTCGCCCGCGGCCAGATAAAACTCATAGTCCGCCTGCTTGATGGAGTAGCCCGAGGGCGCTTCCAGTTCGGAAATTTTGAACCAGCCGGGATCGGTATGCTCGAGGACAATCTCACCGTTTTCGTTGGAGTAGAAGGTTCCCAGATCGTTGTAGTCCCCGGTTTTGGTGTCGCCGGAGGCCCGCCAGATCTGGAACTTGGCGTGGGCCACGGGATTCTTTGTGATGCTGTCCACCTTCAAAATTTTGAGGGTGGGCTTGACCAGGTTGGTCAGCTCAAGGGTGGTGGTGCGGTTTTCTTCCAGCTGGACGACGTGGACGGTATCATCCAGCACGTAATTGGGGGCCGTCTCCACCTCGGAAATTTGATAGGTGCCGGGCCGGACGCCGTCCTTGCCCTCCAGCACGATCAGGCCGTCCTGGTCGGTCTGGCGGCGATCCGAGAAGCCGCCGTTGACCTCCTCGATCAGGAAGGTTGCCCCGGCGATGGGCTTCCCAGTCTGCCCGTCCAGCTTCAGGATCCGAATGCCGGGGCGGGTGCTGTTGACAAAATCCACAGTGATATCTTTATCCTTGGATGCGTCGATCCAGACGGTCTTGCGGTTGTTGGCGTCCAGGATCCAGGGGGAGGGAACAGCGGTTTCCTCGATTTCGAAGCAGCCGCTGGGCATGGACTCCAGCACCACTTTGCCGTCCGAACCTGTCACCACATCGTTTTCATAGCCGATGTTGATGCCCCGGATGTGGAAGGAGGTGTTGGGGATGGGGGTGCCGCTCTCCGCGTCCCGCTTCGTTATGGTGAGGGACCGCTTGTGGTGGTTGACCTTGGTGACTACAATGGTCTGTTCACCCTGCAGATCCTCGGCGTTCACATGGACGCCCACCGGGGAGCGGTCACAGTCCAGGCCCTCCGGAGCGGCCACCTCAACAAATTCATAGTGGCCTTCGGTGATATTGGACACGGTGATGGTGCCGTCCGCCTGGGTCTCCTCGGTGGAGATGATCTGCCCATCCCGGAGGACAAGAAAAACAGCGCCAGCCAGGGGGCTGCCGCTCTCATCCACTTTCTTCAATTGGACTTTGACCTTGCTGGAATTTTCAAAGACGAGGCTCACATCATGTTCCCCGTCCCACACGAAGGGCTGGCGAACCTTGGAGACATCGGAGCTGAGGATGAAACCTTGGGGAGGGGTGATTTCCTCAGCGAGATAACTGCCTTTGGGCAGCTTGGAGAAGTCCAGATCCTCTTTGAGGATGTAACCGCCGTCCTTGGTGACGAACTCCCCAAAGTAGCTGCCGCCGTCATCCAGCTTGACGCTGGTAATGCGGATGACCGCGCCGGGGATGCCCACAGTGGGGTTGTCGCTGTCCACCTTGCGGATGGAACCGTCGCCCTCTTTTTGATTGGGTTCGTTGTAGAAGGTGAAGGTGTTGGAGATGGAGTTATTGGGCATCACCGTCACCGTCTGGGAGGCGGTCTGGGCCACGTAGCCCTCCGGGACATCCTTCTCCGTGATGGTATACTGGCCCGCGGAGAGGTCGTCCGCTTCGGAGGTCAGGGTAAAAGTGCCGTCCGCACCAGTGGTTTTGGTGACGGAAAAATTGCCGGAGCCGTCCGCACTCTCCACCTTGAAGGTGACCCCGGGCAGGGGCTTGTTGGAACCCGCCTCCAGCTTCTTCACGGTCAGCCGCACGGATTCCTCGTCGGGCTCCCCGGGTACGGCGATCAAAAGCCGCTGCATGGGCACCCCGGACTGGCCCGCCAGCTTCCAGGGCTGGGATTTGTCCCACTCGTAGATCCACAGGCGGTAGCTGCGGTAATACTCGGGGTGATCCAGTACCAAATTCACCCCGGTGGCAACATAGTCATAGGCAGAGTAGCCGGTCTTGCCACCGTCGGAGCTGTCTATGATACTGTGGGTATTGATGGCGTCCCAATCCTTGATCCAGGAGGACTGGCCGTAGGTGCGGTGGTACAGTTTCATGGCCGCGACAAACTCCTCCGCCATTTGCTCGATGAAGCCTTCCCGGTTGCTGTTCACGTCCAGGATGACCCCGTGTTCATAGAGCCAGCTCCCCGCCTGGGCCACCAGGAACCAGATGTCAGACCAATACTGGCCCCAATGCTCCAGCCCTCGGGCGTTGCCCGCGTCGGTGAAATTGCCGTAGGTGTGGGCGTAGATGTAGGTGAGCAGCACCCGCAGCGAGTCGCTGTTCACCTCCTCCTTGAAGTTCCATGTCTGGCCGTTGGCCCCGGGGCCCAGGGTGCCCTTCTGATAGGCGCACAGGGCGCGGGTGGGGCCAAAACCCGGCACATCCACCTGCTCGTCAAAGACATAGGGCAGGCCCACATTGTTGATGACGCTGCTGGCCGCCTGGTAGCGGACAGAGCGCCCGCCGATCTTCATGTAGTCCGAAGACTTCTGCGTGATGGAGCCGGGGGCGCTGGACAGCCCCGCGGCGGCGAAGGCGGACAGGGGCAGGACGCCCATGATGCACACCAGGGCCAGAAGAAGGCTCAGGGCCCGGGTTACGATCTTGTTTTTCAAAGCGATTCCTCCTCGAAATGGGAAGGCCGGACCGCATAAGCAGCCCGGCCTTCCCACCCTGGGAGGAGGACTGCGTTTGCAGTCCGGCCATTTTTATGGTAAGGTGTTCAGTCTGGGTAGCGCGTGTACAGGATGTACCGGGGCTGTTCCTCCAGCCACCAGCGGAAGTACTGCCCACCCCAGCGGGCATGGTTGTTGAGGCCGCTCTCGGTCACCTTGATGTACTCGTCCGTTTTGCTGACCACGACCACCACATGGTAGGACGATGCGCTCTCGTATTCCACCAGGTCGCCGGGGCGGATCTGATCCCAGCCTGGCCTGTCCACCCGCAGCCATGGCAGGCTGCCGAAGGCGGCGTCGGAACAGAGGGTGGCCCAGCCGGAGCAGTGGATACCCCGGCTGTACGGCCCGCCGCTGGTGGAGCGGTAGGGGGTGGGGTATACGGTTCCGGTGGGGTAGGTCTGCTTCAGCCGTTCCAGGGAAGCCTGTACGCTTGCCTCGGTGACGGTCTGGGGGGCGGACGTGGCTTGTGCAGGGGTGGTCACCTCCTCAATGTAGGGGGCGTCCGGATCGATGTGGACGCTGTTGGTGGCGCTGTCATAGGTAACGCAGAAGTCCACCGCTTTCCCGATGTCCCGGAGCTTGACGAAATTGTTGCTGTGGATCTGATATGCTTCGAACTGCACCTGCTGGCCGTCCACGTAGAAAGTCTGGGTGGTGGGGCTGGCGGTGAGCTGCTGGACGGCGGCGCTGGCGGAACCGCTCAGGGCGAGGCCCGCCAGGATGCCGATCCCCATAAATACCGCTTCTCTTTTCCTGCTCATGATGTGGTCTCCCTTCGATTTTAATGGCGCCTTTGGTAAGCAACACAATACCGAAGAACCAGGGAGAAATCCACAACTTTCGAAGCAAACTATGGAGAAAAAGCAGGGCCAAAACGAAGCATATTATACAGTTTCCACGGCGGTGACGTGCCAGCGGAAGGCGGGCTGATCCATGACGCAGGTGTACAGCGAGATCATGTTGACGGCGGTGGGTTCCAGCCCGCTGACGTCGTTGACGCTGACCTTCTCCACCCCGGTGACCGCGTAGGTGCGGGCGCCCAGCTTGGTGGTGAAGGTGATGATATCCCCGGTTTTCAGCGTGTGGATCTTGCCGAAATCATTGCGTACCCCCCGGTTGTGGCCGGCCACGGGCACGTTGCCATCCCAGATGCTGGTACCCTCAAAGTGTCCCGCGCCCTTGAGCAGCGGCGCGGAGCCGGTGCCCTCGAACACCTTGACGGTGAGGCCGATGGAGGGGATCTTCAGCGTCCCCAGGCTGCCGTCGCTGTAGTACATCGAACTGGTTACCTCGGTGAAGCCCGGCGTGGTGGAGGGGGAGGTAGAAACGCTGGTATCGGTGATGGGATAGCTGCCCGTGCTGCCGGGGACGCTCCCGGAGACAGGCGGCGTGACCACGGCCACGTTCCCGTTCACCTGACCCGCGCCCGCCACCTGGGAGGGAACCAGGTTGGGCGTCAGGTACTCGCCGGTGTTGAGCATATAGCTGGTGGGCGACCCAAAACCGGGCGGGATCAGGGCGGCGGACTTGCTCACGTCCTCGTTTTTCATGGCCCCGCCGTCGGCGGTGACCACCGGCTCAAAAGACGTGGGCTTGCCGTACTCCGGGTCACCGGGGGCGCTGATGTTGTACTCCAGGGCATGGGCCGGGAGCGCCAGCGCACACACGGCACACAGGCACAGCATGGTGGAAATCAGGGTTTTCAGTTTCTTCATTGGCTGTCCTCCTCGGTTTCATAGCCGCTCTCGCGGCGCTTCTTGATGTACAAGGCCACGCCAACCCCAGCGCCGATGGCCGCGACCACGCCCAGCGGCACCAGCACATAGCCCCAGTGGAACTGGACAGAGGCGGCAGGCTCCCGCACTTCCTCGCTGGGCTCAGGCGTGGGTTCGGGTTCCACGGGAACCAGGAGCGTGCCCTCGAAGATGGCCACATAGCGCACCTTGTTCAGGGCGATCCGGCTGACGGTGCCGCTGTAGTCGGCGGTGACCACGTAGCCCTTGATGTAGGAGCTGGTGGCGCTCCCGGTGTAGGTGGCGATGGCGGTGTAACGGTCGGCCACGGCATAGCCGTCCTCGTTGGCGGTGTTGTCGGTCTGCCAGTCGATGGAGGCCAGCTCCAGGGTGCGCCCGTTGTCGGTGATCTCCTTGGGGATGTAGGAGGTGTCCTGGCCCGCCAGGTTGGGATAGGAGCGGGTGGCGGACACCTGCCGGGTGGAGCTGCCGTAGCCGGATACCTCCACGTTGACGGTGTCCAGCTTCAGCGACAGCACCCCGGTGAGGCCGTCCTCGGTGGTGAACTCCCGCTGGGCGGGGAGCAGGGCCAGCACGGACTCCATGTCCTTGGACTTGCTGTCCAGGGTCACGGTCTCGGTGTGGAACCGCTCCTCACGCTCGGGGGCCTCCTGTTTCAGCAGATCGACGAGGGTATAGTGGAAGTTCTCCTGCTCAAAGTCGGAGCGGGAGATGCCCGCGGGGTCGTCCTCGGGTCCCAGGTCGTACACCTTGCGGATCTGGGCGCCGTCCTCGTTGCGGGTGACGGAGGTCGGGTAACAGGCGGTGGGCGGCACAGCCGCCAGCACAGAGGGAACCAGCGCGGCGGTGAGGATCAGCGCCAGCAGGGTGGGGATGATCTTACGTTTCATGTTGGCTTCTCCTCTCTTTTACATGGCCATGTCCGGGAGCATGGAGTCATCCTGCTCCTCCTGGAACGTGCCGTTGGGCTCCTGACACTGGCTGCGCTGGAAAACCTGGGCCATTTCCTGCTGGTAGGCGTCCAGCACCGCGTCGTTGAACTGCTGCCGGAAGTCCTTGGTGCAGGGGAAGCAGACGTCGGTGTATCCTTTTCTGCCCTGATAGCTGGGCATGGACACAAAGGGGCCCTTGGGGCTGTCCACCACCTTCACCCCCCGGATGGCGAAGCATCCGTTCAGGTTCACGGAGGCGCTGGCCAGGACGGAACCACTGGTGTGCAGCGTGTGGATCTTCACATCCACCTGCATGGGGATGGCCCCGCTCTTGGGGATCTGATTCATGGACTGGTTCATTTGACATTCCTCGTTTCCTTTTTATTTTGATCAACGCGCTCCTTGGAGCGCTGGATCAACAGGTGGAATTCCCACGGGGTCACTTGCAGGGCCTTGTAATTGCCCCGGCTGTCCATCCCATGGGCCCCGATGTGAACCACCAGGGGGTATTGGACGGAGTTCACGTCCATATAGCGGCGCTTGAATTCAAGCGCAGATAGCCTGCCCGCCCCGGCCACATAGATCCACTGGGCAGCGGTGGCGAAGTCGCCGGGCTCATCGGGCCAGAGATACCGGCCCCGCAGGGGGCGGGGCAGCTTGTCCCGGTCCGGGACGGGGATGATGCAGCGCCGGAACAGGCAGTAGCGGATGTGCAGCCGGGACGCCAGCTCCTGGGCCGCCTCCATGATCTGGGGGTCGGATTTCCACAGGGGATATTCCAGGAAGCGCAGCACCATCACATCCTCGCCCTCCCGGTCGGCAAAGGGGCCCCCGCGGGAACCCAGCGAAGCGGTTCCCGTGGGGAGAGGAGGAGCAGCACAGTGAGTGAGCTTTCGGGCATCGCCCGGAAGCGAAGGATACGGAGCTTGCGACGACGACAGGGGGAGACACTGCACCAGGTCGATGGCGTCGATGCCGCGCTGGATGCCCAGCGCCTTACGATTGGCGGCGGGAAGCGCCCGATACGCTTGGACGGCGTCGGGGAGACAGTGGAAGTGGGCGGTGTTCAGCGTCCCCTGCCACAGGTTGTCCACCACGTAGAATTGGAGCATCGCCCTCACCCCATTTCCATGCCGCCCTGGGCGGGACTGTCCGCCTGTTTCTGCTTGGGGGTGCGCAGCTCGGCCAGCTTCTCCGCCGCCCAGTCCGGCAGGTACTGCTCGTCCAGTACGCCCATGAAGTCCTCCCGGTTCCAGCGGGCCTCCTCACCGTCCCCCAGACAGGTGGCGTACACCGCCCGCCCCCTGGAAGCAGGGGAGCAGCCGAAGCCGCATTCCCCGTACCACAACTGGTTTTGGGCGGACCAGCACTCCTCCCTCAGCCTGTCCGGGCGTAGGATCAGCACCTTCCCGGCGTAGTCCTGATCCGCCCCGCCGCAATGCTCGGGGCCAAACATCCCCAGCGCCTGGTACTCGGCGTAGGTCTGCCGGAGGAACTGGGCCAGCAGGGCGCTGTCCGCCTGGAGCCTGAACTCGCCGTTGGCTTTTTCATACGGGACCTGGGCCGTCTGCGCCCAGTGGAGGGCATCCGGGTCGAACTCTTGGCCGCTGGCGCCGCGCAGGGTATTGGACAGCACGAGCTGCACCCGGGGGAAGCCCCACCAGTCCAGCGCCGTCCGGGCGCAGCCCGCTTCCAGCTGGCCGTTCTGTGCGTGGGAGGCGATCAGGTTTTTGATGTCCCGGGCGCACTTGACGTTGGCCTGGTGGCTCCGCTTCCATCGGGCCAGCTCGCCCCGCTGCTTGGCCGCCTGCCGGGAATAGGGATAGGGCGACTCAGCCATGGCGGATCACCTCGTTGTTCATCACCGCCTCGTCCAGCCGCCCCCGGCACACGCCGGCGTAATCCAGCGCGGCCAGCACCTGGGCGGGGATATCGGTGATGTCGTGGTCGTAGTCCGCAACGGTGACCAGGCCTTCGCCCACATCGGGGAGAAGCATCAGTTTGGCATCCTTCGGGATCCCCAGCGCCTCCCGGGCGGAGTCGGACAGCGTCACCTCCGGCTCCGCGTCCCAATAGGGGCACCTGCCCGGGACGCCGGGGCCCCCGCAAAGCCGTCCTTCAGGCTTTGTGGGGAGAGGAGACACAGCGGAATGAGTGAGCCCTGCTGCTTGCGGCGGGGCGAAGGATGTGGAGCTTGTGTCGACGAAGGGGCAGCTATCGGCGCAGCGCCGCTCTACACACTTGCCGCAGGTTTTCCTGATGCCGCCGATGAGCGTACACGCCACCTCGATCAGCGACCTGGTGGCCAGGGCGGCCTGCAGGACGGTCATCTCCTTGGGTGTCACCATCAGCACATTCTCCCCGGCGTGGATCGTGATCTCGCTGTCCGGAGTGAGGCCGCAGTACTCCGCGTCCTCCACAGGGATGGATATGGTTACATTTTTCTGTTTGTTCATGGGAATTCCTCCTTATTTTTGATGGGTTCGTGGATGAGCCGATATGTCCCTCCACTGTCCTCCGGGCGCTGGAACAGGCTGATCTGCCAGCCCCGGTCTGCGCCCAGGACGCGGGGGTCGTAGTTGGTCATCACCACCTCCTCATACTCGCTGCCCGCCGTCTGGGACATACTGTTGGGCCGCGTGGTGTGGAAGATGTAAAAATCCTGGTACAGCTCGCAGATGAAAGGGCAGTAGTTGTAGGACACCATCACCAGCCCCTTGCACCGGGCCAGCGCGTCGTGGAGCCGGATGTGGTCGTCCTTGGGGAAGGCCACCTCGTAGCACTCGGCGTCATAATAGGGCGGGTCGCAGTAGAAAAAGGTGTTTTCCCGGTCGTACTGCTCAATGAGCTTCTCAAAGTCCTTGTTTTCAATCACCACGTCCTTCAGCCTGCGGGAACACTCCCAGACGAGGTGGAAAAAGCGGCGGATGTCGCAGGGGCGGCCCGCAAAGGCGCTGGCCCCGCCGCTGAAGCTGTACCGCACCAGCTTGAAGTAGTCCGCCGCCCGGCGCAAATCGCCCCGAGGCGCGCGCTCCAGCATCAGGCGGCGGACAGCCTCCCTGTGGGGTGGATCAAGAAAAACCTGCGTCAGCTCCAGTTCCTCCTCCAGATAGTCGTCGGTGAACTCCTGGCGGGAGAAGAATTTGTACAGGACATCGAAATCGTCCCGGGAATTCAGGGGCAGGAAGCCCAGTTCCCGGAGCAGGGCCATGGTGCGCTCCTTCACGCAGCAGAACAGGTTGGTGAGGTTGCTGTTGAAATCGTTGTAGATTTCAATGCAGCCCCGGCGCAGGGGACGGCCCAGGGTGACGGTGCCGCTGCCGCCGAATACGTCCACAAACCGGGCGTACCGGGCGGGGGCCAGTTTATTGATCAGCCACAGCAGCCTGCCCTTGCCGCCCACCCAGGGGATGAAGCTTCTCAGGAACCATCACCCCCACCGCCATCATCCATGGGCCCGAAGGACTCCATAGCCTTCACCAGTCCGTCGATGGACTTCAGCAGGGTACGCACCATCTTCTCCAGCCAGCGGATGGTGGCGTGGAGTTCCCCGGCGTTCTGGGCGTAGAAGTATCCCAGTGGCCCGCCCGCGATGGGCAGGCCCTTGCAGCGCATCCGATGAACCATGTTGGTGAGCTGGTCTTTGCTGAGTCCCAGCGTCCGCTGGAGCTGGCCCCGGGTCTGGCTCTTTTTCCGCCCGAAGCAATTGGCCTTCAGATAGGCCAGGAGCTGTTCTTCTTTCATGACGTCCTCCTTTTTCGGGGGCGTTTTCCCGAAAAAGGGGCACAAAAGCGGGGCACCCCACAAAAGCGTTTTTCAGCTTTTGTGGGGAGAGGAGCCGCAGCGTAGCAAGTGAGCCTTCGGCGTAAGCCGGAGACGAAGGATGCGCAGCTTGCGGCGACGAAAGGGGCCGCTGTCCCCATCGGGAAAACGGCCCCTGTAAATGTATTATTGCATTGTTATCCCAGGCTCCTCCTGGGGCTGGGCGGGGGTGCCGAACTGGTAGTAGAACTCGTTGGCGTTGCGGCGGATGTAGCCCCAGCCGTCCGGGGTGGGCGTGTAACCCTCCTTCTCCAGAAGGTGGGCTTTGTAGCCAGCCAGGTCGATTCCGCTGGCCCGGATCTGCTCCTCCGTCATGCCGGCGTCCAGCAGCTTGCACCTGCCGGACTCCTCCAGATCGGCGCACTGCATCCAGTCGTAGCAGTTGAGGTTTTGCGAGATGTCCAGCGCCAGCTTCAGGTTTTGGCAGCCCTCCAGCGCCAGTGCGGCGGCATACCGCTCCATGAAGTGCGGGGAGCCCTGGCCTCTCTCGTTCAGCACACATCCCAGGTTGTGCGCATCGTAAAACAGGCCCTCAATATCGCTGCTGTATTGGGCCACCAAATCCCCGGCTTCAGGCAAAACGCATTGGGCATCCATCAAAGTGCATTCGGCCCCAAAACGCACACGCAGCTCCCGCAGGGCCATCCCTACCTCCAGTTCTTCCTTCACCACATCCTCACAGCCGTCCTCGAACGGCCCAGGCAGGCGCAGCCACACCCCCTCGGGTACAGCGGGGGAGGCCAGCTTCACCTTGACGCTCCACCCGTCGTCGACGGGGAGGGCTATGCCGGGCCGGTAAACCGGCTTGGGGGCCGTTTCCGGATACTGGACATAGTAGCTGCCGATGAACAGGCCGGGGTGCCTGTCCTCATACTGCCGCCCCGCCGCCTCCAGGTCGGCGAAGGCCAGGGCATCCATCGGCATGGCGGTGTCGTTGATCAGGTGCCGCCTGCCCAGCGCCTCATAGCTGCCCGCGTCCAGGCACACCCTGTACCCGTCCAGGGACTGGAGCTGGTTGATGGCCTGGACGGCATCCTCGGGCGGGTCGGCCTGGGCAGCGGCGGCCAGCACAACGCCCTCCCGGACGCTCAACGTGCCCAGCCGCGTCCTGATCCAGTCCAGCTCCCGCTCCTCGCCGGGGAGCTGGGCCAGGTAATCAAATTCGTGCATTGGATCTTTCACCTCCATCCAAATCACTGCATCACCATCCCGGACTGCTCCGGGGTGGGGGTGCTGTGGGAATAGTGGAACTCCTGAGCGGTGCGGGCGATGTAACCGCCCCCATCCGCGGTCAGGGTATACCCCTGCTTTTCCAGCAGGTGCGCCCCATAGCTCCGCAGGCTAACGCCACCGGACTGAGTGATCTTTTCCGACACCCCGGCCTGCGTCAGCGCCTCTTTTGCGGATGCCTCCAGATCGACCCGGGGCAGCCAGCGGTAACAGTCGGGATTGCGCGAAATATCCAGGGCCAGCTTGAGGTTCTGACAGTGTTCCAGCCGCAGCGCGGCGGGATACCACGGGGTATCCTCTCCCAAGGGCCACCAAAGGGCGTCAGCCAGACTGAGGCCGTCCCGGATCAGTTCCTCCACATCGCTGTACTGCTCCATGAGATCGCCCGCTTCGGGCAGGACGCACCGGGCGTCCAGCAGGGCGCATTCCGCCCAGCTCTGGGCGTGAAGCGCGTTGAGCGTCACTTCTTCCTCGATGCTGGTCTTATCCCCCAGGCCGTCCTCCCAGGGCAGCCGCATCCACACGCCCTCCGGCAGGCTGGGGGACGCGATTTTCAGTTTGACCGTCCAGTTGCCATCGTTGGGCAGGGGCGCGCCCTGACCTTGGTAGGCGGGGGTGAGTGTGACGTCCGGGTAGGCCACATAGCAGCCGTCCAAAAACCGACCGGGGTGCAAGACCGTGTAATGCTTCCCAACTTGGGCCAGATCGACATAGGGTTTGACATCATCCGGCACTCCGCGGCATTGCGCCAGATAATACTCACCCAGCCGCTCATAGCTGTCCGCGCCGCATACGATCCGGTAGACATCCAGCGACTGGAGCTGGTTGATGGCCTGGACGGCGTTCTCAGGCGGGTCGGCCTGGGCAGCGGCGGCCAGGATGATGCCCTCCCGCACACTCAGCGTTTTCAGCCGCGTCCTGATCCAATTCTGCTCCCGCTCCTCGCCGGGGAGTTGGGCCAGGTAGTCAAAATCGTTCAACCCAACGTCATCTCCAATCCATTTTTCTGCGGTTCCATCCCCTGGACGGGGCCGGCGGCGGGCTGGACATAGCCGTACCCCGTGAGTTTGCCGCCGCTCTGCTCCATCAGGGCCTGCCCATAGCGGTACAGGACCACGTTGGGAAGCAGGGCCGCCAATTCCTCCTCCGGCAGCAGTTCCTTCAAATGCCCGCTGGCCACCTCGTCCGGCTCGCGCGGCTCCGGGTCGAAGGCGTATTGATCCAGCTCGTCCGCCAGTGCCAGCGCCCGGGCGATGTCATCGCAGCCGGTGGCGACCAGCACTGCCTTGTATTTGGTCAGTTCGCCATCCACCTCCATCTCCGCCAGGCGGAAGGCCAGCTGATCCAGGGTGGAGCGCATGGCGGTGAGACCGTTGAGGGCGGGGGCGGCGCAGTCCACACACTGGGCGGGTTCCTCCACCACGGTTTTGCCCAGCGGCGTGGGCAATTCCACCCGGCTGCCGTCCGGCAGCTCCGCCAGGATGGCGTAGTCCGGCTTTTGCAGGGTGAAATCCAGGTTTTTGCTGGCCTGCTTCAGCTCCTCCCGCCGCTGGACATAGCCGCCGCGGGTGAACACGCCGCGCTCGTTCTGCCTGAACTGTCTGCCGATCCGCTCAAAGTCCAGCAGCGCGAACGCTTCATCTGAAAGGCTTTCCGCCTCGAGGACAAAGCCGTTTTCCGCGCAGAACCGGCCCAGCGTCTGATCGTCGGCGGCCTCCTCGATGATGTGGCAGCAGTCTGTGCTGTAGGTCATGTCGATGGCCTGGGTTATGGGGATGGACGGCCCGCCCCACTCACGCGCCATGATTGCCAGCCCATCCACAATGGCCAGTTCCGTTTCGTTGAGCTGGGTCAGGCGCAGGGCCAGGGCATTCAGCTCGGGCAGGGCGCCCTCCATACGGGAGAGAGAGAACGGGTTTCTGTCACCATAGGCCCGGGTGATGCGCCACCCGGGAAGCTGCCCCTCCGCCAATCCCAGCCGTTCCAGCGCGTCCAGCATGGCGTGAGGAAGCGCGGGGAGGATCAGGGTGGCATAGGCGTCGCAGTCGGGCGAATTCAGCTCCACCTCAAACACCTTACGCAAAATCCATCCCCCCTATCTGGGGCTGGGCGGCGGTCTGCTCCGGCCCGAACCGCTCCTGTTCCGTCTGGAGACTCCAATCGTCCGAATTCCAGAGGTGGACGTACAGCTCCGCGCCGTCACCGGCGTCAAGCTCCCGCTGCTCGAAGCCCTCGCCCCAGCCGTCGGACGCCTGCCCGGTGACGTATTCCTTCAGCGTGCCCAGTTCCCCGGGTGTCAGCTCGCCCTGCACCTGGCACTCCGCCACACCCCAGAGCTGGCCCGCCCTCCGTTCCAGGCTGAACACCACTGAGCGCACCTTGTCGGCCACGGCGTCATTTTCGTGGTACCAGTGCATGACGCCACGCTCCGCCTCCTCGGGCATCCGGCTGCGGATCAGCGCCGCTGTGATTTGATCCTCGTACTTCAGCAGCTCACGCCCCTCCAGCAGTTCGCTCTCCTCGCTCATGTTCCCGTACCCGTCCGGCTCAAACAGGTCGGCGGTGAGCGGCATATAGAGCTTCAGCGTCTGAGGGGGCGGCGGCAGGACGGTGAAGGAGTCCTGGCCCATCACCAGGCCCAGGCCCCGCCCGTTGTCCCAGGCCACGAAAACGGTTCCCATATCGTCGATGTACTGGAGCGTGCCCATAGATCCCGGCTGGATGGGGCACGGGTCGTCCGAGCCCATCTCCCGGAGCTTGATCCGACTGCCCACGGGGTACTGCTCCCGCAGAAAGTCCAGCCATTCTTTTTGGATGCTCATGGTTTTCATCCCTTCCTGTTATGATTTTTGCGCCGGAACTTCCTCCGGCTGGGCATGAAAAAAGCCCCGTCCCTTGGATGGAACGGGGCCAAACACTGTTTGCGCCGGAACGTATTCACTTGAAATTTTTGACCTCGCTTACCCACAGGCTCACCTCCCTTCACCAGTATTAACAGCGACATTACCACAGATTCCCTCCAAAAGCTACCCGGCAGAAGCAACAGACTTGTCCCGCTCCATGATACGGGCCATCTCGGTGCGCAGGCACGTTTCGCTGTTGCCGCACACGAAGCCGTGGCCAGGGTAGGGACAGCCCACGCAATGGCTCTGCGGCCCGGTGACGGCGGGGGGCGGCTCGTGGGGCGTGGTGGTCAGGCACATAGACTCATAGAACTGCGGCTCCCGGTTATGTTTGTATCGAACTCTCACGGCGACATCCCCATTCCCGGCCCGCTGTCCGCCTGCTGCTCCGCCGCTTCCAGTTCCTCCGGCCCGGATCGTGCCGCAAATTCCTCCAGATCGTCCGCGATGATCTCGCACTCCACAGCCCAATCCTCCAGCCCCTCATCGTTGGCCCGCAGCTCCCGGGCATAGAGCTCCAAACCTGCGAGGGTGTTTTGTACGGCCTGCTTACCCAAGCCCGGCGCACAGCCATCACCTCGGGCGGTTGACACCGCGCGGTCGAAGGCGCTGCCGTACTGCTCCGCCATGTTCCGAACGCCTTCTGGCGTATCATCCTCAGCCAGCCCCCAAAACTCCGCCATCTCAACGCAGACCCTGCGGAACCGGGGAAGCTGTTCCTCCTGGCCCTGCACCGCCAGTTGGGCGGCGTATTCTGTGAGACCGGCGATGCACTGGCGCATGGCGTCTTTCTGTCTCTGAAATTCAGGCCCCATCAGGGTGAGAAACTCCTCTACCGTATAGGATTTTCCGGCCCCCTGCGGGGTTCCTGCCGTTTTTTCTGTGTTATTCAAAGCGCATTCCTCCCTGGTTGTGAATGTCCTCCGGCATCTCCGGCCCGTGCTGCTCCGCCGCCTCCAGCTCCCGCTGGTTGGACAGGCTGACGCGCTCGTCCAAATCATCCACAGCGCGCTGGAGCTGCTCCGAAATCCCGGTCAGGAGCTTTTGGCGCTCCGCGGTCATCGGATATTCGCTGTCCAGGGTTTCGTGGATGCAGCGGTACAGCTCGGTGAGCTGCTCATCGGTGAACTGGCGGTGGTCGTCCACCAGCCCGGCGCGGCAGGCGAAGTCCAGCTTGGCGGCTTCATATCTGTCGCCGCCGTCATAGTAGTGGCCATGGGCCACGGCGGCGCGATCCGGGCTGCGCGCCCAGGTGGCGAACTTGTACCCCCAGCCCTGTTCCAACTCCTGTCCGGCGAGAACCACACCGTTGAAATCCGCCAGCAGCCGGAAGCCATCGTGGAGCCCCACCGCTCCCAGCGGAGGAGCGGCAGCCATGGCTTCCGTATACTCGTGAACCTGGGCGCTGATCCCCGCCACCGTGTCATAGGCGTCCACCACCGGCTGGGTGTCCGCTGTCTCCGGCATGAGGAAGATCGTCCCACCCGGGGACACCGCCATGACCTCCTGTCCGTCCAGAAGCACCGGCAGACGCTCCCGCTCCACCGGCCTGGTGGAGATGCCCGCCCGCTTCAAACGGCGGGCCAGTTCAGGGAAAAACTTGTCGTTCATATCGCATAACCTCCTTTTTTATGTATCGGTTCAGCCCATGCCGCCCAGCACCGGGCCGCTGTCCTGCTCCTGAACCTGGTTCAGTTCCTGCTGGCGCAGATCAAAGCAGGTCAGATAGGCTTGGTAGTCCCCGCGCACCGGGTTGCACCGCAGGCAGTAGCGGTACCGCTCCGTTTCCAGCATGAAGCCGTAGTTCTGGGCCGCGATACCGCCGCCGATCTCCCCGCCGTCAATATGGCACAGGCGGAGCATGGTGGACAGATCCTTCAGCACGCCCCGGCGCAGGTCATCCACCACCTTGCCCAGCTCCTCTTTGAACGCGGGTGTGTTCAGTTCCTCGGGCCCCCTCGGCCACCAGGTGTGCCAGAACTCGTCGCCATCGCGCCCAAAGTCAATGCGAAGGTGTCCGATTGTCCCCAGTTCCTCGTCTTTTTCAGGCGGCAGGGCATAAAAAAGTCCTGTCTCCTCGGGGATGGCGGGGCGCATTTGATGGCGGAAGGGGATTTCGGGAGCGGTGATGTTATTCTCCGCACAAAATGTTTTCAGGCTGACGAACTCTTGCGTCAGGCGGAACTGATCCTTCACCAGCCTGCTCTGGGTGCGCTCGCTTTTCAGCGGCAGGAGGGAGAGGACGGAGCCGGTGTGGAATTTGTCCGCCTGGTCTACCATGCTGTAGGGACTGTATGGGGCACGGCTTGTGCCGCGCAGGTCGTAGCAGTACCAGCCCAGGGGAACGTCCTCCCGCGGGATGGGTTCGTCGCTGTGCAGCACAAGGGCGCCGAACAGGTACGCTTTTTGCATCAGGGCTTCGTAGATGTTGAGCCGCAATGATTTCACACCTCTATTCGTTTTATTTGGCAGTCAAAACAGATACCACAACTTTTCCTGAAAGTCCAGCGTAATTCAGCACATTGTCTGACCAATCTCCGGCCCCTGCTCGGGCCAGGGGGCGCTGAGGCGGCGCACATGGCCGAAGCTGGTTTCCCGCACTCCGTCCGCTTCCATCTCAGACCGGCCCAGGGCGTCGAAATCGGTGAAACCGTCCAGCATATCCAGGATCTCATCATCCGCACCAGCCTTGCGCAGGGCCTCCCGGCCATATTCCCTCTCGCTGTCCTCCACCAGTTCATAATCGTCAAGATACATTGCGGTGAGGTTGGCATCAGAGAAGGAGTTGGGCTGCTCTGCCTCCAAGACCGCGCCGAATACCCTCAGCTCCTGTGCCGTCATCTCCTGGACGCATTTGGCCAAGATATGGGCGTCTTGCAGCGTAATGGAATCCATATCAAGCAGATGTGCCCATGGATAGTCGATTTCCACATCCCTAATGGCGGCGCTGTCCAGATCATCCAGCCGCAGCGCCCTTTTTGCCTGCTCCAGATCGTCATCCGAGGCGGGCAGTCCCAGGCGGTGGGTGCTGGCGGGTGAGGCCAGGGTGAGGGCGAACGCGGTTTTCTCCTCCTCTTTCTGTGTCTGAGTTGTTTTCCGGCGTTTCACATAGCCGCTGGGCGTGTACGCCCCATCGTGATCGGCGTAATATCCCGCGCCGATTGCGGCGTAATCCAAATAGGTCAGCACTGGCTTGGGGAAATATACGCCTGCCATTCCCTGTTCCACCAGCCACTTGCCCAGTTCCTGGTCCGTTGATACCCCGTGAACCAGCTCATATTGGTCAAAATCGGCCAACGTGTTCATCACATTGTAAATGCTGCTTGTGATCCGTGCGTCCAAAACCGCAAAGAAAAGTTCCCGTGTTTCGCTGTCCATGCTGTCGAAACGCCGCGCCAGCCGGTTGAGCTTGTCAACGCCGGTCTGCCACTCCAGTTCAGCATGGCGGAGGTACTTCACCAGCTTTTTGGCAGGGCCTTCCGCGTCCTGGATGCGCACAGAACTGGCGCCGCCCTCATAGTGTTCCAGTTTGTATAACACGTGCTTGATTTCGGAGAAGGAGGCCGGAAAGGCAACGCGCGCTTTCTCTGTTGAGCCGGGTTTCGCTAAATAAAAAATCACTGCGCCATCCCTCCCATCTCCTGCATCTCCTGTTGCTGCTGCTCTGCGGAACCATCCATCATCAGCTCCTCCAGCGTCAGGCTGCCGTGGTAGGCCACATAGCCCAGCTCAGTGAGCGCACTGTCTGCTTCCGGCCTGTCCGGTTTCGGCACGAAGTCGAACTGCTCCAGGTTTTCCGCCAGCTGGCGCACCTCGCTGGCGTATTTTGCCTGGGTCATAAGCACCACTGCCTCCAGCTTCTTCCGCTCCTCCGCACCCAGCGGTTCGACAGCCCGACACAGCGCGTTGAGGTCATCCAGGCCGTCGCGGGTGGGGCTGACCATGTTGGACACCTGCGGGGGCAGCTCATCCATAGCAATCTCCATCCGAAAGCCCTCCGAACCGCTCCCCGCCCGCATCAGAGTCCTCTGGATTTGCCGATCCGAAGATGGAAGATAGAGATACCCGGTGGCCTCACCATCCTCCCCGGACTTGATCTCGATCATCAGCTCGGGCATTTGGTAGAGGTATGCCGGGAAGTGCCGCCCGTCGTAAAGCTGCTCCAGCTTCATGCCGTTGTCATACACGACACCATACGGGGTAACCACCCCAGCGCCGCTCTGGATCAGGTCGAGGGCTACCGCTTGGCCATCCACTTTGTCGAACTCCTCCATCGGCATAGAACCGCCGTTGACGGTCAGAGCGTGGCCTTTGCCCGTCTGCTCCAGGTTAGAGAAATCAGTAATCACCGTGGCCTGCTGGCAGCAGAAGGCGAGGTTGATAAAGTCCTTGATACTGGACAGGTTCAGCTTGGAGGCCATGGCCTGAAATTTTTCGTTCTCACCCTGGCAGAAGCTGTCCAGCCGCTTGGTCAGGTAGTCCAGCTCGTCTACGTTCACGTTCTGGGCCACCAGCCGATTGAGGATGGGGTATGTGCTGTCCAGCCCGTCCACCCGGCAGTCCTGGGCGGTGGGGGAGCCGATGCCCATGTCCTCCAGCAGACCGATGGTGTGGTCGTACTCGTTGTCTGGGATGGGGAGGGGGATGGTGGCCTGACCCAATTCAGGTTCGGCTTGGTTGCTGATAATTGCCTTGAAAATCATGCTCGACACATCCTTTTCGAGAAAATAAAAAGGCCGTGATCTTTCAGTGAAAAATCACGGCCTTGCAAGGGGTTCAGTTATTGATTTGTGTTGCAAAGTTTAGCGCCCTTTTTCCCGCTCAAAAAGGGCGCTACTCTAAAACGATACATTTTTAAGAAAATAAATCCTTGCCTGATATTTGAGTTACAGTCCGATTGAGTACAGCGCCCTTTTTGGTGTCCTTGGTGTGCGGGTTCAAATACCGCCATACGCTCAAAATGGCTTGTTGGCATCTGTCGTTCGTCTTGTGAAATTTGAGAGGGTGAAAATCCCGAAACAGTTGATGCCGTAGGCGTTCAGCCTGCGGCATCTAAACTGTTCGGTTCTTTTGGTGCGGATGACGGGACTCGAACCCGTACGGCCGTGGGCCACTAGCACCTCAAGCTAGCCAGTCTACCAGTTCCAGCACATCCGCAAATATATGTTCAAGGAAAACGGTTCTAAGTACCTTGAACGGCAACGAATATATTATAGTGCGTCAAATCAGCTTTGTCAAGAGTATAAATCCTAAAAGGTGCGATACCAAGAGAAATTATTTTCACTGTCCGAAAAATTCTTCTCTTTGTTCAAGAACGTTCGTGACAATGTTGACCCGCTGCAGCGTACCTCCACAAGTCAATGCCAAGTTTATGACCGCCCATTGACTGTCGCTCAAATCGCTCGCATAACTGAGTCTCTTATTTTTCTGTATCATGCACCCACTATAGCACCTTTTTATCTATTGGTACAGCTTCTCACAAAGCGCAAATGGCCGGCGAACCTGGCCGTTTTCCCGTTCACAGCAGCGGCAGCCGTGCGCAGGCCCCGGGGTTGTGCCGCTCAAAAAAGAAAAGTCAACTGTAAATCGGGCTTTGAAGATGGTACTTTATCGTGTGGCTGGTGCGAAATAAGCGCAGAGGATGGTCAAATCCCCTGCGCTTCCGCCTCTTTTGTTACTCCCCTGGGCCAGGATAAATAACCTTCCTGAGGTTCCAGTTTATCGCCGCCTTTCGGGCAGCGTCCTGACGCTCGGCCTCATTTTTGTACGAGAGCTCCGCCGTGTGGGCGCCGCAGTACCCACACTGGATATACAGGCACCAACCGCCCTCCTCTTCAACGCTCCCTACGTTGCCACAGCAGGGGCAGTCCTGCAATTCGATTTCATCAAAATAACTCATCGTCTGTCCTCCTACCATTTGCTAAATATAGTGTACCACTGAAAGCGGAAAAACACAACACAGTTTTGCTCAGGACAGCAAAGCCGAGATCAGTCCGCCGTTTTTGTGCTGCCAGGCCGCATCGGAAGCATCCTCTTACCATAATGGAGGAAGGCGGCTAAGGCGTGGGATTTGCCCGTTCAGCCCAGCCGGCCGCCCTGTTTTTGGTATGGTCATGGCCTGGGACGGCTTTTGGGGCCAAAACAGTAAAATCAAATTGTACAGGGAGCCAAACCTGTGTTACAATGCGTAGTAGAACTGTAGATGGGGGGACAAGAGCGTGCTGCAAGTTGCCATCGTGGAGGACAGCGAGGACGCGGCGAAATTGCTGCGGGACTATCTCACGCGGTACGAAAGCACTGTGGACGAGCGGTTTCATATCACCTGCTTTTCCAATGCCGTGGCCTTTTTAGAGCCCTACCGGGGCTATGACCTGGTTTTTATGGATATTGAGATGCCACACATGAACGGCATGGAAGGGGCCCTGCGGCTGCGGACGGTAGACACCCAGGCGAAGCTTATTTTTGTCACCAACATGGCGCAGTTTGCCGCCCGGGGCTATGAGGCGGAGGCGCTGGATTTCATGGTAAAGCCTGTGGCCTACGCCGATTTTTCATTTAAAATGAAGCGGGCCATGAACGCCATTCAGATCAGCCGGAAGAAGGAGCTGGTCATCCTCCAGCCCTCTGGGATGGTGCGGGTCAGTTCGGACGAGCTGCTCTACGTAGAGGTGCGGGGACACAGCCTCACCTACCACCTGGCGGGCCAGTCCATTCAGTCCCGGGGGACCATGGAGCGGGCGGAGGAGCAGCTCGCCCCCCTCAGTTTCCTGCGCTGCAACAACTGCTATCTGGTGAATCCCCGCTATATCGACTGGGTGCGGGGCTACACCGTCAAGGTAGGCGGCGAGGAGCTTCAGATCAGCCACCCCCGGCGGAAAAAATTTATGGAAAACCTGAGCCAATGGTACGGAAAGGGGGGCGCATAGCATGGATACTCCGCACAGGTTGTTGGGCACGCTGCTGGGGTGCGGGCCTTTTCTGCTGAAGCTGCTGGTGGGGAGTCTGCTGTTCTCCACCCACTTCCGCAGGAAGGAGCGATTCCGGCTCCGTCTGCTCCTGGCTTTTGGAATAGAGCTGCCGCTGGGTGTGCTGCTCTACCTGCTGTGTTATTTCAGCGGCTGGTGGCCCGTTCAAAATACACTGTGCTTTCTTTTGCTGTTTCTCCTGTCTCTGCCAGCGCTGTTCGCCGCCTTCGACGAGCCGCCCACCACGCTGATCCTGTGCGCCGTGTCCGGCTATATGACCGAGCACATCAGCGCCCAGTGTCTGCAAATGCTGGCGTGGTGGGACCCGAAAGCATGGATGGTGACGGGGCGCGAATTGGGGGCGGTGCTATCCATCTTTGCCGCACAGCTTTTGGTGTTTGCCCTCGTGGCGGCGGCGGTGTATGTGCTTTTCGCAAAACGCACCACCTACGTTGTCCAATCCAAAACGGTGGAGCGGCGGATGTTTTGGCTGTCGGTGACCACCCTGCTGGTGGTACTGGTGTTGAGCAGCGCCAGGGACGCCTACGCCGGGGAGAGCTTCGCGCTGATGGTGGTGTCCCGGCTGCTGTCCATTTTCTGCTGTGTGTTTCTGCTCTACATCCGCTCGGAGGTGCTGGAGAAGAACCAGCTGGAGCAGGAGCACGAGGAGCTGCGCCGCCTGTACGAGCTGGAGCGGGAGCGGTACGAGCAGAGCCGGGAGAACATCGAGCTCATCAACATCAAGTGCCACGACCTGAAGCACCGCATCGAGGGCTGGGAGCGGCGGGACGGCCAGGTTCCCCCGGAGGAGATTCAAGAGATAAAACGGCTGGTGGGCATCTATGACTCGGCCGTCAAGACAGGAAACGACACCCTGGATACTCTGCTCACCGAGCGCAGCCTCTACTGCGAAAAGCAGGGCATCCGCCTGTCCTGCATGGTGGACGGGAAAAAGCTGTCCTTCATGCCGGTGGGGGATGTCTGCGCCCTGTTCGGCAACGCGGTGGAAAACGCCATTGAGGCCGTGTCCAGGCTGGAACGGGCGGAGGAGCGGTGCATCAGCTTTATGGTCCGGGAGAGCCGGGGGATGCTGGTGGCCACCATTGACAACTATTTTTCCGGCCCGCTGGAGTTCGAGGATGGCCTGCCTAAAACCACCAAAGGGGAGGCGGGCTGGCACGGCTACGGGCTGAAATCCATCCGGCGGGTGGCGGAAAAGTACGGCGGACAGGCCGCGGTGCTGGTAGATGAGATGTTCCATCTCACTATCCTGATTCCCCTGCCGGAACCAAAAGTGTAAGTTTACGCCAAAATACGCAAGGTTAGGACGCCTCCATTGCGGGGCGTCCTCTTTGTTTGCTAACATGGCTTCAGAGAGGCGGCGGAACGCCGCCCAAAATGAGAGGAGACGGAACCATGGAAAAGAAGCGGCTCAAAATGTCAAACCGAAAGTTTCGCGCCATCCTGATCCCCATTCTATCCATCGTGGTGGTCCTGGCCATTGTAGCCAACGTGGCCTGCAACCTGCTGGCCTCCACCCTGGACACCTACGTGGGCAAGGGAGAGACCTACATCTCCACCCCCGGCAGCGCCCGGGGGCTGGATGGGAACTATTACAATGTGCTCCACGCCGGCAGCGCCGGCTCCACCGAGGCGGCCTACGCCGTGGCCAAGCGGGTGGCGGAGGAGGGCAGCGTCCTGCTGAAAAACAACGGTACGCTCCCTCTGGCGGCGGGCAGCGCCGTCATGCCCTTCGGCTACGCCTACCTGCACCCCATCTATGGCCAGCTCACCTCCGGCGGCTCCGCCAAGTGGGTGGTGGACCCCGTGACCCCTGAGCAGGGACTCTCCGAATTTTCCATCGACACCGCCGCCGCGGACCGCATGACCGCCGCCGGCGACCCGGAGATCATCGCGGAGGCCGCCGGGACCGCCGCCGCCGGGGAGGCGGGGTCCATGCTGGGCGGCGACTGCAAGATCTACGAGTACGGCCCGTCTATCTACGACGGCCTTGCTTCCGCCTCCGATACCACTGGCATCGTGTTTGTCACCCGCTCGGGCCAAGAGGGCCAGGATCAGAAGTTCGACGCCTATGAGGACGGCACGCCCCACTATCTCGCCCTCACTGAGAACGAAAAGGGCGCTATCCGCGCCGCCAAGGAGACCTGCGGCCAGGTGGTGGTGATCCTGGTGGCGTCCGCCCCCATGGAACTGGGTGTGCTGATGGACGGCGAGCTGGAGGCGGACGCTATCCTGTGGGTGGGCCATCCCGGTGAGCGGGGTTTCTCTACCCTGTCCGATCTGCTGTCCGGCGCGGTGAATCCCTCCGGGCGCACCGTGGATATCTACCCCGCCGACTTCACCGCCGACCCCACCTATCAGAACATCGGCGTCCACACCTACAGCAACCTGGATGTCACCAAGCCCGGGTTCACCCCCGGCAGCGGGGAGACCTATGCCCGTATGCACACCGAGTACCAGGAGGGCGTGTACATGGGCTACCGCTACTATGAGACCGCCGACTTCATGGACGACGGCTTTGTCTACGGCGAGCTGGACGGCCAGGGCGGCTTCGCCACACCCGGCGCGGTGTGCTATCCCTTCGGCTACGGCCTGTCCTACACCACCTACCAGCAGGAGCTGGTGAGCGTCGCCCGGCGGGACGGCCAGGTCACCGCCCAGGTGAAGGTCACCAACACCGGCAGCGCGGCGGGCCGGGAGGTGGTACAGCTCTACTACACCGCGCCTTACACCGATATTGACATTCAAAATAAAATCGAAAAGCCGGTGGTCAACCTCATCGCGTTTGACAAGACCGGCGTGCTGGAGCCCGGGGCATCCGAGACAGTGGAGCTGACCTTCGCCATGGAGGACATGGCCTCCTACTGCTACACCCACCAGAACCCGGACGGCACCGTGGGCTGCTATTTCCTGGAGGATGGGGAGTACGTGGTCTCCCTGCGCTCCAACAGCCACGACGTGATCGGCGAGGCCATGGTCACCCAGGACAACGCCGTCTGGTATGACGGCTCCGACGATGCCCATATCCGCCAGAGCGAGAAGGATGCCCAGTCCGGCATGGACGCCAACGGCACCCTCACCGGCGTGCCCGCCGATCCCAGCGCCAGCGGCTGGACCAACGCCACCAACCAATTCCAGACCAGCAGCGACTACATGAACACCGATTCTGTCATCCTCAGCCGGGCGGACTGGGCCGGTACCCAGCCCAAAACAGCCCCGGAACGGACCAAGGAAATCAGCCCGCAGTTTGCCGAACAGCTGGGCATTGAGACCTCCTTCGATGTAAACACCGACCCCGAGTTCGGCAACGTGGCGGGCAGCCGGGTCTACACGGAGCAGGCTCCCACCTCCGGCGCCAAAAACGGCCTGGTCCTCTCCCAGCTCCGGGGGCTGGACTACTACGACCCCAAGTGGGACGATCTGCTGGACCAGATCGACTGGGCCGGCGACCAGAACGGCATTCTCATGTCCTTTACCGGCGCGGCCTACGCCACCGGGGCCATCGACTCCATTGGTCTGCCCCCCACAGTGGAGATGGACGGTGCCAACGGCCTGAAGGTGGGCGGCATGACCGGGGACGGCAGCGGCTACGACATGAGCAAAAGCTCCTCCTTCGGCTTTGCCCCGCTGATGGCGGCCACCTGGGACGCCGATCTGATTTACGAGGTGGGCGCGGCCTTCGGCCAGGAGTCCCTGCAGAGCGGCATCAACGGCTGGTACTGCCCCGCCATCAACCTGCACCGCTCCGCGTTCAACGGCCGTGTCTTTGAATATTACTCCGAGGACCCGATGCTGTCCGGCAAGCTGGCCGCCGCCGTCATCTCCGGGGCGGGAGACCAAGGGATGTTCTGCTACGTGAAGCACTTTGCCCTCAACGACACGGAGACGGGCCGGGACCGGCTGGCTAACTTTTGGGCCGACGAGCAGACCATGCGGGAGCTGTACCTGCGCTCCTTTGAAATCGCCATCAAAGAGGCCCGGATGACCATTCGTTACTACGGCGAGGACGGAAATCTGACGGAAAAGGCCATGCGGGCCGCCACCGCCGTCATGCCCGCCCAGAACTGTGTGGGCACCACCGTGGGCCATGCCAACTATGCTCTGCTCACTGGGGTGTTGCGCCAGGAATGGGGCTTCCAGGGCATGGTGGTGTCCGACTACTGGGTGTGGGCGGATAATCCCCTGCGTGACCTATGCCTGCGCACCGGCTGTGACACTTATCTGTGTATGTTCATGCCCATGATGTGGAACCTGGTGGACTACGATAGCCCCACGGCCCGGTCCGTGATGCGCACCGCCATCCACAATATCTGTTATACCGTAGCCAACTCCAACACGATGCAGGGCATGGCTCCCGGTGCGGTAATAAAGACCGCCATGTCCCCCTGGATGAAAATGCTGGCCGCGGCGGATATTGTCATCGGACTGCTGGCCGCGGGCGGCGTGGTGTGGATCGTCCTGCGGGCCAGGCAAGAACGGGCGCGCCCGGAGCTGTTTCAGCGGAAAGCGCCGAAAGAAGCGGGGAAAGCGTAGGTAGTGCGGGCCTCTGAGCCCACAAACATACACGGGCCATATCCCCCTCTTTGCGTACGGAAAGGGGCCCGGGCAGCACGCCCGGGCCCCTGATTTGTGTCATTAATCGGTGGTGATGTTCAGCGTCTCGCCGTTGGCGGACAGGCTG
The DNA here is from genome assembly GCA_946548895.1 of uncultured bacterium. Classification (GTDB taxonomy): domain Bacteria; phylum Bacillota; class Clostridia; order Oscillospirales; family Oscillospiraceae; genus Enterenecus. Next base: position 61,965 of record CAMNQF010000002.1, on the reverse strand, counting down.
ATAACCGTGATTGGGTCGGCGTATCGCTGGATAAGCTTGGCGGCGATGGGGTCCTCCAGGTCTTTCTGGATCTGGCGGCGCAGGTTCCGGGCCCCGTAGGCGGCGGAGTAGGACTTCTTCACCAAGTAGTCCAGCACGGAACCGTCGTAGGAGAAAGCGATGTTCTTCTCCTTCATAACGGCGTCCAGCTCGGACAGCATGATCCGGGCGATGGCCTTGAAGTTGTCCTCGGTGAGCTGGTTGAAGTAGACGATCTCGTCCACCCGGTTGATGAACTCGGGCCGCAGGAAGGACTCCAGCCCCTTCATGGCCTTTTCCTTCCCCAGCTGGTTGGCGGAGCGGTCGAAGCCCAGGGAGCCGCCCTTGATGTCGCTGCCGGCGTTGGAGGTCATGACGATGACGGTGTTCTCGAAGTTGACCACCTTGCCGTGGGCGTCGGAGATGTGGCCGTCGTCCAGGATTTGCAGCAGCACATTGAGCACGTCGGGGTGGGCCTTCTCAATCTCGTCGAAGAGCACCACGGTATAGGGCTTGCGGCGGATCTTCTCCGTGAGCTGGCCCGCGTCGTCATAGCCCACGTAGCCCGGGGGGGAGCCGATGATCCGGGACACGGAGTGCTTTTCCATGAACTCGCTCATGTCCAGGCGGATGAGGGACTCAGGGGAGGAGAACAGGTCGGCGGCCAGCTGTTTGACCAGCTCGGTTTTGCCCACGCCGGTGGAGCCCACAAAGATGAAGCTCACCGGCTTGTGCTTGGCGGAGATGCCCACCCGCCCCCGGCGGATGGCGTTGGCCACCGCGTTTACCGCGTCGTCCTGGCCCACGATGTGCTCCTTCAGCCGCTGGTCCAGCTTGGCCAGCCGCTCGAACTCCTGCTCCTGAATGGAGGAGGCGGGGATTTTGGTCCACAGCTCAATGACCCGGGCCAGGTGGGCGGCGGTCAGCGGGGGATCCCCCTTGGCGGCCAGCATATCCCGCTCCCCCGTGAGCTGGGCCTGACGGCTCTTCAGCTCCGCCAGCCGCTGGTACGCCTTGTCGTTGGCGGCGGTCTGCACCGCCTGCTTTTCGGCGGTGACGGAGGACAGCTTTTCGGCCAGCTCGGCGATCTGCTTGCGCCGGCCCTCCTGACGCTCCTGGAAGGCGGGGTCGTCCCGGTTGGGGGCCTCGGCGTCGTCCCGGCTCACCGCCATCTCCAGGGTGTCCCGCTGGCGCTGGAGCCGCTGCTCCTTCTTTTGCAGCTCCTGGAGCTTGGGGTCGTTCTGCCCGCCGGTGGAGGCCAGCACCACCTCCATCTCCTTGGCGTAGTCGGCCAGCTCCTTGTCGATCTCAGCCAGCCGGGCCAGGTCCTTATTGTGGAGGTTCACGTCGGAGGAGGCCTCGTCGATGAGGTCGATGGCCTTGTCGGGCAGGTAGCGGTCGGTGATGTACCGCTCGCTCATGGTGACGGCCTGGCGGCAGATGTCCGGGCTGATGGCCACATGGTGGAAGGACTCATAGTAGGGGGCGATGCCCTTCAAAATCTCCACGGAGTCGTCGATAGAGGGCTCCTCTACAATGACGGGCTGGAACCGGCGCTCCAGGGCGGAGTCTTTCTCAATGTACTTGCGGTACTCGGTGAGGGTGGTGGCCCCGATGACCTGGATCTCTCCCCGGCTCAGGGCGGGCTTGAGGATGTTGGCGGCATTCATGGAGCCCTCCGCGTCCCCGGCGCCCACGATGGAGTGGACCTCGTCGATGACCAGGATGATGTTGCCCAGCTTTTTCACCTCGTCGATGAGGCCCTTCATGCGGCTCTCGAACTGGCCCCGGAACTGGGTGCCCGCCACCAGGGCGGTGAGGTCCAGCAGATAGACCTCCTTGTCCAGCAGCTTATAGGGCACGTCCCGATCGTAAATGCGCTGGGCCAGCCCCTCGGCGATGGCGGTTTTGCCCACGCCGGGGTTGCCGATCAGGCAGGGGTTGTTTTTCTGCCGCCGGTTCAGAATCTGGATGGTCCGCTCGATCTCGCTGGAGCGGCCCACAATGCGGTCCAGCTTGCCCTCGTGGGCCTTGCGGGTGAGGGAGATGCAGTAGTTCTCCAGGAACTTCCGCTTCTGGCCCTGATTGCGGTCGGTTTTGGCGGCCGCCTTGTCCTCCTTGGCGGTGCCGCCCCGCTGCGTGGGGTCCCGGTCAGGGGCGCTGTCCGACGCGCCGCCAAACAGCTTGTTCAGGAAGGGGAAGGTGGCGGTGCGGCCCTCGTCCTCCTCGCCGTCGTCCCCGCCGTCCTCGGCGGGGGCAAGCCCCTCCGCCTCCTCAGCGCCGCCGAAGGCGGACATCATCTCGGTGGAGATGGACTCCAGGTCCTCGTCGGAGATGCCCATCTTTTTCATCATGTCGTCCACCGGCTTGATGCCCAGCTCCCGGGCGCACTTGAGACAGAGGCCCTCGTTTTTGGTCTCGCCGTTCTCAATTTTGGTTATAAAGATCACCGCTACGTTCTTCCGGCAGCGGGTACACAGTGTGGGACGCATCGTGTCGCTCCTTTCGGGGGAGAGGACTCTCCCCGGGTCAGATTGCAGTTTGCAGTACCATATCAGATAAATATGAACGTGTCATGAATTTTAGAGTGGGAATTTTCAGCGGGCCAGGGAAAACCTCGTCCGGCTGGAAGGGGGCGGCTCAGGCGGGGAGGCTGTCCAGCAGCTCGCCCAGCCGCTGAATGGTGAACAGGGAGAGCACCGGGGTGTCCGGCTGGGCGGGGACCATCCCTGCCAGCTGGCCCAGCCACACCAGCACCGCGGCGATGAGCCCGCCCTTTACCAGCCCGGCGATGAGCCCGCCGGCCAGATTCACCTGGGCCAGGATGGGCAGTTTGAACGCCAGGTCCAAGGCGTGGCTCAGGAGAAACCACACCAGCAGCACCCCCAAAAAGACCAGCCCGAACAGCAGCGACCGGGCGATTCCCAGGGACAGGTAGCCCGCCAGGGCCTCCAGGGGGGTGGCGTGCCCGTTCTGGGGCAGGCTCTTGCTGGACACAGCCTCTTCCAGAAAGGAGGAGAAACCCTCAAACAGCCCCTTTTCCTGGATGGAGCGCAGCAGCTCATCTGCGGTATAGCCGGCCTCTGGGTTTGCGGGGACCGGTTCCGCGTCCGCCCCCCGGACGGTCTGGATAATGATGGGCCGCAAAATGCTGCCCACCGGGGCGCAGAACCGCTCGGAGAGAAACTGGGCGGCGAAGAAAGCCACGAACACCGCGGCCAGCCCGCACAGGGACAGCACCAGCCCCTTGGCCGCGCCCCTCCAGGCGAACAGCGCCAGCAGGGCAATGATCGCGATGTCGAATATGTATGCTTCCATTTCCAGCACGCTCCTTTTCCCGCGCCCAGGGCGGGGCCGGTATCAGGGGATATAGAATCCGGCGCTGTCCGCCGAGATGAGAATGGCGGAGCCGTCCGGCATCAGCAGCACCGTCCGGGCGCCCCGGGTGCCCTCCAGGGTATCGTACAGCTCCAGCTGGTCGGTATAGATGTCCAGCCGGTCGCCGGTGAGGACGGCCAGGTACCGTCCGGCGGCGGAGATGGACATCACCTGCTCGTTCAGCTCCAGGACGCGGCGCTGTCCCTGGCTGTCCACCACCCACAGCTCCGCCTGGCTGCCCGCCCGGTACTTGCCCAGCAGGGCGGCGGCAAAGCCGTCCCCGCTGAGGGTGTACCGCCGCAAGTGCTTGTCCGCCCAGCTGACGCCGGAGGAGCGCCCCCCGTGATCGGTGACGGTGAGCCCCCGGTCCCCCAGGGACCACACGGCCGTGGCGGTGTGCCGGGTCTCCAGCACCACGCCGCCCCCCAGCTGGCAGGTGAAGTCGGGGGCGTACTGGCCGCTGGAATAGTCCATGTCGTACAGCTCCAGCCCGGTGGAAAAGGTGCCGCCGCTCTGTCCCACGGTGAGGATGGCCAGGGTGTGGCCGTCGTCGGACAGGGCCGCGTCCATCACAAAGGCGGAGGCCAGGTTGACGCTCATCACGGGGGTATAGGCGGCGTCGTACACCGTCACCATCCCCCGGTAGCCGCTGGCCTGGGTGACCACGGTGAGCTGGCCGTTTTTATTCAGCCGGGCGGACAGGATGGATTCCAGCCCCTCGCCGGTCCATACCAGCGTCCTTTGGCCCAGCACGTAAAGCTCCGACCCGCCCGCGTCGTACACCACGGCCAGGGAGCCGTTGGTGCTGACCACCGGGTTTTCCATGTTCACCGGCTGGTCGATGTACTGGGTGCCGCTGCCGGAGTAGAGGGAGATGGCGTTGCGGGAGCACACCAGCAGGTCCCCGTCCAGCACGGCGAAAGCGTCGGTGAGTTCGCCGCCATAGGGGAAGGACTCCGCCCGGCCGCTGTCGCTGCGGGTGAGGGAACGGTAGGTAAACCAGCGCTTGATGCTGTCCAGGTTCAGACTGTCCCGGAAGGCCACCGCCGCCGTCAGGGAGAGGGCCGCCGCCAGCACCACCAGGGCGGCCAGAGCGCGCACCAGAAAACGGGGCAGTTTCCGCTGGGGCTCAGGCGGCTGTTCCCCCTCCTCCGGCTTCAAGGGGCGAATCTTCGGTTTTTGCTGTTTTTGCTCTTCCATGTGCACTCCGTTGTCAGGGATGTGTCCGCGCAGTTACAGCACATCCTCGTCATACCATAGATTCGTCATATACAGTCCGTCCGGCGGGATTGAAACAGCCGGGCGGAAATGAATTCCGCCCCGGCTGCGCCGCCTCGCGGCGGGCCTGCCTGCGCAGGCTTACCGCGCCGCCAGGTCACAGAACATCCTCATCGTACCACAGGTTGGTCATATACAGCCCGTCCGGCGGCGCGGTAGGGCCCGCCAGGGTGCGGTTGCGGGAGCCCAGAATGGCCGGGATCTCCGCCGGGTCCAGCTTGCCCTCGGCGGCGTAGACGCAGGTGCCCACCATGGCCCGCACCATGTTGTACAGGAAGCCGTCGGCGCACACCCGGCAGCTGATGACCGTGCCGCGGCGCTCTATGTCGAAGTAGTGGACAGTGCGCACGGTGGTGCGGGTCTCGGTGCCCACCGAGCGGACGGCGGCAAAGTCGTGGGTGCCCACAAACTGCCGGGCCGCCTCCGCCATGACGCCCTCGTCCAGCGGCTTGGGGTAGAACCACACCCGGTTCACAAAAAACGGGTCCCGGATGCGGGAGTTGTAAATTTTATAGGTGTACTCCTTCTTCCGGCAGGAGCCGATGGCGTTGAAGCTGTCGGGCACCACGGTGGCCTTGCGCACCGAGATGTCGCCGGGGAGCCGGGTGTTCACCGCCAGGGGGAGCCGCTCCACCGGGATGGCGGAGGTGGTGCGGAAGTTGGCCACGTACACCTGGGCGTGGACCCCCGCGTCGGTGCGGCCCGCCCCGGTGGCCTTCACCGGGTGGCACACCACCGAGGCCAGGGCCTTCTCCAAGGTCTCCGCCACGGACACCGCGTTTTTTTGCACCTGCCAGCCGTGGTAGGCGGTGCCGGTGTAGCTCAGACGCAGGGCGATGTTGCGCTGTTCCATTGGCTGTACCGCCTTTCGCTTGAAGGTCAAGGGCCTTCTTCTTTTTCTTGAAGGAAAAAGAAGAAACAAGAAAAAGAGCTTGAAGCTGGGTCAATTGAAATGATGCTGATATAGTTGGCAAACTTCCAATAGAAACGGTTTAAAGTTTCTTTTTCGTTTTCTTTTTTCTTTTCTAAGAAAAAGGAAGGTCCCTACAGCCCGAAGTGGCCCAGCACACCAATCCCCACCGCCAACACCAGCGCCCCCAGCATGAACAGCACGTCGCCCGGGCGGTAGTGGAGCTGCTTCATCCGGGTTCGGCCCTCGCCGCCGTGGTAGCAGCGGCACTCCATGGCGGTGGCCAGCTCGTCCGCCCGCCGGAAGGCGGAGATGAACAGCGGCACCAGCAGGGGGATCAGCGCGCGGGCCCGCTGCATGAGGCTGCCCGACTCGAAATCCGCGCCCCGGGCCTTCTGGGCGGACATGATCTTATCCGTCTCCTCGATGAGGGTGGGGATGAACCGCAGGGCGATGGACATCATCATGGACAGCTCGTGGACGGGGACGTGGATTTTTTTCAGCGGCCCCATGAGGGATTCCAGCCCGTCGGTGAGCTCCAGGGGGGAGGTGGTGTAGGTGAGCAGGAAGGTGCAGGTGATGAGCATGATGATGCGCACCACCATGAAGAAGGCGTGAAGGATGCCCTCCCGGGTGATGTTGAAGATCCAAAAGGACACCAGCGGCTCGCCGGGGGTATAGAAGATGTTGAGCACGGCGGTGAATATCAGGATGAGCACCACCGGCTTCAGCCCCCGCACCAGGGCCTTGGGCTTCACGGTGGACGCGGCCACCACGGCGATGAGCGCCAGAAGCAGGATGGCGTAGGTGACGAACCACTGCCCCAGAAACAGGGCCACAATATAGCAGATCATGGCCACCAGCTTGGCCCTGGGGTCCAGCCGGTGGATGGGGGAGCTCCCCGGGAAATACTGCCCCAGGGTGATGTCGCGCAGAGCCATTATTTTCCCTCCCTTCGATGGAGGGCGGCCAGCACGGCCTCCCGGGCCTGGGGGATGGTGTACACGGAGGCGGGCAGGTCCACCCCCATGGACCGCAGCCGGGCGAACACCCGGGTCATGGCGGGCACGCCCAGGCCCATGGATTCCAGCTCCTCCCCGTGGGTGAACACCGACTCGGGGGGGCCGGAGAAGGGGATGGTCCCCTGGTGAATGACCACCAGACGCCCGGCCTCCCGGGCCACCTCCTCCATGGAGTGGGACACCAGGATGATGCAGGCGTTTTTCTCCTGGTGGTAGGTGCGGATGTTGTCCAGGATGCGGGCGGAGCCGGAGGGGTCCAGGCCGGCGGTGGGCTCGTCCAGTACCAGCACCTGGGGCTCCATGGCGATGACCCCCGCAATGGCCACCCGGCGCTTCTGCCCGCCGGACAGGTCGAAGGGGGACTTCTCCAGCACACCGGGCTCCAGCCCCACGAACCGGGCGGACTGGCGTACCCGGCGGTCCACCTCATCGGGGTCCAGCCCCATGTTCTTGGGGCCGAAGGCGATGTCCTGATACACCGTCTCCTCAAACAGCTGGTATTCCGGGTACTGGAACACCAGCCCCACCTGGCACCGGACCTGCCGGGTGCGCTCCTTGCTCTCCCAGATGTCGGTCCCATCGAAGAGAACCTGGCCGGAGGTGGGCTTCAAAAGGCCGTTGAGGTGCTGGATCAGGGTGGACTTACCCGACCCGGTGCGGCCGATGATGGCCAGGTACTCCCCGGGCTGGGCGGAGAAGTCCACACTGTCCAGGGCGGTGTGCTCAAAGGGCGTGCCCTGGCTGTAGGTGTGGGTCAGTTGTCTGGTTTCGATAATAGCGCCCATTAGAAACTCCTTGGATGGGGATGATGAATTAATCAAGCCGAGGCTATCTTTTCTTGTATACAATGATCTGCGGTTCTGAACCGCTGCATCCATACTCGCATACCAACAGGTAATGGTCGTCTGCCACAATGCCATAGCATCTGTCGCTGCCCGGGATCTCGATTTGATTCCCCAGATAAACGCGGTTATCTTCCAGCAGTTTGACGGACTGCCCGTTTACAAGTGTGTACTCCAAATTGACATAAGATCCATTTAACAGGTTGAGGTTATGAACTTGCAGCCCTTGAATTCCAAGGGCGTTAAACTCTGCGATCAGCGTTTCCTTCATACCGTGAAACGCCTCAAGCCCGCCTTTTCTGACGCACTCCGCCGCGACGCACGTTCCGCCAAAAGGGTGCCCGTCTGTTTTTACACAGCCACCGCAATCATCTTTTCTGTTACACTCGTCGCAGCATTCGGTTCCACAGATAGATAACATAAATTTACCTCCTCAAACGCCGGTGGCGGTGCTACGCCAACAGTTCCCTCAAAACCCCCGCGCACTCCTCCACCGTCAGCGCGGTGAGGGGCACGTCCACCCCCGCCTGCCGCAGCTCGTACAGCAGGGCCACCGGCTCGGGCACCTCCAGCCCCAGGGACCGCAGGCCGTCCACGTTCTGGAACACCAGCGCGGGCTTGTCGTCGGCCACGATGTGGCCGTCGTGCATGACGATGAGCCGGTCCGCCTGGGCGGCCTCGTCCATGTGGTGGGTGATGAGCACCACCGTGATCCCCTGCTCCCGGTTCAAATAGCGGATGGTGTCCAGCACCTCCCTGCGGCCCACCGGGTCCAGCATGGCGGTGGGCTCGTCCAGCACGATGCACCGGGGCCGCATGGCCAGCACCCCGGCGATGGCCACCCGCTGCTTCTGCCCGCCGGACAGCAGGTGGGGGGCGTGGCGGGCGTACTCCGTCATCCGCACGGCCTTCAAGGCCCGGTCCACCCGCTCCCGGATCTCCCCGGAGGGCACCCCCAGGTTTTCCGGGCCGAAGGCCACGTCCTCCTCCACCACGCTGGCCACAATCTGGTTGTCCGGGTTCTGGAACACCATGCCCACCTGGCGGCGGATGTCCAGCAGCTTGTCCTCGCCGCAGGTGTCCATGCCGTCCACGTACACCTTGCCCCCGGAGGGCAGGAGGATGGCGTTGAAGTGCTTGGCCAGGGTGGATTTGCCCGACCCGTTGTGGCCCAGCACCGCCACGAACTCCCCCGGCTGGATGGACAGGGTGAGACCGTCCAGCACCGTGGGGGCCGCGCCCTCCTCAGTGGTGTAGCGGAAGGTGAGGTTTTCAGTTTGGATGATGGGCTGGGACATAGTTTATACCTCTGAATGAGAAGAATCAAGGCGGGCCGTGCGCAGCTGTTCGGCGGGGCGGGAGAACAGGCGTTTCGCCGCGATTCCCAGCAGCCAGCCGCCGAACACGCCCAGAGCGTTGAAGATGATGTCGTCCACGTCGAAGTACCGGCCCACAAACAGCTGCCAGCACTCGATAAAGGCGGTGACGGCGAAGCTCAAAAGGACGGCCCGGTTCCAGCGGAAGCCCCGCCACAGCAGGGCGGCGAAGCAGCCGAAGGGCAGAAACATGACAATATTCCCCAGAATGTTGAACAGGCTGTCCAGCTGGGAGAAGGGGATGAGGCTCACCCGCCGGGAGAGCCCGCTGACATCGAAATAGGGGGCGGTGTGTCCCATGAGGGCGGCGGTTACATAGCCGGGCTGGGGGACCAGGGTGAGGACCGCCATGCCGCCGCAGTAGGCCCAGAAGAGGGCCATGGCTGCCTCCCGGGCCGCGCCGCTGGACAGCCCCCGGGCGGCCAGGCGCTTCCGTCTGGGCGGGAGCAGCAGCAGGTACGCCAGCAGCCCCGCCCCGAAACCGGGAAGCATATCGAACACATACCGGGCGATCCGGGCCATTACCGAACCCCTCCCGCCGTCCACCGCCCCGTGGCCCCGCAGGGCAGGGCCAGCCCCGTGGCGGTGACGGGCAGGCCCAGTTCGCCGGACACGGTGCGCCCGCCAAACCTGCCCCCCACTACGGTCTGCAACATATAGGTGAGCACCGACGGGGCAAGCCCCGTGGTGTAGGAGTTCAAGATCACAAACAGCGGCTCGTCGGACAGCACCCCGGCCACCAGCTCCACAAAGGGGTACAGGTTTTCCTCCAGCTTCCACACCTCGCCGGAGGGCCCCCGGCCGTAGGAGGGCGGGTCCATGATGACGGCGTCGTATGTTCGGCCGCGCCGGATCTCTCGCTCCACGAACTTGGCGCAGTCGTCCACAATCCAGCGGATGGGCTTGTCCTCCAGCCCGGAGGATTTGGCGTTGTCCCGGGCCCACTGGACCATGCCGCGGGCCGCGTCCACGTGGCAGACGCTGGCCCCCGCCGCCGCGCAGGCGATGGTTGCCCCGCCGGTGTAGGCGAACAGGTTGAGCACGCTGACAGGGCGGCCCGCGCGCTGAATCCGCTCCCGGGCGAAATCCCAGTTGGCGGCCTGCTCGGGGAACACCCCGGTGTGCTTGAAGTTCATCAGCCCCACATGAAATGTGAGGTCCCTGTAGTTCACCTGCCAGCGCTGGGGGACGTTCCTGTCCGCCCACTGGCCGCCCCCGGTGGTGGACCGGGCGTACCGGGCGTCGGGGCGCTTCCAGCCCCTGTGGGCGCGGGGGGTGTCCCAGATGGCCTGGGGGTCGGGCCGCACCAGCAGCTTGTCCCCCCAGCGCTCCAGCTTCTCGCCCCGGCCGCAGTCCAGCAGCTCGTAGTCCGTCCATTGGTCAGCGACCCACATGGCTCCACCCCCTGATCGGAATGCCGCATCCTGTCCTGAGGATACAAAATCATGTTATTATACAACATCGGCCGGCAATAGTCAAATCCTAAGCGGAATATCATATTTTTCCACTGCCGCCGCCTGGAAGGGAAACTTCATAAAGAACGTTTTGAGCCCGCAAAGGAAAAGCAAACGGGAAAACCCGCCAAGCCCTGATATTTCAAGGCTTGACGGGTTATTTGCGCGCTTTTCGGCGTCACCTCCCGGGCAGGGCCGGTTTCAGTATTGGTTGACCCAATTGGTAATGAGGGCCTGGGGCACCAGCCACGCCGCCATAAAGACCAGAAAATTGGCCGCGGTCAGGGAGGCGAAGGCCCCCACCGAGGTGAGGTAGAAGGTGAGGCACAGCCCGATCACCGACCCGGCCAGGGCGGAAATCAGCCCCCACCGGGTGGCCAGCCGGAGCCGGCGGCCGCCCACCACCGCGTCGCAGTAGACGCTCAGGCCCTCCCGGTTGAGCAGGGCCACCAGCCCGCCCACTTCCTCCGGGTCGGGCTTGGACAGCTCCAGCCGCCGCTCCACCGGGGGAAACTCCATTTTGTCCACCGGCAGGTTGAACTTCTGCTCCAGCAGGGCGGGAATGAGGTTGGGGTCCCGGGTGGCCAGCACGGGGGCGGCTCCGGCCTTCATCAGGGCGGACAGGCTGGGATTTACCGCGCCGCTCATGGCGTACTCCAGCAGAAACAGGCCGGCCAGCTGGCCGTTGATGGCGCAGTAGACGGCGTTTTTGACGCTGTGGCCCGGGGGGAGGGGCACCTCCATCAGGTGCATATAGGCGGAGGTGCCCACCAGCACCTCGTGCCCCCGGATCACGCCGGAGGCCCCGCCCTCATGCCATTCCAGGCCGGACACCTCCCGGTAGAGGGCGCCGTGGGTGCGCAGCAGGTCGTGGAAGGGCCGGGTGAGGCCGCAGTCCATCAGGCGCAGCATGGTGGCGGTATAGCCCACCACCTTTTCCGTGGCCGCGCCGCCGAACACCTTCACCTGGGTGACGGTCACCGAGCCGGTGGGGAACAGGTCCAAGTCGCTGACGATGACCCCCCCGTGCCGGCACCGGGCGGCGCCAGGCCAGCCCGCCAGGGCCGCGCCCACCTTGTGCAGCCGCTCCGCCAGCCGGCGGTAGGGCAGGGCGAAGGCCAGCAGGGCCGTCCAGGAGCCGGCGGCGGTGAAGCAGGCGGAGGCCGCCCACAGGAACCGCTCCGGGGCCTTCTGGCCGAAGGAGGCCATCACCGCGCACAGCAGGGCCCCCAGCAGCAGCAGGGGGGCGGCGATCTGGTAGGCGGCGTGGCCGCCGTCCTCCATTTGGAGCTGGCTGCCGAAGCCCAGGGGGGAGCCGGATATTTTGGTGTAAGTGGGTTTGCCGGACCACAGTGTCTCATCCATGGACACCATGTAAGGGGTGCGGGCCTGGGAGGCAGCTTTGGCGGAAATGCGGTCTCCCCGGCGGCGGGCGTGCTCTCCCCACAGGGCGAAGGCCAGCCCCAGGCCGGCCACCGCCGCGTAGGGCAGGCATTCCCCCCGGCCCTCCATCCCGGGGGCGGCCAAGCCGTCCGCCAGGGTGAACAGCCAGGAGAAGAGCAGCACGCTCTCCGCCCGGGGGCGGAGGGTGGCCAGCTGCTTCCCGCCCTGGAAGGGGATCTCCCAGCACAGCAAGCCGTCCAGCAGCAGCAGGGCGGTGAGGGCCCAGCAGCGCAGCTGAAACACTGTCAGCCCCAAGGCTTGGACCTCCCCGGCCAGGGCGGCCCAGGGCAGGAAGGGCAGTTCCACCGAGCACAGGGCGGCGGCGAGGGACAGCAGGAAAGCCAGCCGCACCCGGACGCTTTGGCCCTTCAGCCCCTTCTGATACTGGGCGGCCAGCTTGGCGGGGGGAACGTCGGGGGGCAGCTCGCGGGGCTTCACCACCCGGAGCCGGGGACGCCGGGAATCCGTGTCCGGCGGCGGGGCCTCCTCCCGGTCCACGCCGGGGGTGTACTTCTCCGCCCGCAGGGCGTCCGGGTCCGGCTCTGCCTGGTCATACATATGGTCCGCGAAGTGGTCCGCCCTGCGCAGCAGGGTGTGGAGGTGGGCCCCGATGGCCCGGCCCATGTTTTCCGGCACGATCTCCGGCATGGGCTCGCCGGACTTGGAAACGGCCCGCTTGCCCCCGCGAACCGGGGGCCTCGGGTCCTCCTTCGGAGGCGGGGCGGCTTTGCCCTCCGGGAAGTCCACCACTTTTTTTTGCTTTTCGGGCTTTGGGGCCGGCCGGCCCTTGGAGCCGTATTCCGCCAGGATCTCGTCCACGGTGTACTCCGGCCGGCCTTTCTGGTCTTTCTGATCGGACATGGTATTCTCCTTATCGGGTTGTTGTCACGCCTTGCCTGTTCGCGACGCGCGGCTTCGCTCCGTCTCAAGCAAAATCCAGTCCCACTGCGTGGGCCTTGGGCTTTTGCTTTCGCTGCGCTCACGGGGCCCCCGCAAAGCCGTTCTTTGGCTTTGCGGGGAAAGGAGGGGCGACGAAGTGAGCTTGCTTTTGCTGTCTGGCAAAAGCAAGCGATACGAAGCTTGCCCCGACGCGCTCACGACGGCTCGGCGCTTCCGCCTTGTCACGCCTTGCCTGTTCGCGACGCGCGGCTTCGCTCTGTCTCAAGCAAAATCCAGTCCCACTGCGTGGGCCTTGGGCTTTTGCTTTCGCTGCGCTCACGGGGCCCCCACAAAGCCGCCCTTTGGCTTTGCGGGGAAAGGAGGGGCGGCGAAGTGAGCTTGCTTTTGCCGTCAGGCAAAAGCAAGCGATACAAAGCTTGCCCCGACGCGCTCACGACGGCTCGGCGCTTCCGCGCTGCCGGACGGCTTCGTACAGCACCACCGCCGCGGCGGCGGAGGCGTTCAGCGAGTTGAGCCGCCCCTTCATGGGGATGGACACCAGGAAGTCGCACTGCTCCCGAACCAGGCGGCCCATGCCGTCCCCCTCGCTGCCGATGACGATGGCGGCGGGACCCCTAAGGTCGGCCTGGTACAGGCTTGTCCCGCCGTCGGCGGCGGCGCCGAACACCCACAGGCCCTGCTCCTTCAGTTCCTTGAGGGCGGCGGTGAGGTTGGGCACCCGCGCCACGGGCAGGTAGCTCACCGCTCCGGCACTGGTTTTAGCCACGATGGCGGTGAGCCCGGCGGACCGCCGCTTGGGGATGATGACCCCGTGGGCCCCGGCGCACTCCGCCGTGCGGATCACCGCCCCCAGGTTGTGGGGGTCGCTGAGTTCGTCGCACACCACGATGAGGGGGGGCTCCCCCTTTTCCCTGGCGGCGTTCAGAATGTCGTCCACGCCGGCGTACTCTCGGACGGCGGCCACGGCGATGACCCCCTGATGGCTCTTGGTGCGGCTCATGCCGTCCAGCTTCCGCCGGTCCGCCTCCGCCACCACGACGCCCTTGTTCCGGGCGGTGGAGGCGATATGGCCCAAGGTGGCGTCGGTTTCCCCCCGGGCGATGTAAATTTTGTCGATGGGCGTGCCGGCCCGGAGGGCCTCAATGACGGCGTTGCGCCCCTCAATGAGGCCGTCGGCCTCCGCTTCCATAGGCCTGATGTGATTATTTTTGTCCCGCATGGGAAAAACTCCTTTGTACCTCAACTTTTTTACCGTGTTTTTTTAGTATATCATAATTTGACGGCGGGCGGAAGGGGGAGAGGGCATCTTTTTCCTCCCCTTTTTTCGTCATAGAAAGTTTACACCCCCGCCAAGAACATTTCTTGTTTTTATCGGGAAGATATGGTATACTGCTCTAACAACTGTTTCCAGAGGAAGGTTGATTTCAGCCCGGGGCAACCCGGTTACATGAAGGAGGTTGTGCCTATGGCCGGCCCGTTGAAGCCCAACGATCCAGACCGCCGGGAGGATCCGAGCGGCGGCGGAGACGACGACAAAAAACGCAGTCCCCTTGGTTTCTTCAGCATCGTATTGTGGGCGGTGCTGCTGGTGTTCCTGCTCCAGATGTGCCGCAGCACGGTGGAAAACGCCGCGGTGCAGACAGTACCCTATTCCACGTTCTGGGAATGGGTGGAAAAGGACTATGTGGCGGAGGTGAAGCTGGAGTCCAGCGTGTACACCTTCACCCTGAAGGAGGACGCCCCGCCCCTGAAGGAGCTTTTGGACCAGATGGAGGACGCCTACGGCTCCGGGGCGCTGGGTGGGCTGTTCAACCAGTTTGACCGCCAGGACCTGGAGACCGCAGCCAGCAGCTCCATCAAATTCCATGTGGGCCCGGTGAATGACCCGGACCTCACCCAGCGCCTGGTGGACCACGGGGTGGAGTTCGCCTCCGACCCGGTGACCCAGGAGCAGTATATGGTGTCCGCCGTGGTGAGCTACGTGGTGCCCATTGTGCTGATGGTGGTGGCCATGCTGTTCATCTACCGCTATATGTTCAAAAAAATGGGGTCCAGCGGCGGCTTTGGCGGCATCGGCGGGGTGGGCAAGTCCAACGCCAAGGTGTATGTGGAGAAAAAGACCGGCGTCACCTTCAAGGACGTGGCGGGCCAGGACGAGGCCAAGGAGAGCCTGGAGGAGATCATCGACTTCCTCCACAACCCGGGCAAGTACACCGAGATCGGCGCCAAGCTGCCCAAGGGCGCGCTGCTGGTGGGCCCGCCGGGCACCGGCAAAACCCTGCTGGCCAAGGCCGTGGCCGGCGAGGCCAACGTGCCCTTTTTCTCCATCTCTGGCTCCGACTTTGTGGAGATGTTCGTGGGCGTGGGGGCGTCCCGGGTCCGGGACCTCTTCAAAGAGGCCAGCAAAATGGCCCCCTGCATCATCTTTATCGACGAGATCGACACCATCGGCAAGAGCCGCGACAACCGCATGGGGGGCAACGACGAGCGGGAGCAGACCCTGAACCAGCTGCTGGCCGAGCTGGACGGCTTTGACCCCGGCAAGGGCGTCATCGTGCTGGGGGCCACCAACCGGCCCGAGGTGCTGGACAAGGCGCTGCTGCGCCCCGGCCGCTTCGACCGGCGCATCACCATCGACCGGCCCAACCTGGCGGGGCGGCTGGCCACCCTCCAGGTCCACACCCGGAAGATTAAGCTGGCGGAGGACGTGGACCTGAACAAGATCGCCCTGGCCACCGCGGGCTGCGTGGGGGCGGATCTGGCCAACCTGGTAAACGAGGCCGCCCTGCGGGCCGTCCGCAAGGGCCGCCGCCTGGTGACCCAGGAGGATCTGCTGGCCTCCTTCGAGTTTGTCATCGCCGGAAGCGAGAAGAAAAACTCAGTCCTCACCGAGTTCGAGCGCAAGCTGGTGGCCTATCACGAGGTGGGCCACGCCATGGTGGCCTACAAGCAGAAGAACGCCGAGCCGGTGCAGAAGATCACCATTGTGCCCCACACCGAGGGTTCCTTGGGCTACACCCTGCTGATGCCCGAGGAGGACAAGACCAACCTGCGCACCCGCGAAGAGCTGATGGCAAAAATCACCGTGTCCATGGGCGGCCGCGCCGCCGAGGAAGTGGTGATGAACACCATGACCAACGGCGCCTCCCAGGACATTCAGGAGGCCACCAACATCGCACGGAACATGGTGGCCATGTACGGCATGAGCGAAGAGTTCGGCATGATGGCCCTGGGCTCTGTCCGCAACCAGTATTTGGACGGGGGCTACGGCCTGGACTGCGCCCAGGACACCGCCGCCGTGATGGATAAGGCGGTGAAGGCGGTCATCGACGTGTGCTACAAGGACGCGGTGGAGGTGATCCGGGCCAACCGGGAGGACATGGACAAGGTGGTGGCCTACCTGCTGGAGAAGGAGACCATCACCGGCGGCGAAATGGTGGCCATCCTGGAGGGCCGGGACCCCGCCCTGGTGGAGGGCGCCTATACCTCCACCCGCGCCAAGTCTCCGCAGGGCGGCGACATTGAGCCCCCCGCGCGGCACGTCCATATTGTGGACGAGCCCATCCCCATGCCCTCCCACACGGAGGAGCCGGAGGCGGAGCCCGCCGGGACGGCGGACGGCGGGGAGCCGGAGCGGCCCCAGAACCCGGAGGAATAGCGCCGAGGCGCGATGTATATTGGACAGCCCCCCGATCCCGCCGGGACCGGGGGGCTGAATCGGACCGGCAAACGCCACGGATGCCTTGACAGGCGAGGTATCTCGTGATATGATATTCCTGCGCTTAAAACGGAAATAAGGAGGTCTGCTTATGTTTTCATCCATTGACCGGGCCAAACCTGGCCTGCAAAAACTCATCACCGCCCTGCGGGAGGCATATCCCTACGCCTCGGTGCTGGCGGTGGCGGACGACAACCGCTCCTGGGGCGTCAGCCGCACCGGCGTCAATATATCCACATCAGGGGAGTTCGGCGGCAGCGGCTTCGTGGTTCGCGTGTTCGACGGCACGGGCTGCGCCGAGTACTCCTTCAACGAGTTTTCCGAGGACAAGATCCCGGACATCTGTGCCGTCCTGGCCAGCCGTATGGAGGCGCAGGACAAGGCCCTGGAGAGCTTCGCCTCCCTGCCCACCCCCATCCCCGCGGACGAGCCCGCCGCCCTGAAAAGGGAGACCGGGTGGAAGGTCCACCCGCGGGAGCTGGGGGACGAGGCCATTGTCAAGAAGATCACCACCCTGCGGGAAAAGGCCTTGGCGGTGGACGGGCGCATCCTGGACGCCCAGGCGGCGGTGTCCTACCGGGCATACCGCAAGCTGTTTCTGTCCACGCACCGGGACCTGGACCAGACCGTTATGTGGACCAACGGCATGGTCGCGGTGATGGCCTCCCGGGGGCAGGAGATCAAGCTGTCCTATCACCCCTTCTCCGTGCTGGGCGGCGCGGAGCTGCTGGACCAGATGGACGCGGGGGTGGAGGACACCGCCCGGAAGGCCCTGGAGCTGCTGGACAGCCAGCCCATCCCGCCGGGGGAATACGACTGCGTGTGCGACCCGGAGACCACCGGCATGATCGTCCACGAGGCCTTCGGCCACGGGGTGGAGATGGATATGTTCGTCAAGGACCGGGCCCTGGCCCGGAGCTTCATCGGCGAGTACGTGGCCAGCCCCCTGGTGACTATGCACGACGGCTCCGCCGTGGACGAGACCGCCACCGCCTTCTTTGACGACGAGGGCACCCTCACCGGGGACACGGTCATCATCGACAAGGGCGTGCTGAAGACGGGTATGTGCGACGCCCTCAGCGCCGCCCGGCTGGGGGTGGCCCCCACCGGCAACGGCCGCCGGGAGAGTTATGAGCGCAAGGCGTACACCCGCATGACCAACACCTATTTTCAGGGCGGGGAGAACACTCCCGGGGAGATGATCGCCTCCATTGAGGACGGCTTCCTGCTGGAGACGCCCTCCAGCGGCATGGAGGACCCGAAAAACTGGGGCATCCAGTGCATGGTGACCACCGCCAGGGAGATCAAGGGCGGCAAGCTGACGGGAAAGGTCTATTCTCCCATTGTGCTTACCGGCTATGTGCCCGACCTGCTGAAATCCGTCACCATGATGGGCGGGGCGCCGGAGCTGTCCGGCAGCGGTTTCTGCGGCAAGGGATACAAGGAGTGGGTGAAGGTGTCCGACGGCGGCCCGTATATGAAGGCCCGCATCCGGCTGGGCTAGCCGCGTGTCCCATCGGAGCGTGGCCATGTTGACGATAAGGAAGTGTAAAAATGATCGAACGCATTAAAAGCGCCCTGGAGCGCTGCGGCATCGGCCTGTGGCGCGTCAACGAGCGGATAGACGAGACCGCGGAGCTGTTTTTTGTCAAAAAAGAGCTGGACACCCGGCGCATCAAGGACGTGCGCAAGTACGAAGTCACCGTGTTCCGGGATGTTCCCGGCCAGGAGGGGGAGAAGCCCAACCGGGGCTTCACCTCGGTGCAGCTGATCTCTTCCATGGACGACGGGCAGATCGACCAGGAGCTGAAGGGGGCGTACTACGCCGCCCAATTCGCCGCCAATCCCTACTTTGATATGCCTGACCCGGTGCGGGCCCCTATGGTGGAGAAGGCCGGGGAGCTGGCTGAAGCCCCCCTGGCCCGGAGCGCGGGCAAAATGGCCCGGGCCCTTTTTGCCCCCGATGTCCACGAGGATGCCTTTGTCAACTCCGCCGAGCTGTTCGTAAGCCGCAGCGCCCACCGCGTCGTCTCCTCGGAGGGGACGGACGTTTCCTACACCGACGCCAGCGTAAAGGGCGAGTTCGTGGTGCAGTGCAAAGAGCCCGAGGACGTGGAGATGCACAACATCTATGAGTACGACGCGCTGGATGAGGCGGCCCTGTCCGCCAAGGTGGCGGAGGCCCTCACATTCGTCCGGGACCGGGCCCGCGCCCAAAAGATTTTGAAGAGCGGCAAGTACGACCTGATTCTCAGCGGCGACGCCGTGGCCGAGGTGCTGTCCTACTACAAGAAGCGTTCCTCCGCCAGCGCGGTGTACGCCAAGTATTCCACCTGGAAGCAGGGGGAGAATGTGCAGGGGGAGGCCCAGGGCGAACGGTTGTCCCTCACCCTCCGGGCCACCGACCCCTACAGCGAGGAAGGTCTCCCCATGGCCGACCTGCCCCTGCTGGAGGGCGGGGCGCTCCTGGCGTACCACGGCCCCAACCGCTTTTGCCGCTACCTGGGGGTGAAGCCCACCGGAATTTACGAGAAGCTGTCCTGCGCCAACGGCAGACTGACATTCCAGGAACTGAAAAAGGGCCCCTGCCTGTGGGCGGTGACCTTCTCCGACTTCCAGATGGACGCTATGAGCGGCCACTTCGGCGGCGAAATCCGGTTGGCTTACCTCATTGAGGCGGACGGAACCGTTACGCCGGTCACAGGCGGCTCAGTAAACGGCAGCATTCTGGAAGCGCAAACGGATCTGGCTTTCTCGGCCGATCGCTATCTCACCGCCTGGTACGACGGCCCCTATGCCATGCGGCTGAAAGGCGTGTCCGTGGCCGGGGCGGGGAAGTGAGCGGCCTCCCCCGGAGGAGGAACGCCTGGTAACTCCATACGCTGCATGAGGGCCGGCAGGCCGAAAAGCCCCGCCCCTCTCCGCTCTGCGGGCGGAGAGGGGCGGGGCTCGCTATGCGGGCGCCTCCCGGTCTCTTTGAGTGAATGAATGGTACCGCGCCGGCCTGGCGGCTTACCGGCCGCACGAACCAGCGGGGCCGTTTTTCCCGCTCACTGGATGGACGCCACCTGGTATCCGGCCTCCTCCACGGCGGCCCGGATGGCCTGGTCGGTCACGTCGCCGGTGACAACAGCGGTCTTGCTGTCCAAGTCCACGGTGGCGGACGCGCCGGGGATGGCGTTGAGCGCCTTGTCCACGTGGGCGCGGCAGTGCTGGCACATCATGCCCTCAATGACAACTTTCTTTTCCATCACGTTTTGTTCTCCTTTCAATTCAACGGCGGTGGTTTCGCCGGGGTTTACGACGGAAGGGGATTGGAGGCTGGGTTTGAAGAACCGCAGGCGCAGGGCGTTTGTCACCACGCACACCGAGCTGAAGCTCATGGCGGCGGCGCCCAGCATGGGACTGAGCTGGGGGCCGCCCCAAATGGCCAGCACCCCCGCCGCCACCGGGATACAGACGGCGTTGTAGAAAAACGCCCAGAACAGGTTCTGCTTTACGTTGCGGATGGTGGCACGGGACAGCTCCACTGCCGTCACCGCGTCCGCCAGGTCCGACTTCATCAGCACGATGTCGGCGCTCTCAATGGCTACGTCCGCCCCCGCGCCGATGGCCAGGCCCACGTCCGCCCGGGCCAGGGCCGGGGCGTCGTTAATGCCGTCCCCCACCATGGCCACCTTTTCTCCCCGGGCCTGGAGGGCGGCGATCTGCCGCTCCTTGTCGGCGGGGAGCACCTCGCTCACCACTTGGGTCAGGCCCAGCTCTTTGCCGATGGCCTCAGCGGTGCGTTTGTTGTCGCCGGTGAGCATAACCACCTTGAGCCCCAGCCTCTGGAAGCCCTCAATGGCGGCGCGGCTGGTCTCCTTTACCGTGTCCGCCACAGCGATGATGCCAATGGGTTTGCCATTCTCCACAAAGAACAGAGGGGTCTTGCCCTGCTTGGCCAGCCCGTCGGCGATCATGGCGTCCTGGCCCAGCTCCACCTCGGCGTCCGCCAGCATGGCGGCGTTGCCCGCCAGATAGCTGGCCCCCTGGATGATCCCTTGGACCCCCTTGCCGTGGACGGCCTGGAATTTCTCCACCGGGGCCAGGGGGATGGAGCGGCCGGCCGCCTCCTCCACGATGGCCGCGCCCAGGGGGTGCTCGGAGGGCTTCTCCAGCGACGCCGCCACGCACAGCAGCTCCTCCGCGGTGGTTTTGCCCAGGGGGTATACGTCCGTCACCTTGGGCTTGCCCTGGGTGACGGTGCCCGTCTTGTCCAGCACCACCGTGGTGACAGAGCGCAGATGTTCCAGCCCCTCGGCGGACTTCACCAGGATGCCGTATTCGGCGCCCTTGCCGGTGCCCACCATGATAGCCACCGGGGTGGCCAGCCCCAGGGCGCAGGGGCAGGAGATCACCAGCACCGCCACGCCGGAGGTGAGGGCCCGCTCCACGGAGCCGGTGGCGATGATCCAAACCACCGCCGTGACCAGGGCGATGGCCATGACCACCGGCACGAACACCCCCGCCACCTTGTCCGCCAGCTTGGCGATGGGCGCCTTGGACGACGCCGCCTCGTCTACCAACCGGATCATCTGGGCCAAAGTGGTGTCCTCTCCTACCCGGGTGGCCCGGAGGGTGAGCGCGCCGGATTTGTTGATGGACGCGGAGATCACCGTGTCGCCGGGGCCCTTGTCCACGGGGATGGACTCGCCGGTAAGGGCGGACTCGTCCACGCTGGACGCGCCTTCCACCACCACACCGTCCACCGGTACCGCCCCGCCGGGCCGCACCAGCACCAGGTCCCCCGCCTGGATCTGCTCGACCGGGACTTCCACCTCCGCACCGTCCCGAAGGAGGTTGGCGGTTTTGGGGGTCAGGTCCATGAGCCGGGCGATGGCCTGGCCTGTTTTGCCTTTGGAGCGGGTCTCCAGATACTTGCCCAGGGTGATGAGAGTGAGGATCATCCCGGCGGACTCGAAATACAGGTCCATGGAGTAGTGCTCCACCAGGGCCATGTCCCCGTGGCCCAGCCCCCAGCCGATGCAGTACAGCGCCGCCACACCGTACACCACGGCGGCGGCGGACCCCACGGCAATCAGCGAGTCCATGTTGGGGGAGAGGCGCCAGAGGGTTTTAAAGCCCACCCGGTAATATTTCTGGTTGATGACCATGATGGGTACGGTGAGCAAAAACAGGGTGAGGGCGTAGGTCATGGCGTTGTCCGCCCCGTGGAAAAAATGGGGGATAGGCCAGCCCATCATGTGGCCCATAGACAGGTAGAACAGGGGGATGAGGAACACAAAGGACCAGATCAGCCGGGCCCTCATGTGTTTCAGGTCCTCTTCCATAGCGTCCACGGCGGGTTTGGCCTGGGCCTTTTCCCCGGCGGCGGAGGGCAGGGACGCGCCGTACCCCGCCTTTTCCACAGCGGACACGATCTGGTCCGGGGTGAGGGCTCCGTTCCAGTCCACCGTCATGGACCCGCCCAGCAGGTTCACGTTGACCTCGCACACCCCGTCCAGCTTCCGCACCGCCTTGTCCACGTGGGCGGAGCAGGCGGAGCAGGTCATGCCGGTGACATTAAATTTTTGTTTCATATCGGATTCACCTTGCTTTCTCTGAAAAGCGGGATTGCGGCCCGCTGGAAATTGCCGCGCGCGGAATTCTCGCGCAGAAATTCCATCCGCATCCCGTGACTTACTCCTACAGTATTTTCTCCAGCGCCTTCACCAATTCGTCAATTTTGTCCGCCCGCTCCTGGTCGCTGCCGGCGTGTTCCACGCAGTGCTTCAGGTGGGCGGTGAGGATCTCCCGGTTGGCCCGGCGTAGCATGGCGTCAGCGGCAGTGACCTGCTGGGAGATATCCATGCAGTAGCGGTCCTCCTCTACCATCCTGATGATGCCGTCGATCTGTCCCCGGGCCGTTTTCAGCAGCCGGAGCACCCTTTTTCGGTCCGCCATCATGGCAATCCCCCCTCAATGTATACCCCCCTGGGGGGTAGTATTATCCTACTATAATACTGTGCTTTTGTCAAGCTCAGAAAGAAAAGATTTTTTTGTTTTCGCCTTTCTAATTCTGAACACAAGGATGATCCGGGCACAGGCAAAGATGCTCTTGTCCCCGGCGCTGGTTTCCTTGAAATGGGGATAAAAAGGGAGAACGTGGCTTAAAGCCACATTCTCCCTGTAATGTGATATTAGGTTACTGAATTGACCTGCTTTTGACTGTCATTTCAGGCTCTTTACAGAAGTGGTGAAGTGCACCTCCACGAAATCACTATCCTTGGAAAGTACTGCGGCGCAGCGGGTTCAACGCACTTGACTCCTAATTGATTGAACTAACTCAAAAGCAAACGCCTGTTACCTGACGAATCACGCCACAGGCAATTTTCGTGCCGGAATTGCCAGATGGCTGGGTCGTGAAGTCATCAGGACGGTTATGGATGATGACTGTTTTTCCAATCACTTCATTGACGGAGAAGCGGTTGGTTAAAAATAGAGAAAGTGCAAACCCGTTATTTCCAAACAGCGGCGGCAGGTCTCCGGCGTGGTTTGGGTGCTCGCAGCCGGCCGGGTTGTAATGGGCCATAGCGTCTGCAAGCGGATCGTCCATATTGCCGCCGCAGTCGGTCCCCTCGTGGATATGGAACCCAAGGATTTGTTCTTGGCAGGGATGATTTGAATGGGGCAGGCCGCTGACCTCGGCGAGGACGATTACTCCCGCATGGGTTTGATAAAGCCGCACAGTACCCGATATGTTGGGATAATTCATACTGCCCGCGATGCTGGCTATCGCCTGGGGTCTGCTGCGCAGAACAGAAAGAAGATCAGCCTTGGAATGGCCGCAAGATGATGACCTGTTCATATGAAACGCTCCTTGAGGTTGATGTGTCACATGACATTATATGCAGCCGCAATACACATGGGATTCATTTTTGATGAAATCATCCGCCACTCCAAAAATCTGCGTGAGGCGCTTCTGCCTATGTGCAGCCGGGTTGTTCTGCACAGGTTGACGAGGCGCCGCCTGTCCTCTTGATTGACCGCCCTTCGGCTTCGCTTAGGGCCTTGGTTTAGCTCTTTTCCCTTGGATTCCCCAGAGCCTGCGGAACGCTAAGACGCACCCCACATCAAGTAAAAGGATCACAATGACCACTGGAATCTGCAACCACTGCCAGCTTGCCCATACATTCTTTGTGCTGGTCCCTTCGCCAATTCCGTTCATGGCGTTGGAATTGACCACGGCATAGAGGTAGCGCTGCAGCGCCGTGCGCGACTGACGCTGCACCGCGGGGGTCAGCTCGTTATCCTTCAGATTCCACATATTCCAGCCGGTGTTCAACCACAGGTCGTTTCCCGCGGCCAGACCCTCCCGGATGTCGCAATAGCCAAAGTTGGGGAAAGAAGTCTGATCGGTAATCACAAAGCCCTCGTATCCCCACTCGCCGCGCAGGATATTGGTCATAATGCCGGAGTGCCCGCCAATCCAGCGGCCGCCCACCCGGTTCATGCTGCTCATAATGCCCAGCGCGCCGCCGTCCGCTACGCTGATCTCAAAGGGCTTCAGGTAGACCTGGCGGGCCGCCTGTTCATGGCAGAACACCGCCGCGCCCATTCGGTTGGTCTCCTGGTCGTTGAGGGCGAAATGCTTGATGGTCACGATCCCGCCCTTTTGCCCAAAACCAAGGCACTCCCTTGCCCCAAACTGCCCGGAGAGGAAGGGGTCCTCAGCGTAATATTCAAAGTTGCGTCCAGACCAGGCGGTGCGATGGATGTTCATAGCGGGCGCGTACCAGACGGCGACTCCGCTGAACAGGCTGTCCTCACCCACCATGCGGCCCCGGGCCTCGGCCAGGTCCTGGTTCCAGGTAGATGCAAGCACCACCGCGGGCGGATAGGCCATGCAGTGCAGGTTTCCCCCGGCCAACGTGCTGGATATCCCGGCAGGGCCATCCTTGTGGATGACGCCCGGCACGGTGAGCTGGGGCAGCGCGGCGGTGCCGTAACCGGCGTGCCGGATGAGGTCATAGGTCTCTCTCGCGGTGAGCTGGCTGAGCAGCTCCTCCCACCGGGGGTCGTCCGGGGCCGCGCCCCGCAGATCCAGCAGCTTCAGATCGCTGGACTGGCCGAACAGGGGGGCTTCCGCCGCCGCGTCCTCCGGCACGGAGATCTCCAACGCGGCCAGAAGGGCATCGGGGGCGGCCCAGCTGCCATCCTGATAGGTCTGGGGCCAGGTGCCTGTCCAGTCACGGCGGGACAGGTAGCGGAACGAGCTGTCATAGGTGCGGATATCCGCGTCGGCCATCTGGTTTTCGATGGAAAAGCCAGCCGCGGTCTGACAAAAAGCGTCCACATCCGTTTTTTCCTGGGCGTATGCGGCAGTAAACGCGGCATCACCGGCGGTGCCATGCCCTTTTGCCGCCAGCACGTTTTCAATGGCGGCGTGGGCGTTGGACGCGGCGGTGAAGCAGTAATCCCCGGCCTCCACAATATAGGTGCCCGCGCCGTCTGCGTCGTAGACCTTCATGGCGTCTCTGGGCACGGCCACCTCGACGCGCTCGGAGGCGCCGGGCTCCAGCAGGGAGGTCTTGGCAAAGCCCACCAGCTCTACCGCGGGCTTTTCGATGCCATATTGGCGGTCATAATCTGTATAAGGGTTTTGCAGATAAATCTGCACCACCTCTTTGCCCGCCGCGGAGCCGGCATTTCGGACAAGAACGGATATGTCAAAGCCATCAGCGGTCTCAGACATACGGAAATCGGACCATTCAAACTGCGTATACGACAGACCGTAGCCAAAGGGGAACTGTACCTGGGCATCATAATTGAACTGGCCGGCGTTTCCCTGGCCCAGGAGCGCATCCTCATAGCGGGTCTCATAATAGCGGTAGCCCACATAGATATTTTCCGCGTAGACCATATACTTGTTTCCGGCTTCCACCGCGCTGTTGGAAATGGTGTAGTCGCCCAGATTGGCGGCGGCGGGGACGGACCCGGGGTCGTAGGCCCAGGTATCTACCAGACGTCCGCTGGGATTTATGACGCCGCTGAGCGCCTCGCCGATGGCCCACGCGCCCTCCTGGCCCAGAGCGCCCACCCACAGGCAGGCGTCCACGCCTTCGGCATCCAAAACGGGCAGCGGCATTGGATTGGTGGCGTTCAGAAGCAGGACCACGGTTTCAAACCGCTCGCAGGCCAGCTGGATCAGCGCCTCCTCCTCGGCGGTCAGGGACAGATAGCCTACAGGCAGATCCACGCTTTCGCTGCCGGAGCGGCCAATGACGACAATGGCCGCGTCACCGTAGTCTCCCAGGCTGTCCGTGACCTCCTGCGTGAACAGGCTCTGGGGCGGTTCATGGGCGGCAAAATTGCCTGCGCCGAGCAGGTTGGGCACCTCTTTGCGGTAGGCGGAACCGGCGCCCGTGGAATAGAAGTCCCACAAAACCGGGTTGACGGCAAAGCCGGCGGCTTCCAAAACGGTTTTCAGGTCTGGCGCGGCGGACGCGTCCACCGACCCGGCTCCTGCGCCGCCGTAGACCAGATCCACACTGTTTTGGCTGAGCAGGCTGACCCTGGCGCCAGAGGGCAAGGGCAGCGCGTTGCCGGTGTTCTTCAGCAGGACCATGCCCTCCCGCTCAATGTCCCGGCAGAGGGCGGCGGCGGCAGACTGCATCTCGGCTTCGGATGCGTAGTCTGAGGCGTAGTATTCGGTGCCGGCCGCGTTTGTGATCTTGACGTTGGACTGCCCCAATGCCATGGAGATCATGTTGGAGTAGTTGTGGGCGAGCACCAACGCGGCGGCGGTCGTGATGCTGAGCAGCACCATGACAAGGGCAAGGAAAATGGCCAGACAGCGCTTTAAAACAACAGATAGGGTTTTCATGTAAATCCTCCTCTCATTGATTACATCGGGCGCCGGCCCGACGGTTGCCCGTACATCTTGCTCAACTGTTCAGCAGCTCCACCAAACTGTTGATTGCGGCGGGCGTCATGGCTCCGCCGGACAGCATGGACAGCTGCCGCAGGGGCATATCCTCCAGCATAGCGTCGATCATCCTGGCCAGATCGTCCGCACCGCCGCCCATCATCTGAGCCATATTGGCCTTGGCCTGCTGGACGAAGGTCATACCAGCGGGGGTGGTTTGGATCTCCCCCAGGGTGGAGTTGACGGTGAAGGGCCGCACGCTCCGCGCCGGGGGGACAGGATGGCCCAGAAGGACCTCGAACTGCTCCCGGGGCGCGGGCCACTGCCTGGCGGGGTCGCGGTAGGCGGGGATTTTTTCGTTCAGCGCCGTGTCAGGGGCCTCCCCCCGGACCTTGACCGTCTGGGTCAGCCGGATGTCCCGGCTGGAGGAGCCGGCCTCCACGGTGTATGTCCCGCTGTCCACCCGCCAGTTCCCGGCCTGGGCGTCGTAATAGGCGAAGGCCCGGCGGTCCAGGGTCAGCTCCACCGTTTTGCTCTCGCCGGGGGCCAGCTCCACCTTGGCGTAGGCCCGCAGCTCCCGCACCGGGCGGAACATCCCGTCAGCGGGCGGGGCCACGTAGAGCTGGACCACCTCTTTCCCGGCCAGGGCGCCGGTGTTCTTCACCGTGACCCGGGCCGTCAGTCTGCCGCCCTCGTCCAGCTCCGGGGCGGACAGGGTCAGCTCCGTATACGCAAAATCGGTATAGCTCAGGCCGTGGCCGAAGGGGTAGGCCACCTCCTTGCGGGCCTTGTCGTAGTAGCGGTAGCCCACGTAGACGCTCTCCCGGTACTCCACGTTGCCGCCCTTGCCAAAGAAGCCGTGGCAGGGGGTGTCCTCCAGCGCCAGCGGCCAGCTCTCCGCCAGCTTGCCGCAGGGGTTGGCTCTGCCCAGCAGCAGGTCGGCCGCGGCGCTGCCGCTGTTCTGCCCGCCCAGGTACATCAGCAGGATGCTGTCCGCCCGCTCCCGCCAGGGCAGCCGCACCACAGACCCTGTGCTGAGAACCGCCACGATGGGAGTGCCCGTCTTGAGCAGCTCCTCCATCAGCCGGTTCTGATTCTCCGGCAGGTCCATGTGGGCGCGGTCAAAGCCCTCGCTCTCAAAGCTGTCCGGCAGGCCCAGCGTCACCACCGCCACATCCGCCCCCTGGGCGGTCTGCGCCGCCTGGGCGATGAGGGCCTCGTCCACGCCGCCCTCGGCCTCGAAGCCGCGGGCGTAGGTGTATTGGACCCCCCGCTCGTCCAACGCGCCGCACAGGCTGGTGAGCTGGGTGGGGTTGATCTTGCTGGAGCCCGCCCCCTGATATATGGGGCGGCGGGCGAAGTCCCCGATGACCGCCAGTTTCGCCCCCGCCGCCAGCGGCAGGGCGGAGCCCCGGCGCAGCAGCACCGCGCTCTCCCGGGCGGCCCGGCCCGCCAGCTGGTGGTGGGCCGCCTGATCGTAAGCCGTTTTGCTGTTCTGTGCCACCCGCAGGGCCAGTTCTACCATCCGGGCGGCGCAGGTGTCCACCAGCTTCTCGTCCAGCCGGCCCTCCCGGACGGCCTGGACGATTTTTTCGTCGTTCCCATCGCAGGGCCCCGGCATCTCCAGATCCAGCCCCGCCTGGATGGCCTTCACCCGGTCGTTCATGGCCCCCCAGTCGGTCATAATGGCCCCTTCAAAGCCCCACTCTCCCCGGGGCACATCGGTCATCAGCTCCCTGTGGTCGGAGGCGTAGGTGCCGTTGATCTGGTTGTAGGAGCACATCAGCGTCCAGGGCTGGGCCTCCTTCACCGCTTTCTCAAAGCCCGCCAGGTAGATCTCCCGCAGGGCCCGCTGATCCACCACCGAGTTGGAGACGAGCCGGGCCTTTTCCTGGTTGTTGGCCAGGTAGTGTTTCATGCAGGCCCCCACGTTCTGGCTCTGGATACCCTCGATGAGCCCCGCGGCGCTCTCGCCGGTGACCAGCGGGTCCTCGGAAAAATACTCAAAGTTTCGCCCGCACAGGGGGCTGCGCTTGATGTTGGCGGCGGGGCCCAGGATCACCCCCGCCTCCTCCGCCCGGCATTCCTCGCCCATGGCCTGGCCGATCTCCCGCAGCAGCGCCCGGTCAAAGCTGCACGCCGTGGCCGCGGCGGGCGGGAAGCAGGTGGCGGGCACCGAGGCGTTCAGCCCCAGATGATCCGACGCCCCCGCCTGCTTGCGCAGGCCGTGGGGGCCGTCGGTGAGCATGAAGGATTTGACCCCCAGCCGTTCCACCGCTTTGCTCTCCCAGAAGTTTTTCCCCGAGCAAAGGGAGGCCTTTTCCTCCAGCGTCATCCGGGACACCAGCTCCCGCGCCTGTTCCCGCAATTGCTGTGTCATACGATCCAACTCCTTTCCCTGTATTGACTGATGAGACGATTATAGCAAATTTGGGCGGGGATAGATTGCAGATTCGTTCGGCTTATTACAAAATCCGGGGCTGTTTATACTTGGCTGTTCCGGCGGCAGGCCATAGGGGTCTCCCCGGTGATCTGCTTGAACACCGTCTGAAAGTGGCTCTGGGAGGAGAACCCCAGCAGCGCCGCGATCTCGCCCAGCTCCTGATCGGTAAACCGCAGCAGGCGCCTGGCCTCCGCCACCTTTTCCCGCTGGATGTACCGGGTGAGAGACACCCCGGCCTCCTGTTTGAACCGGGTGCAGAGATAGGCGCGGGTGTAGCCCAGCTCTTTGGCCATCCGCTCCGCCCGGATGGTAGTGAAAATGTTCTGGGAGACATACTGGGCGCACAGGCGGAAGAACCGGTCCTGTCCCGCCTCCGGCCCCCGGAGCCGCTCCACCCGCTGGGCGTAGTCGATCATCATCTCCTGGGCCAGCCGCTCAATGGCGGCGGGGTCGGTCATGAGCTCCAGCTTCTGGATGTACAGGTCAGAGACGAGGAAGGCGTCCTGCGGGTCCAGCCCGCCCCGGATAGCCGCCCGGGCGGCCACCGCGGCGGTGCAGATCCCCATGTTCCGCACCTGCCGCAGGCCGTTTTGGGCCATGCGTCCTGCCGTCACCTTGGGCGGGGCGGAGAACAGCTCCCGCAGGGTGTCCGGCCTGCCGTCCTCAATATAGGACACGACCAGCTGCTCCCAGGCGTAGCTCTGCCGGACCAGCTGCTGGGCGTCCTCGTCATCGGCTTCCTCCACGCGCTGGCGGGCATGGCTGGCGTGTACGGCCTGCTGGTTGTCCGCCGCCTGGATATCCAACCACACCTGCTCCACTGGAAAGGGCCGGCCCCGCAGCGCCGTGGCCAGGGAGGAGAGCAGCCACGCCATGCGGTGGGCGCTGATGACCGGGGCGCTGCGCAGCGCCTGGGCGTAACCCTCCCGCTCCTGCGCCGGGACCGACAGCAGAGCCAGCAGCTCGTCCAGCTCCCGCCCGTCCCCCCGCAGGGCACGGGTGGGGCCCAGGATTACCCGTAGCTTGGGCTCCACCGTCAGAAAGCCATAGAATTGATAGGCGGGCGTGGTGATGATCCCAACCTCCGCATCACATTCCAGTATTTTTGGGATGCACGGCCCCATCGGATCCGGGTGCAGGGGGTAGACAGAGTAGTAATAGAGCGGTTCCCCGCCCCGGTATAGCCGGACGCCGACGGAATACGCCTTGGCAAGGCTGTGGCACCAGGCGGTCAGGGTATCCAGGTCCATGAAGATCACCAACCTTTCTGTAATATATGTATCATTTTTATAATACATTGTCAATCTGCTGTGATACTATAGTCTCATCCAATCTAATTTTAGGGGGTTTTCACATGGGGAGGAGATATGACGCCGCGCTGCTGGACGCCCTGCGCCGGGGCGCGCAGGAAACCGTGAAGAACGGCGTGCCCATTTTGGTCAAGCCCATCCCGGAGGGAGGAGCGGACGGGGACATGGACCCCCGGCTGGCCAAGTCCATGCGTCTGCTGCCGCTGTTGAGCCGTTTTATGCCCAAGCCCAAGGCAAGCGCCACCGTGGCGGAGAAAATTGCCATGCCCCGGAAGATGTTCAGCGAGTATAAGGGCGACTGTGTGGTCACAGAGGGGGTGGACACCCGGCACGTCACCGTGGAGAGCACCGACGGCTGCCAGGTGCCCGTGCGTATCTACAAGCGGACGGACGCGGGGCGGGAGCTGCCCATGCTGGTCTACTACCATGGCGGCGGCTTCTTCGGCGGCGGTGTGGACATTGTGGAGCAGATGTGCAAGGTGCTGGTGCGGGAGCTGGACTGCGTGGTGCTCAACGTGGACTACCGCCTGTGCCCGGAGCACCATTATCCCCAGCCGCTGGATGACTGCTGGGCCGCCGCCCGCTGGGCCTTCGATCACGCGGAGGAGCTGGGCGCGGCCAGGAAAAAACTGGCGGTCTCCGGGGACTCCGCTGGCGGCAACCTGGCGGCGGCGGTCACCCTCCGGGACCGGGAGGAGGGAACCGGCATGGTGGGGCTGCAGGCCCTCATTTACCCCGCGGTGAACATCGCCGGTGTGTACACGGAATTCTACCGCGGCGCCGACCCCGCAAAGTACCGCAAGAGCAAGCGCCACAGAAAGATGGTGGACGTTATGTACCAGATGATGGGGGCGATGGCGGGTGGCGACACTGGAAATATGCTGGACGACGTGTATTTGCAAGGCTATGAAAAGCCGGAGCACATCTACGCCTCCCCCATCCTGGACGACTTCCATGACCTTCCGCCCACGCTGCTGGCCTTTGGCGAGCACGATTTCCTGGCCTTTGAGGACTTCGCCTACGCCCGCCACGCGGTCCAAGCGGGGGTACAGCTGAAAACCATTGTCTACCGGGGGCTGGGCCACGGCTTTGCCGACCAGATCGGCGTCATGCCCCAGGGAGAGGACCTGGTGGCGGAGATCGCCGCCATGATGGGGGAGGTGCTGTGAGATGGGCCGCGTCAATCCATTGCCTGCCAAACGGGTGCTTTTGACAGCGGCGGCGGTTCTGCTGGTCATGCTGGCGGTGGGCAGCTTTGCCGATTACCCCATCTCCCTGGCCCTGTACCATCCGGACAACCCGTTGGCGGGGCTGCTGGCGGGGTTTGGGGAATACCCGGCGGCGCTGGGCCTTTCCGCCGCCGGGGCTATGCTGCTGTCCGCCCGGAACCGGGAGAAGCGGCTGACTGGTGTGCTGCAGACGATTGCCGGATGCCTGTCCATTTTTTTCGGCGGAACCATGGCCGCGGTACTGCCCACTGGGTATCTGGATATCCCTGTCTGGCTGGCGGCACTCATCGGCGTGGGATGTACCGGGCTGACGGTTTGGGGGATGCTGCTTCTGTGCCGGGGCGCGGACCGCGGAATTGTGCTTCGGGCAGCGGGAGCGTTTCTGCTGGTGATTTTCGCGGACATCCTGGTGGTGAACCTCATCAAGATTCCATGGGGCAGGGCCAGGATGCGGCTGGTGGCCAGCGATGCCCGGGCGTATTTCATGCCCTGGTGGCAGCCGGGCACCGAACTGCGGGATGCCCTGGTGGCGGCGGGGGTGGCGGCGGAGGAATTCAAAAGCTTCCCCTCCGGCCACTCGGCAAATTCGTCCTGCCTGATGCTGCTCGCGCTGCTGCCGCTGCTCCGGCCCCAATGGGAGCGCCGGCAGACCGCCCTCTTTTGCGCGGGCTTTGGCTGGGCGCTGGCGGTGGCGGTTTCCCGCATCGTGATGGGGGCGCATTACCTGTCGGATACAGCCGTGGGCCTTGCCGTGGGGCTGGTAGCGGCAGCGGCAGTTTGCCACCTGCTGTTTCCAGCGAAAAGAACAGCAGAAGCGCCTTCGCCGTGAGCGGTTTTCAGGCATTCGCGCAGAAAAGCGGACAAATAGAGGCAACCGCTTCCTGGCAATTTGTTCGCCGCATCTTTTCCGCAGTGCCGCATTCAATATCTCATCAAAAATACTGCCATTCCCTATATCTGTGTATCATCTCCCAGTGGTCAGAATCGAAAAGAAGCCGAGGAAATGGCAGAAAGGGGATCGCCCTCGTCATCGAAGGGCTTCTTCCCATGGGCCTCCCGGCCTGCGCTGATCTCTGCCTGCAGCTCCTCCCGGTACCGCGCTGCCGCAGCGGGTACCTCTTGCTTGATCTTCCTGTTTACATTCGCGCTGGCCTTGATATGCGCCCCGTCAATGAACACTGCCCCAGGCGTCAATGCCCTTGCCCGATTTGTTTCCCACAAAATCCACCGAATCGTACAGGTGCGTAAAACCTACTGCCCCATCTATTTTCCGCAACAGATGGTCCTGCGGTATCCGATCCTCCAATGTCAGAAATTCTACCACATTTCGCCGCAGTTCTTGTCCTTTTCGGCATCTCCCTCACCTCTGCTCCATTTTACCACCTTTGCATGAAAAAGCTCTGCCCTCTGGCAGACTTTTTCGACAGGCTGAATTTGTACACTCATGAACTCACCTTTTCCGGCGGCAGAAAGCTTTATGACCTTCCGCTCCGTGCCTGACAGTATCTTCATATGGTACAATGCGGTTCCGTTGGGGACAGTGGTCCTGAATACGAGGCGGATCTGTGCCTGCTCCCACTGCCCGTTCCGGATGACGCAGATGACGCCCCGAACCGCTTCGACATCCGCGCAGAGAGCGGCACGCTGGTCTTTCGTGCGGAGGCGGTGGGATACCGCCTGGATTCGCTCTGACCTGTGCACTTGTTTATAAAGACAAGTTGTGGTACACTGAAGCAAGAAACAGGGAGCACACACGCTGTATAAGCTGATTGGCCCGGCTGGGAAAGAATATTTATCTGAGAAAAAAGGCGCCCTGGGTGGATATAAGCGGCTGAAAATTTATGGGCGGCTGCCCATTGCGTGGGGTTATGTGCAGGTCCGCATTGTCCACCTGGCCAGCACGCCCTTTGCCCGGCGCTCCGCGATATTCAACGGCCAGGTGGTGAGCCATACCTTACATATGCAACATTGAGGTCGAGAGGTGAAAACGATGTACGGTGTACAGCCCAAGAAGCTGCTGATTTTGAACATTCTGGACATCCTCCGCCGGGAGAGCGACAAGGATCACCGCCTCAGCCAGCGGGACATCGCGGACCGTATCGCGGCGCAGTACGGTATGGAGCCGGACCGCAAGGCCATTAAGCGCAACCTGATGGACCTGATCGACTTTGGCTATGACATTGAGTACACGGAAACCGTCCGCCGCACCCCCAACCCCAAAACCGGGGAGCTGGAAGAGAACAGCATTTTGTCCGACTTTTATCTGGTGCGGGACTTCGACGACAGCGAGCTGCGGCTGCTCATCGACAGCGTGCTGTTCTCCCGGAATATCCCGTCCGGCCAACGGGAGGCGCTGATCGGCAAGCTGGAAAAGCTGTCCAGCCAGTATTTCCGCGCCCGCACGGGGCACATCCGCTCCATGCCGGACGCCGCCGCCCCCAGCCGGCAGCTGTTTCTCACCATTGAGGTGCTGGACGAGGCCATCAGCCGCCGTAGGCAGGTGGCGTTTCACTACACCGAGTACGGCCTGGACAAGCGGCCCCGCCTGCGGCTGGACGGGGAGGGCGAGCCCCGGCGGTATGTGGTCAACCCCTACCAGATCGTGGCGGCCAGCGGGCGGCACTACCTGCTGTGCAATTACGATAAATACGACGACCTGGCCCACTACCGGCTGGACCGCATCGTGGATATCGAGCTGCTGGACACCCCGGCCAAGCCCATGGAGCGGGTGAAGGGGCTGGAGCACGGGCTGGACGTACCCCGGCATATGCTGGAACACATCTATCCCTTTTCCGGCGAGACTGCCCCGGTAACCTTCCGGGCCAAGCGCTATCTGCTCAGCGAGATCATCGACTGGTTTGGGGACGGCATCCAGATTTCCGACGTGACGGAGGATGAGCTCACCGTCCGGGTGACGGTGGATCTGGAGGCCATGCGCCGCTGGGCGGTACAGTACGCCGTCCACGCCTGGGTGCTGGGCCCGGAGCGGCTGGTGGAGGCGGTGCGGGAGGATATCGAGAAAGCGGCGGGGCATTACGCCAGATGAAAGGATGAGGGCATTGACTGAAGAAGAGTTGGATCTGCTATTCGATGAACGGTTATTCAATGATTGGAGGAAAGCGCAAGAGGACGAGGCCGGGCAAAAAGATACCTGGCTCGATCAGTATCTTTCCACATTTCCAGATTTGAAGAAGTCCGGGAGGCAGGACATCGACTATCGGAATGATTTTTATTCCAGTTTTTGCCGGGATGGCTTTCTGACAACACCGCAAAGCGGGCAACGAACACTTCTGTTTATCTGCCGCGAGGCAAATTTAGGTAAAGATAAAATTGTTGATCAAAAATTGATCCCTGAGCAGGGGCGTTTTTGGATGAGGGAACAGTTTAGGAATCCTGAGGGAAATAAAAAGGATAGGTATTACAAATTTATCCAAGAAATTGTTAAAGAATATCATGAGCCGCTCAACCTGGCTTACATGAATCTGAACAAACGCGGTGGCTTTGGCTGCTGCAATATGGCCCGCGTCGGGCACTATGTGGCGCGTTACCAGCGCTTCATCCAAGCTGAAATCGAACTTATTTCTCCAGACATCATTATCTGCGGCGGGACATATGACACAGTCATAAAATATTTCCCAGCTTTTCGGAATAAGTGTAAGAATTATTATCATCCATGCTACCGCATAGAGGAAAAGATGAGTAAAGCAAGCGTATGATATGCTGCGTTCCCAACATCCGCGGAGGCACGGCCAATGCACAGGCCCTCCGTCCAAAACCACAGCGCCCAGGACATTTCGTTTGTCCTGGGCGCTGTTGGCTGCGAGCCGCGCTCATACCGTAATTCTTGCAACTTTCCCCCACGGGGGCTCCACCTCCTCATTGTTCAGCAGCCACAAAACGGGAATACCCCTCGCCAGTGCTTCCTTTGGGAACGGGGCGAAGCCGTCTGTCAGGATGATGATGCTTGCCGGGAGCCGGGCGCCCATATGCAGGATCACGTATTCAAATATGATTTGGAAATCCGTCCCGCCGCCCCCGGCCGGACGGATCACGCGGAATTCCGCCTCGTCTTCAAAGGGCTTTGGCTCAATGACCGCCGCATCGAAAAATCCGAGCCAGCCCTTCAGCCTGCCGTCGAACTGGTCGATGGCGCCTTTGATTTCCGAATACGCCGCCGCGATCATCTCGTCCGACATGGAGCCGGAGGTGTCGATCATAAAAAGGATATCCTCCACCCGATCCTTTTTCCAGTTAAAATCCGGCAGAAAAAACGGGCTGCCGTCAAACCGCCTGTCCGGCGGCAGGAAGGAGTAATCCGCCGTCTCTTCCTGGACGAAGTCGTTGAGAACGGTCCGCCAGTCGGTCTGGGGTTTCCGCATTTTTTCCCATAAACGTTGGGCGAACATGGGCAGCAGCCCCCGGGTATTCGACGGATCGCGCACCGAAATGGCCTCGCAGGCATCTTCAAACCGCTTTACCCACACATCTCTTATAACGTCATCGTCCTCGACCATTCCCCATGGAGAATGGTCGTCCCACATTTGCGGGGCCGGTGATTTTACACGCGCCGGCTCCTGTTTCGCCCGGCCCAGCGCGATGCCGCCGCGGGTTCCTTCTTTTCGTTCCATCTGTTCTGGCAGCATCTCATACACCTGCTCGGCGGTATATTCATACCCCTCTTTGCCGTCGGGCGCGAGGTGCATGGATTCACCGTACTTTTTCAAGGTGATGCTTTGCCGGTCCATCTGGTGTTCCAGTAAAATATTGGAGTTCACCACAATATCACAGGCGATGTTGAACCGCTCGCCGTCTCTGTCCGCCCCGCGCAGGCAATGCCGCAGCACCACGTGGAGGATCTCGTGCATCATGACAAAATCCAGCTCACGGTCGGTGAGACTGTCCAAAAAATCCGCGCCGAACATGATGCGGACACCGTCGGTGGCGGCGGTATCCAGCGCCTCATCAATGGAATATGTCATGTGCATCAGCAGCAGGCCGTAAAAGCCGTGATTGCACAGAATCCGCATCCTGGACAGCAGCAGCCTACTGATATATCCCCGGATTTGTTCCTCAGACAGCGCCATTCATCAAGCCTCCCGACCTGCGCAGCCACTGTGTAAATTCAGGAACCGCCATCAGCTTGTCCTTGTAGTTTTTCTCAAGATACAGATAGTCCCGCATCAAAACAGTGGAAAAGTCCGGCGGCATCCTGCCCGCGTAGCGGATGGAGTTGGCAATTTTTTTCATATCATCCCTATGCTCCCGGGCGTAGGCAGTCATAGATGCGGTCAGCGCATACATGGCGTCTGTATTTTGCGGCAGACCGGGCGTTCCCCCGTTGAAAATGTCCTCGATATCGGGCAGCTGCTGGTATACCTTTGTCCATGTGCGGAATTCCAGCGCCGCGCCTGTCCCAACGATTCCGGCAATCATGGGATATGCCATCTCCACATCGCCGTCGATGAAGTTCAGGATATTGCTCACCATCTCCCAGGAACGGGGCGTGGCAAAGGCCAGATCGTCCGACGACGGATCAAATCCCATGAGATAGCTCTGCCGGAAGGACAGGAACCCCAGCACCTTGCCGTTCACGCCGCCCTGAATCGCCCACTCCTTCCAGGCCCGGAAGCTGACCTCAACCTGGATGTGGAGGAGGCGGTTGGCCAGGGCCTTTGGCATTTTGTACGCCACTGATTTGTCTGTGGTGCGGTTGCCCGCGGCGATCACAATGCAGTTTTCCGGCAGCTTATGCTCCCCCACCACCCTGTCCAGCGTGATTTGGTAGGCCGCGGCCTGCACCGACTGGGGCGCCGCCGAAATCTCGTCCAAAAACAGGATATTGACGATCTTCTCGCTGCTGTCCATCTGAAAAATTTGGGGCTTCAGCCACACGGCCAGGGTTTTGTCGGCATTTGCCGTGGGGATGCCCCGCAGGTCGATGGGGCTGAACAGCAGCAGCCTGACATCGGTCACGTGTACTGTCTTCCCGGTATTGCTTCCAATCTCCTCCGCGATCTGGCGGACTGCCTGAG
Source organism: uncultured bacterium (assembly GCA_946548895.1). Lineage (GTDB taxonomy): Bacteria > Bacillota > Clostridia > Oscillospirales > Oscillospiraceae > Enterenecus. Next base: position 24,702 of record CAMNQF010000002.1, on the reverse strand, counting down.
ATTTCCCTACGCCGGGAGCGCCCCACAGCATGACGGAAGGCATGGTTTTTACCGGCAACTTTTGGGCAATCAGCCTGCTGTACGCGTGGGAAAGCTTGTCCACCAGCTTTCCCACCGGCATGGTTGGAATATTGGTCAACGCTGTCTCGCTCATCCTTGATTCACCCCCAGCTCTTTGTCCAGTAATTCAATCTTTTTTCGGTACCGCTCGATTTCATCCATGTAAGTTTCATCCTTTGCCAGCTCCGCTTTGAGCTCGGCCTCCCTCTTTTCCAGTTTGGAGCGCCCTAGCTTCAGTGTTTGCAGGTATTCCGCCATGCTGTCAAGAAAATGGTCGATGCGGACCAGGTTGCCCACCTCGGTATTGCCCAGCTCCACATAATATCTCCCCTGTCCCGACAGCCAGACATACGGTTTTTCCAGCGTCATATTTGCGGGGAGGATCACGTCAAAACCCCGGTATTCCATCAAGGGCGTCTCCTTTATCTTCAATACGTTGCCCTCCAGGCCCTGCCGGATGCGCTCCCGAAGGGCCTTCCGCTCCGCCGTCTGCTCCCTCCGGGCCTGACCGCCGCTCTCCTCTGGGCGTGGGAGGACGCGGGCTAGATCCCCCTCGCATTTGAGGACAGCTTCCCGCTGGGCCCGCATCTTCGCGGGCAGCTCCATCAGCTCCTGCTCCATGCGCAGCTTTGCGTCCACCAGCCTGCGCTGGAGCACCGTGTACCGCATCAGCTCATTGGCGGCCGCCACCCGTTCCTTGATGAGCGGGTCGCCCACAGCCAGCGCCTTCACCTCGGCATAGTTCAGCGCCGTGCCCTCAACGTCCGGGCCGCTGCGCTCCGCCAGGGAGCCGGACAGGATGCCGGTAATCATGCGCTGCTTCGCCTCCAGCAGCTGCCAGGAATAGGCATCAAAGCTCCCCTCGGTGATGTAGCGGAAAATATGAATCTTGCCGTTTTCATTGCCCTGCCGCAAGATCCGCCCCTCCCGCTGAACCATGTCCGCGGGCCGCCAGGGTACGTCGAGATGGTGAAGGGCAATCAGCTTGTCCTGGACGTTGACGCCCAGCCCCAGCTTGAAGGTGGAGCCGATGAGGATTCGGATCTGTCCCGCCCTGACCGCGGCAAACAGCGCGCTCCGCCCCGCCTCGGTACCGGCGCTGTGGATAAACGCGATCTGATCCTCTGAAACGCCGAAGCGGATCAGCTGGTCCTTCAGCTCGTCGTAGAGGTTAAAGCCCGCCTTGGGCGTGGAGGTGTCGCAGAAAACCAGCTGCGTGCTCCTTGCCCGGTAGGTTTTGAAATAAAAGTCGGCCACGGTCTCCGCGCACCTGGCCACCTTTGACTGGTAGGTAAACGCCGCCTTTGAATCCACAAGCCGCAGGTCCAGCGCCGCCTTCCTGCCGTCCGCGGTGATCTTCAGCATATTGTCCTCGCTGCGGCTGACCCGCCCGTTCCGCACCTCCTCAGCCCTGTCCGAGATTTTGTCCAGGTAGGCGGAAAACGCGGGCGTCTTTGATATCACCGCGTCCTGGTATCCATCCAGCTCCGGAAGGCCCGCCGCCCTGTCCGCCTGGTGAAAATCCGCGATGGAGGACAGCAGGGAGGTGAGTTCAGGCAGGTTGTGAAATTTCGAGAACCTGGTGGCCATCCGATACTGCTTGGTGTCCACGTCGATTTCAAATTCCGTGGCCTTTTCGGCGAACATCCCGATCCAGCTGTCAAAGCTCTGCAAATCCAGCATGGCCAGCTCACCGCTTTGCAGGTACTGCTGCATGATATACGCGTCGGTGATGGAGTTAGTGATGGGCGTCCCGGTGGCGAATACCACGCCTTTTCCGCCGTTTTTCCGCTGAATCATGTGGACCTTGTCCATCATGTCCTGGCACTTTTTCGACCCGGACCCGCTGACCCCCAGCACATTGGTCGTTTGGGTATCGATGGGGACGTTTTTGAAATTGTGCGCCTCGTCCACAAACAGCCGGGTAATACCCAACTCGTCAAAATAGATGGTGTCGTACATCTCATCCATGGCGGCGGATAAATCGGACAGCGCCTTCTCCAGCGCGTTCTGCCTCCGCTCCAGCCTGGATGTGGCCTTTCCCTTCTGGGCCGCCAGTTTGGCAATCGTCTCTTTTTTTCCCTCAAGCTCCCCAATGTAATAATCCTTTGACAGCGGGATCTGCTCGAAGCAGCTGTAGGCGATGATAATCCCGTCAAAATCCTCGCTCTGTATCCTTTCAAGAACCATTTCCCGCTTGCTGGGAGTAAACGCTTTCGGCCCCACGCATAGGAGTTTTGCGTCCGGGTACATCGCCAGGAAAATGTCCCGCCACTGTCCCAGAATATTGTTGGGGACCACATACATATTTTTCTTTGACAGCCCCATGCGGCGCAGCTCCTGCCCCGCGGCGATCATCACGTAGGTTTTGCCCGAGCCGACGTCGTGGGCCAGCAGCGTGTTGGGCGAAAAGATGATCCTGGCCACCGCGTCCTTTTGATAGGGGTACAGCTGGATGGACGGGGACAGCGTGGGGAAGGTCAAAAATGAGCCGTCAAAAATCCTCCGGCGGACGCAGCCATAGTTTTCCTCAAAGATGGCCTCCAGGCGTTTTTTGCGCGTTTCGTCCGTCCAAACCCACGCTTGAAACGCATGGATCAGCTTCTGCTGCTTTTCCAGCGCCGCCACCGTTTCCCCCTGGTTGACAACACGTTTTTTCCCGGAAGCGTTTGCAGGGCAGCCGATTTCATCTGTCACCGCGACCGTTTTCATGTTGAGGGTTTTTTCAAGGATGTGCAGCGCCCCCATCCGCTCGGTTCCATACGTCTGAGTGACGCCCACGTTACGCCGGTATCTTGATTTGTCAGGGATTTCCCACGTTCCAGTGATTTCATCATGCCTTGTCTGATAGGATTCCATGGTTTTTTCCCAGTTGAATTCTCCCTCCCGCGGATACGTCATCGGTTCGCCAAACAGGGAAAGGATAAAGTCGTCGATCACATCGGTTGGGACCCATGGAGAGCCCAGCGTGATATAGATATCCTCCGCCGGCACTGCCGGGGGCAGTACCCGTTGGATTGCCTTTACATTGTCGCTGAAATAACCTTGATACGCCCGGTCGGCCTTCTTTGCGACCTTCCATTTCCGCATCAGGTTGCCGGAAAGGTATTCCTCCGCGGTCTCCCAGCCCTGGTAAAAGCATTCGCCCCAAGTCTCGGGATTTTGATAGATGGAACCCTTCAGCGTACCAATCACCGTCTTATAGTCCGCGCCGGTGACGGCGGCGATGTATTCGATGTCCACGCGGCCCAGGGTGTTCAAGCTCCAAACAAGCCCATCTGAAACACACTCCACATGGACGCCTTGGGTTCGGATGTCTGACTGGAACGCGTTGTTCCAATCCAGCGGAAGGTCCATGCAGGTCACTTCGCGGATGTGTGCCTCTTTCTGCTCCCGTTCTTCCCGCTCCCTGCGCTGCCGCTCGGCCTTTTCCTGCCGTTTTGCCGCCGCTTTTGCCTTTTGCAGCTTTTCAATCGCGGCGCAGATTTCCTCCAGGGAATAGTTTTTGATTGGGCCTTCCAGCCCCAGCGAATCCAGCAGGTCCATGTTTGCCCCCTCCCCCACAGGGCAAAGCATACCATGGGGGATGGGATAAAATCAGGACATAAGAGCGGCAGCGCCGGGGCTGCTGTATTCGCATTCATCCCGCTTGCTCCATACTCCGGCGTCCTTCAGCCCGAGCGCCTCTATGATAAAACTGTCGGCGGGGGCGTGAAACTTCCCGGCATACTTCTCTATGGCGCTCCCATATGTCTTGCAGAACAGGCACTCCGAAGGAAACGCCTGACAAAACGTATATATGTAATTTCAGCGACACATTGACCCACTTCTGGGCGTTTCCATGCGAAAAAAGCCCGGCGCCGTTTCTTCTCACTTTCTCATAGGCCCCTTATCGAAGGGCTTCTTCCCATGGGCCTCCCGGCCTGCGTTGATCTCCGCCTGCGGCTCCTCCCGGTACCGCGCTGCGGCGGCGGGTACCTCTTGCTTGATCTCCTTGTTTACATTCGCGCTGGCCTTGATATGCGTCCCGTCAATGAACACTGTCCCAGGCGTCAATGCCCCTGCCCGATTCGCTTCCCACAAAATCGTACAGGTGCATAAAATCTACTGCCCCATCTATTTTCCGCAACAGATGATCCTGCGGTATCCGATCCTCCAATGTCAGAAATTCTACCACGTTCCGCCGCAGTTCTCGTCCTTTTTTCAGCATCTCCCTCACCTTCCCTCCATCTTACCTCCCTTGCATGAAAAAGTCTGCCCCAAGGCAGACTTTTTCGACAGGCTGGCCACCCAGGAACGGGTAGAGTTGGTTCCTGACGGACGCCCCGCCACACAAAAGCAGGCGCAGCTCATCGCCAGCCTGACAAAAGATTTTCCCGGCGCGAAAAAACTGCCGGAGCGCGGCAGCTACGGTGACAGCCCCACCAAGGCCAACACCTCGGCGTTCATCACCCAGGCGCTGGAGGACAAGTGGCTGGACATTCAGCAGAGCGATAAACGAGTTCTACTCGGGCAAGTCCATGAAGAGCATCCCGCTGTCCCAGCAGAAAGAGTTCCGTGCCATACACAATGCCGTCATTCAGGCGGCGCTCGACGATCCCTACGCCCAGCTTCTGCTGGGCAGGCTAGGAAAGCGTTGACGCAAGGAACGGACGGCTTATCCAATAAACATCTGCGTCCAATAATTTCCGCTGGCGCAATAGCCCACGCCGATCTGCGTATAGGATGCGTTGAGGATATTGGCGCGATGGCCGCTGGAATTCATCCAGGCGTTCACGACGGCGGCGGGCGTCCTCTGCCCATAGGCGATGTTTTCCCCGGCGGAGCGGTAGGAGAGGCCGAAGGCCCGGATCATTTGGAACGGGGTGCCATAGGTGGGGCTGGTATGGGAAAAGTATCGGTTGTCAGACATATCCTCCGACTTGTACCTGGCGATCCGGGACAGCTCCCAGTTCGCCGTCAGTGGCTTCAGCCCGTTCTCCGTGCGGATCTCGTTCACCAGCCGGATCACTTCATTCTCATAATTGAGGACTGTGTCCGAAACCTGCGGGATATTCAGGATCTGTCCGGGATAGATCAGATTGGGGTTGGCGATCTGCGGATTGGCGGAAATGATCTCGCTGGTGCCAACCTGATATTTGACTGCCAGCTTCCACATTGTATCCCCTGGAACCACGGTATGGTTCAGGCTGGACGCGGACGCGGATACGGTGAGCGCCGCGGTCAGAAGCGCGGCGGCAGCCAGTGCGGTTAGTTTCTTCATGTATGTACCTCCTGATGCGGTTGGGATTTGCAGGGACAAATGGATTGTAACCGTTTTGTAACCATTTTGCAAATGCAATTCCTGCCACCTGCGGCGGAGGAGATAGGATAAAAACACGGGCTGGCTTCCTGTAAAGCCAGCCCGTGTCATAGCTCAACACTGTCGCCGCCAGTGCTTTTATGGTGCGCTCAGATGGAAAGCAGAGCCGGCAGTGTTTGGGGAACGACATTTATCTCCACCAAAATTTTGTTGGTGGATTTTCAGCCGGTAGAGATACTGTTTTTCCGCTTTGTTATGGGACTGGCCGCTCTGCTGCTGGTCTGTCCTCGCCGCTTGAAAGGGACAAGTAAACAACAGGAATTGACCTTTGCGGCGGCGGGCCTATGTGGGATTTGTCTGTACTATCTGCTGGAAAATATTGCGCTCACTTACACGATGGCCTCCAATGTGGGCGTTATCATTTCCGTTGCCCCGTTTTTTACGGCGCTCTTGTCCCATCTCTTTTTGAAAGAGGAAAGGCCGGGGGCCAGCTTCTTCATCGGTTTTGCCGCTGCTATGGCTGGAATTTTTCTAATCAGCTTCAACGGGTCTAAGCTGGAACTGAACCCTGTTGGCGATTTGCTGGCCCTGCTGGCCGCTCTTATTTGGGCCTGCTATTCTGTGCTGACAAAGAAAATCAGCGGGTACGGCTATCACACGATCCTGACTACACGGCGTATTTTCTGCTACGGCATCCTGTTTATGATCCCGACCCTGTTCCTGTTTGACTTCAAACTGGAATTAACCCGATTTGCAAACCCGGTCTATCTGTTCAACATCATTTTCCTGGGCCTGGGCGCGCCGGCGCTGTGCTTTGTCACCTGGAATTTTGCGGTCAAGGTGCTGGGGGCAGTCAAGACAAGCATTTACATCTACATGGTTCCTGTGATTACGGTGGTTACATCGGTAGTGATTCTCCATGAGAAGATCACCGCCCTGGCCGCTGTTGGAACGGTCTTAACGCTGGCGGGTCTGGTTCTGTCAGAGGGCAAAGGATTTTTGAAAAAGGGGGAGAAACAAAATGGATTGGCAAAATGAAAAGTGCGTCATGGTGATTGACGAGAGCCTGCCGCTGGGGATCATCGCAAATACGGCGGCAATCATGGGCATCACGTTGGGAAAGAAAATGCCGGAAGTGGTAGGAGCCGATGTGACCGACCAGAGCGGCAACGAACATCTTGGCATCATAGAGTTTCCCGTCCCCATTCTGCGAGGAACGCGGTCGGTCATCAAGCAGATACGGGAAAAACTGTATCAGCCGGATTTTCAAGATTTGACGGTTGTGGACTTCTCCGATCTGGCTCAGGGCTGCAAAACCTATGATGAGTTCATTGAGAAGATGGGCCATGTTCCCGAAAGTACGCTGAAATATTTTGGCGTTGCAATTTGCGGCGCAAAGAAAAAGGTCAACAAGCTCACTGGCAGTATGCCGCTGCTGCGGTGACTACGGCAAAACAGAAGTACAAGGCTCGGTGTGCCTTGTACTTCTGTTTTGCTTTTGTGTGGGGATCATCAGAAAATTGCTCCGCCGCATTAAACTTTGAATATGTGTTGCTGATTTACCATATTGACTTTCCTGGTTCTTTGATATATGCTATAACAATATTGTAGGACGTGAAAACATACAAGGCGGTCATAACAATGGAACCTATGAATTTGAAAATTGGTGAGAAGCTGAAAAGCCTGCGCAACTCCCGAACGATGTCTCTGGATGATGTTTCAGCCCTGACCGGCGTAAGCAAACCTATGTTGGGCCAGATCGAGCGCGGTCAATCCATCCCCACGGTGACAATACTCTGGAAAATTGCCACTGGGCTGAAAACGCCTTTGTCCTACTTCCTGGAAGGGCCGCAGGCGGAATACACCACCGTCAGCCCGGATCAGGCCAATGTGGTTTTAGGGGACAACGGGAAAATGCGGGCCTATCCGCTATTCACTTACGACCCGATTCGGAGCATGGAAACCTTCTACATCGAATTTGACCCAGACTGCCGCCATTCCTCGGACAAGCATAATGACGGTGTGGAGGAACACATCTTTGTTCTGCGAGGGACACTACGGCTTGTCCTGGGGGACAAAACGGTGGATGTAAGTGAGAAGCAGGCCGTCCGTTTCCGGGCCGATATGCCCCATGCTTACCAGAACTTGTCCGGGAGCGAGTGCGCGGTCTATAACACCATCTACTATCCAGACAAATAAGGAGGGCATATGGAAAATCATGTTTTGGAATTTACTTGCATCGGCGTAGAAAACGGCGGTACATTCTCGGCAGAACATACCGGGCGCGGATTAGATGTGTCGCCAGAGTTTGTAATCAAGAATTTATCGCCCAATGCACAAACAATCGCAATTACGCTTGAAGATTTAACCCATCCCATCAAAAACTTTACGCACTGGATCATCTGGAATATCCCGGCGACAGACAGGATAAAGGCCCAAATCCCAACTGGCGCAAATGTCCCTGGAATGAGCGGAACCCGACAAGGTATTGGCTATGGCCTCCATAAATATGCGGGGCCTAAACCGCCCAAGGGCAAAACTCATACATATCGCTTCACTGTTTATACTTTGGACTGCAAAATTGAATTGAGCGTTCATTCCACGAAAAGGGCATTTTTGAAAAAAGCCGAAAAGCATATACTCCAAAAGGGGAGTATTACCAGCAGTTTTGAAGGAGGAACGTCATGTACGAACTGATCCAGGTTTCGGAACAAAGCTATTACATCCAAAGCCCAGCCAAAATCGGGCTGGTGAAACTGAACAAGCAGGACGTTTGCCTAATCGACAGCGGCAACGATAAGGACGCAGGGCGTAAGGTGCGGCAGCTTCTGGATGCTAACGGCTGGCGGCTCACCGCTATTTATAACACTCACTCCAACGCTGACCACATCGGCGGCAATAAGTATTTGCAGGGCCAGACCGGGTGCAAAATCTACGCTCCGGGAATTGACCGCGCCTTCACCCGCCACCCCATTCTGGAACCATCCTTTTTATACGGTGGTTATCCTTGTAAGGAACTGCGGCACAAATTCCTCATGGCCCAGGAGAGCGACCCCCAGGAGCTGACCAAAGAATCCTTGCCGGAGGGCTTTGAGATCATCTCCCTGCCGGGGCATTTCTTTGATATGGTGGGATTTCGGACGCCGGATGATGTGGTCTATCTGGCGGACTGCCTGTCCAGCCGGGAAACGCTGGACAAATATCAAATCGGTTTCATTTATGATGTTGCCGCCTATCTGAAAACGCTGGAAATGGTCAAATCCTTACGGGCAAAAATGTTTGTCCCGGCCCACGCTGCCGCTTTAGAGGATGTGACAGAGTTGGCACAGTATAACATCGACAAGGTGTTGGAGATTGCGGATAAAGTCACCGGCATCTGCCAGGAACCACTTTGCTTTGAGGCGATTTTGCAAAGATTGTTTACAGATTACGGGCTGACAATGAACTTTGAGCAATATGTTTTGGTGGGCAGCACCGTCCGCTCCTATTTGGCATGGCTGAAAGACACAGGAAAATTAAGTGCTCTGTTTGAAAATAATATGTTGTTTTGGCAGCGTGTGTAAAAAGTATCGAACAATAAGGAGCGCATTTACGTCGTATACTTTCAAGATGTTTTGGGGGACGCTTTTGCATGGGGCGTCCCCCAAAATCATTGCTGGACACGTTCCCCATGTCAGCGTTTCGTTAAACGACTGTCCAGCTGGCTTGATGAAATCAAGTACATTCTGAAACCGGGAAAAGCCCATGCCGTGGCGGCGGCGCGTTCGTGGGGGCCCGCCGGGAAATCCGCACGGCGGTGTCCGTTCCGGCGCTGAAGCCGCCGGGAGGCAGGGCCTGGGCCCAGGCCTACGGCGGCCTGCGGGGGAGCTGCGGGCGGCTGGCCGTGGCCGTAGGCGGCGCACAGCGGGCGAGACCTCCGGCCGGACAGGGCGGCGCGGTCTGCGGCGCCCGGGTGCTGGGTGCGGCCCAGCGGGTGGCCGTGGCCGTCCGGGGCGGGCCGACCATGAAAAACTGGCAAAAACATGAAGGGATCGGCAGGCAATTGGGGCCCCCGCGAAAGCGTTCTGTGCTTTCGTGGGGAGAGGACGAATATCCTCATGACTATTTCCTTCCTCCGTTTATTTTGGGCTGGCTTTCCGCCCTTCAGGATGGCTGAATGTTACAGCACAAGCGCCTTAAATGGAATCTGGAAAACAGTCTAAAATATACGGCGTGTGTATGGCAAAATGGTCTAAAGGGCCGGAGACAGCACACACTGCTTCCGGCCAGCAGACAGAAAAAAGCACCCGGCCAAAAGACCGAGTGCCTGAGTGCTCAGTGTCGCTTTTCAGGGAGCGACATGGCCAACACAAACACAGCGCCAACAAAGCAGATTGCCGGGTGTTCGTATAAGCCCCCTATGGTGGACGATATGGGGATCGAACCCACGACCTCAGCGTTGCGAACGCTGCGCTCTCCCAGCTGAGCTAATCGCCCGTATGAAATTTTGGCGGCAACAACAAAAAATCAGAACTTGCGGATGCAAACCCAACGGCAACCATCCGAGTTATGTCCCCCAAGCGCTCCGCCTTAGAAGCGGCAAAAATTATTATACCAGAAAAAATAAATTTGTAAAGAGGTAATTTGCAGTTTTTTTAAAGAATATACAATACATATTTGCCGGTACCAGAATATGCACAAAAGCGTATGGAAGCAACGAGTATTCGGTTGCTGCGTTCCCAAAAATTCATTTCGCTCGCTTCACAACCTGCGTGGGGATCGCGCGCCGCGTTTGCGCCCACAAAGCCTTGGTATTCGGCCTCCACCCTTGACTGCCGTGGGCGTGAACAAGCGGAAGGGGCGGACCATTACAACTTTTGGACAGAGGGGCTTTGAACTTCCGTCCCCATATGGTACAATACAGAAAAAGTTATCGGTCAGACGATAAGGCACGCAGGTGACGCCCACATGAAAAACATACAGAATATCAAATTCCAGGCCGGAAGCAGGGAGGAGCTGCTTCCCGGATTTTCCACAGAGTTCCCCTATATTGCCACGCGGGCGGAACTTGACCGATACGCGGAGCGTTTTGTGCCATGGCACTGGCACGAGCCGGTGGAGCTTTTTTACATGGAGAGCGGCGCGCTGGAATATTGTACGCCCGGCGGGACGCTGCTGTTTCCGGCGGGGTCCGGCGGGATGGTCAACTCCAACGTTTTGCACATGACACGGGCGGTGGGGCGGCCGGGCCCGAACACCCAGCTGCTCCATATTTTTGACCCGTCGTTTCTGGCGGGAGAGCTGGGGAGCCGCATTGGACAGCGGTACGTCGCGCCTCTCACCGGGGCGCCTCAAATTGAGCTGCTCCCGCTGTTCCCGGAGGACCCCGCCCAGTCGAGGATTCTCCAATTGATCCTGGACGCGTTCCGATTTGCGGATGGCAGCTTTGGGTCGGAGTTCAGGCTGCGGGATGCCCTGTCGGAGATTTGGCTGCTGCTGTTTGAGCGGGCCCGCCCGCTGTTGGACGCTCCCCTGACCCGCAGCAAGAACCGCGGCCAGATCAAACAGATGATGGCGTATATCCACGACCACTATTCGGAGCGGATTACCGTTTCGGAATTGGCGGCGTCCGCATTCCTGAGCGAGCGGGAGTGCTTTCGGGTGTTTCAGGACTGCCTGCATACGTCCCCGGCGGAATACATGAAAAGCTACCGCCTGCAGGCGGCCTGCAAAATGCTGGAGCGCGGGCGGGAGCCCATCACCGCTGTGGGCCGCGCCTGCGGCCTGGGAAGCGGCAGCTATTTCGGGCAGCTCTTTCGGAAGCATATCGGCTGCACACCGTCCGAGTACCGGCGAAAATGGCGGGATCGTGACAATTGATGGCGGGAACGGGATATCTGTTTTGCTTGGCCTCCGCTATAATGACGCTTGGGGGACATCCCCAAATCATGACGGATGGAGGCTGTATCATGCTGAAGCTGAACATTTTGAACGTAGACCGCTTTTTGGAGGAAGTCAACGCCTGCAAAGGCGCGGTGAAGATGCGCTGTTCGGACGGCAGGGCGGTGGATATCAACGGGGACCTTCCGCTCCAGGAGGAATTGAGGGTGCGGCACCGGCGGAACAAGAACTTCCTGCCGCTGGTTTTGGATGTGCCCGGGAGGGCGGACTATATGCGCATCGTGTCCTATTACGCCGGGGACTGCTGAATGGAGGATATGCTATGGAACCGACCTGTGAAGCTGCGGAGCGGGCGCTGGAGGAAGCGTCAAAGTCTAATCCGGGGGCCTGGGTAGACCACTCCCGCTATGTGGCGCGGGCCTGCCGGAACATCGCGCTCCGCTGCCCCCATCTGGACGCCGGACGGGCCTATGCGCTGGGGCTCCTGCATGACATCGGGCGGTATGCGGGGATCAGCTCGGAACGGCACTTGATCGACGGCTACCGCTACTGCGCGGAGCGCGGCTGGGCGCAGGCGGCGCAGATCTGCATCTCCCATGCGTTTATGATCCAGGACATTGAGACCTCTATCGGGGTGTTCGACGTGAGCGCTGAGGACTATCAATTCATGAAGAATTTCGTCGCCAGTGCGGTCTATGACGACTATGACCGCCTGGTGCAGCTGTGCGACGCCCTGGCTCTGCCCACGGGTTTCTGCCTGTTGGAGAAGCGGTTTGTGGACGTGGCCATCCGCTATGGCGTGCATCCCTTCACCGTTGACCGATGGAAAAAGATTCTGGAGATCAAGGCGCTTTTTGAGCGGTGGACCGGCACGTCCATCTATTCGCTGCTGCCGGGCGCGGTGGAGAACAGCTTCTGTTAGGCTGGGTTCCTTTCCGCGCCGGGCGCGGGATATGCGGCGGAGACTGGCCCAGCGGTTTACAGCGGTTCCAATTCATAGTTTTTTAACAAAATTTTCGCAAATTATCCCTGGTTTCTTTGTGCGGCCTGTGGTACACTGCCCTTGTCAGGAAGGAAAGCCAGACAATCCGCCGCGATCTCCTCTTTCTCTTTGACCGGGGCTGCTCCGGCGAACCGCCGGAGCCCCCCGGACCACCTGTTCCGAAGCCTTGGCCGGCTCCGTTTTATGCCATTTGGCGGGCCCCGCGGTGAGAACCGCGGGGTCTATTGTTTTGCCCCTTGAAAAAATCTCTTTGACCTCTTATAATGGTGCCACACGATTGATTTGGAGGTTTTCGCCATGGATATGGACAAGAGCTGGTTTGATGAAATGGAGGCCCGCATTCCCCATGGGGAGGTCCGCACCCGGTTCGCCCCGTCCCCCACCGGCTATATGCACGTGGGCAACCTGCGCACCGCCCTGTATACCTATCTGATCGCCCGCCACGCCGGGGGAAAATTTATCCTGCGCATTGAGGACACCGACCAGGGCCGCCTGGTGGCGGACGCTGTGGACGTGGTATACGCCACCATGCGCCGCTGCGGCCTCGACTGGGACGAGGGCCCCGACGTGGGCGGCCCGGTGGGCCCCTACATCCAGACCGAGCGGCGGGATTTTTACGGCAGGTACGCCCGGCTGCTGGTGGAAAAGGGGCTGGCCTACTATTGCTTCTGCGGTAAGGCGGAGTCCGCCGAGGACAGCGGCAATTTCGAGCGGGTGGAGGACCCCTGCCGCGCCCTCGCGCCGGAGGAGGTCCGGGCCCGGCTGGACGCCGGGGAGCCCTATGTGATCCGCCAGCGCATCCCGGAGGGAAGCACCACCTTCCACGACGCGGTGTACGGAGACATCACCGTGGACAACGCCGAGCTGGACGACCAGATCCTCCTCAAGTCCGACGGCCTGCCCACCTACAATTTTGCCAACGTGGTGGACGACCACCTGATGGGCATCACCCACGTGGTCCGGGGGGCGGAGTACCTGTCCTCCGCGCCGAAGTACAACCTGCTCTACGAGGCCTTCGGCTGGGAGATTCCCACCTATGTTCACTGCGCCTCCGTCATGTTCAACGACCCGGCCACCGGCGCGGTGCGCAAAATGTCCAAGCGGATGGGCGACCCCTCCTATCAGGACCTGGTGGCCCAGGGATACCTGTCCCAGGCGGTGGTGAACTACGTGGCCCTGCTGGGCTGGGCCCCCCACGGCGCCCTGGCCGAGCAGGAGTTCTTCACCATGGACCAGCTGATCGGGGCGTTTGAGATTGAGGGCATCTCCAAGTCCCCCTCCGCCTTCGATATGGACAAGCTGAACTATTTCAACGCCGCCTATCTGCGGGACCTTCCCCCGGAGGAGTTCGCCCGGGAGGCGGAGCCCTGGATCAGGCGGGCGGTGAAAAACCCGGCCTATGACGCCGCCGCCATCGCCGCCCTGCTCCAGGCCCGGTGTGAGAAGCTGTCCGACATCCCGGAGAAGGTGGACTTCTTCGACGCGCCGCCGGAGTACGGCGCGGACCTGTTCACCAACAAAAAGTCCAAGACCAACCCGGAGGTGTCCCTGGAAATGCTGAAGCAGGCATACCCTGTGCTGTCCCAGCTGGGGGACTGGAGCCAGGAGGGTATCCACGGCGCGCTGGTGGGTCTGGCGGAGCGCCTGGGGGTAAAGAACGCCACCCTCATGTGGCCCCTGCGCATCGCCGCGGCGGGCAAGGCGGTCACCCCGGGGGGCGCGGTGGAAATCTGCCGCATCCTGGGGAAGGAGGAGACCCTGCGCCGGATGGAGCTGGGCATGGCCAAATTGCAGTGACGGAAAAGAGGACCGTCCGCCGTTGGCGGACGGTCCTCTTTTCAGCGCAGGCCCCGCTCCCGGAGGCAGCGGCCCGCGTCCTTGAAAAAACTGGCGGTGATGAGCAGGATCACCGCCCCGATGGGGAAGGCGGCGATGATGCTCACCGACTGGAGGCTGGCCATGGAGCTCTCGGAGAACACCAGGGCGACGGGCAGGGCGATGAGCAGCAGGCACCACATGAGCTGCACCCCCCAGTGGGGGGTATCCTCCGGCCCCAGGCGGCGGCAGCTGTAGCAGGCGGCGATGAGGGCGATGGAGTCGAAGGAGGTGGCGTAAAAGGCCGCCATGGCCGCCAGCACCAGCGCCAGCACAAAGCCGGAGCCGGGCAGGGTGCGGATCATGGAGATGATGAGGGCGTACAGGTCGCCGCCCTGCCGGTATTGGGCGATGAAGTCCGCCGCGCCGGACATCTGCCGGCCCATGGAGTAGTTGCCCAGCACAATGAAACTGACGATGGTGGACCCCACCCCGAAGGCGTACCCGCCCAGGATGGTCTGGCGCACCGTCCGGCCCCGGGAGATGCTGCCGATGAAAAAGGGGGCGGCTACGCACCACACCATCCAGTAGGACCAGTAGAAGATGGTCCAGTTCTGAGGGAAGGAGGTGGTCCGCTGGGGGTCGGTGAAGGTGGCCAGCTCAAAGAAGTGCTGGACCATCCGGCCCAGGGAGGAGAAGCCGGTCTCAATGATGTACCGGGTCTGTCCGCCGAAGAGGAGCACGTAGGCCAGCAGGCCGAAGAACAGGTAGATGCAGGACTTGGCCAGCAGGCTGATGCCCTTGAAGCCGTGGAGCAGGGAGTAGGTGTACACGGCGCAGGTGGCCAGCAGGATGAGGACGGTGACCGTCTCCCGGCTGAGGGGGATGTGGAACAGCTCGTCCAGGATGCCCGCCATCAGGGGAGTGGCCAGGCTGAAGGTGGTGGCCGTCCCCGCCAGCAGGGCGAATACCGCCAGCAGGTCGATGAGCCGCCCCGGCAGTCCGTCGGTGTGCTTTCCCAGGATGGGGCGGCAGGCCTCGGAGTACCGCTGGCGGTCCCGCCTACGCACGTGGAGCATAAACCCGAAGGCCGCCGCCAGCATGAGGTAGAACCCCCAGGGGATCAGGCTCCAGTGGAAGATGGGGAACACCCCGGCCCAGTCCTGGACCGGCCCCAGCTCGGCGATATGGGGGTCCACGGCGTACAGGATCCACTCGGAGAAAGAGTAGAACAGGATGTCCGCCGCCAGCCCCGCGGTAAACATCATGGAGCCCCAGGTGAAAAAGGAGTATTTGGGCCGCTCCCCCGGATCGCCCAGCACGATGTCCCCGTATTTGGAGCCCGCCGCGAACAGGGACAGCAGGAATATCCCCAGCCCCACCGCCAGGTAGTACACGCCCAAGGTATCCCCCAGCAGGAAACGGACAGCGTTCAGCGCTTGGTTTGACCGCTCCGGGAAGGCGATGAACAGCGCGCTCAAAGCCAGAATGCACCCCAGGGGGGCCAGGGTGATGGTCCAGTCGATTTTCCTGCGCTCCATGTCAAGCCTCCTCTGTCAAATACCGCCGGTAGCCGGGGTCCAGAGCGGCCAGCTCCGCCAGGCTGTCCACCTCCGCCACATCCCCGGGCTCCATGGGGCGCACACCCAGCCGGTAATCGTTGGGGTGGCAGAACAGGGCCACGTCGTCCCAGTAGATATCCCGGTTCCGCCGCCCCTCAAACTCCAGCTCCAGGTGCCGCCGGAGCCGCCGCCCGTCCTGGGCGGTCCACCGAGAGACGCTGAACAGCTGCCAGCCGTGGGCGCCCCCTGTCCGGCTGCAGGCGGTCACCACGCCGTCCTCCACCGTCAGCAGCCACTCGCCGGTGGGGGCGTCCGTCCACACCGCGTTGTAGCCGGAGCGGTCAAATTCCGGGGCGAGCACCTGGGGGTTCCGAATGAGCTGGTCGCCGTCCAGGATGATGGCGTCCTCCAGGTGCTCCCGGGCGGCGTAGAGGGAGGAGATGTTGTTGCAGGTGCCGAACCAGGGGTTTTCAATGAGGGAGAGGCCGGGGTACTCCTCCGCCAGGGGGCGGAACTGTTCCCTCAGCCAGCCCGTGACCACGTAAATTTCACAGATGCCGTTGGCCCGCAGGCCCCGAATGGCCGTGTCAATCATCCGCACGCCGTTTACCCGCACCAGGGGCTTGGGGGTGGACAGGGTGACGGGCCGCATCCGCGTACCCGTCCCGGCGGCCAGGATGACCGCCCGTTTTACTGTGTGCATGGCAGCTCCTCCCCCAGCTTTTCCAGCTCCTGCCGGACGATGGCGCAGTAGTCCCGGGCATAGCGGTACTGTTCCAGGCAGTACGACCCGAACTCCACCCCCAGGCTCCGTTTGTATTCGCACCAGTTGCTCCACAGCAGCCCGCAGACGGCGACATAGCAGTAGATTTTGACCCGGGTCAGGGCGGGGCATCCCCCGGTAAAATACTGGCCGATCAGCCGGTCAATCCGCTCCCGGCTGTACATGGCGTAGATGCAGAACATGGCCACGTCCACATGGGGGTCCTGCATGGCGGCGTACTCCCAGTCGATGAGGCGCAGCGCCTGGCCGCCCTGGCCGTCGGGGAAAAACAGGAAGTTGTCCGGCACGGCGTCAATGTGGGTGAGGGCCCGCTCCCCGGCGTTGGCGTCGATGAACGGCTTCAGGGCCAGCACGGCGGCCTTGGTCTCCCGGTAGTCGGGATAGGCGGAGGGGCGGCCCTCCCACAGGCTTTCATAAAAATCAATGCGGTCAAAAAGATTGAACTCGTGGTCCACCCGCAGGCCCAGGCGGTGGAAGGCCCGGAGCTTGGCCATGCAGGCGGCGGTGTCGTCCGGGTTCAACGGGTCGCAGGTGCGGGCTCCGGGGATGAACCGGGTGAGCTTATAGCCGGTGTCCGGGTCCATGCAGAGCACATCCTCGCACAGGTCCCGGCCCTGGACGGTGCGGTAGACCGCGGCTTCCTGGCGGCGGCTGATGAGCCGCCCGGTGCCCTCGCCGGGGACGCGCAGGATATACCGCCCGCCCCGGCAGGAGAACAGGTAAGAGCGGTTGGTCATACCTTGCTTTAAGGGGGAGACCTGGGAAATATCCCCGGGCACGGCGTGGAGCGCCCGGCAGATGGCCTGTATGACCTCCGGCTTCCAGAGCGCGGAGGGATGGCAGTCGTTTGCATTCATAACACGATAAGCTCCTGATATTGTGGGGCAGGGGGATGGCTCACAGCCCGCTGCTGTCTTCCCCGGCGGGGGAGAGCTCCAAATCCTCCAGGCCATAGCGGCGGCGGAGGCGGTGAATGATATACTGGGCGCCCACCTCGCCGCTGCGGCCCAGGTTGTAGAAGTGCTGCCGCTTCAGGGCGGCGATGCGCTCCTTGTAGTCCTCCTGGTGGGCCAGCAGCTCTTCCACCACGGGGGCCAGGTCCTTCACCTGGCTCTTTTCCACCTGCCGGCCCACCTTGGACCGGGCGGTGATGTCGAAGGGGACCAGGGGGATCTTCTGCCAGTCCTCGTTCACCACCTTCATCTGGGTATTGATGAACAGGGAGGGCTTGTCTGTGGTGAAGGAGAACTCAAAGGCGATGCCGCTCCAGTCGGTGACCACCAGGTCGGCGGTGTACACCGTCACATTGGAGGAGAAGTCTGTCTCGATGGCGAAATCGTCCCCCATCCGGTCCCCGTAGCGGCGGATGATCTCCTTCATCCGGGCGGGGAACCGGCGGACGTACTGGGGGTGGGGCCGGATGACAATGCGGTAGCCCTTGCCGTACAGGGCGTCCACCATGTCGTCCAGGCAGGAGTCCATGATGTTGTCGTACTGCCAGGAGGGGGCGATGAGGATGGTTTTCTTCTCGTTCTCCACCCGGTCCATGGCCTGATAGGCGGCGATCATGTCGTCAATGAGGCCGTAGCCGCACTCAATGATGCGCTTTTTCTTCACGTGCCGCAGCTTTTCGATGGCCCGGGCCTCAATGGCCTGCTCCCGGCTCACCACCAGCAGGGTGTCGTAGGCGTCCAGCGCGCCGGTGCGGTAGGCCAGGTTGTCGCTGCTGCACCCGTGGTCCATAAAGACGTACTCCACATCCTCCCGCACCCGGGAGCGCTTGATGTGGTATTTCTCCAGGTCGGGAGTGGTCATCACCACCATGTCCGCGTCCAGCTTCATCATCAGGGAGATGAGCCGGGTTTCGTCCACGTAGTAGGGACGGATGCGGGGCTCGTTTTTCTGGAAGATGGCGTCGTTGGGATCGCTGGTGACGTAATGGATGGTGAGCCGCGTGTCCCGGAGCAGCGCCTCGATGAGGGCGCGGAAGTATTTGTAGAACCCGCTGCCCTCGGAGTAGAACATGACGCGGATGTTTCCCCTGTTCTCCGGGGAGAAGAAGGCTTTGTAATCCCGCTTGGCCCGGGCGGCGTTTTCCCTCTGGCGGATCTTGTCCTGGGCGGCGGCGCGCTTCATCTCGTCCAGCAGGCCGTAGTCGATATACGCCTTGGGGGAGTAGACGGCGTTGCACAGGAACATGACGCCGATGGAGAACAGGTTGCCGAAGGTCCAGTACAGCCCCACCCCGGCGGGGACGAGGAAGGCGAAGAAAGCGGAAAAGGCGATCATAAACAGGGTCATGCCCCACTGGGACAGCTTGTTCTGCTCAATCTGAAGGACGTTGACCTTGTTCTGCACCCAGCACATGAGCAGGGCGGACAGCCCCGCCAGCACGGGGATGAGGAACAGGCCGTCCAGCACCCGGATATCGGGGACGGCGGCCAGGTTGACGCCCAGGAAGTTCATGTTCAGCCCCTGAATCTGGCGGACGGCCTCCGCGCCGCCGGGGATGGAGGCGAAGCTTTCCGGGATGGCCCGCACCCGCTCCACCACCGCCAGCTGGGCGGTGGAGCCCAGCCCGTCCAGGGTTGCGCCCATCAGCTCCGCCGTCTTTTCCACAAAAGCCGCCTGGAGGTGGGGGCTCAGGTGGAGCAGATGCTTCAGCGGCTTGTACACCACGTCCAGCAGGCCGAAGATGATGGGGATCTGGAGCAGCAGGGGGACCACCCCCGCCATGGGGCTGTAGCGCTCCTTCTTGTACAGGGCGGCCTGGGCGTCGAGGAACGCGTCGTTGTCGTCCACGTACTGGTAGCGGAGCATATCCAGCTGAGGCTTCATCTTCACCATTTTGATGGAGTTTTTCTGCACCAGCAGGGAGATGGGGAACATGACCACCTTGGTGAGCAGGGTGAACAGGATGACGGCCCCACCGTAGCTGCCCAGCAGCCGGTAGCAGGCGAACATCAGGTAGCCAAGGGGAGTCCCGATAGCGGAATTTATGATTTCCATACCGTGATGCGGCACCTCGTTTTCAATCTAGAGGGGATGAAAGCCGGGAAAGTAGACAAACATGGCCTGGCCCAGAACGGTGTCCTGGGGGACGTAGGGGTCCGACCAATAGCGGGAGTCATTGGAACCGGCCCGGTTGTCCCCCAGGACCACGATAAAGCCGTCCGGCACCAGCGCGAGAAAATGGTCGTCCCTGGGGAAGGCGGAGGCGAACTCCCCCTCCAGGGGCTGGTAATCCAGATAGGCCTGGCCGTCCTCAATGGAGAGGACCTGGCCGCCCACGGCCGCCACCCGCTTGATGAGGATCTTCTGCCCGAATTCCTCCTCGTGGCGGAAAAACACCACGTCCCCCACCTGGGGGCCCTCCCGGAGGTAGGCGAGGCGGTTCCCCAGCACCATCGCGCCGCTGGGAATGGTGGGCTCCATGGACCCGGACGGCACCCGGGCGTTGATAAATATAAACCGGTTGAGGAGGGCGGTCAGGCCAACGGCCAGCAGGGGAAGGAGCCACCAGCGCTCCTTTTTTGCGCGCCGCTCCCTCATCTGCGGGGGGCGGTGCAGATGTGGAGGGCCCGCTTCAGCTCCTCCACATTTTGGCGTTCCTGGGCCAGCAGGCGGCGCAGCTCCCGGTTCTCAGCCAGAAGGCCCGCCATGCCGCCGGTCTCGTCGAAGGGGTCGGGCCCGCCGGACGGCGGCTCGGGGGCGGGTTCCTCAAACGCGAATTCCGGGACGCGGGCGGGGTCCGCCGGGGCGGGGGTGGGATTCTGCGGCTGCTGCCGGGGGGTCTCGTCCAGCTCGTAGTCGCCGTAGCCGGTGTCGTCGTCATCGTCCAGGGCCCGGGACGGGGAGACGGCCCGGCCGGCGCCCTTGGAACGGCCGGAAAAACGCCGCTTGATCCGCTGGAAGTAATAGCTCAACCCCGCGCCGGCGGCAATGGCCACCCCCGCGGCGATCTGAATCATGTAGGTCATGGCGGACGGGTCGATATAGGCCTGCGCCGTCACGGAGAAGAGCATGGAGCCAAAAAAGAAAAAGTACAGGAAAACGGCAGCTTTTTTCAAAGCGGACAGCCCCCTTTATCGTGGTGGTTTTGGAGCGGGCGGGGATGGCTACAGGCCGATGTAGTCCATGGTGTCCTCGCCGATCAGCTCCCAGTTGGAGAAGTCGTTGGCGTCCCCGGTGATGCGGAAGGTGAACAGCTTATCGGCGACGCTCCCCGCTTCTCCGCGCATCCACAGGTAGCGGGTCATCTGCTCGCCCTCGCCGATGGACTCAATGGTGCGGCCATAGGCGGAGCCGTCCAGCCCGAAGTAGCTGATAATGGACGCGCGCAGGTTGTCCTGGCACACCTGCTTGTTTGACATGGCCAGCGGCTGGGTCCGGCCCGTCCCGGCGGGCTTAATCATCAGGGTGGAGACGCGGCTGCCGCTGACGTCGCTCAGGTCGCCGTTCTTTTCAGGAGGGCGGGCGTGGTCGGTGGTGATGATGATGGTGGCGTCCTCAAAGAGGCCCATGTCCTCCAGTTCGTCCAGGTAGCGGAAGATCATCTCCATATTGCCCGCGATCTGCCCGTTGCGGGTGCCGCCTGTGACGGGCTGGGCGTTTTCGTCCATGACATAGGGGTAGTGCGCTCCCTCAAAGTGGTAGAACTGGAACGCGCCCTGGGCGTCTGGGTCCACGGTAAGGCCGTATTCCCGGTAGCCCTTCCAGAAAGCCACGTCGTCCACGGTGAACAGGCTGTTCCCGCCGTCCGCGCCGTGGACGGACACCACGTCCCCCAGTTCGCCGGAGTACATCTGAAAATAGGGCTTCATGGCCTCCGGGGCGTAGCGGTAGGCGGACAGCCCCAGCATCTTCACCAGCATCAGCCTGCGGTGGACGGTATGGGTGTCCCGGCGGATGTTGTCCACCACGCCCTCCACGTTTTCCGCCTCGCCGAACACATAGGCGCAGTCGGAATAGATCCGGGCCTTGTACCCGGCGTTGTGTATGTCGGGCAGGAACGGGTAAACCGGCTCCGACCAGGCCCGCTGGAAATAATCTTCCCAGGGAACGGTGTAGTCATGCCGCACGCCGGTCATGAAATAGGCGATGGAGGGCCGGGTGTTGGCGTAGCTGCCGGTGAAATCGTGGTAGTAAGTGAAGCCGCCCAGCCGCTGGGCCCACTCCGGGTGGAGGGCCAGCGCCTCGTCGGTAAAACGGTTGTCCAGCCGGTCCAGCAGGAACACGATGACGTTATTTTTGGGGGCCACCTCATAGATGCCGTCCCGGGAGACGTAGGCCTTCTCCTGGCCCACCCGAAACACTTGGGCCGGGCCCGCCTGAACCAGCAGCACGGTGAAGGCCACCGCCTGCGCGCCGATCAGGACGGTGCAGGCCAGCTCAATACCCCGGGTCCAGGCCTTCCTGCTCAGGTACAGCAGGAGGAAAACCGCGCCGAAAACCAGCAGCCAGGCCAGGCAGTTTTGCAGCATGGGGAACTTGAAGCCCTGCCAATAGACGGCGCTGCCGTCCAGGGAGCCGCGCTCGATGTTCAGGAAGTTGCCCTGGAGGTAGCCCGCCAGCGTGCCGGCAAACAGGAGGGACACGGCCAGGTTGAACAACTTGCCCCGCAGCAGGAGCAGCGCCAGCAGCAGCGCCCCAAATACGGCGCCCCCCGCCAGCAGCAGCGCGGGCGCCAGGGTCAGGAAGGGGAAGGGCATTTCCTGCATATTCTGGATAAAGATTTCGCACGGCCCGAACAAAATAAAGGTGAACACAAAGGCGAACGGGGAGAGGATGGCCAGCGGCAGCCGGACTTTCCAGCTCCGTTTGTCCTCCCACAGCGCCCGCAGCTTTTCTCTGATGCTTCCCATTTCCGATCCCCTCTGAGAGAAGTGGTGAGACCGGCGTATTTTGACAAAATGCGCCGGCAGGCAAATCCAAGCTTATAGTATATACTCCGCCGCCCCTGATTGCAATTGTATTTTTCGCTGGAGCTGGGAAATTTAAAAGAAAATAAAAAAATAGGGGCGCGCCCCCGGAAGAACCCGGCGGCGCGCCCTGGATATTTTGTTCTGCTTGCGGCGGTTTAACCGTTGTTGATGGCGGCCTGAGCGGCGGCCAGACGGGCGATGGGCACCCGGAAGGGGGAGCAGGACACATAGTCCAGCCCGATCTTGTGGCAGAACTCCACGGAGGCGGGGTCGCCGCCGTGCTCGCCGCAGATGCCCACGTGGATGTGGGGGTTGGTGGAGCGGCCCCAGCGGGTGGCGTTGGAGATCAGGCGGCCCACGCCGTGCTGGTCCAGCTTGGCGAAGGGATCGCTCTCGTAGATCTTCTTATCATAGTAGGCGTCCAGGAATTTGCCCGCGTCGTCGCGGCTGAAGCCGAAGGTCATCTGGGTCAGGTCGTTGGAGCCGAAGGAGAAGAAGTCGGCGTGGGGGGAGATCTCGTCGGCGGTCATGGCGGCCCGGGGGATCTCGATCATGGTGCCCACCTTGTACTTCATGGAGGAGCCGGCCTCGGAGATCAGCTTGTCGGCGGTGGAGGTGACGATGCCCTTCACATAGAGGAACTCCTTCACCTCGCCCACCAGGGGGATCATGATCTCAGGCACCAGGTTCCAGTCGGGGTGGCGGGCCTGAACGGCCAGGGCGGCCTTGATGACGGCGTTGGTCTGCATCACGGCGATCTCGGGGTAGGTGACGGCCAGGCGGCAGCCGCGGTGGCCCATCATGGGGTTGAACTCGTGGAGGCCCGCGATGATGGCCTTGATGTCGGCCACGCTCTTGCCCATGTCGGCGGCCAGCTTCTCAATGTCGGCCTCCTCGGTGGGGACGAACTCGTGCAGGGGGGGGTCCAGGAAGCGGATGGTGACAGGCAGGCCCTCCATGGCCTCGTAGATGCCTTCGAAGTCGGACTGCTGCATGGGCTCCAGCTTGGCCAGGGCCTTCTCCCGCTGCTCCACGGTGTCGGAGCAGATCATCTCCCGGATGGCGGGGATGCGGTCGTCGTTGAAGAACATATGCTCGGTGCGGCACAGGCCGATGCCCTGGGCGCCGAACTTCTTGGCCTGGGCGGCGTCGTGGGGGGTGTCGGCGTTGGTGCGGACCTCCAGGCGGCGGTACTTGTCCGCCCAGCCCATCACCCGGGCGAACTCGCCGCTGATGGTGGCGGGGACGGTGGCGATGGCGCCGTCGTAGATGTTGCCGGTGGAGCCGTCCAGGGAGAGCCAGTCGCCCTCGTGGAAGGTCTTGCCCTTCAGCTCGAACTGCTTGTTCTCCTCGTCCATCTTGATCTCGCCGCAGCCGGACACGCAGCAGCGGCCCATGCCGCGGGCCACCACGGCGGCGTGGGAGGTGCGCCCGCCGCGGACGGTGAGGATGCCCTGGGCGGCCTTCATGCCCTCGATGTCCTCGGGGGAGGTCTCCAGGCGGACCAGCACCACCTTCTCACCCTTGGCGGCCCACTCCTTGGCCTCCTCGGCGGAGAACACGATGCGGCCGCAGGCGGCGCCGGGGGAGGCGCCCAGGGCGCTGGCCAGCACGGGGGCCTCCTTCAGGGCCTTGGGGTCGAACTGGGGATGGAGCAGGGCGTCCAGGGCCCGGGGCTCAATCATGGTCACGGCCTTCTTCTCGTCGATCATGCCCTCGTCCACCAGGTCGCAGGCGATTTTCAGGGCGGCGGCGGGGGTGCGCTTGCCGTTGCGGGTCTGAAGCATATAGAGCTTGCCCGCCTCCACGGTGAACTCCATGTCCTGCATATCGCGGTAGTGGTCCTCCAGGGTCTTGCACACGTTCTCGAACTGGGCGAAGGCCTCGGGGAACTTGTTGGCCATCTCGCTGATGGGCATGGGGGTGCGCACACCGGCCACCACGTCCTCGCCCTGGGCGTTGGTCAGGAATTCGCCGAACAGCTTCTTCTCGCCGGTGGCGGGGTCCCGGGTGAAAGCCACGCCGGTGCCGCAGTCATCGCCCATGTTGCCGAAGGCCATGGACTGCACGTTGACGGCGGTGCCCCAGGAGTAGGGGATGTCGTTGTCCCGGCGGTAGACGTTGGCCCGGGGGTTGTCCCAGGAGCGGAACACGGCCTTGATGGCGCCCATCAACTGCTCCTTGGGGTCGGTGGGGAAGCCGGCGCCGATCTTGGCCTTGTACTCGTCCTTGAACTGGCCGGCCAGTTCCTTCAGGTCGTCGGCGGTGAGGTCCACGTCCTGGGTGACGCCCTTCTTCGCCTTCATCTTGTCGATGAGCTGCTCAAAGTACTTCTTGCCCACCTCCATGACCACGTCGGAGTACATCTGGAT
>CAMNQF010000001.1 GCA_946548895.1 uncultured bacterium | reverse complement strand
TCTGGTCCTGGCCGTTAGCACTTCCGTCTGGCTGAGCTAAAGGGATAACCACTAATCAATATTATATCTACAATAGACGACTTGCAGGGATATCTCCAGTATTCTTACAGAAAGCAGGGGGATACGGACTACACCGGCGGCCTGCCCAAGGACGCGGGCACCTATGACGTGATCGCCAGCCTCCCGGAGATGCCAAACTTCGAGGCCGCGGTCAGCGACCCGATCACGCTGACCATTCGCAAAATCAGCCCGATTGCCATGGCCCCTATTGCCATAAAGCCGACTTACAACGGCGCCGCCCAGGCGCTGGTCACCGGGGGCACGCTGGTCCCCGCGGCGGTGGGCGACGGCCTGGAGATCAAATTTGCGGTGGATGCAAACGGCCCCTACTCCGCCGACATCCCCACCGGCACCGGCGCGGGGGAGTATCAGGTCTGGTACACCGTAGATGTGACCGACAACTACATTGCCCTCACCCCGGACCCCGCCAAGGTCGCCGGCGTGGAAATCCTGCGCAAACAGCTCACGCCGGTGGTCACCCTGTCCGATGATACATACCTGTATGACGGCGGATATAAGCGGCCGGCGGTCACGGTCAAAGACGGGGATCTGAACGCCGTCCTGCCGGATACCGAGTACCAGCTCGAGTATGTCAACAACCGAAATGTGAGCACCCAGGACAACCCGGCAAAAGCGGTCGTCACCGACAAGCCCGGCGGCAACTATGACATTGCAAAGGTGGAAGCTCCGTTCCAAATCACCCATCGGACTCAGGATGCCCTGTCCATCACCAAACAGCCCGATACCGTCACCTACGGGGACCAGTTTACCCTGGGCACCTCCGGCGGCTCGGGCAACGGCCTCATCAGCTGGGAGATCGTGGATGGCGCGGATGTGGCTGCGGTGGACCGGCAGAGCGGGCAGGTTGTCATCATTGGCGATGGTTCGGCCACGGTAAGAGCCACCAAGTCCGGCAGAGACCCGGTCACAGGCGTGGCCAACTACGAGGACGCCACCGCCGCCTGGACGCTTACCGCGAAGAAAAAGCCGGTCACCGCCACCGTGACGGCGGAGGACAAATTCTATGACGGCAGCGCCGCCGCCACCGTCCACGCCGTGGTGGAGCAGGGCGTTCTGCCGGGGGATATCATTACCATCACAGGCCTGACCGGCGCCTTCGACAACGAAAACGCCGGTGTGGATAAGCCTGTGGCCGTGGTTACCGCGGGCGCGGCCATCAGCGGCAACAATTCCCAGCACTACGATGTCTCCTACTCCAGCGCCTCCGCTGCCGTCAAGGCCACCATCCACAAGGCGGTCGTGCATATTACAACGGCGCCGGCGCCCGCAAGCTTAACCTACAATGGGGCCGATCAGGTGTTGATCGGCGCCGGGGCGGTGGTAGACACAGCGGGCGTAGATGTGGAGTACGCCCTGAGCGAGGACGGCCCCTATTCCACCAATTTCCCCAAGGGCGTCAACGCGGGCATTTACACCGTCTGGTACCGTATCGTGGAGACCCCCAATTACACCGGCCTTGCTCCGGCCAGTGTGGACGCGGAGATTGCCAAAAAGCCGGTGTCGCCCGTCATCACGCTGGACCAGGACAGGTTTGTCTACGACGGCGGCCCCAAGGAACCGG
The DNA here is from genome assembly GCA_946548895.1 of uncultured bacterium. Lineage (GTDB taxonomy): Bacteria > Bacillota > Clostridia > Oscillospirales > Oscillospiraceae > Enterenecus. The sequence goes on along the minus strand of CAMNQF010000001.1, from coordinate 203,381 downwards.
CTGTCACTCTGACGGATGGCGCCACCGTGATCCCGGTCGGCGAGTATACGGTGGCGTACAGCGGCAACGTCAACGTGGGCACCGCCACCGTCACCGCCACGGCCAGGGACGGCGGAAACTACACGTTTGAAAACGCCCCTGTTACAGCAACCTTTACCATTGACAAGGAGCAGGCCCAGGTCATCGCCGCCCCGGAGCCGGCGGGCGACCCGCTCACCTTCAGCAACAGGGATCAAAAGCTTGTGACCGCGGGCACAGGGTCCGGCGGCACCATGGTCTACTGCGTGAATGATGAGAATGGGACCTATTCGGCGGACCTACCCACCGGGTTCAAAGCCGCTGAATACACCGTATATTACAAGGTGGCGGGGGACGCCAACCACAGCGATTCCGATGTGGGTCATGTGTCCGTCACCATCGCCCCCAAGAGGGTGGATAACCCCACCATCGAGCTGCTTGATGAGCATGGCGATCCGCTCGTCAGCTACACCTATGACGGCACGGCGAAGGAGCCCAAGGCCGTGGTCAAAGACGGCAGCACGGTCATCGGCGCGGGTGAATACAACATTGTCTATGACGACAACACCGACGCCGGCAAAGCCACGGTGAACATCACCGCCAAGCCGAACGGCAATTACACCGTGACGGGCTCCACCACATTTGTGATCCAGAAGGCGGATATTGTGTTCAATCCGGAGCCGAAGGCGGCGGACCTCACCTACGACGGCATGGTCCATGAGCTGCTGGTCCCGGGTACGGCAAGCGGCGGCGAGGTCCTGTACGCGCTGAACAGCGCCACCAGCACCTATGGCGCGGCCATCCCCACGGGCACCAACGCGGGGACCTACACCGTCTATTATAAGGTTGTGGGCGATAAGAACCACAACAGCCTGGCGGTGCGGTCCGTGTCCGTGACCATCCAGCGCAAGCCGCTGACCGGCATCGCCATCGAGCTGAACCCCGACGCCTTTGAGTACGACGGCACGGTCAAGCTGCCCGCGGTCACGGTCAAGGACGGCAGGACGGTGCTGCCGGAGGAGGAGTACACATGGGTATGCAGCGACCCCGCCCCGGCGAACCAGGGCACCTACACTATTACCATCTCTGACGCCCCGGGGGGCAACTACGATCTGACCGGCGTTGCCGCCAATACGGCGGACTTCACCATCGGCAAGACCGCCCAGGCGCCGCTGTCAATCGGGGACAAACCCGACGCCGCCGTCTACGGCGGCACCTTCACGCTGACCACCAGCGGCGGCTCCAGCGGCAGCGCCGTGGCCTGGAGCGCGACGGGCGCCGCCAGCGTGGACCCGGCCACCGGCGACGTGGAGATTACGGGGGTGGGCAAGGCCACCATCACGGCCACCAATCCCGGGGATCAAAACTACCTGCCGGTCTCCGACCAGTGGACCTTCACCGCCGCGCCCAAGCCTGTGACGGCGTCGGTCACGGTCAACAACAAGCCCTACGACGGGAACACGACCGCCACGGTGGCCTCCGCCGGTATCACCACGATCAACGGCGACACGGTGACCATCGACCCGGCCAGCATCACCGCCGCCTTTGACACCCCTTCTGCCGGCACGGCAAAAACGGTGGCGCTGGATACCTCCAACGTCCGGGTGGCCGGCGCGGACGCGTCCAAATACGACATCCGTTTCCCCGGCACGGTGACCGCGAATATCACCAAAGCGGCGGCAGCGATCACCACCGCTCCTGAGAAGATCGACCCGCTGACCTACAGCGGCCAGCCCCAGGCGCTGGTCACGGCGGGCCAGACCAACGTGGGCTTCCTGGTGTACTCCCTGGATGGGGCCAGCTTCTCCCCGGAGGTCCCTGCCGGGACCGACGCCGGCACCTACACCGTCTATTACAGGGTGGACGAAACCGACAACTACACCGGCGTGGCCGTAAACGCGGACCCTGTCTCCGTGATCATCGCGCCCAAGCCCGTCACCCCTGTGGTGGAGCTGTCGGAGTCCTCCTTCCTGTACGACGGCAGGAAGAAGGAACCGAAGGTCACGGTCAAGGACGGCAAAACCGTGATCGACCCGGACCAGTACACGGTCACATGGGCGAATGACGATACGGCGGTTACAGACGGACTGCTGACAGCCGCCGGCGCCTATACGGCCACCATCACGAATGTGGCCAACGGAAATTATTCGTTCACCGCAAAGGCTCAGGTTGAGATCAAAGCGGCGACCCAGGGTGCGCTGAACATCACCGGCAAGCCCGAACACGTCCATTACGGCGACACCGTCACCACACTGGAGGCCAGCGGCGGTTCCGGCAACGGGACGGTGAAATGGAGCATCACGGCGGGCGGCGCCAGCGCTGAAATCGACCCCGGCACGGGCGTCCTCACCATCAAGGGCACCGGGTCCGTCACGGTGGCGGCGGAGCGGACGGTCCCCAACTACGCCCCCGCCACCGACGCCTGGACCTTTACCGTGGAGCCCAAGCCGGTGGTGGCGGAGGTGGCCATTGCGGCGAAGGACTACGACGGGACCACCAGCGTTGCTGATGCCGATATCACGGCGGCGGTGAAAACCGCTGACCTGGTGGACCCTGCCGACCTCTTCACCATCAGCGGACTGAAGGGCGCCTACGAGGACGCCAACGCCGGGACCGGCAAGACGGTCACGCTGGACGCCTCCAACGCGGCCACAACGGCTGACCCCGCCAAGTACGCCGTCAGCTATCCCGACGCCGCCAAGGGCGATATCAACCCCAGGCAGGTCACCGTGGCGGTCACCCTGTCCGGCAATGACTTAAAGACAGATACCTCCGTCACGCCCAACGTCTACTACTATGAGTACGACGGCACCGACAAGACCCCCACCGTCAAGGTGACGGCGACCGACGACAACGCGGTGCTGGCGGAACGCGACTACAGCGCGAGCGTCACCAACAACAAGAATGTTGGCGAGGCAACCGTGACCGTCACGGCCAAGGCGGGGGGCAACTATACCTTTGCCGACGAGGAGGTGAAATTTGCCATCCGAAGAGCCGGCGCGGTGCTGACCTCCAGCCCCCAGGCCAAGGACCTGACCTACGATGGAACCGCGCAGGAGCTGGTGACGGTGGGCGCGGCCACCGGCGGCACCGTGGTGTATTCGGAGTCGCTGGCAGGCCCCTATAAAGCGTCCATTCCCACGCAAACAGCGGCGGGCACATACACCGTATTTTATATGGTGAAGGGCGACACCAACCATGGGGATACCGCGCCCGGCCAGGTGTCCGCCACCATCAAGCCCAAGGAGATCACAGCCGCCATCACGCTGGCGCAGGATTCCTATGTCTATGACGGCGCCGCGAAAACGCCCGCTGTCACCGTCCAGGACGGCGGCACGGTGATCGACGGTCCCGGCGCCGCCAAGCCCGAGTACAGCGTGTCCTACCGGGACAACGTGAACGCCGGGACCGCCACGGTCACCGTCAGCGACGCCAACGGCGGCAACTACATCGTCAACGGCACGGCCTCCTTTACGATCACAAGGGCGGCCCCCTCCGTTACGGCCCCAACGGTAAAAACCGGCTTGCAGTACAACGGCGCGTCCCAGGAGCTGGTCACAGCGGGCGTCTGCGGCGAAGGCACCGTGGTCTACTCTGTGAACGGCGGAAACTATTCCCCCGCCATTCCCGCGGCCTCCGCGGTGGGCACATACACCGTGGACTGGAAGGTGCTGGGCGACGCCAACCACAGCGACACGGACCCGGCGGCCCTCAGTGTGGAGATCGCCAAAAACAAGGTGACGAAGCCCACCATCACGCTGTCCTCGGACACATTCAAGTACGACGGCGGCCAGCACAAGCCCGCCATCACCGTCTACGACGATCACAGCCAGGTGATCCCGGAGCACGAATACAAGGTGGACATTGCCGGAACAAACGGCAACGTTGGCATGGTGGATGTGGACACCTACACGGTCACGGTCACCACGCCGGATACCTCCAATTATGACATGACGGCGGATGGAACGGTCAATGTCCGCACGTTTCAGATCGTTGCGGCGGACCAGGAGGCCATCTCCATCACCGGCACCAAGGCCCAGGTCCGCTACGGCGACACCATCCAGCTGGGCGTCTCGGGCGGCACCGGCGCCGGGACCATCACCTGGGCCGCTGCGGCCAACGGCGGCGGCACGATCAACAGCACCATCAGCGCCACCGGGCTGCTCACCGTGAAAGATGTGAACACGCCCATCACGGTGACGGTGACCCGCTCCAGGGGCGGCAATTACAGCGACGTATCCGCCACATGGGAGTTCACCGCGGGGAAGAAGCCGGTGACGGCTGTGCTGACTGGCGTTGACAAGCCCTTTGACGGCAATACGGACGCCACCGTAACGGCCAAGGTGGCCCCAGGAGACCTGGTGTTTGGGGACACGTTCAGCATTCCGAACCTGACGGGCGTCTTCGACAATGAGAACGCCGGGACCAATAAAACCATCACCATAACCGGCCCCGCCCCGGCGGTTACCGACCCGAAAGCGGCCAACTATGAGATTACCTTCCCCGCCACCGCCACCGCGTCCATCCTGGCGGCGGCGGCCACGGTGGATAGGGAACCGGCGGCGAACACCCTGGCCTACGACGCCAGCCAGGCCCAGGAGCTGGTCACGGCGGGGGCTGTGACCGGCGGCGTCATGGTCTATTCCCTGGACGGCGCCAATTTCACGCCCTCCATCCCCAAGGCCAAGGACGCCGGCAGCTACACGGTCTACTACAAGGCCCAGGGCGACGGCAACCACACGGACAGCGAGGCCAAGACGGTGAGCGCGGCCATTGCCAGACAGACCGTAACGCCGCAAATCGAGCTGACGCCTCCCGGCGCGCAGTACGACGGCAGCGTGAAGCGGCCCGAGGTCACGGTCAGGGACGCCGCGCACAACGTGATCCCGGACAGCGAGTATACCGTCGTCTACGATTCCGCCACAAACTGGAAAGACGTTGGAAAGCACAAGGTCAAGGTGCAGAATATTACGGGCGGCAACTACGAGATCACTGGGGCAGAGGCGGAGTTCGAAATCAGCATAACACCTCAGAACCCGCTGGAAATCGTCAACAAGCCCGGCCTGGTCTACTACGGCGGCACCTTTACCCTGAGCGCGGTGGGCGGCTCCGGCAGCGGCACGGTCACGTGGACCTGCGACCCCGCCGGCATCGCCGAAATCGACGCCAACGGGTTTGTCACAATTGTCGGCGTGGGTTCCGCCACCATCACCGCCACCAAGACAGGCGGCGGCAATTATGACACGGCCACGGCCACCTATCCGTTCAACGCGCTGAAAAAGCCGGTCACGGCCATTGTCACCGCGGACGACAAGGTGTACGACGGCACAACGGACGCCGGAATCCATGTCACATGGGAGCCGGCCCTGGCCGGGACCGACCGCATCGACACATCGGCCCTGCGGGGCGCCTTTGCCGACGCCCAGGCGGGAGCCGGCAAGTCGGTGACCATCACCGGCGACCCTGTCTCCGACGCCACCGCGCAGAAGTACGACATCACCATCCAGCGCACCACCACCGCGTCCATTTTCAAGGCGGACGGGACCGCGCCGGCCCTGACCGCGAATGATCGGGTGTACGACGGCACAACGCAAGACCTTGTGGCCGGCGGGGACGCAAACACCCTCTACGCCAGCTCCAGGGACGGGGTCTATTCCGCGGCCGTTCCCACCGGGACCAACGCGGGGACCTACACGGTCTGGTACAAGTAAATGGGGGACGCCAACCACCGCGACTCCGAGCCGCAGGCGGTTCAGGTGGCCATCACCCGGAAGCAGCTGACGGCGGGCGTGACCAATGTCACGCTGTCCGGCAGCGACTTGCAGCAGGACGCCAAGGGGTATTTCTATACCTTTGACGGCACTGAGAAGCGGCCCGCCGTCACCATCAGCGACGGCACGGCGGTGGTTCCGGCGGTTGAGTACGCGGTGAGCTACGGCGGCAACAAGAACGTGGGTACGGCCACCGTCACTATCGCCAGCGGCGAGGGCGGAAACTACGATGTCAGCGGCAGCGTCACATTTGAGATCCGCAAGGGCGGCGCGCAGCTGACCGGCTCCCCCCAGGCCAGGGACCTGACCTACACCGGGCAGCCGCAGGAGCTGGTGACCATAGGCACCGCCGAGGGCGGCCACATCGAGTACGCGGTGGACGGCGGCGGCTATGGCAAAGATATTCCCAAAGCAACGGCGGCAGGGACCTATACGGTAACCTACAAGGTGGTAGGCGACGGCAACCATGCAGACGATCCCACGGTGGGCTCGGTCAGTGTGACCATCAAGCCGAAGGAGGTCGTCAGCCCGAAGGTCACGGTGTCCGGCAGCTATACCTATGACGGCAATCCGCAGATCCCGGCGGACGGCGCGGTTGAGGTGAACGACGGCAGCACCGCCATTCCGAGCACCGAGTACACCCTGTCTTACCAGAACAACGTCAACGCCGGCACGGCGGAGGTCATCATCACCAACGCCAACGGCGGCAACTACATCGTCAACGGCACGGGGACCTTTACAATCACAAAGGGCGCCGCGTCGGTGGTGACGGCGCCCAATGGCCTGGAAAACCTGCCTTACAACAACACCGAGCAGGCGCTGGCCGAGGCGGGCAGCGCGTCCGGCGGAACGATGGTCTATTCTCTGGCCCAGAACGGCGAGTATGCTCCGGCCATCCCCACCGGGAAGGCGGTGGGCCCTTACACCGTCTGGTACAAGGTCCAGGGCGACGGCAACCACGAGGACACCCAACCGCAACCGGTGGCCGCCACCATCACCGTCAACGCCGTAGACACTCCCACCATCCGGGTGGCGCCGCCGTCGGTGACGTACAACGGAGAGAAGCAGGCGCCCACGGTCACCGTCCGGGACGACAACGGCCTGCTGATTGACGGCAGCGAATACAAGACGGCATACCAGGACGCCAGCGGCAACGCCGTGACCGAGCTGCTCAACGTGGGCACGTACACCCTGACCATCACCGAAGTCAGCGGCGGGAATTACACCTTCGATACCACAGACGGCAAGAACACCGCCACCTTTACCATCACCCCGGCGGACCAGACGCCCCTGACCATCACCGGCGCCCGGGAGCGGGTCTACTACGGCGACACCATCCAGCTGGGAACCACCGGCGGAAACGGGACGGTAGAGTGGAGCGTTGGCGGTTCCGCAATTGCGGAGATCGGCGCCGATACCGGGCTGCTCACCATCAAGGGCGTGGGCTCTGTGACGGTGACGGCCACCAGCAAGAAAGACGGCTATGCCAACCAGACCGCCGCCTGGTCCTTCTTCGCGGAGAAGAAGCCGGTGACCGCCGTTGTGACGGCGGCGTCGAAAGACTATGACGGCGTTACCCCCGCGACCACTACGGTGACCGCCAGGCTGCGGAGCGGCGACCTGGTGGGCGGCGACAACATCACCATCACGCTGGCGGGCCGCTTTGAGGACCCCAACGCCGGAACGGACAAGAAGGTGATGGTCGACAGCACCAGTCCGGACTTCAGCGGCAGTACGGGGAATCATGAGAACTACCTCATCACCTACCCCGACATAACCACCGCGTCCATTTTCAAGGCGGAGGTAACGGATGTAACCGCTCCCGAGGGAAAAACCGGGCTGGCGTACACCGGCAATCCCCAGGCGCTGGTCAACGCGGGCTCCGCCACGGGAGGCGCCATGGAGTACTCCCTGGACGGCCTGACCTACTCCGCCAGCCTCCCCACCGGCACAGGCGCGGGGGATTACGAGGTCTGGTACCGGGTGAAGGGCGACGGCAACCACAAGGACACGGTGGGCAAAACGCTGGACAATTCGGTAAACATCGCCCCGCAGGAGGTGGCCGGCCCCATCATTGAGTTCACGCCCCCCAGCGCCTCGTATGACGGCGCGGTCCACAAGCCGTCGGTCACGGTGAAGGACACGAACCACCGCGTGATCCCGGCGGAGGAGTACACCGTCAATTACGGCGGCACGGACTGGAAAACCGCCTCGTCGGCTGCCGTGAAGCACATGGTCACCATCGGCGACGTGGCGGGCGGAAACTACGAGATCACCGCGAAAAGCGCGGAATTCACCATCCTCATGATGGGCCAGAACCCGCTGTCCATCGTGGGCCAGCCCGGCGAAATCCGATACGGCGACAGCTTTACCCTCAGCACAACCGGCGGCTCCGGGACGGGGGCCGTGACCTGGGCCAGCAGCGACACCGCCGTTGCCACCATCGGCCAAAACGGCCTGGTCAAGGTCCTGAAGTCGGGCGCGGCCACCATCACCGCCACAAAGGAGGCGGACGGCAACTACGGCGCGGTCTCGGTCAGCTGGTCGTTCAGCGCGGAAAAGAGGCCGGTCTCCCCCATTGTGACCGCCAAGGACAAGGAGTTTGACGGCAGCGACGCGGCGGAGCTGGCCGTCACCTGGAAGGACGGCGACCTGCTGAACGGCGACACCATCGCGCTTGACTCTATGCTGGCCGGGCAGTTTAACACCGCCGACGCCGGAGACAGCAAGCAGGTGACGATTCATCTCAAATCCAGCGCCGTTCTCCCTCTCAGCGACAAGTACGACATTAAGCTCCCCGCCACCGCCACGGCGTCCATCACCCCGAAGGCCGCCAGCGTGTCGGGCTCGACAGCCACCGAGCTGACCTACAACGGCAGTGAGCAGGACCTGGTGGGCGGCGGCGTCACGGCGGCCAACGGGACCCTGGCGTACTCCCGGGACGGCAGCTATTTCACGTTGAGCGTCCCCAAGGCGGCCAACGCGGGTACGTACACCATCTGGTACAAGGCCCAGGCCAGCGGGAATTACAAGGACAGCCCCGCGGTCAGGGTGGATGTGACCATCAAGCCGAAATCGGTGACCAACCCCACAATTGAGCTGTCCCGCGAGGCCTTTGACTACGACGGCACGCCGAAGAAGCCCGACGCGGTGGTCAAGGACGGCTCCACCGTGATTCCGGCCAGCGAGTACACGGTGAGCTACAGCAACAACGTAGAGGTGGGAACCAACGCCACCGTCATCATCAGCGACAACCCCGGCGGCAACTACACCGTCAGCGGCAGCAGGACCTTTACCATCAAGGCGGGGGCCGCCGCCATAACCGTCGCGCCGCAGGCGAAGAACCTGACCTACAACGGAAATCCCCAGGAGCTTGTGACGGACGGCGCCGCGGTCAATGGCCACGTGGAGTATTCCCTGACGGGGGACGCCGCTGATTTTGCCCCCACGATCCCCATGGGCGTCAACGCGGGCAGCTATTCCGTCTACTACAAGGTCAAGGGTGAGAACGGGGCCGCCGACACCGCCCCGCGGGTGGTGTATGTGACGATCCAGAAGAAGCTGGTCACCCCAACAGTTACATTGCTCTTGGCGGAGAATCCAGCTGTGTATACCGGTGGAGCAATAAAGCCCGATGTATGGGTATCCATAGAGGGTAAAACGTTTATGACATCTGACGTAAACGTGTTTTACAGCAATAACACCAACGTGGGTACCGCGACTGTTCTGATTTGGAACAAGGACAACAGCAACTACCAGTTCAGCACCCAAGCGACCTTTGAGATCGTAAAGCCTCAGGCAAAATTTACCACGCCCCCCACGGCGAAAACGGGGCTGACCTACAACGGCACGGCCCAGGAGCTGGTCAACGCGGGCACGGCCACGGGCGGGATTCCGTTCTATTCCCTGGACGGCGTGTCGTATTTCGCCACGATCCCCACCAAGGCGGATGTGGGCAAGTACACTGTTTTGGCCAAGGTACAGGGCGACTCCAAGCACGAGGACAGCGACGTCATTGCAATCCCCGCGGAGATCATAACGAATACCCTGAGCGCGGACGACCTGACCGTCACGTTGTCCTCCGGCAGCTTCAGCTACACCGGCGGCGAACACAAGCCCACCGTCACCGTGACCGACAACAAGAGCGGCAATGTGATCCCGGCCAGCGAGTACACGGTGGCCTACAGCGACAACGTAGCGGTGGGCGAGGCCACCGTTATCATCACCAGCAAAGGAGGGAACTACAGCTTTACAGCGACGGCCCACTTCCAAATTACCGGCGCGGACCTGCCCGCCCTGACCATCACCGGCAAGCGGGACACCGTCTACTATGGCGATACCATCCGTCTGGGCGCCGCCGGCGGCTCCGGCAGCGGCGCGGTGGCGTGGAGCAGCAGTGACCCGGACGTCGCCGCCATCGACGGCAGCGGCGTGGTGACGGCCAAGAAGTCGGGCAGCGTCACCGTCACGGCCGCTGAAAGCGGCGTCAGCGACACGTGGACCTTCTACGTCAACCCGAAGCCGGTCACCGCAGTTGTAACGGCGGCGAATAAGCCCTATGACGGCGGCACAGACGCCGCGTTGACCGTCACCCTCAGCGGTCTGGTCGCCGGCGACGTCATTCCCGCCGACGGCGTCACCGCAGCGGGGCATTTCATGGACGCTGATGCCGGGGAAAACAAGACGGTTATCATTACCGGCCTGACGGTTTCCGACGGCGTCAAGGAAAAATACGACGTCAGCGGTTGGCCCTCTACGACTAAGGCGTCCATCACCCCGAAGGCTGCAAGTGTGACAGAAGCGCCGAAGGCGGCCACAGGTCCTCTGACTTACAACGGCAGTCCGTTGACCCTGGTCACCCCCGGCACGGCGGAGGGCGGAGAGCTGGCCTATTCTCTGGATGGCGGCAGCTACAGCTACAGCCTGCCCACCGCTGTGGACGCCGGCAGCTACACCGTATGGTACAAGGTGGTCGCCGGGGACGAGAACCACAAGGACAGCGCCCCCGCGAAGGTGGAGAATGTGACCATTTCCGTGAACACGGATACGCCCACCGTCCTGTGCACGCAGAACACCTTCCCGTATGACGGCACGGAAAAGACCCCCGCCGTCGTGGTCCGGGACGGCGCAAACCGCATTATCCCGGAGGGCGAATATACCGTGGAGCTGCCCGCGCCCCGGATCGCGGTGGGCACGTACACCGTTACCGTCAAGGACAACCCAGGCGGCAACTACCAGTTCGATCCCCCCGTCACCGGGACCTTTGAGATCGTGGCGGCCAGCCAGAACCCCCTGAGCATCGTCACCAGCATTCCAACTGACGTCCACTACGGCGATACCTTCCGCCTGAGCGCCATGGGCGGCTCCGGCGGCGGCGCGATTCGGTGGAGCGTTGCGGAGAGCGGCATTGCTTCCATCGACCAAAATGGCGTCGTGACCGTAACGGGCACAGGCGGATTCACCGTGGAGGCGTACAAGGAGGGGGCGGACGGCTACGGCAAATCCAACACGGCCAGCGTACCCTTCGTCGCGAACCCGAAGCCCGTGACCCCGGTGGTGACAGCCCAGGATAAGCCCTATGACGGAACCACCGCCGCGACACTGAGCGCCGTTTGGAAGAGCGGCGACCTGGTGGGTACGGATACGATCCCGCTCACGGTGGACGGCCAATTTGCGACGGCCGATGCCGGTACAAACAAGCAGGTAACCATCACGTCCAAAAACCCGGACGGCAAAAATGGAAATTACCTCATCACCTGGCCCGACAGCGCGACGGCGGCCATTTACAAGGTGGACGCGAAGCTGGACGCCAAGCCGGCGGACCCCGGCCTGACGTACACCGGCGGCGCGCAAGCCCTTGTCACCGGCGGCAGCACGGTTGGCGGTATCGGCACAATCGAGTACAGCACGAGCCAGAACGGCGCGTATTCCGATCAAATCCCCACCGGCACCGCCGCTGGCACGTACACCGTCTGGTACAGGGTGGCGGACAGCGTGAATTACACCGGCATCGCCGCCGCGGAGATTACAGTACAGATCGCAAAGGCAAACCCGAGCGTCAATACGGCGCCCACGGCGTCCGGCGCCGCGGGACAGCCGCTGAGTGAAATTAAGCTGAACGGCGGCGCCACAGATGTGCCGGGAGCCTTCGCCTGGGCGGATGGCGGCATTACGGCCGAAGCCGGGAAATCGTATGACGTGGTCTTCACGCCGCAGGATGCCGCCAACTACAACACAGTCACGATTCAGGTCGCGGCGGTCTCCGCTGCCAGCGGCGGCGGCACCGGCGGCGGAAGCGGAAGCGGCGGCGGCGGCACAGCCACAGACAGCACGCCGCCCGCGGAGACAAACGGCACCCCGACGCGGACGACCATCCAGAACGGCACGGCAAACACTGTCCTGAGCGCCTCGGACGGAAATCAGCTGGTGAGGGAGGCGGTCAGGAACCAGAGCGAGACAATTGTCATCAAGCCGGAAATCACCAGCGACGTGACCAAAACCCAGGTGTCCATCCCGGCCTCCACAGTGAGCCAGATCCAGAGCCAGACGAACGCGGCGCTCACCGTCTCCACCCCTGTCGCCGACGCGACCATCCCCCATGAGGCGCTGAACACCCTGAGCCGCGCGGGCGGCACGGTGAACGTAGTCACCGAGCAGGTGGACGGCGCGGTGGCGCTGACCCTGACGGCGGGGGGCGAAACCGTGGCGGACGTACCTGGCGGCGTGACGCTCACCGTCCCGGCGGAGGACGCCGGCCCCGGCACCGTGGCGGTGCTGGTCAATGACGACGGCACCCGCGAGGTCCTCCAGCGCAGCGTGGTAAAAGACGGCAAGCTGAACGCTCCGCTGAACGGCTCCGCCACGGTAGAGATCGTGGACAACAGCAAGACGTTTTCCGACGTGCCGTCCACAAGCTGGGCGGCTGAGGCTGTGACTTTCGCCAGCGCCCGCGAACTGTTCAACGGTACCAGCGAAACGACGTTCAGCCCAGACCAGACCACAAGCCGCGCAATGGTGGCCACCGTGCTGTACCGGCTGGAGGGCCAGCCGGACCAGGCGCTGACAGATGTGTATCACGATGTCAGCGGTGATGCCTGGTATGCGGACAGCGTCGCCTGGGCCGCGGAGAACGGCATCGTAAACGGCTATGGGGACGGCCAGTTCGGCCCCAACGACAGCGTGACGCGGGAGCAGTTTGTGGTGATGCTCTGGCGGTACGTGGGAAGCCCCAAGGCGAATGGCCGCGATCTGGCGGCCTTCACGGACGCGGACCAGATCAGCAGCTACGCCCAGGAGGCGCTGTGCTGGGCCGTGGAGAACGGAATTTTGAACGGCAATGGCAGCGGCCAGCTTACCCCCGGAGGGACTGCGACCCGTGCCGAAGCGGCGCAAATGCTGAAGAACTTCATTGAAAACACCTGATAGAAGGGCGCTGAATCAGGTTCGCGTCTAGTAAGGCTCACGTTTTAAACGGCCGGCCCTGCCTAATCCGAACAAATGGTTTGTCAATTGTTTGGAGCGGGCAGGGCCGTTCTTTTCCTGAGACGCTGCCTGGCCATATAGCCGGTGGCCATAACGTTTACGCAGCCCTCGGATACAAAAATCCGAGGGCTGCGTAAGCTTACGATCCAAATGCAGTTTTTCCTGGAGCCGCTGACTGCGCCCCCCGATGCGGGCCGGAAAAGTCAGTGCCCATATTGCCGGCGCCGTACCGAAACGGATAAAAACAGCCGGGGCAAAGAGCAACAGCGGGGAGCGCATTACTTTTTTTCACGCCTTCTTGACTCCAAAAATTGGTATAGCATCACCGCCGCCAGCGAAATGCCTGAAAACAGCGTCACAACGATCAAAAATTGGGTATTGTCGCCCGTTTGCGGGATGTCAGGGCCGCCTGTGGAGGCCCCTCCACCGCCAGGGCTTGCGGGTGCGCTGGGTTCGCCAGGGCTATCAGGATGGCCGGAATGATCGGAGCTGCCCGAATCATTCGCATTGTTCGGATCCTCCGCATCGCCCGGTTTCTCCGTATCGCCCGAATTCTCCGTATCGCCCGAATTCTCCGTATCGCCCGAATTCTCCGTATCGCCCGGATCACCGGGTCTGCTCGGATCAGCAGGGTTCCCCCCATCGCCGGGCCTACCGGGATTCACTGGCAATGGAGTATTTTCGATGGTTACGGCGGGAGTTTCTTCCGTTCCCTCATAGCTGTTAGAGTTTAACCGATACCCGTTTGGCGCCGCCGTTTCTTTTAGCCAGTAGCTTTGATCCTCTATCAAACCCGAAAAAGTGATGATTCCATTCGGTCCGCTGACCGCTGTTTTAATCAATGCCTGACAGGCTGCGTCCGCGTACAATCCAATCGCCGCCCCAGGCAGAGGGGTTTCGCCGCCGCTGATTACTTTCTTGACCGTTAATTCCCACTGTTGCTCCGCCGGCATGGCGCCGGTTGCCCGATAGTCCGCGTTAAGCGTTGCCGTTGTGCCGTCCGGCAGAGTCACCTTTGGCTCGTCATTTGCCTGGACGGGAACGTCTATGGGCATAATTCCGCCATCAGGGCGCTGGATATAGTATTTTGCTCCGCGGCGGATCCCCGGGAACCTGACTGTCCCATCGGGGGAAACGGTTGCCTCCTTGGCCGGAACCGGGTTCGTTTCTCCTGCGGGGTCAAACGCGAATATCTTCACGCTCGCGCCCGCCATCGGGATGCCGGATTCATTGACCAGCCGGAATACAATGTCGGTGGTATCGGCATCGTTTGTCAGCTCCAGCTTCAGCTCTGATTTTGCCGCGCCCGCTGTAATCAAGAGGCCGCTGTCCGTTTCCCTCACACTGTCTGGAAGGCTTGCCCATTTGAAATCGCTGCCGTAACCGGGGACGCTCTCAGTTTCCACTAACTCATAGACCGCGTTGGGTTTTACCTTGAACGACAGCTTTCCATTGGCGTCCGTTTGCCCCTTGGCGAAGGGCAGGCCTCGCGTTTCGCTGCCGCTGTCCCATTGATACAGCAGGAAGGACACGCCGGAAAGCGGGGATTGTGTTTCCCCGTCCGTTTTGACAACGGCAATCGTGGCTCTCCGGGCGGCGACGCCGCCTCCGCCGCCCCCGCCGCCTCCGCCGACGGAAGCGCTGTTATTTTTGCTGCCGCCCAGCAGAACGGAGCCGCCCTCAAAACGGACGCTGTTGCCGTAACTGCCCGCCTGATGGTCAATCAAATCCGCCGTATAGGTCAGCACGTAGGCGTCCCGGCTGCCGGCGCTGATCGGAAGCCGCACGGTGAAGCTGTTCTCGTCCGGGTCAAAGCCGGTGATTTCCAGCGGCTGACCGTCTCCAATCTTTTCATAATCGGGTCTCTGTCCGCTGGCCGCGGTTGTTCCGCCCAGGGTTGCTTGATAGAACCTCAACGTATCTGTGTCCAGTTGGAGCCGTCTGTCCAGCGTGTCCACAAGGGAGGGATTTTCCGGCAGGGCAAGGTGGTACGGGTTAATCAGCACCTCGTATTGAATCAGCTCCTGCCGGTTATCCACCGCGCTGCTCTTGACAAGGCCGTGATTGGAAAAATTCTGCTGAACGCGGTGGGAAACCTCCGCGAACTCAGCTCCGTCCGCCTCTCCGTTCATTTGGATGGTGTTCTCCACCACCACCGGGCCATCGCCGCTGAAACCTAGCGCCTCTGGGTCAACCTCAGTATCAAAGGTAACGGCCGTTAATCCCGTGAGGGCGCCCAGATGAATTGTCAGCGTCTGCCCCTTCACGCTTGCCGACGCGCCTTGAATTTCCGGGGCAATTTGCAGCGAGTTTTCCACATAGGTCAAGCCTTCGGGCAGCTCGTCCGTCAAGACCACACCCGCCATAGGCAGCCCCGCCGCGTCTACCTCTGCCGTCCACTTCATCGTGCCGCTGGCGTAATCATAGACCGGCGCTTTTTTGGTCAAAACCGTGGCGCCGGCCACCGCCGCGCTGCTGGCGCTGACCGGGCGCGTGCCAGCGGTATCTTTGCCAATCCCCATGTCTCCCGAAATTTCATTGGTTAATGTGACGTTCGCGCTGTTGTTGGCAAAGATACAGGGGTCACAGACCTTGGTGGTGTAGGTGAGCGTGATGATTTTCGCGCCAATCTCCCCAACTTCTATGGTGAGGACCCGCGTATTGTATTCATAGTCTAACTTGACAAGCGCTTTCTCATCTTCGCTCGGGTCGCTGCCGTCGATCTTGATGGCGATGCCGTCCACGCCGCCTGCCAGTTCCAGGCCGCTGTCGTGCCCCTTGGCGCATCGAGGCCCAACCGCGCTCAGATCGTCTGTAAACGTGCCGCCCCTGAGATACGCCTGGTGGGGATTGATTTTCACGGTCCAGTCAATGGTGCGGGTCGCCGCTTTGTATCCTCCGTTTGTCTTGACCAGCGTGGCCGTTCCGGGGGTCCCGCTGCCGTCCCCGCTGCCAATGGGCGTCGTGGCCCTGGGTGTGGAATAGCTCGAACCGTTGTAATCAAATATAAACCACGCCGCATTGCTGCCCAGGCTTGTGCCGCTGTCGTACATTTCTTCCGGCACATGGGTCTGATAGGTGATGGTGACAGCCTGATTGTCCGTTGTAATCGGGGAAACCGTAAACCCGTTATTTGCCCCGGCTACTGCCGCCGTCTTGGTCCCATTTACTTCCAGCGAATCTGCCACCAGCGTGCTGCCGGTCGGAAGTTGGTCTGAGAGCGTCAGGCTGTTGTCCGCGGTAAACGAAAAGCCGTTGGGCTGAAACGTAACCTCCCAATTGGTGGTGGATCCATTGCCTGGGTTGCGAGTCGTCTTTCCCGTCTTTGTCAGCCATATGGGCTGGGGAATGGTTACGGTGGTGCCGCCGCTGATGTTCAGGCGGCTGAACAAGCCCTCTTTGCCGGCAAACAAGTAGGCGGTGTTGGTTACGATTTTGTCGGCCGCGCCGCCCGGCAGGAGAAGATCATCATTGATGGCAGTCTGATAGGTAATGTTCAGCGGCGCTGCCGGATTTCCCTGTGTCGCCTGACCCGCGTTAAATTTTGTGCCGCCGAATGTCAAGGTCGTGTTTCCGCCGTCTTCCGGCGTCTCGACGATCACATAGGCATCCTCCCCGCCCTTGAGGTCGCCGCGGGACGCAACAGCGGCCACGGGTGCTCCGCCGATTGTCACACTGCCGCCGACAAAGCTGTGCAGGCTGGAATCAATGGTATCCCGCAGCTCAAAGGGTGTGCTCAGGTCAACAGGATCGTTCCCGGCGGGATTCTGCCACGGAGTATAGTCAATCGACCAGGTGATGGTCCTGCCCATCAGGCTGCCGTCCTTGCTGATCTGCGCTTTCGCCGCAACCGATTCATTTTCCGCGTACCCGAACTGGAGTATGTCCCTGTTTTCAACCTTTATCGCGTACAGGTTGCTGTTCCCATCTATGGGCGATTCATCCGCCGGTACATCGCCTGCCCGGTTACAGTTCAGGTAGAAATAGGCGTCATTCAGTTCCCCATATTCCGATAAGACGGTGCCGGCGCCGCCTTCCTTTGCGTCAAATATCACCCATGCGCTGCTGCCGTCCGCATAAATCTTGCCAAACTGAACCTGCCCGCTATCGGTTTCAATGGTCAGAGGTGACCCGCTTTCCAAATGGGTCAGTACTAAATGGGGCGATACTTCTAAATAATACCGCGTATCTGCCGCGATCTGTTTACACTGATCCTCTGTGATCGTGTATGTATAGCGCAGCATCAGCTGCCTGTCCTTTTCAATGAGGGCGCCGTTCGCAATTGCCGCGCTGGAGCCGGCATCGTGGAGGGTGATGCTGTCAAACGTCACAATGCCGGAGAGTTTTTCCATATCTCCCGCCGCCTGTGCCAGGGTGGGGAGAAGGCCTGTCAGCATGGACAGGCACAAAAGGAGCGCGGCAAGCCGTACTCCTGAATTGCGTTCAGATTTTGATTCCCGTTGAAGCCGCTTTCCGCCCCGGCTACGGCGATAAAACATCCCCATTTCGTATTCTCCTTTAATGTCCTCTTTTCTGTCTCTGCGCCGCGAAAATGTTCTGTGTAATCTGCTCCTGATCGGCTTCGGTCAGCTCCAAAAACCGGCATCCGTACTCAAAGCCGGCGCCGCCCTTTTCAAGGACGCGCACCACCTGAGAAAACAGGGCTGACTCCGGCCTGTCCTCCAGCAGCCTGACCTTCAATAAAAATTTATCGCCGTCATGGTATCTGGATTCCGAACTAATGCAGGCTCCGCCTATGCTGATATTCAGCAGCTTGCACGGTTTTTCCCCCATTTCCAAGCCCCTGAACATGGTAGCGGTCGCGTCAAGGTTCGTGTCAAGGCGAAAAAAGGCGCGGTCATTTCCCACCCGGCATACTTTTAATCCCGCAACCGACCATTTATTCTGCGGCAGGGGCGAAATCACGCCCTCCATGCAGACAGCCTTTCGATCTCTGTCGTTGTACCCGCGTATCTTCACAGGAGTGGGTTCCTCTTGAGCAATCTCCGCTTTCGAATACTGGTGCAGTTCCGCGTGGCTTCCGTGCAGGCTCATCAGCTTCGCCACGAAAAGGATATGGCCGCTAACGGTCGTCACCTCTACCCGCATCCCCGAATAGACTTCCCACTCGTCCGCGCCGGTTTGCTTTTCAGCCTCTTGAGGCGGCGCACCCCTTTTCCTTCCAAACAGGTGGAACAATTTCATGATTTCCTCCAAGTTCTGTTTACTTTTCGAATATCTGCTTTAGCTGCTCGTCAGCCCAAACGACTCTGTTGCGCCCATGCTTTTTCGCGTCGTACAGCATGGTGTCAGCAATTTTTAGATAAACGTCATAGGCGCCCCCCGCTTCAGGGATGATGGTAACGCCGCCCACGCTGACAGTCACCCACTCGGATACGGTTGGGCTGTGGGGGATGTGCAGGTCTTCTATGGCCTGCCGGATTTTTTTCAGGTGCTCAAACATTTTTGCAGAGGAATCGCCCGTGGAGAGCGCCACAAACTCCTCTCCCCCGTAGCGGGCCACAAAGTCCGTGCTGCGTTTCAGATAGGAGGATAGTGTTTTCGCGATGGCGGCGATCACTTTATCCCCCGCGGGGTGGCCAAATGTGTCGTTATACACTTTGAAATGGTCAATATCGAACATACAGATGGAAAAAGGAATTTGCAGCCGGGCCGCTTCGTTCCATTTCGCCAGACTGTAGCGGTCATACCTGCGGCGGTTGGCAATCCCGGTCAGCTGGTCGGTCATGGATTGTTCCTCAATCTGCCTGCGGTATTGGTAGAGTTTGACGTGCGTGTTTACCCTCGCTTTGACGATCAGGGGAATATACGGCTTCGTAATATAATCCACGGCCCCTAAAATGAGACCATGCTGCTCATTTGCCACGTCCGCGAGGCTGGTGATCAAAATGACCGGAACATTTTGGGTAATGATTTCCTCCTGCAATTTTTTTAGCAGCGTAAACCCATCCATTTCCGGCATCACAACATCCAGCAGAATGAGGGAAAAATCTTCGTCGCTCGCTCTGCGCAGGCCATCTTCCGCCGTCTGCGCGATGGTGACGTCATATTCGTCATCTATAATTGCCTTCAGCTGTGTCGCTTGCAAGAGGCTGTCATCGACAATCAGTATTTTTTCCATAACTGCACTCCTCACTATGTTTACTCAAATGTCCCTCATAACAACTTCATTTTTGTTATGTTGTATTAATTAGAATATTGTATCTCAGATTTCATCGCGGAGAAAGCAAGAAACCCGATAGCGGGCACAAAAAGGCAGGCGAGATCTGGAGCAGAGCGCATCCCGTCGGTTCTTTCGCGTTTAGATTTGGAAAAAGGCTTGTAAAAAAGCCGGACTTTCTGTATAATACGGATATGTATGCTAGCTTCTTTTTGCCGGAACAACAACATAACAAAAATTAAGTTGTAAGGATCAGCCCCAGCCGCTCCATTTGCCGAGCGTGAACAGAACCGCTCTCCGCGGTATAAATACGGGTGGTACTGATGTTGGAATGGCCCAAAATATCCGCCAGCCGGGACAAATCCTTTTCCAGCGCGTAATACGTCCGGGCAAACAGGTGCCGCAGGTTGTGGGGGAACACCTTGCCCGGCTCCACCCCGGCGCGCTCACACAAGGCTTTCATGTCACGCCAAATATTGGAGCGGTCCAAGGGCTTTCCCGTCCGCGTCACAAACACCGATCCATCGGTGATTTTTTGCTTTTTCAGGTATTTTTTCAGCAGCCCGCACAGCTTCCCCGGCAGAAAGACAGTTCGCCGCTTCCCCTTGTTGCTGACCGCCGTCCGGCCCAGGTTCACCGCTTCCACAGTGATAAACCGAAGTTCCGACACCCGGATGCCGGTGGCGCATACCGTCTGAAGCAGCAGGGCCAGCCGCTCATTTCCCTGCCGCCGGGCCTCATCCACCAAACGTACATATTCAGCGCGGGTCATTTCCCGGCTTTCGTCGCAGAAAAGGGGGCGCTGTATCTTCAGCGGCCTGACAGACAGCTTCGGCCAGTCCATAAAACGGAAAAAGCCATTGGCCGCCGCCAGCATGGAATTGACAGTGGCCGGGGCATAGATTTCCGCCAAGTGTTCTTTCCACGCAATCACAGCCCCTTTTGTGATTGGCTGTCCGCTCAAAAACGCCATTAGGCCGTGAAGATCATGGACATATTTCTTTATGGTGTTTTTTGCCCGCTCCTCTTCCTGGAGGTGTGCCGCATATTGGGCGATATGGCCGGCATGGATTGTGCCGTCAGCGCACTGGAAAGTCGGTCTTATCGGTTTTCGAACAGCGGCGGTGCCGCTGCCGGGCAACGCCCGCACACTGTCTATGTTGTCCGGCGCGCGGCCGATTTGCGGCCTATGGGGCGCTGATGCGCTGCATAGGCTGAAAAGGAGTGAATGCTTCTTTTCAACCGCGTCAACGATAAAAGCCGCTTCCTGACTGGACATGGCAATAGCCTCCTTTGTATTCGATGTTGATAGTTTCCCGAATAGAAAGAAGGTTATTCCAAAGTAAGTGAATGTTCACCCCCCTATAGCCCTAAAATTTCGCCCCGGCAGCGGTGCTTTGGCCGGGGGCGAGTGAATGCTCGCAATCATGCGGCTAAAAATGAACCGCCTTTCAGCGGTACATTTTTAGCCTTGCCCAGTTTTTGGGAAGTCGTCTGGTTTTAAATAGCCACTCAGTCCAGTGGTCAGCAGCTGAAATACGGTGTCCTCGGTTTCCTGACTGTTTGGCAGCGTTCCCTCCACCACATATTTCGCATACATGACGGTAGACGTGAGGACATGGAGCCACAACAGGTCCTGATTCATACGGCGCAGGCTGGGAAACGTCACCATGAAGACGCGGACCATTCCGGCAAACGTCTTGAAATAGGTGGAGTCCCGCTCTCTGTCATATTGAGGGAAAAACGTGCTATCCCGGAAACGGTGGTAGAATACTGTTTCATCTGGGTGGGACGTCCAAAACCGAAAATAAGGTAGCCACAGTCCTTTTACCGCTCCCATAGGGTCAGTGAGCATGACCAAAGGATTGAACTTCAAATGTTCAAAAATCGCTGCCGCCTGTTTGTCCACATAAGTAAAACACTCTATCAGCAGTTGTTCCTTGCCATCAAAGTGACGGTAAATCGCCCCGGACGAAATCCCTGCCAGCTCGCTGACATTCTGGATGCGCACACCCTCCAGGCCATACTGCCGCACAGCCTTCATTGCCGCAAGTATGATTCGCGTTTTGGTGTTATCCAGAGTAATCACTTCCCCCCGCGATAACCGCTTCTCCTGTCTCCTAATCCAACAGGAATTATATACTAATTGGCTGCCCATGACAATACTTTTTTGAGGCTTCCCGCTTTCCTTTGTTAATTTCAGGTTTATGATACGCGCCGGCACCTCGCCCAGCGGTATACAGGCAATCCGTTTTCGCGAAAAAACGCCCTGCATTTGGCCAAACGGCGACATTTCTTAACTTATATCGTGTTACACGCAAAGTCCGTGGCGGGGGCCGTCCTCCATCGTGATTCCTCACGTGTTTTTTGCCCTGTATTCCTCGCCCCAATTCCGCATGGCGTCCAAAATGGGCTTCAGGCTGTATCCCAGCTCCGTCAGCGCGTACTCCACCCGCGGCGGCACTTCTGGATAGACAGTTCGAACCAACAGGCCGCTCTCCTCCATCTGCCGGAGCTGGGCGGTGAGCACCTTTGGGCTCACACCGCCAAGAGATTTTTTCAATTCCCCGAAGCGCTTTGTCCCCTGAAGCAGATCCCGCAGGATCAGCACCTTCCATTTATCGCTGATTAGGGTCAGCGTTATTTCCACCGGGCAGGCCGGCCTCTCTTTGGCTGCCGCCATCACGTTACCCTCCATAAGACTCATAGTTTCCATTTGGGGTGTACAGCCCAATTTTATCCTATTGCCAAGGTCCCTGTCAAGCGCCGGCTCATTTCAAGCCCTGTGGTGTTCACTCGGTGCCGCCGCGGGGTGATTTTCTTCTGAGCGGGGCCCGCGGCCCGGGCCTTTTCCTTGACACCGAAGGGCGGACCAGCTATAATACAGGGAATCAATCGGGGGGTGCGGAATGATGGGAAACAATGGAGTTCGAGTGCTGGCGGCCATGAGCGGCGGGGTAGATTCCAGCGTCGCGGTCTGGCTGCTGAAGGAGCAGGGGTTCGACTGCGTGGGGGCTACCATGAGGCTGCTGGGCGGCGCCCCCCAGGACGAGGAGGACGCCCGCCAGGCAGCCGCCCGACTGGGCATCCCCCACCATGTGTTCGACCTGACAGCCAGCTTTGAAGAGAAGGTGGTCCGCCGGTTTGTGGACGCCTATGAGCGGGGGGATACCCCCAATCCCTGCGTGGACTGCAACCGCTTTTTAAAATTCGGACTGCTGTATGAGAAGGCCCGGGAGCTGGACTGCCGCTATATCGCCACCGGGCACTACGCTCAAATTACAGATTGTGGCGGGAACGGCTTCCACCTGTCCAAGGCCGCCGACCTGAGCCGGGACCAGAGCTATGTGCTCTACCCCATTCCCCGGGAGCGGCTGGCCTACACCCGCTTTCCCCTGGGCGGGCTGACCAAGGCACAGGTCCGGGCCATCGCGGAGCGGGAGGGCTTTCCCAACGCCCGCAAGCGCGACAGCCAGGACATCTGCTTCATCCCCGACGGGGATTACTTGGCCTTTCTGGAGCGATACACCGGCAGGTCTTATCCCGCCGGGGACATTCTGGACCTGGGCGGAAAGGTCGTCGGCCGGCACCGGGGGGCGGCGGGGCTCACCATCGGACAGCGCCGGGGGGTGGGGGTATCGTCCCCCGGGCGGATCTACGTGTGCGCCAAGTGCATGGAGGCAAACACCGTCACCGTGGGGCCGGAGGAGGCGCTGTATTCCAGGGGCTGTATGGCGGCGGATTGGAACTGGCTCACCGAACCGCCCTCCGGGCCCTTCCGGGCCCTGGTCAAAACCCGCTACCGCCAAACAGAGCAGCCGGCGGCGGTGTTCCCCGAAGCGGGCCGGGTGCGGCTGGAATTCGGCCATCCCCAGCGGGCTGTCACGCCGGGACAGGCGGCAGTGGTTTACGACGGGAGCGGCCGCGTCCTGGGCGGCGGCACCATTGCGGAAGTAATCCAATAGCGGCCCTTTGGGGATCCCCACCCCGTGGGCGCGTTCAAGGGGTGGATTGGTTGCTCTTGTCGACCGCCTCGCTTTTATCAACAAGACGCTGCGCCAGCCCATGGACGTCGCCGTCAGAATAGGTGTCGTCATCGTCGCGGAACAGGCACTTCAAAACATGGCTTGGCTCCACATCCGGCATCCTCACCCGGTAAATCGGATAGCGGCAGCCTGTGTTCAGCGCCGAAAAGATTTTATCCATGACAACATTCAACTCGACCATCGCGGTGTACGGGCTCTGATCGTAGTCAATCGTATCGCAGATCACGATATGGCGGCAGCGGGAAAATTCTCTATGGAGCGCTTCAATGAGACCGCTTCCAGCTATGCGCTGCGGGAAGTCATCCTTTTCCATCAGGAGAACCCGCTTGCCGCACTTTTCCAGCTCCCCCTTCAGCAGGTTCATTTTATCCAGATAGCGCCCGCGCAGTGAAATCCCAAAATCAAATTCATAATTAACGTGCGCGGGCTGATGAATCGTTTTGACAACAACCTCTAACGCATCATTGATGTCGCTGTTTTTTATGACTGTGATTTCCTTGCTGCCGTAATCTTTTTCGACGGTTTCATAGTCGTCCTCCGAACAAAGGATGGTGCCGCACTCCTGCAGCAGCGCTTTGGCCGTCTTGCTGAAAAGGAGAGCCGGGTGGTAAAAAGCAATGATTGGCTTGAACAATTTCTTCTCTTCTTCGCCGATATCCCCCCAGGGGACAACCGCGCAGGGCGAACCGGCTCCAGGATCGGCTACGCCGCTGTAATACAGCAGCCCTGGCTTTGTTTTGTCTGGTTCGGTATGCAAATATCCCTTGATGAGGTCGGAGATAGGGCCATATGCCCGGAAGAACGAGGCGCCATTCAAGATGAAGCTGCCTTGCAAGTCGGACAGTATGCGGTAAATCAGCTTTACCGGATCGGCCCCCGCGCTGTCGCGCACGCATTTTGCCAGCAAAACGCCGAGCAGCTCGCTGGAGATCACCAGCAGGTTTGGCGGGAGGCGCTCCTCTCCCGCCGGCGGCGCGCCATACAGGACCGCTATGTTTACTTGATGTTGGTTGCGGTCCCGGGTGGGCTGGCAATCAAAGTCTCTAATTTGCGTGAACCATTCATCGCTATTTTCGCCCATGTCAAACAATCCAAAGCGCAGGCAGTAAGAGCGTTGGTTCTCTGTCATAAAAGTAAATTCCAACTCATTCTGCGCAGGTATAATTGACCAGCCGTTCTCCTGCCTTTCGGAAACGGCGGTCAGAATGCTGTGTATCGCATCCCGGCACCCTCGCGCCCCGGCGCCGGAGTGCATATCCATATTCTGCAGATGGGAGGAGAGTTCCTTGCAGATATGGGACTGGTCCTCTTCTTGAATATTCTCAATCTGCTGGTAGTAGTTGTTAACCCTTTCGCGGGCCTGCAGCGCTTTCCGCAATGCTTGATGATGCGGATTAAAGCTTGCCATGATGTAATCCCGCGGCGTTTTGTGCACCTGCTGGGCCTTACGCCAAATGGTTAGCAGCTGATTGCGCGTGATCCCGCGCACATGGGTATTGGCCAGGCAGTGCAGCTCATGCGGGATGCCGTACTTCATTCGAATGGACAGCCGGTACAAAGCCGGGGCGTCTTTGGAGTCAAGCAGGATGTCCTGGCATTTGCTCGCGGCTTCCACCAGGTAGGCGGCGGCCTCGGAGATTCTCTCGATATCGCTGGTCGAAAATGCCGCGCTGTTCAGCCGGAGGATCTCCTTGATTTTTCTCACGCGGTATCCTGCCAGCCAGAGGCATAGAATCAGGGTGCGGACAACCTGGCGCAATTCCTCCGGCTCGGCAATATAGCTGCTGTACGCTATCCGCGTAAGCTTTTTACAGGCGTCCTCGTCCTCGCAGTCCCATTCGTCCTCCTGGGGCTCCTCATCCTGCCGCTTGGGATAGATTTGCTTCAAATAGTCCTGAAGCGACCGGTTCAGCGCCTTGACCTCGCTCTCATTTCCAAAAACGCTGATTGCCGGGCTTTTATCCACTTCCTCGCAGGAGCAGATTGTCAAAATCAATTCAATCAGCGGCTTTGGCGGGCAGACGCTGGACTCGTCGTCCGGGGCTAAGAACCAAATATCTGATTCAGAAATGGGTTTTTGGAGCATATACTCGATCAGGATTTTGCAGGTGTCAAGGTTAAGCGCATAAGGCGCCAGCGCGTTCCCCAAATTCGACAAAATATGGCTCCCATTTTTCCGTTTTATAATCAGCCGCTTTTGGGGGGTGGGAACGGCGTTTTTCAGCTGGTCCAAAATCGCTTCGGCGTCTTTTTTGATAACTGCTTCGTCCCATATTTCTTTGTGGTAGCAGAAGTTGATGCGCAGGCCGCTCTGAATCCGCTCCTCCACCGTATGCTCTTTGCCGATCCAGTTGAGAAAATACGGCGCCAGCACCTCCGGGCTGCCGGAACGGAAAGACGACTTGACGGCAGTCTTCCTGTCGGCGGTATACCGGCTGTAATCGCGCTCCAGGTTTTCCGTCAGGAGATAGCTCTTGCCGCGGTAATTGGGGGCGCTATTCATCCCCAGGCGCCCGGCGCGCCCCACAAAATTGTTATACGATTGCACGGAAAGCGGCACTGGGATTTTGCCCCCGCGGTACGTCGTGCCGTCATACAGAATGACGATGTCGGCGGGAAGATTCATTCCAACCATCAGGGTTTCCGTGCATACGACGATTTGAATATGCCCGTTCTCGTCGCGAAAATCATCCTCAATCATGGTACGCACTATCGCGGGAAGGCCGGAGTGATGGAACGCCACTCCCTTTGAGATAAGCCTTTCCAGGTCGTTTACGCCATCCTCGTCGCTGAATTCCACCAGAACCCTGTGGAACTGTTCCCTCAGCTCCGCCCGCCTCTCGGCATTTTCCGCGGCCGGCGGCTCAAACTGCGGGAATTTTCGGACAATTCCATTGGCGATTTCCCGCGTGTTCCACTTGGCGTTCGTAAAAATCAGGATTTTCTTTTCCTTGTTCGGCTCCAGCCAGGTTGCCAGAAGAGAGTACAGGCAGCGTTGTTTCTTGTCCTTATCGCAATTGCCGGAATCAAACTTGGCCAGCAATGAAATCTCCTCAACCTTGTCGGGGTTCCCATTCGCGTCATCGGGTTTTGCGGGGTCTCCCTCTCCGGCAATGTCTTTATACATCATTTTGCCCGTGTCATAGGACACGATGTACTGCCGCAGGGGGACAGGGCGAATCGCGTTCCCGACTATATTGGCCTTCATCCAGGCGCCGAGGTCCTCCACGCCGCTCTCCGACGTCGTCAGGCCAATAATGCGGATATTTTCCTCCGGCTCCTCGTCTCCCTCTTCCTTGACCCGGTGCATTTCCAGCAGGCGCATAATGGAAAACTCCATTTTAGGGCCGCGGTCTTTTGTGGAGAGCATCTGCAATTCGTCGACGATAACGAGCCCGCAGTTTTTCAGCATATTGTTTTCCCGGCTCTGCCCACTGCTCAACAGGGCGAAAAACTTTTCATAGACGATTACCGCGATGTCATAATCGCCCATCATGATCTGCGCGTCGTGGTCCTGATAGTCCGCGGAAGACTCAAAAATTTCGAGATGTTTCCCATTGAGCGTGACGTTCTGAAAATCGCGCTTGATTTGATTGCACTGCGCGGTGACAAGCGCGCGCAGGGGAACCAAAAAAATGACTTTCTTGCGCCAGATTTTCTCATCCGTGATCTGACGGTAAGCCGCGATCTCCGCAAGGAGCGTTTTTCCGCTGGAGGTGGCGCCCTGGATAATCAGGTTCTTCGCCGTGTCCCAAAAATGCTCGTCCGCCAGCACCGCGTCCTGCATCGCGGTCAGTTGCCCGTCCCAATTGTTATGTGTCTCACGGCCGGCGGCAAATGTCTCGCCGTTGAGCTTATGCTCTTCCAAGCGTTCGCGTAATGTCATAATAGCCCCTTTCCCTTACGGTTTCTTAAATTCTTGTTCTGCTTCAACCAGGATCGGATACTTCTTTTTCAAAAGAACGGCCGCCGTGCCATCTGCCGGAAGATCGCTCATCGTGTGAAGCAGCTGCTTCCAGTCCCGAATTTGCCGCTTGGTCAGTTCCTCGCGTATTGGCGCCGGCGGGGAATTTGAGCAAAATTCCATAATCCTGGAGACGGCCGATTGCTGCCGCCGTGTAAGCTGGCGCAGTTCTTCCACGGGAATCACCGTCGCGTTGCTTTCCCGGATTCCAAAGTAGAGGCAAAGCTCCATCCGAAGCAAAAGGGCTTTGATCTCCTCATAGGCTGGATCCAGCATGGTATCACACATTGCGGCAAGGATTTGCAAATAAAAGGAAGTTTGCTGCGTCAGGTGAGAGATTCGGCCCGTCGTGATGACCACTGTTCCCGGCACTGAGTTCAAATCCCTATCGAGCTCACGGATCGACGCGGTGCGGTACCACTCGTAGATCGTAATGGCAAGCAGCAGCCGGTACGTGTCAAAGGGATTTGTGATGCGGTACACGTGCCTGTTCCCCGACGGAATGGTCAACCGTTCGTACAGCTTTAGCGAGATACATTTTTTGCGCGTGTTATAATATGCCGAAAGCTTTCTGGTGCAAAGGTCGTTGTAAACGGAAAGCCACTTGCGTCCCTCGCTGGAACTGGAGTCGTTGATGCCAAAAAAATCCTCCGCAATTTTTTGGAGCTCCGGCAACACGCACAGTTCATAAAACAGGTCGAAGGGATCAAGCGTCATCAGGCGGAGAAGATTCCGCGGTTCCATCTTGTCCGAGGCCTCTGCCTGCTGTCCAGACAGGTACTTTCTCAGGCAGTCACATTCATACATGGTGGTCAGCATACCGCAGACAGCCTGTCCCGCCTTGGTGAGATAATACCGCCTGGAATATATCGGTCCCGTATTTTTTTTTGCCCTCACCCAGCGGGCGGGCCCCGTTCGGTACACCAAGCGCCGCAGCGCGTTTTCAATGTTTCTGTCCAGCCAAGACATATTTTTATCTATGCCGGGCAGCCACAGGAGGCGCTCCCTGATCTGCCGGAAGGTGATTCCCTCCGGGGGGATTAAACTCAGGACCGGCATGGCGAATTCATTGGCATAGAGGCTGCACTTCTGGCAGCTGCTGCCCGCGCAATGATCCTTGCGCTCGCATTCCCTATTGCAGTAGGCGTCCAGCTTCAGCAGCGTGCTCCTCGCGCGGGGAGGGTCGTCGCGCTGCTTCATCAGTTTGTCCCATGAGCTCCGAATGTCAGATTTGCCCGGAGTCTGCGTCATTAACGCGTAGGCGTATCCTTTTTGCGTGCGGCCATACCGTCCGGCGCGGCCAATATAGTTCTGATACTCGTTTACCTTTAAGAACGCGGTGTACTCCCGATTGATCGTGCGGGCCTTCATACGGCCATTTTTGTCCGGCCTGCGGCAGGACCTGTACTCCCATATGTTTTTGTACATATCCGCCACGATGACGACATCCACGCTGCTGTTAATTCCATAGGCCATTGTCTCCGTTGAGAACACGACATTCAGGCAGCCCTTGTCGGTCAGCAATTCTTTTTCCACCAGCGTGCGGAGCTCATACCTCAGCCAACTGTTGTGATACGCAATCCCCTGCCGGAACAAGACGCATTCCTGTGGATTCATCAATCCGAGGAGGTCCTCCTCCAAAAGGCCGGTCTCATCCAAAACATTGCGAAAACACCAATCCTCATCTTCGTCCGGCCCCAGCGGATGAAGCAGCTCGGGCTTTTTCTCCTGCAGGCGCCGTCCAAGCTCGTTGGCCATCCGGCGCACCTCCTGGCAATTGTTCATGAACACCAAGATCCGATGTCCCCGCTCCAGATGCATCGCGCAGAGGTCTTCGATCAAATCATTCTTTGAGCCGCGTTCCCGAACCTTTTCCATGCCCAGCGGGCGCTTATTGTAATCGTGAAACTCGGCCGCCTTGCTGCCCTTGGCGCACCGATCCAGGAAAATAGGGATTTCCTCCCGGGGAACCACGGACCGGCTCTCATGTTCCAGAACCTGTACGGGAGTAAAATTCCCGCCGTGGATATATTCGCCCCAGCTGTAGTGCGGGGTGGAGAGGACAAATAGCCTGCAGGACGAACTCATACCCTGGAGCAGCATCAGGTCACAGGCCACACCGCGCTGCTCATCCTCGCTTAACGCGAATTCGTCATAAACAACGGTGTGATAGCGCTTCAAGAAATCTGGTATGCAGCAGGCAAAATGATACGCCTTTTCATAAATAACAATCGCGACATCCGCAAGTCCTGTTCTGACGTCCCTGTCGTCGTCCCGCAGTTCGCCCGTTGAGACGCAAACACTCAGTTCCGAAAATTTTTTGCGCAGGAGTTCCTCAATCTCCAGCTTCTTTTGCGCGGCCAGCGCCCGGTATGGCACAAGAAACAGCATTTTGTACGCAGGATTTTTCTCCCGCTCGAGAATGTAGTGGAGAAGCGGAATCAGCGTTTTGCCGCTGGAAGTGTTTCCCGTAACAAAGATGTTTTTACTCGGGTCGTAGAGTTCCGGCATTCGAAATGCCTTTTCCTGCAGGGGCAGCAACCGATCATAGCCCAGGCTTCTGCTGATATTCCGTACATGATCGTACTGTTCCATATCATACCTCCCTCTTCCTGCGAGTAAGCGCCGCCTAAAATCCGCCCGCCGGCCGTAACGCGCCATACAGTTCAAATATTCCACTTGGAAGGAAATAAATGGTA
This sequence comes from uncultured bacterium, assembly GCA_946548895.1. Taxonomy (GTDB): domain Bacteria; phylum Bacillota; class Clostridia; order Oscillospirales; family Oscillospiraceae; genus Enterenecus. The sequence continues at coordinate 173,220 of CAMNQF010000001.1, read as the reverse complement.
ACTTTTTGTCCGCTTACCCATATTATAGCACAGTATACGCAAAACACCATACCTGCTTGCAAAAAATGTTATAATATAAGATAAGCTGCCGGGAAGGCGCGAACATAAGATCGCCGCGCTAGCCGCTTCGCCTTATGAAAATGACGAGGGTATTGGGGGCGCTTCTTTTAGAAACGTCCCCAATACCCTCATACTTTTAACACCCCAGGTCAGCCGCGTTTTCTGCCGCCGGTCCCAGGTATCCCCAATTCATCCCGATATTTCGCCACTGTCCGGCGCGAAAGCACACAGCCCTTGGCAGCCATGCGCTCGCACAGCTTCTGGTCGGATAAGGGCTTGCGCCGGTCCCCGCCCTCAATCAGCTCCTTCAGCAGGGACTTTGCGCCGTCAGCGGAAATGCTTTCCCCCCCCCCTCGTCCGGGCCCAGACGCCTGGAAAAGAAATAGCTCAAGGGGTACGTCCCCCGTGGGCATTGCAGGTACTTCCCGCTTACCGCGCGGCTCACAGTCGATTCATGGAGGCCGACCCGCCGCGCTATGTCCGCCAGCGACAAAGGCTTTAAATGGCCTTCCCCCAGGCGGAAAAAGTCCTCCTGCGCCTCCAAGATGCACTGCACACATACGGTAAGGGTCGTTTTCCGCTGATCTACTGCGCGAATTGTCCACTTTGCCTGACGAAGCTTGCCGGCGAGATAGTCCCTCACCTGTTCGTCGTCACTTTCTCGCAGCAATTTCGTATAGTAGGAACTGATGTTCAGGGTCGGGAAAAGCCGGTCGTTATATGCCAGCTCAAAATGGCCGGCGTCCCCCGACACAATGATATCGGGGGTTATGTAGGCGGGGCCCCTGCCGGCGGTGAAATCAGCGCAGGGGCGGGGGTTCAGGCTTCGGATTAATTCACAGGCGGCGAACGCCTCATCCCGCGCTACCCCTAACGAGCACGCGATAAGGCCGTACCTGTTTTTGGCAAGCGCGTCCAAGTACCCCTCGGCAATCCGTACCGCCAATTCGTTGATTGGCCGCTGCCGGACCAATTGGAGGCGCAGGCATTCTGTCAGATTTCTCGCTGCCACCCCGGCAGGGTCCAGCGACTGAACCACTTCTAACGCCCGCTCTATGGCGCTGACAGGCTGCCCCGTTTCCAGGGCCAGCGCGGAGAGTTCCTCATCCAGCCAGCCGTTTTGATTCAGGCTGGCCGCCAGCAGCCGCGCGCATTCCGCTGTGCGCCTGTCCAGCCGCATCGCTTCCAGCTGAAGCCGCAGATAGTGGTAGAGGCTCTCCTGTTCGCGTCCCGTGGCGCCGCAATTGCGCAGGGGATCCGCGTCGGCCTGAGCGTCCTGCCAATGATATTCCCTGTTTTGCGGGTCATTGGACTCCAGCCACTCCAATTTCCGCCGCAGGTCGTCCCCCGCGTCGGGAGGGCTGAAGGATTCCTCCAGTTCCAAAACGGGGTTCTCCTGGAGGACCGTCTCCAAGTACTCCCCAAGCTCCTGGGCGGCCATCTGGAGCACTGCCGCGGATTGTATCATCTGGGGGAGAGCGTTTGTCCCTGCCGCTGTGTCAGGTCTAATTCCACGGCGCATTTCTCCTCCTCAGCGTTCGGCGGGCACATCGGAAAGGCCGGCGGACAGGAAGGCGGCATCCCCCCAATGGGCCCGGGATGGGGTCATGCCATTGCGCGAGCGGCCGGGGCGCCCTGTTTTCGCGGTTCTATTGTAGCGCAAAAGCTGGCATAGCGCAAGGGCTTTTTCAGCGGTCCTCTGCCTGCAGGCTGGCCCGGCGGGAGGCCGGAAACCGCCGGCACCGCCCCATCCTGCCCGCGGGCAGGATGGGGCGGTGCGTTTTCGCGGCTGCGCACGCCCACCCGGGAGGCGAGGACGGCGCTCAGTTTTTCATAACGTACGGTCCGGGAAAGCCTCCGGGCGGTGCGGTGGAACCCTCTCTCCACAAATCATTCCGCCAGCATATCCGGGAATTCCACATAGGACGCGTTCGCGCCCCCGGTGTACAGCCGGATGTCAGGCGTCTCGCACTTGGGGTCGGCCTCAAACTCCCCGCGGCCCAGGTAATAGAAGCGGTCCATGGAGTTGGAGACGGTGACGCGCAGGCAATGGCCCCGCGGAATGATGTAGGAGGTGGGCATCAGGTCAAATTCCAGACTGTAAACCTGGCCCTTCGACAGGTACTGGTTGTCTCCCTGCTCCGCCTTGAACCAGGGCAGGCCCAGGTAATTGTAGGGAGCCTGGCTGCTCTGGCGCAGGGACGCCCGCAGGTGGCCGTCGTCAAAGACAAACGCCTCCCCGGTGGCGGGATCATAGTCGGACACCGTGACAAAGAAGTCGATGTCCTTGTCGTCCGTGAGCATCTCAAAATTGATGTGGGCCATGGCATGGCCGGAAATTCGGAAATCCTTGTCCATGGGGGCGGTGGTAAAGCACAGGCCCTTGGCGTCCACATCGGCGGAAGAGGCGGATTCCACGCCGGTGGTAATGCCATAGACCACGTCGTAGTCCATAAAGCTGTCTTGCGCGGCCTTCTGCTGGGAGAGCCGGCCGTCGCGGTTCAGGTACATGGCGGTGCTGCCGCCTTGGTCCATGGGCCATTCCTTCAGCCAGGTATAGCCGTTGTCCGCGCTCTGGTTGGCGGTTTTCAGGTAAATGGGGTCCTCATCCATGACGCCGTTTTCGATGCCCTTGAGCCAGTAATCAAACCAGCGCAGCTGCTCCACCTCCCAGTTCGGGTCCACCTTGGCCTTGGTGTGATACCAGGGGCCGATGGTCATCTTCTTGGGCCCGGTCAGGTTGTGGTAGGTCACGATGGTATCCCGGCGGAATACGTCGTACAGGCCGCCCATCAGATAGATGGCGGAGCCGGAGTCGTTGATGGCCTGCTTGTTGGTGCTGGCGCTGACCAGGTTCCAGTATTCGCCGCCCACTTCCTCGGAGTAGCTGTCCCGCCAGAGCAGGCGCTGGAACATGGGGATCTGAAGGCCGTTGTCCACATGACCGGCGATGGCCTGGGCCAGGAGCTTTTTATCGGCGTCAGCGTCCACGGCCGGGGTGCTGTCCACCGTCTTTTGGATGGTGGCGGCGATCTCCGCCTCAGTCTCACCCCACATGGTGTCCGGCTGGGAGCCGAAGGCGCGGGGCACGCCCCCCCGGATCCACCCGTCATACTTGTTATAGTCGGTGCAGCCGATGACCGAGGCGTCCACCAGTTTGGTCTTGCTCAGAATGGCCAGCTGAGTCTGGCCCACATAGGAGGAGCCGATGGTGCCGATTTTGCCGTCGCACCAGCTCTGGGCGTGGATCCAGGCCACCACATCCGCGCCGTCCTGGGCCTCCTGGGGGGAGTTGGCGGAATCGCGGGTGCCGAAAGAGGCCCCCATGCCCCGGGCGTCAGCGGCCGCGAAAATATAGCCGTGCTTGGTAAACCACTCGGCGCTGGCCGCGTTATCGGCGCGCTGGCGGCCATAGGGAGTATAGGTAAACACCACGGGGAACTTGCCCCCGGCCTCCACGCCGTCCTTGGTGGGGATGCAGTAGTCCACAGCCAGCCTGGTGCCGTCGCTGACGGGAACGTATACGCTGTAACGCTTGTAGCCGTCATACTCAACCCGGCTATAGCCGGAATACACGCCGGGGGAGGATACCTTCAAATTCTGAAGCAGGGGATACTCCCGGAACAGCGGCATGAGCAGGTCCACGTCCTTCTGCCGCACGCCTTGGACCATCTGGGGCTTGGCGTCAATGACCAGGGTGTTGTGGCTGGTGGAATCGTATTTGGTCCAGGTAACGCCCTTGTCCTTGATTTCCGCACAGTTGGGATCGCCGGTACGGATAAAGGCGGCCCAGATGTTGCTGAGCATGGAAGCAAACTCGCGGGCGTTCGGATCGACATCAAACAGGGCGCCAGGCTTTTCCAGATCACTCCAGTTACGGCTGATCACCTTGACCTCAGAGCCGTGAGCGGCACGGATATCATCATCGAGGGCAGTCCCGGCCGGTGTCGCGTCAAAGGTATTGTAGTACATATAAACGTCCGTGTATCCACTGGCCGCCTCCGCATACATCAGGGAACCGATGCGGAGATAAAGATCGTTCTTCAAATCCTTGGCGGCAGTAAAATTGTCCCGCCCGTACTCGGCGTTGTGGCTGTAGAACTGGTCAATCACGGATTGGGCGTTGTCTTTGTTCCAGCCGCGGTCGGACAGCTTGCCCCAGTTCTGCTCCACGGTGAAGGCCAATGCCTCTTCGTCTGTGTAACGGGTCTTGTCCTTATTGAGATACTGCTGGTCATACTCGCCTGCATTGGACCCAAAGACGCACTTGATGCCCGCAAGAGAACCGTTCATCAGGCACTCATAGTAGTCATTGGGGATGACAACGCCGTCCACCACCGGGCTGAACAGTTTGCATTCGATCTCGGCAAAGGCGGAAGACCCGCTGGCGGAAGCGGAAAGGAACTTATCCTTCACGGCGTTAATCTGCTCGGGAGTGCAGGCAAGAAGCTGCTCCACCGTAGTCACGCCCAGCTCGTTAAAGAGCTGCTGAGAGACAAATTTGGCGTCATCCAACGGCTGGAGAGAGATGTCCACAGAGAAAGACGACTCCATGATTGCCTTCTGGAAATAGGGATGAGCCTCTTCCATCATGAGGAGACAGGTACAGTTGTTGGAACCGGAGGACTGGCCGCCGATGGTCACGTCCCTGGGGTTGCCGCCGAATGCGGCGATGTTCTTGTTAATCCATTTCAAGCAGGTTAGAAGGTCAAGGCGGGCAAGATTGTTGGAGTACTGATACTTATCGGCGACAGCATCATAACCCTGTAGCTGGCTCAGATCAATGCTGCCCCAGAAATTGCCTCTATGGTTGGGGGTGACAACAATAATATCAGGGTTTTCGGCGACAAAGCCGCTCCAATCATGGTTTGCGGTATCACCGCCCCGCTGGCCGCAGCCATACTGCCACATAAAGACCGACTTATTGGGGTTTGTGGAGTTGGGGTTGACATAAACCACGAGATTCAGGTCGTCTTCATACCCGTCAATGGAGTTTGGGCCAAAGTTCAGCGCGGGGATCACATCGCTTCGCCCGGAAATCATAACAGGCGCTTCCCAACGTTCATGCGTGGCATATTGAATACCTTGATAGGCAATGGTGCCGTTGGACTTCATTACCTTTCCAATGTAGGTGCCGGAATCAGCTTTTGCCACCGCCCTGCCCCCGTCGGTGAGGTTGTCCAGCACGGTGGCGGCTTCTCCGCGGGTCATGGCGGCGGTGGGGTGGAACCGTCCGGCGGAACCCCTCACATAGCCGCCGTTAGCCATGGCGTTCACGTAAGGCAGCGCGCCGGCGGAAATCGAGCCGGCGTCGGCGAATGACACTTCAGCCTGATCCGCGGGGGCCATGTTCACCGCCTTGGCGATCATCACCACCGCGTCCTGCCGGGTCAGGCTGGGGGCGGAGCTCTGGAGCTTGGTCCCCAGCAGGCTGTTCAGGGCGCCGGCCAACTCGGCGCCTGTGACCGGCTGGTCGGGCCGGAAGGTCCCGTCCCCATAGCCGCCCAGGAATCCGCTCTTCTCACTGTTCTCAATGGCGCCCTGCGCCCAGTGCCCCGAGACGTCGCTGTAAGCGAGGGCCCTGACCGGGAGCGCGGTCATCAGGACCGCCAGCGCCAACGCCAGGGCGGGAATTCGTTTCTTCATCTTTGTTCCTCCTTCTTGGCTCCTGTTTTCTCTTCGCTTCCCCCTTTGCGGCGGTGCGTTGGGGGAAGCTGTTGTTTTTATCCTACCACAAAAAATCACCAGCTTACAGGTGCCCTCGGCCCAAAGACTTTGTGCTTTTTGCACATATCATTTTTTGAGAGGCCATTTTGTGGAAATTGCACACAAGACCCCTGCGTTCCCAGCTCTTTCTCCGTCTCACGTAGTTGATTTTTGCTTATTTTTTTGATATAATTGAAGAAAATAAGAACTTTTTTGGGCCGTCGCCCATAAATGGGCGAAAAATCTTGTGCGGTCTGCACAGTTTCGTTTGGAGGTGCTTTTCATGGGAATGTATACCCCCGCCATGCTCCGCTTCTGGCTCACCGATGTGGTCCTCCGCGTCCATTCCGGCAGCGGCAGGCCCGATTTTCGCGGAGGCATCAAGCTTTTGGAAGGGGGCGGAGACACGCCGCTGCGTTCCGACTGCCTCTATATCGGAGAGCGGGAGGCGGTGGTCCAGGCCGTCCGAACAGACCGCCTTCCCGGCCGGCCGGTCTGCATCATATGCGCGGGCAGCTGCTCCGCCCTGGAGGGCGCGCCCCTGCCCAAACAGCTGTGGCTGCTGGAGACCTCCCTATCCCTCTTGCCCCTCTACAACCGGGTCCAGGAGCACGTTCACGTCTTTTTGGACTGGGACGACCGCCTCCACGAGGCGGTGTACACCAACGCCGGCATCCAGGAGGTGCTGCGGCGGGCGTCCTCCGCCTTCCGGGCCACCCTCCTGCTGGTGAACGCCGGCTTTAAGCACCTGGCCTCTGTTCACCACCCGGACGTTCAGGACTTGGCCGCCAGGGAACTGCAGGACAACGGATACCTCTCCTATGACACCATCCAAGCCATCCGGCGGCAGAGCGCCCTGCTGGGCGGGAGGGACCAGGATCTCATGGAGTACGTCTCCAAGGAAAGCGGGAACTACACCATTGTCCGGGTGGTGCGCTCCAGGGACATCCTGGCCGCCCGGCTGATCGTCATCCTCCCGGGCGGGGAGCCAGACCCCTACTGTTCCGACCTGGCCGGGGTGCTGTCCGACTATATCTCTCAATATATGTTCAGCAACAAAAGCGTGGACTACACCAGCAACGCCAATTTCGGCGCCCTGGTGGCCGACCTGATCGAGTTCCGCCTCATCGACCCGGAGGAGCTGGAACAGCGGCTCAAGCAGATCAAGCTGGCCACCCGGCGGTATTACCACGTGATACTGGTCTCTTTTGTGGACAAGCAGGAGCACGGCAGCACCCCCTGGAACTATGTCATCAGCCAGCTGGAACGGATTTTCCCCTTCAGCGATATCACCACCTACCGGGGCCAGATCCTGCTCCTGGTGCGCAAGATGAACCGGGGGGTGCGCCTGTCCTTTGACGAGCAGGCCCTGACCCAGATCCTGGAGTATCACGATGGCCACGCCGCCATTGGGAACTTCTCCGAGTTTCTCACCTCCCTGCCGCCGGTCTACTATCAGACCCAGGGAGCCCTCCGGCTGGGCCTGGCCATGGAGCCGGACAAGCGGATCTACTATTATGAGGATTACAGCGTGTACCAGATCGTGGAGATGGCGGAGCAGTCCGCCCGGCAGAATTTGGGCAGCCGCAATATCATCCACCTCTGCCACCCGTCCCTGATCTCCCTTGTGATGTATGATAACAAGACCGGCGGCAATCTCACCGACGTGCTCTACACCTACCTGTGCTGTGAACGCAACTCGGCGGAGGCCGCCAAAGCGCTCTATATCCACCGCAATACCATGCTCTACAAGGTCCGAAAAATTGAGTCCGTGATCGGCCAGAGCCTGGACAGCCCCCTGCTTCGGGAGCGGCTTTTGTTCAGCTACCGCGTCTTGGAGTATATGCGCCGCTACCGAAAAGAGGACATCCTGCTGCGCAAGCGCAACCTGAAGCCCGGCAAATCCCAGGACGCCGGCTCGGAACAGGACCATTCCGATTAGCGCGCCTCAGCCCGGCGTGCCCCGCTCCGCAGGGGACCGCCGCGCCCGCCTCCTCCGCCGTATCGCCCCTGAATCAAACAAGCTGCCCGCCGCGGAGCGGCGGGCAGCTCGCTTTTTGATTACGCCCCCAGCACCTTGGCCGCGTTTTCCTCCGCGAACTGCTTGCTGTACAGGTCGTGATAATAGCCCCGTGCCCTCAGCAGGGACTGGTGGGTGCCCTGCTCCACGATCCGGCCGTCCTTGACTACCAGGATCATGTCCGCCTTGCGGATGGTGGACAGCCGGTGGGCGATGAGGAAAGAGGTGCGGTCTTGCAGCAGGTGGTCGATGGCGTTTTGGATATCCTGCTCGGTCTGGGTGTCAATGGAGGAGGTGGCCTCGTCCAGCACGAAGATGCGGGGGTCAGCCAGCACCGCCCGGGCAAAGGAAATCAGCTGCTTCTCGCCGGTGGACAGGCGGTCGCCCTCCTCGCCGACGTCGCTATCCCAGCCCCGCTCCAGTTTGGCCGCCACCTTGTCCGCCGACACCGCCCGCGCCGCCGCCTCAATCTCGGCGTCGGATGCGTCCAATCGCCCGTAGCGGATATTTTCCCGGACCGACCCGGAGAACAGGTGGGGGCTTTGCAGCACATAGCCGATGTTGGAGTGGAGCCACAGCTGGCTGCGCTCCCGGTAGTCCCGGCCGTCGATGAGGATCTGGCCCTCCGTGGGCTCGAAGAACCGGCAGGCCAGGTTGACCAGGGTGGACTTGCCCGCCCCCGTCTCCCCCACAATGGCCACGGTGGACCCGGCGGGAATCTTCAGGTTAAAGTGCTCCAGCACGTTGTCCCCGCCGTCCGGGTAGCGGAAGGTCACGTCGCGGAACTCAATCTCCCCGTTCAGCGGCTCCCAGTTTTCCCGCTTGGGATGGAAGCAGTCGCCGTATTTTTCCACAACCCCGGGCGTGTCGGCAACCTGGGGCTCCTCATCCAAAAGGCCGGTGACCCGCTCAATGGAGGCCTGGACGGCGATGAATTCCGCCAGGTTGCCCGTCAGGTTCTGAATGGGCTCAAAGATGTTCATGGCATAGGTGATGAAAGCGGACAGGGTGGCAATCTCCATCACCTGCTCCTCCACCAGCCAGCCTCCCCGCAGCAGCACGATGGCCACCGTCAGGGTAGAGAAAAACAGCGTCACCGGGATATACACCGCGTTGAGCCGGGCCGCCCGGACGGCGGAGCGGTTCATGCTGCCGGTGAGGTCCCGGAAGCCGCGGATGCTCTGATCCTCCATGACCAGGGTCTTGGTGGTTTTGGCCCCGGTGATGCCCTCGTTGAACGCGCCGGTGATCTTGGAGTTGATCTTGCGCACCTTCCGGGTCCAGTGGAGGATGCGGGGCTGGAACCAGCCCGTCAGCGCCGCCACAAAGGGCACCACCAGCATGACCACCAGGGCCAGCTGCCAGTTGAGCAGCAGCATGATGGTGAAGGTGCTGGCCACATAGAACACCACGTCCACCATGTCCAGCAGGCCCCAGGCCAGATTGCCCGCAATGCGGTTGGTGTCGTTGGTCACGCGGGTGAGGAGGTAGCCCACCGGGGTGACGTTGTAGAAGGACAGGGACAGCCGCTGCAAGTGCTCGAACAGGTCCCGCCGCAGGTCCCGGCCCAGATACATTTCGATCTTCATGGTGCAGCGGGTGCTCAACACCACCAGGACGCTCTGAAAGAGGATCACCGCCCCGTACACCGCCGCAAAGGGGATCAGCCCGTCCAGGGTCCCCGCCTCAATGAAACTGGCAATGGCATACATCTGGAACAGGGGCAGCGCCGCGTCCACCAAATCAGACACGGCGGCCGTCCCGATCATCCCTGCGAAATACCCCTTGAAACGGGCCAAAATGGGCAGCAGCCGCTTCCAAATGGACCAATTAAAGGCTTGGGTGTATTCTTTTTCGTCAATGGCGGCCATTATGCCTCCCCTCCTTCCTCCACCAGGGCGCGGTCGTCGCTGTTCATCTGGATTTCATAGATCTCCCTGTAAATGCCCGGCCGGGCGGTCAGCTCCCCGTGGGCGCCGATATCCGCCACCCGTCCCCCGTCCAGCACCAGGATACGGTCGGCCTGCATCAGCGTGGTGATTCGGTGGGAGATCAAAATGACGGTGGCCTGGGCCATGCGCTCCTTCAGGGCGGCGCGGATCTTGGCGTCCGTCTCCGAGTCCACGGCGGACAGGGAGTCGTCAAACACCATCACCGGGGCGTTTTGCAGCAGCATCCGGGCGATGGCCACCCGCTGTTTCTGCCCGCCGGACAGGGTCACGCCCCGCTCGCCCACCACGGTCTCATAGCCGTTGGGCAGGTCCGCGATGGCCTCGTCCACGCAGGCGGTCTGGGCGCAGGCCCGCAGCTCCTCCTCCGGGGCGTCCGGCCGGGTGGCGGCGATGTTCTCCCGGATGGTCTGGGAGAACAGGAAAGGCTCCTGGAGCACCAGGCCGATCTGGCGGCGCAGGCTGTCCCGGCTGACGTCCCGGATATCCACCCCGCCGATGGTGATGGAACCCTGGCCCTCCCCCAGGTCATAGAGGCGGTCCAGCAGGTGGACCAGGGTGGACTTGCCCGAGCCCGTCCCCCCCAGGATGGCGAAGGTGCTCCCCCAGGGGATGGTGAAGGACACGTCCCGGAGTACCTCCTGCCCCTCGTAGCCGAAGGTGACGTGGTCAAAGACGATATCACCGCGCAGGTTCACGGGGCCGGCGGCGGGCCGGTCGGACTCCTCCTCCGCCTGGAGAATGTAGCCCACCCGGTCCATGGACACCCCGGCCTTGCTCATCTCGGACAGCACCCGGCCCAGGGAGCGCACCGGCCAGGCCATAGCGCTGTTGTAGATGACGAAGGCCTGGAAATCGCCCAGGGTAATGGCGCCGTTTACCGCCGCCACGGACCCGGCCACGATTACCGCCATGATCTGGAGGCAGACCAGGAACACGCCGGAGGCCCAGTAGACGCTGAGCACCTTGCCCAGCTCCACCCACAGGTTGGAAAAGCGGTTATTTTTCTGGGCGAAGCGGTCGATCTCAAACTTCTCCCGGCCAAAGGCCCGCACCACCCGCACGCCGGTGAGGTTCTCCTGGGCGCAGGTGGTCAGCTCGCCCTCCGCCTCGTCGGCGGCCTTGAACCGGGCGGAGATTTTGCCGTAAAACACCCCCGAGGCCAGTCCCGTCACCGGGGTAAAGGCCAGGGACACCAGGGCCAGCTTCCAGTTCATCACCAGCATGATGCCGGTGTACAGCGCGATCAGGAACACGGTGCGCAGCACCTCCATCAGCTGGTTGCAGACAAAGGTGCGGATGACCTCCACGTCGGAGGTGCACCGCTGGATGATGTCGCCGGTGGCGTGGGCGGTGTGCCAGTCAAAACTCAGGCGCTGGATGTGGCTGTACAGATTGTCCCGCAGCTTTTTCACAAAGCCCTCGGAACCCTTGGCCAGGTTGACGCGCATTCCGTAGATGCACACACCCCGAATGGCGGCGGCCAGCACCACCGCCCCCGCCGCGGTCCAGAGGGCGGCCCAGGGGTCGGCGCGGAGCCGGTCCAGGGGCAGCAGGGCCCGGAGGAAGCCGGGCAGGTCGGGCGCCTCGCTCCCCAGCACCGAGTCCACGGTGACGCTGATGATCTGCGGGATGATGGCGTTGCAGATGGTGTTCATATACGCCAAGAGGATTGCCCCGGCAAAAAAGCCCCAGTTTCCCTCCAAATGGCGCAGGATAAGCGATATTTTGTCCTTTCTGGACAGCTTGACGTGTGATTCCATGTAATCTCCTTTCCCGGCGCGGCGGACGCAAAAAAAGCGTCCCTCTGGACAGAGGGACGCGGCAAACCAACGGTGTGGAAAGGAGAATCCTATCCCATTCCAAAGGCGCACAAATATCCCAACGGTCCACTCTTCTTATGGCAAAAGGCAGCATTGGCCCCAAAGCCCCACAAATTAGCGGCAGTCATCATCGTCATGGTGTGCGCCTCCTTTCATCGTGTAATCATTTAACAGCGTTGCCCAGTATATTCCTTCTCAGGGGCGTTGTCAACCCCTTTTTTTCATCAAACAGGTGGAATTTTTTGTCCGGGCAAAAAAACCGCCCCTCTTGCGCAGAGGGGCGGTCCGAATCCCGGCAATGGGCTTATTTCAGCCCGCAGAGGCACAAATACCCCAGCAGCCCGCTGTTCTCAATTTTGCTCTCGTCCTTATAGAGCAGCTTGACCTCGATGATCTTGTTGAAGTCCATCTCTCAGCGCCTCCTTTCGTGCTGGAATGATCTCTCAGTTCGGGGCAAGTATACCTCTTGTAGAACAAGTTGTCAACCCCTTTCCACAAAATGAAAGAATAAATTTCGGCCCTGCAAAAATAGGGATAGAGGTTCTGTCAAAACAGAGGCGGGCCGAAGCCCGCCTCTGCCAAATTTGAAAAAACGCTCACATGATCTTGCGGAACAGGGCCTTGAAGTCCTCCACGGAGGCGGCCTTGGGGTTGCCGGGGGCGCAGGCGTCGGCGGCGGCGGACTGGGCCAGGAATTCCAGGTCCTCCTCCTTCATGGCCTCCAGCTTGGTGGGGATGCCCACATCCACAGACAGCTGGCGCACCGCGTCGATGGCGGCCTTGCGGTAGGCGGCCTGATCCATCCCGGCGGTGTCCACCCCCATGGCCTCGGCGATGTACTTGAACTTGTCGCCGGTGGCCTCCTGGTTGAATTCCATGACGATGGGCAGCATCATGGCGCAGGCCACGCCGTGGGGGGTGTCGTACACCGCGCCCAGGGTGTGGGCCATGGAGTGGGCGATGCCCAGGCCCACGTTGGAGAAGGCCATGCCGGTGACGAACTGGCCCAGGGCCATGGCCTCCCGGCCCTCGGGGTCGTTGTTGACCGCCTTGCGCAGGTTGGCGGCGATGAGCTTGATGGCCTCCAGGTTCAGGCAGTCGGCCAGCTCCCAGGCGGCGGCGGTGGTGTAGCCCTCAATGGCGTGGGTGAGGGCGTCCATGCCGGTGGCGGCGGTGAGCCCCTTGGGCATGGTGGACATCATGTCGGGATCCACAATGGCCACGTCCGGGATATCGTTCACGTCCACGCACACAAACTTGCGCTTCTTCTCCACGTCAGTGATGACGTAGTTGATGGTGGCCTCTGCGGCGGTGCCGGCGGTGGTGGGGACGGCGATGGTGAACACGGTGCGGTTCTTGGTGGGGGCCACCCCCTCCAGGGAGCGCACGTCGGCAAACTCCGGGTTGTTGATGATGATGCCGATGGCCTTGCCGGTGTCCATGGAGGAGCCGCCGCCGATGGTAATCATATAGTCCGCGCCGGACTTCTTGTAGGCCTCCACGCCCTCTACCACGTTCTCAATGGTGGGGTTGGGCTTGATGTGGTCGTAGACCTCGTAGGCCATACCGTTGGCTTCCAGCAGGTCAGTCACCTTTTTGGTGATGCCGAACTTCACCAGGTCCGGGTCGGAGGCGATGAACGCCTTCTTCACGCCCTTGGCGGCGATGATGCCGGGAATCTCCTGGATCGCGCCCTTGCCGTGGTAGGAAATGCCGTTGAGTACGAAGCGGTTGACAGCCATTGGAAACTACCTCCTGTTATATTTAATTTCCTGGTTTTGGGTCCTTACTTTTACTATACTCTCTTCGGCCCCCAGCGTCAAGGACGGCATAGGGTAAAATTTGGAGCTCTTGGCAGCAAATTTAGACCTCATCCGCGCAAGTGGTTCATATAGGCGGCTACTGTGGTATGGATCATATTTTCGACGTCAAACTCGCCCTTGAGCAGGCACCAGGAGTAGATGATTCCCCGGAAAATGCACAGCAAGTCCAATGTGGTGGCTCGGATATCCAGGCCGGGCCGCAATTCGCCGGCCGCAATGGCGCCGTTCAGCAGTTTGCAAAGATTTTGGCTGAACGGCCTGGTGATATCCAGGAAGAAGCTCCCCTCAATTTTCATCTGGAGCTGGTAGATCGTTGTGGCGGCCCGCAGGCCGTAATAGTTCTGCGCCTCCTTGCCCGTATAGGTAATATACTCCAAAATGCGGCCTACATAGGAGTCCGCGCGCAATGCTTTGTAGATTTCAATAAACCGTTCGTCGATATGATAGTAAATGTCCCGGATGACGCTGTCCTTATCCTTATAATAATAGTAGTAAGTACCCACGGAAATGTTGGCCCGCTTGCACAATTCAGAAATTTTAACCTCGCTGGCCGGACGTTCCCGAATGATATCCAGATAGTGCGCCACAATCCGCTTTTTCGTATTCTCCGCCTGGAGCTGCCTTGTCGTTTTCATACGGATTCCTTTCCGCGTTCCACGCCTTGAGCCACGCAATCCAGCGAACCCAGATAGGCTCCTACCAGCTTTTGCGAGAGGGCCTTGGCGGACAGCTCGCCTTCCGTGAGGCACCAGGAGTAGACGGCTCCCCGCTCAATGCTCATCAAAGCCGTGGCGATTTCCTGCGCGCTTTTTTCATCGGACAGCTCGCCTTTTGCCTGCCCCTCTTCCACAAGCTCCAGCAGGTGGTGCGCAAATCCCCGTTTAAAATCTCCAAAAAAGCCATATTGCGAATCCAGCTGCTCAAAATACACGCTCCGGGTCTGCTGCAAGCCGCAAGACTCCGCAAATTTGGCGTGCCGCAGGAGATATTCTGAAATCTTTTCCCGGCAGGAGGAGCCCCGAAGCTTTGGGTAAAAAGCGGTAAACGCCCGGTCGATCCGGCAGTAGAGCTCCGGGATGATATCGCTCTTTTTGGAGAAATAGTGGTAGAACGCTCCCGTCGTCACGCCGGCCTCGGCACAGATGTCTGAGATCCTGATTTCCTTCAGCGACCGCCTGCTCATCAAGCTGAGACAACTGTCCAATATTTTATTTTTGGTATCGCTTACTTGTACGCCATGGGCGTGTTCATTCCGCATAATTCCAATCTCCTTGGCAGTAGTTGTACAATTCTATCACGATAAGCCGGCCTTTGTAAACAGCGGTTTTGGAGAAAATCACAAGGAATCGCTCTTTTATGATTGACATTTTCTACGAGCAGTGGTATAACATAATTAGATTCAGTGAATTTGAGTATGTCCCCGGTGCTGGCAGACAATTAGAAGTCTGCCTTGATTTTGGATTAGTACATAATTGAGTTCAGTGAATTAAATTATTTTTTAGGAGTGAATGGCGTATGGACTGGATGCTGACGGAAGAGCAGAAAGAACTTCAGCAGATGATTGCCAAATTTGGCAAAAATGAAGTGCTGAAAAGAGCCCAGGAGTGCGACCGCACCGGAGAATTCCCCACGGACCTCTATAACAAGGCCCTGGAGATGGGGCTGCACATGATCGACCTCCCGGAGAAGTTCGGCGGCGGCGGATTTGACCCGGTTACCGCCGTAATCGTGCAGGAGGAATTGGCCAAATACGACGCCGGCTTCTCTGTCAGCCTCTTCGCCAGCGGCCTGGCCGCCAAACCCCTGCTGATCGCGGGGACGGACCGCCAGATCCAGATGTTCACGGATATACTGGCCCAGGGCAAAATGGCCGCTTTCTGCCTGACCGAACCCCAGGCCGGTTCGGACGCGGGGGCCAGCCAGACCGCAGCCGTCCGGGACGGCGGCGGCTATGTGCTCAACGGCAGGAAGTGCTTCATCACCACCGGCGGCATGGCGGACGTCTACGTGGTATTCGCCATGACCGACAAATCCAAGGGCGTAAAAGGGATGTCCGCCTTTATCGTGGAGCGCGGCGCCCCGGGCGTGAGCGTGGGGAAGGAAGAGGATAAGATGGGCATACGCCTGTCCAACACCACCGACGTAGTTTTTGAGGACGTCCGGGTGCCCGCGGAAAATCTCATCGGCGCCGAGGGAGAGGGCTTCAAGCTGGCAATGAAAACCCTGGATATGGCCCGTCCGTCCTGCGGCGCCGCCGCGGTGGGCATCTGCCAGGCGGCCATCGACCTGTGCCGGGATTACGCCCTCCAGCGAAAGACCTTCGGCCGGCCGATTGCTGTGAACCAAGCCATCCAGTTTAAGTTGGCCGACATGGAAATCGCCACCGAAACCAGCCGGCAGTACGTTCGGTATGTGGCCGGCCTCATCAAGGCGGGCAAGCCCCATTCCACAGAGGCCGCCGTCGCGAAGGCCTACGCCAGCGACAGCGCCGTCAAGGTGACGCAGGAGGCCGTGCAGATCTTCGGCGGCTATGGATACAGCCGGGAGTACCCGGTGGAAAAGCTCTACCGCGACGCGAAAATCTTCCAAATCTTCGAGGGGACCAACGAGATCCAGCGCATGGTCATTGCCGGCAACGTCTTAAAGCAAAAGGCTTAATACCAATGGCCATGGAACAGGAATATTTAGACTTTTTCTCCTTCCAAGCCAGGTGGAATGGAGACAAAACGGCGATTTATGACTATGATACCGGCGCGCAGTACACCTATCGGGAGATGGACGCGCGCGCCGACCGCCTGGCCCGTTTCCTGGTGCACCGGCTGGGGCTGAAGCGGGGGAGCTGCGCGGCCATATGCGCGCGCAACTCCATTGCCCATTACGATATGTTCTACGTGTCATGGAAGACCGGCATTACCATCACCACATACAACCATATGCTGAAGCCGGAGGAGATCGCGCAGCTGATGGAACAGGAGCGGCCGGAGGCGCTGCTCTATGACGCGGCGCAGGAGGACCGGGTGGAGGAATGGGCAAAGCTGCCTTACCTCAAGGCCCTGGCGGTCCTGCACGGCAGCCCGTCGAAAGCGGGCGTATGGGAGTATGACGCGCTGCTGGCTCAGGACCTTCCGCCGCTGCCGCCCGTCAGGCCGGACCCCGAGGACTGCATGATGTATATCCACACCGGCGGCTCCACCGGCCTGCCCAAGGCGTCAAAAATGTCCTACCGGGCGGTGGTCAGCAACTGCATCAGCGAGATCATTTCGTTCGGCCTGTCCTACCGGGACGTGGGGTACCAGTTCCTGCCCCTTTTTCACACCGGCGGCTGGAACGTCATCAATCTGCCCCTCTTGTTCTGCGGGGGCAAGATGGTGCTCAAACGGGACCTGGATCCCGGCGAAATCCTGCGCCTTCTCCAACAGGAGCGGGTTACCGTGGGCGTCTCTGTCCCGACGATTTACGCCATTCTGGCGGAGCACCCCGATTTCGCCTCCGCCGACCTGTCCGCCCTGCGCTGGCTCATTGTGGGGGCTGCCCCGGTCCGGCAGAAAACCCTGGAAAAATATTTGAGCCGGGGAATCAAAATATGCAATTCCTTCGGGATGACCGAGGCCGGCCCCAACAACCTCTCCCTGCCGATGGACATGACCGGCGTGGAGGATTTAAGGAAGCGCTGGAACTCCGTAGGCAAGCCTTTGTGCCTCAACGAGGTGCAGATTGTGGACGAGGACGGAGCCCCGGTCGCCCCGGGGGAGGCGGGAGAGCTGTGCTTCCGGGGGCCGCTGCTCTTCTCAGGATACCTCAATCAGGAGGAGGAAACGCGGAACGTCTGGCACGACGGATGGCTGCACACAGGCGATATTGCCCGGCAGGATTCGGACGGATACCTCTATGTGGTGGGCCGGAAGAAGAATATGATTATCGTAGGCGGCGAAAACATATTCCCGGTGGAGATTGAGGAGTGCATCACGCAGTTTGACGGGGTCCGGGAGGCCTGCGTCTACGGCGTCCCGGACGATTATTGGGGAGAGGTGCCCCACGCCCTTGTGGTGGCCGGAGACGGACCCGTGTCCCCGGAGGCGCTGGAGGCGCACCTGAGAAGGCATCTCAGCGGCGCAAAACGGCCCCGGGAGATCCATTTTGTGGACAGCATCCCACGCAGTTCGGTAGGGAAGGTGGACTATCAAAAAATTCGCGAGCTCGTAAAACAATTGAAGGAGGATCATCATGAGTAACTGGCGGGATATATACAACTCCAAACTGACGACCTTTGACGAGGCGGTGGCGCTCATCAAGGATAACGACCGCGTCTGGATGAGCCCGGCCTCGGCAACCCCCATCCAGCTGATTGAGGCGCTCCAAAAGAGGGCGCTGGCCAAAGAAATCAACGGAGTCCACCTGGTCTCGGGCCAGATGCTGGTCCCCTTTGAGTTCCTGAAGTCCGCCGAGCACCGCCCCCACCTGACCTATGATACCATGTTTTTCGGCATCCTGGAACGCAAGCTGGCCAAATTCGGCAACATCAGCATCAACTCCTGCCAGTTCAGCCAGCTGGCCAACGCTCTGGAGGATTGCCGCATCAATGTGTGTATGTGCGACGTGAGCGAACCCGACGAGGAGGGCTATATGTCTCTGGGCCCCATGGGCGTGTGCATCACCCCGAAGGCGCTGGAAATGTCCGACGTCATTTTGGTGCAGGTCAATCGGAACCAGCCCCGCGTGAAGGGCCGCAGCAGCAAGATCCACGTCAGCGAGGTGACCGCAATCACCGAGGGCGACCACGTTCTGCCGGAGTTCCCCAGCCCCGAGCCCTCGGAGCTGGACCAAAAAATCGCGTCCCTCATCTTGCCTGAAATCCCTGACGGCTCCACCGTTCAAATCGGGCTGGGCGGCTTGTCCAACGCCATCGGCTACGGCCTGAAGTCTAAACGCGGCCTGTCCATCCATGCGGAGATGCTCACCGAGTGCATCATGCACCTCTACGAGGCCGGCGCCATCACGGGAAAGATCGAGGCCGCGCTGGGCCTGGGAAGCAACAAATTTGCCTACTGGCTGGGCGAACACGCGGAGTTTGCCCCCTTCTGGGAGATCAACGATCCCCGGAACGTGCAGCATTATGACAGCCTCATCTCGGTAAACCAGTGCCTGATGGCCGATCTGACGGGTCAGGTCTGTTCCGAATCCGTGGGCCACCAGCAGGTCAGCGGCATCGGCGGGCAGATCGATTTTGTGCAGGGCGCCTCCTGGTCAAAGGGCGGCAAGAGCTTTTTGTGCATGGCCTCTACCACAGAGGTCAACGGAAAGCCCACGTCCAACATCATGCTGAACCTGCCCGCCGGCGAGGTAGTCACCACCCCCAGGGCAATGGTCATGTACATCGTCACCGAATACGGCATCGCCAATTTGAGGAACAAATCCATACCCGACCGCGTCCGCGCCATGATCGGCATCGCCCACCCCGATTTCCGCGGCGAGCTGACCCAGCAGGCGGTCAAGGCCGGCCTGATCGCACGGTGAGGTGGCAAACATGAAAGAGCTTGTTCTGATGAGTCAGTCCGGCCATGTGGCGACCCTGGCCTTCAACAGCCCGGAAAACGGGAACGCCCTGGACTTCGATATGTACGCGGCCCTCAAGGAGAAGCTGGAGGCCTGCGAGGCGGATGAGGATGTCCGTGTGGTCGTCCTTACCGGCATGGGGAAGCATTTTTGCGCCGGCGGCGACATCCGCCAGTTCAAGAGCCGCATCACCGACAAGGTTTACCTGACCAAGGAGGAGCTGCGCTACGCCGCCGACACGGCCTACCAGATCCGCAGCTTCACAAAACCCACCGTGGCGGTGGTCAACCACGCGGCGGCGGGCGCGGGGTTCAGCATCGCCTGCGCCTGTGATTTCCGCATTGTCACGCCGAAGACAAGCTTTATCATGGCTTTCATCAACGTGGGTCTTTGCTCTGACACCGGGGGCCTCTACCTGCTGGGCAAACTGGCGGGCGCCGGCCGCGCGGCGGAAATCATGATGACCGGCCGCCCGGTGGGCGGCGAAGAGGCCGTTCAAATCGGCCTGGCGAACCAGTGCGTGCCGGAGGAAGAGCTGGCGCAGGCCGGGGCGCAGTTTGCGGCCCGGCTGGCCAAGGGGCCCGGCAAAGCCCTCGCCTGCCAGAAGCAGCTCATAAACAAGTATTTCTATGAGGACGGCTTCCGCGCCTACGCGGAGGATGAGGCCGAGGCCAACCACCTGTGCTCCAAGTCCCGCGATTTTGAGGAAGCCGTGGACGCGTTTATCGAAAAGCGCAAGCCGGTCTTTACCGGCAAGTGAAGGCTCCCGCCGCGACAATCAGAAGCCGGTTTCCCCGCCGGCCGCGCACCCATTGCAGCCGAACCGCCGGCCCTTGCCCGTAAGAGCAAGGGCCGGCGGTTCGGTTTTCGCTGCAAATCAAGCCCCGCTCCGGCGCTGTCCCGCCGGGGCGTTCAAATGGCGCGGCAAGAGGGCCCGGGCGGGCAAACGGTTTGAAAAGGGAGTTGCCATACCACCGCGCCTTTGGTAAAATGAGACGGCAAGGGCTGACGCTTCCCGCGCTTCAGCCGCTCCCATGCCTTGACCGTGCCTGTCATTACGGCCGGCAATATGGTATCATGGGAAAGAGATCCATCGCGTACAGCCTCCGAAGGAGTGTGTGGTCAATGACATTAACGGAACAGACGATCCTGCTTCAGGCGCCCAATCCCGCCGCCGCGGAGAATGGGCGGAAGCTGTCGAAAAAGGGGAGCTTTTCCGGCCGCTGCCGGACGGAGGACGGCACGCTGTACTGGGCCCAGTGCGCCGGCAGCGGCAAGACGCCTTACCGGGTGTCCGTCGACTGGACCGCCCCGGAGGCCCCGGTATGCCGTTGTTCCTGCCCCAGCCGCCAGTTCCCCTGCAAGCACGCCCTGGGCCTGATGTTCGAGCAGCTGTCCGGCAAAGGCTTTGAGACGGCGGACATCCCCCTGGACATTGCCGAAAAGCGGGCCAGACAGGCGGCCAGGGCCGTCAAAAAGGAGGCCGCGGCGGACGAGCCCCCCAAGCCCAAAAAGCCCAACGCCGCCGCCCGGAAGAAAAAGCTTGCCAAGCAGCTGGAGGGGCTGGACATGGCGGAGAAAATGGTGGACGACCTGCTCTCCGCCGGCCTGGGCGCCCTGGCGGGCAGCTCCGCCCAGACCTATGACAAGCTGGCCAAGGACCTGGGAAGCTGCTATCTCACCGGCCCTCAGACCGCCTTTACCCGCATCGCCCTGGCGGTACGCACCGTCCAGCAGAGCCCTGACCAGGCGGCGGGGGCCTACGCCGAGGCCCTGCGCATTCTGGTGGCGCTTCGCTCCACCATCAAGAAGTCCCGGGCCTTTCTCCAAGACAAGCTGGAGGCCGGCAGCTTCACCCCAGAGGACTCCGCCCTCTTCGAGGCCCTGGGCGGCGTGTGGAAGCTGGAGGACCTGCGGGGCATCGGCTCCTTCCAGGAGAACGCCCGGCTGGTTCAGCTGTCCTTTGACGTGAGCTTTGACAGGGCCAAAAAGGAGTATGTGGAGCGGGGCTGGTGGATCGACCTGGACGGCGGCGCTATCTTCCAGGCCCTGAACCTGCGGCCGGTAAAGGCGCTGAAATACGTGAAGGGGGAGGACAGCCGCTTCGGGCTGCTGGAGGTCCCCGCCCTGTACATCTACCCCGGCGGGGGAAACCGGCGGGCGCGCTGGGAGAGCTCCTCCGCCCGGCCCCTCACCGGCGGGGAGCGCTCCGCCCTGCCCAAGCTGGCCCAGCCGGACCTGGCGGCGGCGGTGAAGTTGGCCAAGGGATCCATCAAGAACACCCTGGCCCCCAAGTTTCTGGCGGTACTGGCGCCCATCGGGAGGCTGGGCCGGGTGGGGGAGGAATTCGTGCTGGAGGACCCGGCCGGAACCAGGATCGTCCTGCGGGACCGGCCCGAGGACGGCCCGGACCACGCCTGCGTGGAGCGGCTGGAGACGCTGCCAGGGGAAATTCCGGCGGGCAGCGCCCTGTTCGGGCTGATGTTCTGCGACGGGCGGGACCAGTCTCTCTGCCTCCATCCCTACAGCGTTGTCACCGGGGCGGAAATCATCCGGCTGCTATATTAGGGAGGGATACCTGATGAATTTACAGCCTCTTTACGACGTGAAATCCCGCCTGGAGCAGGCCGCCATTGCCGGTGTTGGCCTGCTGGGAGAGGATTTCCGCCTCCAGCGGGCCGCGGAAGCCCTCAAGCCTCTGGCCGCCGCCAGCCCGGTGTTCGCCAAAATTGACGGCGGGCTGGCCAAACTGCTGACCGCGCCGCCGGAGCGCCGCCCCGGGCTGCTGCTGGACGTGCTCGCCCTGGTGGACGCCGTGGCCTACACCCAGGCCAAAACCGGGATAGACGGTGAGCTGGAGCCCCTGCCCGCCGGGGGCGGGGTATACCGCCAGATCTCCTACGGACAGATGCAGCCCCTGCTCACCGCCCTGACCACCACCGGCGGGGGGCGGATGGAAACCGTCCAAAGCGCTTGGGACAACCACCCTGAATTTTTCCAGGACTACCGGGTGCTGCCCGCGGTGGTGGGGGGCCTGGGGGACAGCTACGGCGAGATGGCGGAGCTTTGCGCCACGCTGCTGAAAAAGCTGGGGCCGGCCGCGGTCCCGGCGGTGAAACGGGGCTTCGACCCCGCCGGAAAAAAGGAGATGGCCCGGAGGGTGGAGGTCGTCGCCGCCATTCAGGGGAAGGAGGCCTCCCCCTGGCTCAGGGAGATATTGGGGCCGGCGAAAAAGGACGTGCGCGCCGCCGTCATCACCGCCCTGGGCGGGGACAGCGGGAACACCGGCCTGTTGCTGAATCTGGCCCGGTACGAACGGGGGAAAAATCTGGACGCGGCCCTGGCGGGACTGGCCCTCCAGGACGGGGAGGAAGTGGCCGCGTACTGGGAGGAGCGGCTGCAAAAGGACCACCTGTCGGTGAAATTCCTGAGCGGCGCCCGGACGGAGTGGGCCTCCGATCTGGTGGCCCGGGGGCTGTGGGAGCTGATGGAACGGCTGCTGGCGGGGGAGCGGGAGATCTCCGCGGACATACACGCCATGCTCCGGCTCTGGTGGAGCGCCGCGCGGGGCAAATCCTCCCCCTCCATGCTGGACCTGTGGCGGTGGACCGACGCCAAGCTGGCGGACATCGACCAGGTGCGGGGGGAAAAGGGCCAGCGCCTGGGGCTTGGCACGGAGTTGACGGCCCTGCTGCTGGACAGCCTGTGCCAGGCCGGGCCGGGGCCGCTGTGCGGGCTGTGCCTGGGGCTGTGGGAAAAGCACAGGGGCAAGGCCCGGTATCTGCCCCACGGGGCGGTTGCCTCCCTGCTCACCCGGCCGGCTGCGGAGGTGTACGACGAGTTCTCCCCCTATGTGCCCACCAGCAGGCCCCTGCTGGGGGGCGCGCAGAAGCAGGCGCTGCACAACGCCGCGCTGGCGGGCCTGTCCGAAGCGCGCTGGAACGGCGGGGCGGGCCGCTATGAGGTGGGCGCGGGCTGGCCCGCCGCCCAGCCCTTGGACAAGCGGTGGGCAAAACGGCTCACCCACGCGGTGTGGAAAACCACCATGCACGACTTCAAAATGCCCTCGCCCTTTGGCTACGGAGAGCATCTGGACGAATACGACCTCATTATCACGCGCCTGTTTGACCCCGCCGGCCCGGAGATACGGCAGGAGCTGGCGCCCTACCTGCGCCAGCGGATGAGGGAGCTGGGAAACTACCAGACCTACAGCCGCTGGCTGTTCGCCCTGGGGTGCACGCCCCAGGGGGCGCTGAAAGACAGTATGCTCCAAAGCGGAAAGCCCGCCTACCTCTACTATGTCTGGGGACTGCTCAACGACGGGGCCAAGTCCCTGACCCCGGACGAGACGGCCCGCCTGTGCCAGGAGGTGCTGGACGCCAACTACATCCGCAGGGAGGACACGGCCATGGCCCAAAAAGTCCTGCCTTGGACAGCGGAACAGCTCCGGGCGGGCCGGCCCTTCCCGGAGTGGAACGACTGGTGGAATATGCGGTAAAGGGAGGAATTTGACATGGCAGACAAAAACGTACAGCGCCTCCCGGCGGAGGAGCTGTTTCAGCGGGAGCTGGACGCCCTGATTTCGGCGGAGGCCGACCCCATTCCCACCGGCTGGCGGATGTCCCCCCGGTCGGCGCTCACCTACATCACCGGGGGCGCAAAGGTAAAGGGGGTGGACATCACCCCCAAGTACGTGGGCAACAAACGGCTGGTGGAGATCGCCATCGCCACCCTGGTGACGGACCGGGCCCTGCTGCTCATCGGCGAACCGGGCACCGCCAAGTCCTGGCTGTCCGAGCACCTGGCCGCCGCCGTCAACGGCGATTCCACCAAGGTGGTCCAGGGCACGGCGGGCACCACCGAGGAACAGATCCGCTACTCCTGGAACTACGCCATGCTCATCGCCAAAGGCCCCTGCCCCGAGGCCATGGTGAAGAGCCCGGTGTACCGGGCCATGGAGACGGGCTCTGTCGCCCGGGTGGAGGAGATCTCCCGCTGCGCCAGCGAGGTGCAGGACGCGCTGATCTCCATCCTGTCGGAGAAGCGCCTCAGCGTCCCCGAGCTGGGGCTGGAGGTGCCCGCCGCCAAGGGCTTCTCAGTCATCGCCACCGCCAATACCCGTGACAAGGGCGTCAACGATATGTCCGCCGCCCTAAAGCGGCGCTTCAACATCGTGGTGCTCCCCACCCCGTCCGACATGGCCACCGAGATGGACATCGTGCGCACCCGGGTGGCCCAGCTGTCCGCCGGCCTGGACCTGAACGCCCGCCAGCCGGAGGAGGACACGGTGGAACAGGTGGTGACAATCTTCCGGGAGCTGCGGGCCGGGGCTACCCTGGACGGCAAACAGAAGCTGAAGCCCACCTCCGGGGTGCTGTCCACCGCCGAGGCCATCTCCCTGCTGGCCAACTCCATGGCCCTGGCGGGCAGCTTCGGAACCGGCGCAATCACAGCGGAGGACCTGGCCGCCGCCCTCCAGGGCGCGGTGGTGAAAGATGAGGACAAGGATAAAGTGTCCTGGAAGGAGTACCTGGAAAACGTGATGAAGAAGCGGGGCTCTGCCTGGCTCCCCCTTTACCGGGCCTGCCGGGAGCTGAACGGGCAATGAGAAAGCCGGTGTTTTTCGGCGTGCGCCACCTGTCCCCGGCGGCGGCCGTCCAGGTGCGGAGGGCCCTGGACGAAGCCCGCCCCCGGCTGGTGCTGGTGGAGGGCCCCAGCGACCTGAACGATCAGATGCGGTGGCTGTCCAGCCCTGAGACGCGGTTCCCCGCCGCCATCCTGGCCTACACCCAAACGCCGCCGGTGCGGACCATTTTGTGGCCCTTCGCCATTTACTCCCCGGAGATCCAAGCCATTCTGTGGGCCCGTGAGCACGGGGTGGAGTGCCGTTTCATGGACCTGCCCTCTTCGGTGTTTTTGGCCCTGGAGGAGGCCCAGGAGGGGCTGCCGCCGGAGGAGGCCGCCGGGCGGGCGGACACCGAGAGCGTCTACCGCCGCCTGGAGACGCTGACGGGAGAGGACCACGACACCTTTTGGGAGCGGCGCTTTGAGCAGCTGGAGGCGAACTATCAAGCCGCGGCCAGCGCCTTTGGCCGGGAGCTGCGGGCGGCGGCAGAGGACAGCCCCCGCCGCGCCGCGGAGACTGTGGTGCGGGAGGCGTATATGAAGCGGGTCATTCTGGACGCCGCCGGCGGGGGGACGCCGTCTGAGCAGATTTTCTGCGTCTGCGGGGCCTTTCACGTGGCCGGCCTGGAGGAAAACACCCCCCTGAGCGGTCAGGAGCTGGCCGCCCTGCCTGCGGTTCCCTCCCGCGCCACCTTGATGCCCTATTCCTATTACCGGCTGTCCTCCCGCTCCGGCTATGGGGCGGGGAACCGGGCCCCGGCCTACTTTGAACTGCTGTGGGACGCGATGAACGGGGACGGCCTGGACCGTGCCCCTTACCTCTACCTCACCCGGCTGGCCGCCGCCCACCGAAAGGCGGGCAATCTGGTGTCTTCCGCCGAGGTCATTGAGGCGGCGCGGCTGGCCGGCGCCCTGGCGGCCATGCGGGGGAGCCGGTATCCCACCCTGGCCGACCTGCGGGACGCCGCCGTCGCCACCATGGGGCACGGGCAGTTCTCCGAGCTGGCCCTGGCCGCGGCGGACACGGAAATCGGGAAAAAGATCGGATTCCTTCCCCAGGGGGTGAGCCGGACCTCCGTGCAGGAGGACTTCTACCGCCAGCTCAAGGAACTGCGGCTGGAGAGATTCCGCACCGCCGGGCTCCAGCGGCTGGACCTGGACCTGCGGGAGAAGCTGAACGTCAAATCGGAGACGGCCGCCCTGGCCGACCTGCGGCGTTCTTTCTTTCTCCACCGCCTGCGGGTGCTGGGGGTGCATTTCGCCAATCCGCTCCCCTCCCGGCAGGACGGGGCCAGCTGGGGCGAATACTGGGAGCTGCGCTGGACCCCGGAGGCAGAGATCGAAATCGTGGAATCCGCCCTCATGGGGGACACCATCCAGGGCGCGGCGGCCTTCGCCCTGAAGGAGCGGGCGGACAGCAGCGCCTCCATCTCCGAGGCTGCCGCCATCTTTCAGGACGCCTTCCTGTGCGGTATGCCCGCCGCCGCCAGCCACGCCCTGTCCGTTTTGCAGGGATTGAGCGTGGATTCCGCCGCCATCGCCGACGTGGCGGAGACCGCTGTCCGGCTGTCCCTGGTGGTGCGGTACGGCGACCTGCGCCGGTTTGATCCCAAGCCCGTGGTCCCCCTGGTGAAACAGCTCTACCTCCGGGCCTGCCTCACCCTGGCGGACGCCTGCGCCTGCGACGCGCAGGCCGCCCCGGCGGCCATAAAAGCGATGGACCAGCTCAACACGCTCCAGCTCAGTCACGATTTTTTAGAGGAGGGCCGCTGGGTCTCCCTGCTGGAGGACATCTCCGACCGGGACGACCTGAACACCCGCTGCTCCGGCTTCGCCATGGCCATCCTGCTGGAACGGGGCAGGGCGGACGAAAGCCTGCTGTCCCGGGAGGTGGCCCGGCGGCTGTCCCCCGGGGTGCCCGCCGACTTGGGCGCGGGGTGGTTCGAGGGGCTGGCGGGCAAAAACCGCTATGCCCTCATTGCCCGCCTGCCGCTATGGCGGCAGCTGGACGGCTACCTCGGCGGCCTGGACGACGGGGCTTTCCGCCGGGCACTGGTCTTTCTGCGCCGGGCGTTCGCGGACTTCACGCCCTCTGAGAAGAACGACATCGCGGAAAACCTGGGGGAAATCTGGGGGGCCAATCCCCGGCAGGCGGCGGAGGTTTTGATGAATGACCTCACCGAGACGGAGCAAGCGGCGCTGGACAGCCTGGACGAGTTTGACTTTGACGACATCTGAGGAGGTAAGCGTATGGATCAGGATAAGCGCGTGGAGCAGAAGCGGATCCGCCGGGGCGTGGAGCGGGCGTACGCGCTGTGGCTGGAGGACCTGGAGTGGAAGCCCTATTACCCGAACAATATGCTCCAGTGCGGCCAGGAGGGCTGGTACTGCGTCATCCAGGGGCCCAACGGTGAATACGCCCGGAAGTACACCATTGTGTTCCAGTACCCGGAAAATGAGGATTGCGCGGCCTGCCCAAACCAGGGAATTGACCGGTACATCCTCTATGAGCGGTGTTATAGCGGCAGCAACGTCCCCATCGCGTACCCGGAGCCGTCAAGAGAATCCGCCGGCCCCAGCTCCCCGGCGCTGGGCGTCAACGATTTCGGCCGCTTCGTCTATGCCCATAAGACCCTGGAGCAGGCAAAGAAACGGGCGCTGTCGGCCTATCAGGCGGTGTATGGCTACGCCATGTCCCACCTGCTGGAGCCGGAGGAGGACGCGCCGTGACGCGGGCGGGACAGCTCGCCCGCTGGCGGCTGATCCTGGGCTCGGAGACGGAGAACTCCTTCGCCGGTATGGGGGGCGGCGCCCTCTCCCAGGAGGAGCTGCTGATGGATTCCGCCCTGGGCGCCATCTACGGCGGGCCGGGGGAGTCCTTTGGCGGCAGCCCCGGCCGGGGAGCGGGAAAAGGCCCCTCGTCCCCCCACATCTCCAAGTGGCTGGGGGACCTGCGCTCCCTCTTCGACCCGGAGACGGTGGCGGTGGTGCAGAACGACGCCATTGAGCGCAAAGGGCTCAAGCAGCTTCTTCTGGAGCCCGAGCTGCTGGACAGCCTGGAGCCGGACCTGAACCTGGCCTCCACGCTGCTGATGCTCAAGGACCAGATCCCCAAAAAGTCCAAGGAGTCCGCCCGGGCCTTCATCCGCAAAATTGTGGAGGAGATCAACAAACTGCTGGAGAACGACGTGCGCCGGGCGGTGACGGCGGCCCTGAACCGGCGGTCCCATTCCCCGCTGCCCTCCGCCTCCGCCCTGGACTTTCCCTATACAATTCGGAGAAATTTAAAAAATTACAACAGAGAGTTGGGCACAATCATCCCGGAGCGGGTGTGGTTCTTTGACCGGTCCAGCCGGGTCAACCGATGGCACGTCATCCTGGATATTGACCAGAGCGGCTCCATGGGCCAGTCCATTTTATACTCCTCGGTGATGGCCTGCGTGCTGGCCTCCATGTCCGCGGTCAAAACCAGCGTGGTGGCCTTCGACACGCAGATTATGGACCTGACCCCCCTGTGCGCCGACCCGGTAGACCTGCTGTTCGGCTTTCAGATGGGCGGCGGCACTGACATCGCCAAATCCATCGCCTACTGCCAGGGACTGGTGGAATCCCCGGCCAGGACGCTGTTTTTCCTCATCTCCGACCTGGACGAGGGGGGAAACCGGGCGGCCCTCCTCCGGCGCCTGGAGGAGCTGAAGGGCGCGGGGGTGACGGTGGTGGTGCTGCTGGCCATAGCCGACGGCGGCAAGCCCTATTACGACGCGCAAACCGCCCAGCGCGTCGCGGCCATGGGCGTCCCCTGCTTTGCCTGCGCCCCGGAAAAGCTTCCAAACCTGCTGGAACGCGCGCTGACCGGGGAAGCCCTCGCGGTATAAAGCCGCGCCTTGGGCCGCCGCGTCCGGCCGGCGGCTCTTTCCAAATCGGGGGGGAAACCAGCGGCCCGCCGCCCTGCTTTATTTTGGGAATGGAACGGTCCAGGTTGACATGGCAGCCAAGAACCGATATAATAAAAAGGCTGACGCCAGCATACAAAGACTACAAAGCAGCGGCAGGGAGATGCGGGCCATCATGATACGACTCATCGACATTCACAAGGAATACGACAACGGAACCAAGGCCCTGAAAGGGATCAACCTGCGCATAGAGGACGGCGAATTCGTGTTCCTGGTGGGTCCCTCCGGCTCGGGCAAGTCCACCATCGTCAAGCTGCTGACGGCGGAGATCACCGCCAGCAAAGGACGGGTCATCGTCAACGGCTACAACCTCAACAACATCCGCCGCTGGCAGATCCCCCATATGCGGCGCACCCTCGGCGTCATCTTCCAGGACTTCCGGCTTATTGAGAAAAAGACGGTGCAGGGCAACCTGGAGTTCGCCATGCGCACCGTGGGGGCCAGCGGCCGGGAGATGCGCAAGCGCATCCCCTACGTGCTGGACCTGGTGGGGCTGGAGGACAAGGCTGACGCCTATCCCAACGAGATGAGCGGCGGCGAGCAGCAGCGGGTGGCCATCGCCCGGGCGCTGGTGAACAACCCGCGGATGATTATCGCCGACGAGCCCACCGGCAATCTGGACCCCCGGCGTTCCCTGGAGATTATGACCCTGCTGGAGCGGATCAACGCCATGGGCACCACCATGCTGGTGGTCACCCACGAGCGGGACCTGGTCAACCGTTTCTCCAAGCGGGTGGTGGCCATCAAGGACGGAGAGCTGATACGGGACGGTCAGGGAGGCTACTACAGAGCATGAGAAGATTCAACTTAGGCTATTTCATCAAGGAAGGTTTTTCCAGTATTTTTTCCCACGGGCTGATGTCCTTCGCCGCGGTGTGCATGATCGTGGCCTGCCTCATCATCATGGGGTCCTTCTCCCTGCTGGCCGTCAATGTGGACGGGATGCTCAGCCAGCTGGAGGAGGAGAACGAGTTTCTGGCCTACATTGACGAGAGCTTCACCCCGGACCAGGTCCGCACCCTCATGGAGAAGATTAAGCAGATCGACAACGTGGACCCCAACGGCGTGACCTTCATCACCCGGGAGCAGGCCAAGCAGGATTACCTGAAGGGCCACGAGACCGACGGGCTGTACGTCAATATGCCCGACGAGGTGCTGCGGGACCGGTTTTCCATCCACGTGATCGACCTGGAAAAGTTCACCGAGACGGTGGAGGCGGTTTGCGCCCTGCCTGGCGTGGCCAACCACCGGGCGGAGAACAAAGTGGCGGAGGGCTTTGTCACCGTGCGCAACGCGGTCACCGCCCTGGCCTACGTGCTCATCGCGATTTTGGCGGCGGTGTCCCTGTTCATCATCTCCAACACCACCCGGCTGGCCGCCTTTTCCCGCCGGGAGGAGATCGCCATCATGAAGATGTGCGGCGCCACCGACGGCTTTGTCCGCTGGCCCTTCATCGTGGAGGGGCTGCTGCTGGGCCTCATGGGGGCGGCGGTGGCCTTCTTCCTCCAGTGGGGGGTGTACGCCGCCGTGGGCAAGGCCCTGGCGGACAGCGGCGCCACCGCCCTGTTCACCCTCATGGAGTTCTCCATGATCTGGAAGCGGGTGCTCGCCATATTCCTGCTGTCCGGCGCGGCCATCGGCGCGCTGGGCTCCGGCTTCGCCATCCGCAAGTTCCTGCAGGTCTGATACACACAAGGAGGCCGCTATGAAGAAAAAGACCCAGCGGATCATCGTGATTGTCGTCACGGCGGCGCTGCTGCTGTCGGTGCTCCTCCCGGCGCTCACCCTGTTTGCCCGGGCGGACGTCACCAAAAACGACATCCAGAACATCAAAAATGAGCTCAGCGACATCACCGCCCAGAAAAAAGAGGCGGAGGCCAAGCTGGCCGCCATCCGCAGCGACCTGTCCAAGGCCAAGGAGCAGGCGGCGCTCATCCAGGAGCAGGTGTTGCTCACCGAGCAGGAGATCAACGCCAGCCAGGCCATGCTGGACGGCTACGATCTCCAGATTGCCGACAAAGAGCGGGAGATTGCCGAACTGGAGCGGCAGGAGGAGGCCCAGTACCAGGAGTTCTACCAGCAGGTGCGCTGGATGGAGGAGACCGGCGGCGTGTCCTACCTGTCCATCCTCTTCGAGGCCAAGAGCTTTGCCGATATGCTGGACTACACCATGCTCATCGGCGACATCATGGACTACTCCAACCGCATCATCGACCAGCTCAACGCCACCCAGGCGGAGCTGGACCTGGCCCGGGGAGCCCTCCAGGCGGACCGGGACGCCCAGGCGGAGGTCCAGGCGGAGCTGGAAGGGCGGCTGGACGAGCTGGACCAGAAGCGGGACGAGCAGCAGAAGCTGCTCAACCAGATCGCCGCCTCGGAGAACGAGTACGCCAAGGAGGCCAAGGAACTGGCGGACAGCGAGGCCAAGATCAACAAGGAGCTGAAGGAGGCGGAGAAAAAATACGCCGCCCAGCTGGCCGCCCTGGAGGCCCAGCAGAACGCCAACATCAATATGACCAGCGGCGACTGGTACTGGCCCCTGCCCGGCCGGTACAAGATCTCCTCCCTGTTCGGCAACCGGGCCGACCCCTTCACCGGCAAGCGGGACAACCACACCGGCACCGACATCCCGGCCCCCGGCGGCACCCCCATCTACGCCGCCAAGGACGGCGTGGTCACCACGGTGAACGCCAACCGCTACGCCTCCTCCTACGGCTACTACTGCATCATCAGCCACGGCAGCGGCTACGCCACCCTGTACGCCCACCAGAACCAGGTGCCCATCGTCAAGGAGGGGCAGACGGTCAAAAAGGGCCAGGTCATCGGCTACGTGGGCTCCACCGGCCGCTCCACCGGCAACCACCTCCACTTCGAGCTGCGGATCAACGGCGTGCGCAACGACGTACTTAAGCTCTACCCCGGCATGACCTTCACCTCCCCCAGCGGCGGGAAAATGAACGGGGGCTGACCCCATCCGCCGTGCCCGCGGGGGATCCCGGATCGAACACCATAAAACCCAGGGGCGCGGGGAAAACCCGCGCCCCTGCGCCATTTTCTGCGAGGAGGACGGACCATGGAGGAACAACGTACGGCACATACGCGAAAGAGGCGGCTGGCGGGCTGGGGCAAGATTCTGATCGCGGTGCTGCTCACTCTGGCCCTGTCCGCCGCGCTGTGGTGCGCTCTGCTGGGACGGAGCGGCCTGGCCATGGTGCAGACCTATCTGCTGGCCCGGTTCGCCTTTGTGGAGACAGACGCGGACCTGGACAAGGCCGTGGACGCGGGGCTTGGCGCCTTTGTGGACGGCCTGGGGGACCGCTGGTCCTACTACCTCACCCAGGAGGGCTACCAGTCCACCACCCAGCGCCGGGCCAACAGCTACGTGGGGGTGGGCGTCACTGTGGAATACAGCCGGGAGGAAGGCCTGCTGGTCCAGTCCGTGGTGAAAGGCGGCCCCGCGGACCAGGCGGGGGTGGTTCCCGGTGACATCATCACCGCCGTGGACGGCGTCTCCATCGCCGGGGACGCCCGGCAGGAGGGCTCCGACCTCATCCGCGGGGAGGAGGGTACTCAGGTGGTCCTCACCCTGCTGGGGGCGGACGGCTCTACCCGGGACGCAGCCTGCACCCGGGCCACCCTCCACAATCCCTCCGCCAGCGGGAAGCTGCTGGAGGGCAGCGTGGGCTATGTGCAGTTGAGCAACTTTTACTCCGGCTCGGCCGACAGCTTCCGTCAGGAGGTGGACGCGCTGATTGACCAGGGCGCGCAGTCCCTCATCGTGGACGTGCGGAACGACCCCGGCGGCTACGTGTCCGAGCTGGAGCGGATTCTGGATTACCTGCTGCCGGAGGGGCCGGTGTTCACCCAAAAGCCCCGGTGGGGGTTCTCTTCGGTGTACCAGTCCGACGAAGACTGCGTGGACCTGCCCATGGCCGTGCTGGTGAACCAGCACAGCTACTCGGCGGCGGAGCTGCTGGCGGCCCAGCTGCGGGAGAGCGCCGGGGCCCCCATCGTGGGCGAGGTCACATCGGGCAAGGGATACTCCCAGATCACCTTCCCCCTGGCCAACGGCGGCGGGGTGGGGCTGTCCACCGCCGCCTACTGCACCGGCAGCGGCCATTCCCTCATCGGGGAGGGGCTTGTCCCTGACGTGGAGCTGTCCCTGGCGGAGGGCGCGGCTATGGGGGGCCCGGAGGACAACCAGCTCCAGGCCGCCATTGAGCTGCTGATGAAATGAGGGAACTCCCCGTATAGAGGGGGAACAAACGTTTGGCGGGACAATCAAAGGCAGGGCTGTGACCTCATCTGTCACAGCCCTGCCTGAATCAATATTTTGCCGCGTACCCTGCCTGGGGCGCTGGACGCGGTTTTTATCCCTTTCTCAGGAAGATGACCCCCAGCGTGTTGGGCCCGCAGTGGCAGGAGATGGTGCAGCCGGCCACAGCGGGGATCACCTCACGGAAGCCGTACTGCCGCACCATAGCGCACACGGTCTCGGGGATCTCCGAGCCGCACCGGGTGTGGACCACAAACACCCGGTCCAGGTCCACGTTCTTGCCGTTCAGCTGGTCCAGAACATAGTCCGGCAGCACTTTCTCAAAGGCCCCCCGGTACTTCTTGCCCACGGTCATTTTGCCCCCGGACAGTATAATACAGGGCTTCAGCTTCAGCAGGTTGGCGCCCAGGGCCACCACGGACGAGCACCGCCCGCCCTTGGCCAGGTAGTCCAGCTTGTCCACCACAAAGGTGGTGTCCACCCGGTCGATCATCCCCTCCAGCATGGCCACGATCTCGTGGATGTCCGCCCCCCGCTCCGCCGCCTCGGCGGCGGCCACGGCCAGGATTCCCTGCCCCGTCGTGAGGTTCCGGGAGTCCACCACATGGACGTTGCCGAAGTCCTCCGCCGCCACCAGGGCGTTCTGGTAGCAGCAGGAGAACTCGCTGCCGATGGTGATGTGGAGCACCTCGTCGTACTGAGGGGACAGGCGGGCGAACAGCTCCTGGTAGTCGGCGATGTTCACCGCCGCGGTGGTCGGCAACTGGCCGCCCCCCTCCACGTGGCGGAAGATATCCTCCGGGCCGGCCTCCACGCCGTCCCGGAAGGTGTTCCCGCCAAAGGAGACGTACAGGGGGACCATGGTAATCTGATAGCGCTCCAGCAGCTGGGGCGGCAGGTCGCAGGTGCTGGTGGCGGTAACTTTAATGGACATGGGAAAGCCCTCCATTCCGTAATCAGAATCGTGAGACTGATTGGGGCAATTATATCAAACGGGCCGGAAAAATACAACCGGGGAATTATACAAGCTCCTTTGCCGTTCTCCGGGGGCCTGTTAAGAGTTTTGACAGAAGCCCCGTCCTTGTCAAGGAGCGGCGCTGTCATGTCCCGCCGGTCCGGCGCATATGAGTTGCTGAGGTGATGGGCATGGTGGGACAGCTGGTGCTCCGGCGGGAAAAGGGCCGTTTTCAGGTGGAGGAGGCTCGGCTGGGTCCGCTGCCGGTGCTGCGGGCGGCGGTATACCAGCCGGAGGGGCTTGCCCCCTGGCGGCTGAGGCGGCGGCTGCGCCGGGCGGAGCGGGCCCTGGCCCGGATGGGGGCGGGCCGGGTGGTGCTGGGGGCGGATTTCCCCTATGGGGACCGGCTCACGCTGCTGTGCCCGGTGGACCCCCTGCCCTTTTGGCGGGGGTGCGCCGACGTGCTGGCCCTGGGGGCGCTGGAGGCGGAGGGGATACCCCTCCGCCGGGGGCGGGCGGCCCTGTCCGCCCCCCGGCTGTGCCCCGAGCTGGAGGGGACGGCGGAGCGGCTGTGCCCCCAGGTGCGGGGGCTGCTCATCGACGCCCCCGGCGGAGAGGACTACGCCCGGTACTTACAGGCGAAGTTCGGCCTGCCGGTGACGCCCCCGGCGGCGGGGGCGGATGCGACCGTGGCCTTCGGCCCGGGGGGCGGGCGCTGGGGGCGGAGCGTGGAGCTGTACGAGGGCGGAACGCTGAACGGGCTGGAGCTGCGGGCCGAAGGGCTGGACCTGCCCCCGGACTGCGGGGACCAGGTGCTGGCCCTGCTGTGGGAGCGGGGGGAGGTGCGGCGGGAGGCGCTGCGGGCGGGCTGCTGTGCGGGGGATAGGCCGAAAGCTATCCGCGGTAGGCTACATAGCGGTCATGGGGCATATCCACGCCCTTGTAATGTTTGACCCAGCTGTCCACAATGGCCATGCCGTTTCTGCGGGCCACACGCTGAGACGCGATGTTCGTATCCCGGATGATGGAGCACACCTCATCCGCGTTCAGCACGTCAAAGGCATATTGCCTGCACCCCCGGGCGGCCTCTGTGGCATAGCCCCGGTGCCAGTGCTTCCGCTCAAAGAGATACCCGATCTCCAGCACTTCCCCATCCTTCCATGGCTGCATGGTGAGCCCGCACTGGCCGATCATCCTATCGTTCTCCTTCAGAATCACCGCCCACAGGCCAAACCCCCACCTTTGATATCGGGCAATCTGCCGGTCAAGCCACTCCCGCACCTCGCCGCCGGTGAAAGCCCCCTCATACGCGTACATCGTCTCTTCATCCTGCATAATTCTGCACAAAGCGCGGAAATCCCCCTGATTCAGCTCCCGCAAGTACAGCCGCTCCGTCTCCAGTATCATGTCCGCCTCCCAAATCTCCCGTTTCCAGGTATTCAAACAAAAGCGCCGCCCGCCGGAAAGCGTCTGCTCTCCGGCGGGTTTCGCGCTTTCCATTAAAACTTCGCCCCGCCGAACTCGGACAGGGTGATCTGCTTGTTCCGCTCCGCCGTCCAGTTGATGGACCACTGGGAGGCGAACAGCAGCAGCTGGTTCTGCCGGTAGTCCTCCACCAGCATGGCGTCGCCGGGGAGGGTCAGGTCCTCCGCCCGCAGGGGCTCGTCCCCCTCGTGGTGCATCCAGCGCAGGTACTCGTAAGGCAGGCCCTCGGCGTACAGGTCCACGCCGTACTCGTTTTTGAGCCGGTATTCCAGCACGTCGAATTGCAGCGTGCCCACCACGCCCACAATGACCTCCTCCATGCCGGAGTAGGGGGTTTTAAAAATTTGAATCGCGCCCTCCTGGGCGATCTGCTCCATCCCTTTGAGGAACTGCTTGCGCTTCATGGTGTCCAGGGGCCGCACCCGCCGGAAGTGCTCCGGGGCGAAGGTGGGGATGGGGTCGAACTGGAACTTGTGGGCGGCGGTGCACAGGGTGTCCCCGATGGAGAAGACGCCCGGGTCAAACACGCCGATGATGTCCCCGGCGTAGGCCTCCTCGATGATCTCCCGCTCGGCGGCCATGAGCTGCTGGGGCCGGGACAGCTTGATTTTCTTGCCGCCCTGGACGTGGTACACCTCCTGGTCCGCGTCGAACCGCCCGGACACCACCCGCATGAAGGCGATGCGGTCCCGGTGGGCCTTGTTCATGTTGGCCTGGATCTTGAACACAAAGGCGGAGAAGCCGTCGTCAAAGGAGTCGATGAGCTCCTCCCCCGCCGTGCGGGGCAGGGGCGCGGTGGTCATGCGCAGGAAGTCCTCCAGGAAGGGCTCCACGCCGAAGTTGGTCAGGGCGGAGCCAAAAAACACCGGGGAGAGCTGCCCATGGCGCACCCGATCCATGTCGAACGCGCAGGAGGCGCCGTCCAGCAGCTCGATCTCATCATTGAGCTGGTCCCGGTAGCTCTGCCCGATGAGGCCCGCCAGCGCCGGGTCGTCCAGAGCCACCTCGGTGGCGGTGGCCGCCTTGGAGCCGCCGTTGGAGGTGAAGTGAATAATGCGGCGGCGCTCCCGGTCGTACACGCCCTGGAACGCCTTGCCGCAGCCGATGGGCCAGTTGACGGCGTAGGTGTCGATGCCCAGCTCGTGCTCCAGCTCCTGGCACAGCTCGAAGGGGTCCCGGGCCTCCCGGTCCATCTTGTTGATGAAGGTAAAAATGGGGATGTCCCGCAGGCGGCACACCTTGAACAGCTTCCGGGTCTGGGCCTCCACGCCCTTGGCGGCGTCGATGACCATGACGGCGGAGTCCGCCGCCATCAGGGTGCGGTAGGTGTCCTCGGAGAAGTCCTGGTGGCCGGGGGTGTCCAGGATGTTGATGCAGAATCCCTCGTACTGGAACTGCATCACGGAGGAGGTAACGGAGATGCCGCGCTGTTTTTCGATCTCCATCCAGTCGGAGGTGGCGGCCCGGGCGTTCTTCTTGCCCTTGACCACCCCCGCCTGGGCGATGGCCCCGCCGTAGAGCAGGAATTTTTCCGTCAGGGTGGTCTTGCCCGCGTCGGGGTGGGAGATGATGGCGAAGGTTCTCCGCCGTTTGATTTCGGATTCGTATTGAGACATGAGAGTTCCTCCTGTTTCATTTGGTTTTTAGAAGAAAACGGTCCTTTACATGGGAAGAACCCCCTAAATAAAATCATAACCTAATCAGTATACCACAATTATCCGAAGAAGAAAAGATACACGCTTCAATAATTCGGAATTGTTATTTTCGATTCGGTTTTCTTTTGATAAGCAACAATTTCATGTAATCGTCAAAATCAGCCGTATTGGTCGGTTCAAGCATGACCCATTTTCCATCATGATAGGTTTTTGCCTCGTCGTATTGCCTGCAAACGGCATCAGAAAGAGTTTCTCTTATCGCTTCAAATTTTGTTCTTTCATCTTTTCCAAAGATAATCATGAAACCAATGCAATTACTTTTAGCGTATAGGCAGCACAGTGTTTTGCCGCCTCTGCGATATTTGTACTCGTAAGCCCAATTTTTACCGCCAGTGTTCCACACTCGTTCCAGATCATATTTTTCGTCAATGGCCAGACATAACGCCTGCCAAACTTCAAACAAAGATTGTCCAAGCAATTCAGTCATAGTTGATTGGGTCGGTATATGTTCAAGCATGGTATCGCCTCCATAGATTTCGATTTCAGCAGACCCCAATCTGTTGAAGCGCTTTACAGCACCTCGCGGGCGTGCCGCGTCACGTGACACCCCAGATTCACCGCGCAGGGCAGACCCGCGATGTGGGTACCCTGGGTCAAAACCGCGGCGGACAGGGCGGTGGTCCGCCCCCCCAGCCCCTGGGGGCCGATGCCCAGCCGGTTGACCCGCTCCAGAATCCGCTCCTCCATGACGGCGTAGAAGGGGTCCGGGTGGCGCTCCCCGGCGGGGCGCAGCAGGGCCCGCTTGGCCAGCTCCACGGCTACCTCGGAGGTGCCCCCCAGCCCCACGCCCACCACCACCGGCGGGCAGGGGTTGGACCCGGCCTGGGACACGCAGTCCACGATGAAGTCCTCCACCTGCTCCAGGGTGACGGAGGGGTTGAACATCTTGAGCCTGGTCATGTTCTCGCTGCCGAAGCCCTTGGGGGCCACGGTAATGTCCACCTTGTCTCCCGGCACCATCCGCAAATGGAGAATGGCCGGGGTGTTGTCGCGGGTGTTCACACGCCGCAGGGGGTCGGCCACCACCGACAGCCGGAGGCAGCCGTCCAGATAGCCCTGGCGCACGCCGCTGTTGACCGCGTCCTCCAGAGACCCGCCGGTGAGATGGCAGTCCTGGCCCCAGTCCAGGAACACCACCGCCATGCCGGTGTCCTGGCAGATGGGCAGCCCCTTGGATTCCGCGAACTCATAGTTCTCCACCAAATCCCCCAGGATGGCCCGCCCCACCGGGGAGGGCTCTGCTTCCCGGGCGGAGCAGATGGCCTCCCGCAGGTCTCGGGGCAGAACGGTATTGGCCTGGATGCACAGCGCCCGAATGGCGCCGGACAGGGCGCTTGCCTCAATTTCCCGTACCATTCAAATGACCTCCCGTCCGTCGATGAGCACATGGGTGACCTTGGTGCGCCAGTGGAAGGGGTGGCCGTCCGTCACCACGATGTCCGCGTCCTTCCCCGGGGCCAGGGAGCCCAGCCGGTCCCCCACGCCCAGGATATTGGCCGCGTTGATGGTGATGGCGGCCAGGGCGTCCTCCTCGTCCATCCCGGCCCGGGCCGCCATGGCGGCGCATAGGGAGAGCAGATTGACCGGGGTTTCAGGGTGGTCGGTGCAGACGGCCGTCTGCACCCCCGCCTGGGCCAGCAGGGCGGTGTTCTCCATGGTGAGGGAGGACAGCTCCGGCTTGCAGCGGTCCATGAGGAACGGCCCGGTAATGACGGGTACCCCCTCCTTAGCCAAAAAGTCCGCGATGAGGTGGCCTTCGGTGCCGTGGACGATGACGCAGTCCAGCCCGAACTCCTTGGAGATGCGGACGGCGGTGGCGATGTCGTCCGCCCGGTGGGCGTGGAAGTGGGCGGGCAGACGGCCCGTCACCACCGAACGCAGGGCATCCAGCCGGGCGTCAAACTCCGGCCCGTCCGTCTCGTTATCCGCCTGGGCTTGCGCGCACTTCAGCTCGTAGTTCAGCGCCTGAGTCAGCTTCTCCCGGATCAGGGCGGCGGAGGCCATGCGGGTGGCGGGGCCGTGGCCCTTATGGATCCCCTTGGGGTTCTCTCCCAAGGCAAACTTCATGGCCGCGGGTGAGCGCACCACCATCTGGTCCACCACCGTGCCCGCCGTCTTGAGCAGGATGGACTGCCCCGCAATGGGATTGGCGGAGCCGGGGCCGGTGTGAACGCAGGTCACGCCCGCCCGGCGGGCCTCCCGGAAGTAGGGGTTCATGGGATTCACCCCGTCCAGCGCCCGGAGCTCTGGGGTGCAGGGGGCGGAGGCCTCGTTCAAATCGTCCTCCTGCGGGGCGGAGCCGTACAGGCCCACATGGCAATGGGCGTCGATAAATCCGGGGAGGACATGGCCTCCCCGGGCGTCCACGAGGCCGGCGGCGTCCGCGCCCTCCGGCAGGGCGGACATGGGCCCCACCTGGGCGATGCGCCCCCCTTGAGTCAGCACAAATCCGCCGGAAATCGTGCCCGCCTCCATGGTGTGAATGATCCCATTGATAATGAGCATCGTGATTCCTCCTCTGTCAGGGTTCGACAGGCTTTGGCCCGCCGCAGTGGTATACTGTAAGGGCGGCACAGGCCGCGGCATGGACTTCAGTCCATGCGGTCATTCCATTCTCCCGCGCAAATAAACCCTTGGGCTCTTTCTCCTCGGAGAAAGAGCCGATTTTTATAGGAAAAGCGCGGAGCCGTCGTGAGCAGCGCGGATGGAGCGGAGCGAAAGCAAAAGCCGAGGGCCCGCGCAGCGGGGCCGGGTTTTGCTTGAGACGGAGCGAAGCCGCGCGTCACGAACAGGCGCAGCGTGACAACAGCGAAGCGCTGAGAAGCGGTCAGCGAGGGAGCTTGGACTGAAGCGAAGGCAAAATGCTAAGATTTGCGAAGCAAATCGGCATTTTGCCTGAGGCGGAGGGAAAGCGACCGAACGTCCTGACCGCTTCGCAGCGGCCGCCTTCCCTCCGACTCGGGCCGCAAACATCCGGGGCTTCGCCCCTCCTTGGTTTGCGCCCCTCGCTTCGGTCCAGGCGTCCTGCTCCCGGGCGCTCCGCGCTTCGGCACAAAAAAGGGGACGCTGGCGCGTCCCCTTTTGATTCGGCTACCTTCTTCCGCCCCTGCGGTTGCTCCGCTTCTCGTTCATGTGCAGCTCGGACAGCTTGCTGTCGGAACTGGCCATGAACTGCTTCAGCTGGTCCTCAAAGCTGGCCGGACCCCGGGGCTGGGCGGGCTCCGGCGTAAAGCTGCGGCCGGGGCCTCCAGGGCCGGGACGGCGCCCCTGGGGGCGGCGCTCTCCTCCCTCCGGGCGCGGGCCGGGGCGGCGCTCCGGGCGGGGCGGCGGGGGCAGAGCCTGCTTGATGGACAGGTTGATACGGTTGTTGTCATCAATCCCGATGACTTTCACCTTGACCTCCTGGCCCTCTGCCAGCAGGTCGTGAACGTCGTTGACATAGGAGTACGCGATCTCCGAGATGTGCACCAGTCCGGACCGATTGCCGGGCAGAGACACAAATGCGCCAAACTTGGTGATCCCCGTCACCTTGCCATCCAAGATAGAACCAACTTCAATCCCCATAAATCTCTTTTTTCCCTCTCAATATGTATTGGATTTTTGCCGCGGGCCCGGCGTTCACACGGATTTTGCCTTCGCTTCGGTCCAAGCTCCCTCGCTGGCCGTTTCTCCGCGCTTCTTATTTCGCCGGGTCCACAAACTCAATTTCGCCCGGCTCCACCAGACCCAAACGGCTCCGGGCGATGTCCGCCAGGTAGTCAGGGTCGCCGCTGCGGGCGATGCCATCCTCCAGCGCGGCGTTTGCCTCCCGCTGCTCCTGCACCTGGCGGCTCAACGCCTCCCGGTCGGACTGCGCGGCGTTCAGCCTTGCCTGGGTGGACAGCAGAGCGGCGGCCACGACGGCCAGCAGAACCAGCACCAGCAGCTTTGTGGCCATGCCGGCCCGTTTTACTTTCAGCCCCACGCGGCTCCGCCCCCCTTTCCCCGTCTCTTGCGAAACGGTATAGTATATTTATTTTATACCACCCCAGCCAATTTTGGAAGTGTTTTTTTTGAATTTTTAAAAATTTTTTTGTCCCCCGCCCCGCCAGCCGGACCGGCGCGGTGAGCAGGCGGAACACCGCCCGCACCCCCTGGGCCAGCCAGAGCAGCGCGGGCAGAACCAGGCGGCTGAGGGTGAGAAAGTACACCCCGCCCCCCAGCGCCACCGCCGCCATATGGTAAATGCGCACCTGCCCGTCGTCAGACAGCAGGGTGAGCGCGAACAGCCCCACCGTGGCACCCAGCCAGAACAGCAGGTCCAACAAAAAAGCCAGAGGGGCCAGCCGCAGGCTCCGGCGCAGGGTGCGCATCCCGTCGTAGACCAGGCCCAGCAGAACCCCCAGCAGGAACCCCTGCCCAAAGACCGCCGCCTGGCCCAGAATGTCCACGTGCATGGTCAGCGCAGCAGCCGCGCCAGGAAGCCGCCCCGGCCTCCGGCCGCCT
Source organism: uncultured bacterium (assembly GCA_946548895.1). Classification (GTDB taxonomy): domain Bacteria; phylum Bacillota; class Clostridia; order Oscillospirales; family Oscillospiraceae; genus Enterenecus. The sequence goes on along the minus strand of CAMNQF010000001.1, from coordinate 131,792 downwards.
CGTCCTCATAGGTGACGGCGTCGATGTCCCCCTCCACCTTCAGGTCGCCGCCGTCCAGGGACAGCTTCTCAATGTGCAGGTTCTCCCCGGACACCACCATGGGGCCCTTGGAGGTGGACAGCACAATGGTGTTCTCATCAAACCGCTCCACGTCCTCCACCCCGGACACGGTGAGGCTTTTCCGCTCCTCAATCACCACATGGTGGGGAGCGGACAGCCCGCCTTCATACGCCATAATTGGACCATCTCCCTTTGCCTTGATGGTCCATTTTATGGGGTTTGTCCCAGGATTATGTGCGGAATTCACCGGCAGTCCCCGCCCGCCTGTACTTCATCCAGTCCTTCAGCCGCCGCCCAGTCTGCCCAGACAGGGCGGCGGGCAGCTGGTCCAGAGCAAAAAACCGCAGATCCTCCACTTCGCCCTCCTGGCACTTCAGCGTCCCCGACCAATCCCGGCAGGCGTAGGCAAACTCCACGTTGTAAACCTCGTCGCCGTTGGGGTAGATGTGATGCTCCTTCGGTCCGGCGTATACGCCGTATAGCTCCAGGGTGTGTGCGGTGAGGCCCGTCTCCTCCAGCAGTTCCCGGCGGGCGGTATTCTCCGGCGCTTCGCCCGGTTCCATGGAGCCCGCCGCGGAGAAGCTCCATTGATTGTTGTCCGTGCGCAGCTGGAGCAGAATACGCCCCTGTTCGTCCTCCAGAATGACGCTGGAGCCCACTTGAATGAGCGGACGGTGGCCCACATAGGCCCGCAGGTCCATGATGTAACCCATAACGGCCTCCCCCACAGCTGTAAATTTTTTTGACAAAGCTGTGCCGCCCCAGTATACCACCTGGGACGGCCCGCGTCAATTTATTCAGAAAGACGGGCGCACATCGTCGCCCCGGGCCCGCTCCAGGTCAATCCGCTTCTTCCGCTCCGACGCGGAGGCCAGCATGGCGGACAGCGTCTCCCGGTCGCCAGACTGGATGGCCTCCCGGTACGCCCGCAGCCGCCCCTCCAGCTCCTCCACCACCCGGCACAGCGCCGGGGCGTTGAGGGTGAACAGCTGCGTCCACATGGCCGGGTCCAGGGCGGCCACCCGGGTGCAATCCCGGAAGGAGCCCCCCTCGAAGCCCTTGCAGGAGAACAGCCCCTCGTCGGCGCACACCGACACGGCGATGACGTGCATCAGCTGGCTGGTGTAGGCGATCATCTGGTCGTGGCGCTCCGGGGTGGTGACGATCACGTCGCCAAACCGGCACCAGTCCGCCATCCGGCGCAGCAGGTCCAGGTGCTCCTGGGTGGCGTTCGGGCCGGGGGTGACGATGAAGTGGGTGTTGCGGAACAGCCCCGCCTCGGCGTTGGCAATGCCGGACACCTCCTTGCCCGCCATGGGGTGGCAGCCGATGAAGTCCACCCCCTCGGGCAGGCATTTCGCCGCCGCCATCACGGCGGTTTTCACGCCGCACACGTCCCAGATGAGGCTGCCGGGCTTGAAGCGGTCCCGGTTGTCCCGCAGGAAAGCGGTGATGCCCGCCGGGTCCTGGCACAGCACCACCACGTCGGCCCCGGGCAGCTCGGCGGCGGGGTCGAAGGTGAGCCGGTCCGCCGCGTGTTTGGCCAGCGCCTTGTCGTGGGTGGCCTGGGAGCGCACCGCCCCCACCACCTCAAAGTCCTCGAAGCCCTGGAGGGCCATGGCCAGGGATCCGCCGATCAGGCCCAGGCCCACCACTAGAATTTTTTTCATGTGAAATACCCCTCCTGTTTTGCGCGCCTGCCCGCACACTTCCCGGTTGTCATACTCGGGCTGGGCGCATAGCCGGGCCGCTTTCGCTCCGTCCCGGGCAGAAGCCGCGCCGTTCCAGGCGGCCCTATGCGCCTGCCCTCACACTTCCCGCCCCACGCACCGGGCCACCGTCCGCAGCTTGTCCATGATCCCGCCGAACTGCTCCGGCGTCACCGACTGGGCCCCGTCGCACAGGGCGCAGGAGGGGTTGTTGTGCACCTCGATGATGAGCCCGTCCGCCCCGGCGGCCACCGCCGCCATAGCCATCCGCTCCACCATCCACGCCTTGCCGCAGGCGTGGGAGGGGTCCACCACCACGGGCAGGTGGCTCTGCCGCTTCACCGCCAGCACCGCCGACAGGTCCAGGGTGTTCCGGGTGTAGGTCTCGAAGGTGCGGATGCCCCGCTCACACAGAATCACGTTGGGATTGCCCCCCGCCATGATGTACTCCGCGCTCATCAGCCACTCCTCAATGGTGGAGGACAGCCCCCGCTTCAGCAGCACAGGCTTACTGCTCCTGCCCACCTTCTTCAGCAGGTCAAAGTTCTGCATATTCCGGGCCCCGATCTGGATCACGTCCACCGCCTCCTCAAAGAGGGGGAGCTGGTCCGCGCTCATCAGCTCGGACACGATGGGCAGGCCGGTGGCCTTCCGGGCCTCGTCCAGCAGGAGGACGCCCTCCACCCCCTTGCCCTGAAAGGCGTAGGGGGAGGTGCGGGGCTTGTAGGCGCCCCCCCGGAGGGCGGCGGCGCCGGACTTCTGAACCGACTGGGCCACCTCCAGAATCTGCTCCTCGCTCTCCACGGAACAGGGTCCGGCAATCACCGCGATCTTGTTTCCGCCCACGGTCACCCCGCCCCCGATGCCGATCACCGAGTCGTCGGGATGGTACTTGCGGTTGGCTTTTTTGTAGGGCTCGCTCACCCGCATCACCCGCTCCACGCCGTCCAGCTGGGCCAGCTGCTCCTGATTCAGGGCGCCCGCGTCGCCCTCCGCGCCCAGGATGGTGGTTTCGGCGCCCTTGGACACCATCACCCGCACCCCTCCGGCCTCCATGGTCCGAACGGCGGTCTCCAGCTGCTCGGGAGTGAACTCCCGCTTCATAATGACTACCATAGTTACTCTCTCCTTTGTGCGTTTGTTTGTTGTCACGCTGCGAGGCGGCAAGGACATTCGGCCGCTCCGCGCTTCCGCATAGAAAAAGCGGCCCCCTTGGGGCCGCCGCACGGGAACTGTGCCGCACCGCCGCTCAAGGGCATGACAAACCGCCGCTATCATAATAGCGGTAATCGCCATACCCGTAGCTCCGGCAGTCCATGCGCAGCCCTCCCTTTTGTATGCTGGGGATAATTTAGCACTTTTATGCGCAAAAGTCAAGAGGAAATTTTGCGGCCCCCTCCACAGCGGAAAACGCCGGACGCGGCCGCGTCCGGCGTTTCACCGCGCTCACCCGGCCGGCTGGGCCGCCGAGGGCCCGGCGGCGTCCAGAATGCCAAAGGACACATCCCCGCCCCCGGTATACCGGGGCAGCTCGCCGTTCCACTTGTCGATGGCGTCCTGCCTCTGGGTGGCCTCCGTGATGCTGTTGCTGATGATCTCATTGGCCTTCGCCTTGGCCTCCGCCTGGATCAGCTCCGCGTCTGCCAGGCCCTGGGCCCGCTCCCGCTCCGCCTCCGCCTCGGCCCGTGCCTTGTCGATGTTCGTCTGGTTGCGGATGGCCTGCTCCTGCTGCTCCTGAATGGCCTGGGACTTCTGGGCGATGGCCTGGTTGTAGGACTCGTCAAAGTCCATGTTGTTGATGATGACGCCCTTGATGACCACCCGGTTGTCCCCATACTTGCCGTCCAGGGCGGCTTGAAGCAGATCCCGGGCCTCCGTCTCAATCACCGAGCGGTCGGTCACGATGTCAGCGGACAGTGCCCTGGCCGCTGACTTCAGCGCCGAGCTGACGATGTCCACGTCCACCAGTTCCTCCACCCAGTTCTCCACGTTGGCGTAGATCCAGGCGCTGGCCTCCGGGACAATCTGGTATGTGACGGTCACGTTCTCCATGTACACCACAGTCTGCTCTTTGGTCTCCGACCAGATTTTGTCCGTGAAACGGATATCCTGCTGCTTGTTGTTCACCAGCGAGATATTCTGGACGAAGGGGGTGACAAAGTTGAAGCCGGGCATACACGACTCCTGGTCGATGAGCCCGAAGGTGGTGCGCACGCCGGTATACCCCGTGGGCACCACGGTGAAGCAGTTGCCCGCCACCACGCACGCCAGCCCCAGCGCGGCGAACACCAGCGGCCACCGGGGCGCTTTTCTCTTGGGGACGTCGGCGCGGCGGTTGTCCCGGGCGGTGCGGACGCCCAGCAGCGCCGTCAGCGCCACGCCCAGCGCCGCCAGCGCCAGCCCTGTCATCATAATCAGCGTATTCATGGCAAACCTTCCTTTCTATGTGGGCGGCCCACGCCGCCAGCGCCATTTTACCACATCCGGCGGACGGTTTCCAGCGTCTGAGGGCCCTGCCCAAAAATTTTGCGGGGAGGACCCAGGCCCCACCCGCCGCGGCGCCGGGGCGCGGTCCCGGCAGACTGGCTTTTCGGTCATCTCCCGGAGCACATTTTTTGTGGAAAAACACGGTTTCATTTGGGATAAAACCGTGCTAAAATGGCCTCTAAAGCGACAGGACGGTCCGGCACGGGCCGCCCGCCGGAACAAGAGGTGTAACCCGATGGAAACCACAGCGCGGGCCTCCAAGCCCCTCTTTACCAATCAGGACCTGGTCCGCCTCATGATCCCCCTGGTCATCGAGCAGCTGCTGCTGATGACGGTGGGCATGGCGGATATCATGATGGTGACAACCGCCGGCGAGGCGGTGGTCTCCGGGGTGTCCCTGGTAGACGGCATCAACAACTTGATCATCAACATTTTCACCGCTCTGTCCACCGGCGGGGCGGTGGTGGTGGCCCAGTACCTGGGCCGGCGGGAGCCGGACAGCGCCCGGTCGGCGGCCAAGCAGCTGCTGTATACGGCGCTGCTGGCGGCGGTTGTCCTCATGGGGATTGCCCTCCTCCTGCGGGAACACATCCTGCGCCTCCTCTTTGGCGACATCTCCCGCGAGGTGATGGGCCCGGCCCTCACCTACTTTCTGCTGACGGCGGCGGCCTATCCCTTCATCGCCGTCTACAACGCCGGGGCGGCCCTGTTCCGGGCCATGGGCAACAGCAAGGTATCCATGGTCAACTCCCTGATCGTCAACGTCATCAACGTGGCGGTGAACGCCCTGCTGATCTACGGCTTCCAGATGGGGGCCGCCGGGGCGGGGCTGGGCACCCTGGTGTCCCGGGTGGCGGCGGCGGTGATTATCGGGGTCAAAATCCGCCAGCCCAGCCTCCCGGTGTATGTGGAGGACCTGTTCCGCCCCGCCCTCCAGTGGCGGATGGTCCGCTCCATCCTGCGGGTGGGCGTGCCCGCGGGCATTGAGAACGGGATGTTCCAGGTGGGCAAGCTGCTGGTGCTGGGCCTGGTGACATCCTTTGACACGGGGGTAAACCTGGCGGTGGCAGGCTCCGCGGTGGCCGCCAACGCCATCAGCGGCTCCATCGCGGGCTTCATCAACGTTCCCGGGCAGGCGGTGGGCCTGAGCATGGTGACGGTGGTGGGCCAGTGCGTGGGGGCCAGCGACCACGGCCAGGCGGTGGGCTACACCAAAAAACTGATGCAGGTCTGTTACCTGGCCATGGGCGTCTCCTGCCTGGGGCTGTTCCTGGCGGCGCCGGCGCTGGTGCCGCTGTTCAACCTCACCCCCGCCACCGCCGCCATCGCCATCCAGGTGCTGCGCTGGTGCGCGGTGTTCACCGCCGTCTTCTGGCCCATGTCCTTCACCCTGCCAAACGCCCTCCGGGCGGCGGGGGACGCCAAATTCACCATGGTGGTCTCCCTGCTGTCCATGTGGATCTGCCGCATCGGCATGAGCTACCTGCTGGGCCGGAACCTGGGGCTGGGCCTGCTGGGGGTCTGGCTGGCCATGTTCGCGGACTGGGTGGTCCGGGCCGCGCTGTTCCTGATTCGGTTCCTGCGGGGAAAGTGGAAGGAGCACCACGTGATCTGACGCGCTAAAAAAGCAAAGGGAAGGCCCTCCGCCGGAAATCCAGCGGAGGGCCGAGACTATCTATCGAAGAAGCCGCTTTTTTTCGATGACGGGAAGGAAGATAGTGTGAAAGAAACCCAGGAGGGGTGTCTTTCACGTTCAATCAACGGTTTTTTGGAACGTCCTTTGTTCCAAAAAACCGCACTCAGCGCGGCGAAAAAGTTTTTTCGCCGCGCTGGGCCCTCCGCCGGAAATCCGGCGGAGGGCCTTCCCCGTCAAACCGTTTGCCGGGCAGGCTGTCAACTCCACGCCTTTGCGGTTTTGTTGACCCAGTCGGAGTAATATTTCACGCCGTCCACTTCTTTCACCGCCCGCACGCCGTAGTAAAAAACTTTGTCCTTCGAGACCGGGTAATTACATTTCGTTTCCGTTACTTCGCAGTAGCCGGCCTCCTCTGTGTACGAGGAATCCTTGTACTGGCACACCTCGTACCCTGTCGCGCCTTTCACGGCGGACCATGTCACCATCGTAGCGTCGTCCCATCTGACACGAACCATAATATTTGAGGGCGCCGCAACCTCCACAGACGCGCTGGGGGTGGCTTGGGCGGCTTCCTTGGGCGTCTTGTGGGAGAAGTAGGTCCAGTCGGAGTAGTAGTCCTTGCCGTCCACCGTCTTAACCGCCCGGACGCCGTAATAATAGGTCCTGCCGGGCACCAGCTTCGTATGGCCCTGGGACGTGACTGTTCTGAAGCTGCTGACCCAGGTCTGCGTATACGCCTTGTCCTTGAACACGACGATCTGATACTGCTCGGCGCCCTCCACCTCGTCCCAGGAAAAACTGGTTGCGTCCGGCTCATCCTTGGTGATGGTGATATGTTTGGGCGCGTCCAGCGTCACGCCGGGAGTGGGGGTGGGGGCCGCTTTCTCGGGCGTCTTGTGGGAGAAATAGGTCCAGTCGGAGTAGTAGTCCTTGCCGTCCACCGTCTTAACCGCCCGGACGCCGTAATAATAGGTCCTGCCGGGCACCAGCTTCGTATGGCCCTGGGACGTGACTGTTCTGAAGCTGCTGACCCAGGTCTGCGTATACGCCTTGTCCTTGAACACGACGATCTGATACTGCTCGGCGCCCTCCACCTCGTCCCAGGAAAAACTGGTTGCGTCCGGCTCATCCTTGGTGATGGTGATATGTTTGGGCGCGTCCAGCGTCACGCCGGGAGTGGGGGTGGGAGTGGGGGTGGACGCGGACGAACCCGTTTTCGTGGTGATGGTGAGGAACTCCGACCAGCCGGATGGATAGACGGTCCCATCCTCCTGCGCCTCCGCGCACACGCGCACTGCCAGGGAGGTATAGGAATTAAACCGAACCGTAATATCGGTTTTATCAAAGGACTTGCTCTTCAGCAGCGTTTTCCCGTCGCTGGTATACAGCTCCACGGTGTACTGGTCCGCCCCGTCCACGGGGTCCCACGCAACGCCGACAACTCCATCTTCATCGGAGGTGGCACGGAGATTCCGGGGCGGATCCAAGTGGACCGCGCTCCCGCCGGAACCCGTCGTATCATACTGGGTGGGTACATAGTCCACCTGGGACAGCGCGGGCGCCCAAGCCGCCAGGTCCGCCCCAAACGTGTGCTCCGCCTTTCCACTGTCCCGCGCCTTGGCGGTCGTCTCGCCGACATTGAAATACGCCCGCTTGGGGTCGTCGTTGTTCTCCTTGTTTTCGTTCCACAGCACATCCACCACATAGTAGCTGCCGTCGTCCAGCCTGACCACATTCCACGCGTGGATGTCGTTGAGGGCCACCATGGCGTCCACGCCCACCGCGTTCATCATGGCGCAGAAGGTCTCCGAATAGCCCGCGCAGACGGTCCGCTCCAGCAGGACCGCGGAGTACATCGACTGGTAAAAGGGCTCCTTCTCGTCGTAATCCAGCTTCCGGCACAGCAGGTCGTTGGCGGCCAGCTCCATCTGCCAGCCGGTGGCCCCGCCGCCGCTGATGGACTCGATCCAGCCGTCCAGCTTGTCGAACAGCTCGTTGGTGGTCCTCGCCCGCTCGTTTCCGTCGGCAAACCGCTCGTACATCATGGGGAACATGGACGTGCCGGAGGACGCCGCCGCGTTCCGCAGGAAGTAATACTGCGGGTTATTGAACTTGAACCAGTAAAACAGGCTCTGTGCCTGGTCCTTGCTCAGGTTCAGGTCCCCGAACCGGACCGCGCTGCCATAATAGAAGTAGTCGCCGCTCTGCCCGCCCCGATAGCCGTCCATGGCCTTTTCCAGGTACTCCCTGCAGCAGGCGTCGTAGCGGTCATACAGGGTCTTTTCCGCATTGCTCATGCCCTCCGTGGCAATGCGGCTGGCATACGTGTCCCACTCCCGGGGATTGACCTCCACGTTCCCCGCCATCGGGCTGTTTTCAAAGTTCTCTCGGATCTCGTCGGCCCCGTTGGCGATCTGGTCGGCCTCCGCGTCCGAGATTTCCTGGAATTCCATATTCATGGCGCCCGCCGGCAGGGTGGCCGCCGCGATCAGCGCCTGGGCGTCGTCAATGGATATGTAGCCCTCGGGCACATAGCCCTTGGGCACCGTGTTCCTGTTGGTAAACATGACCGCCAGCAGCGTTGTCACGGCGGAGGCCAGAACGGCCACCGCAATGATAAGCGCCAGCACACCCTTGCTAAAATTTCTGGGGGATTTCACCGCACTCTCTCCTCTCAGCTGCCCGCCACCTTTCTCCCGCGGCGGACCCTCTCTCATTGTGCTTGCTGCCGTTAAATCCCCGCGCCCTTCTTCCTCCCTGCCCGGCCCAGGGCACAGCGCAAACCAGCCTCCAAATTATATCAGGCCTCCCGTCCATAGTCAATCCCCCCGCAACACGCCTGGCATCCTGATTCGAAAAGCGCGGCGTCTCGCGGTATCGGACGCTTTTGGAGGACGCAATCGGAATTCGCGCGCCAGTTTTGTGCAAAATGCGATAATTCACATTGACATAGCCGCCCAATCGTGGTACATTTTCACTGAGCAGAGAACGATTCCTATGATTGCTGCAAATCACTCAAAGGAGGTCACCGTATGTTGTTCCAGACCACACAGGCCCACGAGGAGCTGCGCGCCAAAATCCGCGCTTTCGCCGAGGCGGAGGTGAAGCCCAATGCCATCCTCATGGACCAGGAGAGCCGTTTTCCAGCCGAGGCGGTCAAAAAACTGGCTGAAATGGGGCTGATGGGCATCCCCTATCCCAAGGAGTACGGCGGCGCGGGGCTCGACGTGACGAGCTACGCCATCGCCGTGGAGGAGCTGTCCCGGGTGGACGGCGGCACGGGCGTCATCCTGTCCGCCCATGTGTCCCTGGGCACCTGGCCCATCTTCGCCTTCGGCACCGAGGAGCAGAAGCAAAAGTACCTGGTCCCCCTGGCCAAAGGCGAGAAGATCGGCGCTTTCGGCCTCACCGAACCCAACGCCGGCTCCGACGCGGGCGGCACCGAGACCACCGCCATCGACAAGGGCGACCACTGGCTGCTCAACGGCCAGAAGATCTTCATCACCAACGGCGGCGTGGCGGACACCTATGTGATCTTCGCCGTCACCACCCCAGACATCGGCACCCGGGGCATCTCCGCCTTTATCGTGGAGAAGGGCTGGAAGGGCTTCACCTTCGAGCCCCACTACGACAAGATGGGCATCCGCTCCTCCGAGACCTGCCAGCTCAACTTCGACGACGTGAAGGTGCCCAAAGAAAACCTGCTGGGCAAGGAGGGCCAGGGCTTCAAAATCGCCATGGCCACCCTGGACGGCGGGCGCATCGGCATCGCCTCCCAGGCCCTGGGCATCGCCCAGGGGGCCTACGAGGCCGCCGTGGAGTACGCCAAGGAACGGGTCCAGTTCGGCAAGCCCATCGGTTTCAACCAGGCCATCACCTTCAAGCTGGCCGACATGGCCACCAAGCTGAAATGCGCCCGGATGCTGGTGTACTCCGCCGCCGAGAAGAAGGAGGCCCACGAGCCCTACGGCGTGGACGCCGCCATGGCCAAGATGTACGCCTCCGACATCGCCCTGGAGGTCACCAACGACGCGGTGCAGATTTTCGGCGGCACCGGCTTCCTCAAGGGCATGGACGTGGAGCGGATGTACCGGGACGCCAAAATCACCACCATCTACGAGGGCACCAACGAGGTGCAGCGGATGGTCATCGGCGCGGCCATTATGGGCAAGCCCCCCAAGAGCGCGGGCGGCGGCTCCTCCAGCGCGGCCAAGAAGCCCGCCCCCGTCACCGGCGTGCGCAAAGGCCTGATCCTCAAGGAGGGAGACGCCAAGGAGCGGGTGGACGCCCTGGTGGCGGCCTTGAAAAAGGACGGCTATGATTTCACCGTGGGCATCCCCATGGACACCCCCATCGCCCAGGCGGAGCGGGTGGTGTCCGCCGGCCAGGGCATCGGCCCCAAGGAGAACATGAAGCTCATTGAGGACCTGGCAAAGGCCGCGGGGGCGGCCATCGGCTCCAGCCGTCCCGTGGCCGAGACCCACAAGTACGTGCCCCTGAACCGCTACGTGGGTATGTCCGGCCAAAAGTTCAAGGGCAACCTGTACATCGCCTGCGGCATCTCCGGCGCGATTCAGCACCTGAAGGGCATCAAGGACGCCTCCACCATCGTGGCCATCAACAAGAGCTCCAACGCCCCCATCTTCAAAAACTGCGACTACGGTATTGTGGGCGATGTGAACGAGATACTGCCCCTGCTGGCCCAGGCCCTGGGCATGGAGGAAAAACAGCCCGCGCCTCCCATGGTGAAGATGAAGCGGCCCCAGCCCCCCAAACCCGAACCCATCGGCCCGCGCTACGTGTGCGGCGGCTGCGGCTACGAGTACGTCCCCGAGCTGGGCGACCCCGACGGGGAGGCGGCCCCCGGCACCCTGTTCAAGGACCTGCCTGAAGGCTGGGTCTGCCCCGAGTGCGCAGAGGCCAAAGAGATGTTTATTGAGGCATGAGCGCGGAGAAGCGGGCGGCGAGGAAGCTTGGAGCGGAGCGAGGGCGAGCGCAGGGCGGCACAGCCGCCCGCAGACCAGCCCGAGTCTCAGCGAAAGCGGCCGAGCGCCCTGCCCGCTTCGCAGCGTGACAACAAGGCCTGAGCGCGGAGCCGCCATTTCCATAAACGTAAAGGAGGAAAATCTATGTACTGCGTGCGCAGTGTCACCGATAACCTTTATTGGGTGGGCGCCAACGACCACCGCACCCATCTGTTTGAGAACATCCACCCCATCCCCCGGGGGGTGAGTTACAACGCCTACCTGCTGCTGGACAAGTCCACCGTCCTGTTCGACACCGTGGACTGGTCCGCCTGCCGCCAGCTGCTGGAAAACCTGGACTACCTGCTGGGCAACCGGCCCCTGGACTACCTGCTCATCAACCACATGGAGCCCGACCACGGCGCGTCCATTGAGGAAATCCTCATCCGCTGGCCCGGCGTGAAGGTCATCTCCACCCCCAAGGCGTTCATGCTCATGCGGCAGTTCGGCTTCCACATCGACGGCCACGAACTCATTGAGGTCAAGGAGGGGGACACCTACACCTTCGGGGACCACACCGTCACCTTTGTGGAGGCCCCCATGGTCCACTGGCCCGAGGCCATGGTCACCTTCGACCTGACCAACGGCGTGCTCTTCGCCGCCGACGCCTTCGGCTCCTTCGGCGCCTTGGACGGCAAACTCTTTGCCGACGAGGTGAACTTCGACCGGGACTGGATCGACGACGCCCGGCGCTACCTCACCAACATCGTGGGCAAGTACGGCCCCCACGTCCAGCTCCTGCTGAAAAAGGCGGGGGGCATCCTGGACAAGATCAAGTTCATTTGCCCGCTCCACGGGCCGGTGTGGCGCAAGGACCTGATGTACTTCATCGACAAGTACGACAAGTGGAGCAAATACCAGCCCGAGGAGCAGGGCGTGCTCATCGCCTACGCCTCCATGTACGGCAACACCGAGTCCGCCGCCCAGGCCCTGGCCGCCAAGCTGTGCGAGAAAGGCTGCACCAACGTGTGGGTGTACGACGTATCTAACGTCCACGTGTCCCAGCTGGTCAGCGAGTCCTTCCGCCTCAGCCACCTGGTGTTCGCCTCCGTCACCTACAACCTGGGCATCTACCCGGTGATGCACGACTACCTGATGCACCTGAAGGCGCTGAACTTCCAGAACCGCACCTGCGCCATCATCGAAAACGGCTCCTGGGCCGTCAAATCCGGCGACCTGATGCAAAAGTTCCTGGAAAACGAGATGAAAAACATGACCGTCCTCAACGACCGGCTCACCCTGGCCTCCGCCCTTCACCCGGACAAGGCCGGCGAGCTGGACGCTCTGGCCGACGCCATCATGGAATCCATGGCAAAGGAGTAAAACGGTCCGGCGGCGGAACGCCAGCGCCTGTTTCGCGCAGGGCCTTTGGCGCTGGCCTGCCGCTCAAACCGCAAATCCACCCTAAAAAACGCACCGCCTGAAAGGCCGCCCGGACGGGCGGCCTTTCAGGCGGATACGGCAAGGAGCGGAACAAGGCGCGGCCGGGCTGCGTGCTGTTCGCGCTCACCCAGAACGGCGGCGGCGTCTCCAGTTACAGGGGCGGGAGGCGCCCCCACGCGCGCATACCGCGCCGCGGCCCGTTTTTTGAAGGCTTTTTAACACACGAGGATGCAGCTTTCATCGACAAACCACTTGATACACTCCCCCACGCAAATCTGAAGAATTTTTTGAAAATTCGCCGTCAGGGGGATGCTCTCAGCGTTGAAATAGTTTTTCTGCGTATACTCAAACATATGATTCAAGCGTTCGTATTGGTATGGAAACAGTTTCCCCGGGACCGGCTGATCGTAGCCGTTATGATAGGCGTCGATACCAATCGCTTTAGCGACCTCGCGCCCCAAATGATTCTTCAGGACCTCTAACAATTTCGCCTTGAGCGCCTCCTCCTCGGACGGGTCGCAGAGGCAATGGGAGAAGTCAAACGTCAGGTTATTTGTAAACCCCTGCGCGTAATTGCGGATTTCCTCCACAAATTTGGTCTCAATCGTCACAAAATTAAAGGCGTTGGGATTCACGCGCGCTTGATGGACCGTCCCTGCCTGCACCCATTTCCTGACGCAGGCTCGGACTGTGGAGGCATAGAGCCTCCTATTTTTACAGTCTGCCAGGTTCCGATGGAGTTCTTTGATGCTGACCGTGCCCAAACCTCTCGTGTTCAGGGTAAAATGCGTCTCAAGCCCCTCTGTCACGCGGAACTTTGCGCGGAACTGTACCTGCTTTTTTAAGATTTGATCCAGCAGGGCCGGCAAAGCCTCCCGGTCTGTGATATGCCCTTCTTCCAAGCAGCTTTCCGCCAGGCTCTCGCCATCGCACAAAAGCGCCGAGCGGACCTTGCCGCAAATGGCCGGTCTCTTTTTATTCTGATTGAGCGCCAGGCTCTCTTCAAACCGTCTATGCCGCTGATCCTGGCTTTTCTGCGCGCCCTCCAGCATCGAACCCCAATCAATCTTTTTCCGCTCTCCCCTCCGAACGGAAGAAGCTGAACCGCTTTTGAGGGGAAACTCCTTGAGGTAATCATCCCAGCGCGTGTACACGAAATACACTTCAATTTGCGACTTGATATCGGACAGCATCTGAGAGATGGCCATGTCGCTGTCCTTGGCGGTGTTGTTGATCCGTGAGTCGAGAACAAGCACCAGGCGGTTGCTGTGATAGGCCGCGAGCAGGTCCCTGATCCGGGAGGACTCCGTATCCGTGGTGGACCTCTGCGCGTGAAAGAGCCCCTGGGTATCCATGAACCTCCAGCAGTGCACAGAAGTCCTCTCCCGCTCCAAAACGGTCAGGTACTCCTTGTTGCGCTCCGGGAATAGTTCGGGAAGCCCCCGGAACACAAGCGTACACTCCTTCAGAAGGTACTCCTTCGCGCCATTCTCACTCTTTAAAAGGGCCGTCGCCAGCGGGCCGCCGATGGACGCTTCCTTCAGCGCCACGAAAAAGCTCTTGCCGCCCTCCTCCAATTCAGAAACGGCGGCGTTTTCATCCCGCAGCAGCTGTTCCAGCCGGCCCAGACTGACATTGAGGCAGTTGATTACCACTTCCCAAAAGTTTTGGATATCGTTTTGCAAGGCCTCGTCTTTGCGCAGAAGGTCCTTAAACGCTTCCATCTGCTTGGCGGTATCCTTGGGGTTCAGCGCCTCCGCCTCTTGAAAATGGGGGAGCAGCTTTTCCGGCTGGAATCTCTGCATGGCTCCCAAAAGATGGCCATATTCCTCCCCCGAAATATCGCGCAGCCGGTAAACCAGGGAGTCGTTTTCTGGATTTGTCTCGGCGCTCTTCAGCCGCTTGTCCAACTCCTCCTTGATCTTGCCGGCGTATGTGTCCGCGTTCAGCTTTGCCCTGCCGTATGTTTTCGTCGCGTAAAAAAGAATATTGGACAGCAGGGTCAGGTCATCGTCACAGTCCGCCTGGGTCATGGGGCATAGACGCCCGCCCACCAGCAGGCAGTCCTCCGGGACGTTGGGATCGTCCGTAACCACGATGTTTGTGTCCACCGTGCTGCCCTTTCCCTGGGATTCCCGGTTGGAAAGCAGCGCCTCCACATCCCCGTTCCGCGCCATCCTGGAAATGAGGGTGCTCTTGCCGCCGCCGGTAGGTCCGGAGAGGAGAATAGGGTTTCCCTTACTTTTAAGGGCCGCGAATACCTTGCTCAGTTGCTCCTGGTTTTCCATATGCCACACTCCTTCTTTTGATTGCACAAAAAAACTTCTGGACAAGCCAGAAGATTGCAATGCGTCATATCATATGGGGAGATTTCCAGAACAGTCCCCACAAATATAAACCAGACGAAGCATGACAATTCTTCCGGCACATCGTACGCGGCGCATCATCCAATGCACCGCGCGGCCAGTCTTATTGTGTTTTTTAATTATAGCTCACAGAACTCTGGTTGTCAAGCGCCTCTCCCGCCGGTCCCTGTCAAAATTTTCGCCGATGGTTGGAATCCCGGCAAACCCACAATAACAAACGGGCAAGAAGGCCGTGCCACGCTGCTTCGGAGCGGCAATTCGAAGCTTAAACGGCCACATTCATTTCAAATGTTAATATGCGTTGCTTGCGGCAACGGGCGGTTTTGCCCATAATAGCGGCAGAGGCTGAAAGAAAGGAGGCTATCCCCAATGCTCAGCGAAAATATAAAAGCGGTCAGAAAATCAAAGGGGCTCTCGCAGCAAGAGCTTTCTGTCAAGCTGAACGTGGTGCGGCAAACGGTTTCCAAATGGGAGCAGGGATTGTCAGTTCCCGATTCCGAGATGCTCATCTCCATATCGGAAGCGCTTGAAACACCCGTGAGTACGCTGCTTGGAGAAAACGTCATTGAACCGGGAGCCGACAGCCTGAAGGCCATTTCCGCAAAACTGGAGGTGATAAATTTGCAGCTCGCACGGAAAAAAACCACAAGAAAAAGAATTCTGCATTGGATGCTTATCTCATTATGCGCCGTCATAGCGGCAATTTTCGCAATCTTATTGACATCAGAAAGCCCTTACCTGGGTTGGGATTACGGTGATCCCGAAACCGCCGTTCTCGGCGTGGCGTTTCACTCATTGGAATGGCTGTTTGTCAGAGCGGCGCCGATTACCTTTATTGGCGCAATCATTGGAATCTTCTTGACGCGGGAGAAGTCATAGCTAAGTATTCGGACAGCGGTCCCGCGGCTCAAAACGCGCCCGGGCCGAAGGGCACACCCTGCGGCGCGCCCTTCGGCCCGGGATTTATTGACCGGCGGAAGCCCGGACAGTGGCGTTTCCCTTTGAAACGCCCCCGGCTCTCCTCTCTCCTCCCGAAAACGGGATCAGCCGCCCAGGTAGGCTTTTTTGACCGCCTCGTCGTGGAGCAGCTCGTCCCCGCTGCCGGTGGCCACAATCTTGCCCGTCTCCAGCACATAGCCCCGGTCGGCCACGCTGAGGGCCATCCGGGCGTTCTGCTCCACCAGCAGAATGGTGACGCCCGCCTGGTGGAGCCGTTTGATGATGTCGAAGATCTGCTCCACCAGAATGGGGGCAAGGCCCATGGACGGCTCGTCCAGCATCAGCAGCTTGGGGTTGGACATGAGCCCCCGGCCCATGGCCAGCATCTGCTGCTCGCCGCCGGACAGGGTGCCCGCCACCTGCTTCCGGCGCTCCTTCAGCCGGGGGAACTGCTCGTAAACCCGCTCCAGGTTGGGGTCCATGCTGGCGCGGGGCTGGGTGTAGGCCCCCATCTCCAGGTTCTCCTCCACCGTCATGTGCTGGAAGATGCGCCGCCCCTCCGGGACGTGGGCCAGCCCCCGCTCCACCAGCTTATGGGCGGGGATGCCGGACAGGTTCTGATTCAGGAACTCGATGGACCCGGTGCGGGTGTGGAGCAGGCCGCACACCGTGTTCAAAATGGTGGACTTGCCCGCGCCGTTGGCCCCGATGAGGGTGACCACCTCGCCGTCGTTTACCTGAAAGGACACCCCTTTGATGGCGTGGATGGCGCCGTAATACACGTTGATGTCGTTGACTGTCAGCATATCCGCACCCTCCTCACTGCTGTTTGCCCAGGTAGGCTTCGATGACCGTGGGGTTGGACTGGATTTCCTCGGCGGTGCCCTTGGCGATGATCTGGCCGAAATTGAGCACGCAGATGCCCTCGCAGATACCCATCACCAGGCTCATGTCGTGCTCAATGAGCATGATGGCGATCTGGAAGGTGTCCCGGATCTTCACGATGTTCTCCATCAGCTCCGCCGTCTCCGAGGGGTTCATGCCCGCCGCCGGCTCGTCCAGCAGCAGCAGGGACGGGTTGGTGGCCAGGGCCCGGACGATCTCCAGCCGCCGCTGGGCGCCATAGGGCAGGGACCCCGCCTGGTGGTTCGCCAGGTCCTGCATATCGAAGATGGACAGCAGCTCCAGCGCCCGCTCATGGGCGGCCTTCTCCTGCCGCCAGTACTTGGGCAGGCGGAGGATGCCGGAGAACATGGAGTACTTCTCCTGGTTGTGGAGGCCGATCTTCACGTTGTCCTCCACGGTCAGGTTGTTGAACAGCCGGATGTTCTGGAAGGTGCGGGCGATGCCCATGCGGTTCACCTGGGAAGGAGTCTTGCCGTGGGTGTCCAGGCCGTCCAGCAGGATGGTGCCCCGGGTGGGCTGGTACACCTTGGTGAGCAGGTTGAACACGGTGGTTTTGCCCGCGCCGTTGGGCCCGATGAGCCCGGCGATCTCCGTGCGGCCCACGGTGACGTTGAACTCGTTGACGGCGGTGAGTCCGCCGAAGTCGATGCCCAGGTGGCTGCACTCCAGGATGGGGGACTTGTCCAGGTCCCGCTCCGGGATGATGGACACGCTGGGCACGGGCACCATTTTGCCCTTTTGGAACTGCTTCTTCTCAGCCACTGGTGACAGCCCCCTTTCGCTTGGGAATGACCCGGCCCAGCAGGGCCTTGAGCTGGTCGTTGTTGGTGGCCAGCATGACCAGGATCAGCACGATGGCGTAGATGAGCATACGGAAGTCGTTCAGACCCAGGCCGCGGAGCATCTCCGGCAGGACGTAGAGCAGGGCGGCGGCGATGATGGAGCCCCGGATAGAGCCCAGCCCCCCCAGCACCACAAAGACCAGCACCAGGATGGAGGTGTTGAAGTCGAACTTGGAGGCCCCGGTGGACGAGTAGTTGAGGCCGAACAGGGCCCCGGCGGCCCCGGCCAGGGCGGCGGAGGTGACGAAAGCCATGAGCTTGTACTTGGTGGTATTGATGCCCACGCTCTCGGCGGCGATGCGGTTGTCCCGCAGGGCCATGATGGCCCGGCCGGCCCGGCTGTTTACCAGGTTCTGGACCACCGCCAGGGTGATGAGGATGAGGATAAAGCCGGCGGTAAAGGTGGCCAGCTTGGTGACGCCCACCGCCCCCATGGGGCCCTTGATGATGGCGGTGCCGCCGGGGGCCAGGTCAAAGCGCTCGGAACTGGCGGCGATATGGATGCCCCGCTCGTCCACCCCCACATAGAGCACCATGATGATGTTCTTGATGATCTGGCCGAAGGCCAGGGTGACGATGGCCAGGTAGTCCCCCTGGAGCCGCAGCACCGGCACGCCCACGATGACGCCGCCCAGCGCCCCCGCCAGCGCGCCCACCGCCATGGACACCGCCAGGCGGGCGGGGGCCAGGGGGATGGCGTTTTGCAGCAGGATGGAGGCCGCGATGCCGGAGAAAGCCCCCAGGCTCATGAAGCCGCCGTGGCCCAGGGACAGCTCGCCCAGAATGCCCACCGTCAGGTTCAGCGACACCGCCATGACGATGTAGCAGCAGGCGGGCACCAGCAGGCTCTGGAGGGAGTTGGACAGCCTGCCCATGCCCAGCAGGGCCTGGATGACGGCGAAGGCGGCGATGACGATGCCGTAGTTGATAAACCCGTTGAGGGAATTTTTGTTGATCTTCTTCATGGCGCCCTCACACTTTCTCGGGCACGTATTTGCCCATGAGCCCGGCGGGCCGCACCAGCAGCACGATGATGAGCACCGCGAACACCACCGCGTCGGACAGGTCGGTGGAGATGTACGCCTTGGCGAAAGTCTCAATGACGCCCAGCAGGATGCCCCCCAGCAGGGCCCCGGGGATGGAGCCGATGCCGCCGAACACGGCGGCGGTGAAGGCCCGGATGCCGGGCATGGAGCCGGTGGTGGGGGAGAGCACCGGGTAGGCGGAGCACATCAGCGCCCCGGCCACGGCGGCCAGGGCGGAGCCGATGGCGAAGGTCATGGAGATGGTGGCGTTCACGTCGATGCCCATGAGCTGGGCCGCGGCCTTGTCCTCCGAGCAGGCCCGCATGGCCTTGCCCATCTTGGTCTGGCCGGTGAACAGGGTCAGGGCGATCATCACCACCACGCAGCAGACGATGGACAGAACCGCCACATAGGAGATGGACAGCTGGCCGGGGACCAGCACCAGGCTGCCCTCCACCAGGGGGCGGAAGGTCTTGGTGTCCGCGCCCCAGAGGAGCTGGGCGCTGTTTTGCAGCAGGTAGCTGACGCCGATGGCGGTGATGAGCACCGCCAGGGAGGGGGCGGACCGCAGGGGCTTGTAGGCCAGGCGCTCAATGGTAATGCCCAGCACCGTGCACACCGCCACCGCCAGCAGAACGCCCGCCACTGGGGGCAGATTAAAGCTGCCCATGGCGAAGAAGCACACGTAGGCCCCCACCATGATGACGTCGCCGTGGGCGAAGTTCAGCATTTTTGCGATGCCGTACACCATGGTGTAGCCTAGGGCGATGATGGCGTAAATGCTCCCCAGGCTGACACCGGTGATCACGTTGTTCAAAAACGACATTTTTTCACCTCTCTGTTTTCTCGTCGGGGATATACCAAAAACGCGATAGCCGCGGCGGGGGAATGACCTCCGCCGCGGCTGAACGCGATAAATCACTATTCCCGTCCGTTGCCGGGCAGAAGCTGGCCGGCTGCCGCCCCGGCCGTCAGCGAATCAAGGTTCTTTTTGCTTGCCCTCCTAAGAGGCGGCAGGTCACTGGGTGACGTACACGCCGCCCTCCACCTTGACCACCACGGGGGCCTTGGACACCTCGCCGGTGGTGAGCCACTTCATGCCGGAGCCGGTGAGCCCGTCCACGGAGAACTGGCCGCCGGTGAACAGGGCGGACAGGGCGTCGCACAGCTGGGCGCTGTCCATATCGGCGATGCCGTCGATCTGGCAGCAGGCCTCGTAGATGGCATACATACAGTCGTAGCCGTCGGCGGCGAACTGGTTGGGCAGAATCTCGTGGGCGGCCTGATAGGTCTCCACAAAGGTCTTGGTGCGCTCGTCGGTGCCGGCGGCGTTGAAGGGGGTCATCAGCAGCAGGCCCTCGGCCAGGGACTTGTCGAAGCCCTTCATGTCCAGCATACCGTCCATGCCGTCGCCGCCGAAGAAGATGGGGGCGTAATCCATCTGCTTGGCCTGGGCCAGGATCAGGGAGGCGGGGGTGTAGTAGATAGGCAGGAACACCAGGTCGGCCCCGGCGTCCTTGCAGGCGTTGAGCTGCACGGTGTAGTCGGTGGTGGTGTCCTCGGGATAGGTGGAGGTGGCCACCACCTCCAGGCCGACCTCCTTGGCCTTGGCGATGAAGGCCTCGGCAATGCCGGTGGAATAGGGGTCGCCGTTGTTGTAGATGACGCCGATCTTAGTGCCCAGGCCGGCGCTCTTCAGGTACTCGGCGGCGGCGTTGCCCTGGCCGGGGTCGGTGAAGCACATCTGGAACACGTTGTCCTTCCCGTTGGTCACGTCGGGGGAGGAGGCGGAGGGGGTGAGCTGGAAGTAGCGGTCGGCGAAGGTCTCGGAGGCCACGGCCACGCAGGGCTGGGTGGTGGTGCAGCCGTAGATCACCAGGGGCGCGTCCTTGGCCCAGTCCTTCAGGGAGTTGTAGGCGGCCACGGCGGTGTCGGCCACGCCGGTGTCGTCCTCATACTGGAGCTCCAGCTTGATGGGGCCGTTCTTGGCGTTGATCTCGTCCACGGCGATCTCCGCGCCCCACTGGGTGGCAGTGCCGTACTGGGCGTTGTTGCCGGTGGTGGGGCCGATGCCGCCCACCTTGATGGTGACGGCCTCGCCGCCATTGCCGTCGTTACCGGCGGGCTGGCTGGCCTGGGCGCCCGGCTGGGAGGCGGGGGGAGTGCTGGCCTCGCCGCCGCCGCTGGAGCAGCCCGCCAGCAGGCTGAAGCTCATGGCGCCCGCCATGAGGAGAGCCGCAAGATTCTTCTTTTTCATTCTGGATTCCTCCTGACTATGTGATGTCCGCAAGTTCCTCTAATATCGAAGGGGGCACGATTGCGCCCCCCAGATTGTTGACAATTATATACTTGCGGATTTGAGTTGTCAACCGTAAAAATTGACAAGGACCGCAAGGGGAGAAAAGCCGTTATATGATATTGTGACGGAGATTTGTGTTTAGATCACCAGCCCGCCGTTGGGGGCCAGCACCTGCCCGGTGAAAAAGGCCGCCTCGTCGGAGGCCAAAAAGGCGATGGCGGCGGCGGCCTCCTCCGGCGTGCCGACGCGGCCCAGGGGGGTTTCCTCCGCCAGGGCGTCCAGGTCGGCCGGGGAGAGATGGGCGTTCATTTCCGTGTCGATCACCCCGGGAGCGACACAGTTCACACGGATATTGGAGGGGCCAAGCTCCTTGGCAAGAGCCTTGGTGTAGGCGATGACCGCGCCCTTGGCCGCGGAATAGGCGGCCTCGCAGGAGGCCCCCACCTGCCCCCACATGGAGGACACAGTGACGATGGAGCCGGACTTGCGCGCCAGCATATGGGGCAGGACGGCGCGGCAGCAGTGGTGGACGCCGTCCACGTTGACGGCGAACAAACGCCGCCATTGGTCCTCGTCAATTTGACTGATAAGGCCCACGTGGGAAATCCCGGCGGAACAAATCAAAATGTCAAGTTGACAAAAAATTTCTAACACATTGTCAACCATTTCCCGGACCTGGCCGGCGTCGGCCACGTCGGCCCGGACTGCAAGGGCGGGGACCCCCAGCCCCTGCAGCTCCCGGACCAAGGCCTGGGCCTGGTCCCCGCTGCGGTGATAGCCCACCGCCACCCCCCAGCCCCGGCGGGCGCACAGCCGGGCGGCTGCGGCCCCGATGCCCCGGGAGCCGCCGGTAATCAAAGCGTATTTCATCATACTCCTCCTCTCCGCTCCCGCGCGGGCGGAAGTCTCTGTGCGCCGTAACCGCCGGTCAGGCGGGGCATACGTCAAACGGGGCGGGACGGCTTTTTTGCGCCCCGCGCGGGACGGCGCATCAGGCACTTGCAATGCGGGCGGAAATGTGCTATATTGATGGGTGAATTTTCTGCCCCGCGGGGCATTACACCTCACAAGAAGGGAACGATCTCACTATGTCAGGACATTCCAAGTGGCATAACATCCAGAAAACCAAGGGCGCGGCGGACGCCAAGCGCTCCCAGGCGTTCACCAAGATCGCCCGGGAGATCATCGTGGCCGTCAAAACCGGCGGCTCCGGCGACCCCAACAACAACTCCCGCCTGGCCACCGTCATCGCCAAGGCCCGGGCGGCCAATATGCCCAACGACAACATCAAGCGCACCATCGACAAGGCGGTGGGCTCCGGCAACGCCAACGACTATGAGGCCATCACTTACGAGGGGTACGGCCCCGGCGGCGTGGCCGTCATTGTGGAGACCCTCACCGACAACCGCAACCGCACCGCCTCCGAGGTGCGCCACTACTTTGACAAGTTCGGCGGCAACCTGGGGGCCACCGGCTGCGTGTCCTGGTCCTTCGACCAGAAGGGTGTGCTGGTCATCGAGCGGGAGGACCTGGACGAGGAGGTGGCCATGATGGACGCCCTGGACTGCGGCGCCGCAGACTTCGAGGCCGATGAGGACTGCTTCACCGTCTACACCGCCCCGGACGACTTCGGCGCGGTGCTGGCCGCCATGGAGGAAAAGGGCTATGTGTTCGCCTCCGCCAAGGTGGAGATGGTGCCCCAAAACTATGTGGCCCTGTCCGACGAGGGCGACATCAAGAACATGGAGAAGCTCATCGACATGATGGAGGACAACGACGACGTGCAGAACGTCTGGCACAACTGGGACGACTGACAGCATAGGCAGGGCCGGACGCCGGGCGTCCGGCCCTGTTTCATTTGCCCAGCTGGGCGTTTTTGCGGTAAGCGGCCTGCACCGCGTTGATGGCGGCGGCCCGCAGCCCGCCCCGCTCCAGCTCCGCCACCCCGGCGATGGTGGAGCCCCCGGGGGAGCACACCTCGTCCTTGAGCTGGCCGGGGTGCTTTCCGCTCTCCAGCACCATGGCCGCCGCCCCCAGCACCGTCTGGGCGGCGTACTCCAAAGCCTGGGCCCGGGGCAGGCCTACGGACACCCCGCCGTCCGCCAGCGCCTCAATGTAGGGGTAGACAAAGGCGGGGCCGCACCCGGCCACGGCGGAAAACTGGTCCATCAGGCCCTCGGGGACCCGCTCCACCCGGCCGGTGGCGGACAGGATCTCCTCCGCGCCCCGGATGGCGGCCTCGTCCACCCCCGCCCGGGCGCACAGGGCGGTCATGCCCCGGCCGATGGCCGCGCAGGTGTTGGGCATGATCCGCACCAGGGGCACGCCGTACCCCGCTTCACCCAGATACGCCCGCATGGTTTCCAGCTCCACCCCGGCGGCCATGGACACCAGAACCTTGTCCGCCCCGGCGCCGTGCAGCTCGTACAGCTTCCGGCCCAGCTCCGCCAGCAGCGGGCGCATCCCCTGGGGCTTCACCCCCAGAAAAATGTACTCCGCTCCCTCTGCGGCGGCGGAGAGGCTTCGGACGGCGGTACAGCCCAACTCCTCCGCCAGCCGCTCCGCCTTGGCCGGGGTGCGGTTGAACAGCAGCACCTGGTCCGGCCCCACGGCCCTGCACGCCGCCCGGGCCAGCGCCCCGCCCATATTGCCTACGCCGATAAAGGCCGCTTTTCTCATAAGAACCCCCGCTTTCCAGAAATTGATTCCAATTATAGCCCGCCAGGCCAAAAACTGCAAGGAAAATTTGACAAGCGGGAAAAATTCCTGTAAAATAAAACGCTGTCAATCAAAGAGGAGGGTATCCTATGGACATCAAGAAAATCATTGAGGACATTGTGGAGAAGATCAAGAACGACGAGGGCCTGCAAAAGCGGTTCCTCAGCGACCCTGTGGGCGCGCTGAAGGAGCTCACCGGTATCGACATCCCCACCGACCAGATCGAGGCCGTGGTGGCTGGGGTCAAGGCCAAGCTCACCGCGGACAACATCGGCGGCGCGCTCAAGGGCCTGGGCGGCCTGTTCAAGAAGTGAGAAAACCCCCGCTGGTTTCAGCGGGGGTTTTCTCAGCCTGTTCGTTACGATGCGTTGTGAATCGACCTGTTTATTGCGCACAGGATTGCCCGCAGGGACGCCCGGTTGATGTTGTGGCTCTTGCCCACGCCGAACACGTCCCTGCCCTGGGGGTTTTTCAGGTGGATGTAGCACACCGCCTGGGTGTCCGACCCGGAGGAGATGGCGTGCTCCTTGTAGTCCACGAACTGGTAGCCCTCAATGTGGCCCTCGGGCAGGTCGTGGAGGGCGTTGAAGAAGGCGTCGATGGGGCCGTTGCCCTCCCCCCGGGCGGCCATGACCTTGCCCTGGTACCCCACCTCGCCGATGAACACCACCTGGCTGACGTCGCCATGGCGGCCATCCTCCAGGAAGGAGTGGCGCTCCAGCTGGTAGGTCTTGGGGACAGACAGGTATTCCTGGTCGAACAGGGCGAAAATCTGGTCCGGCTTCAGCTCCTTGCCCACCCGGTCGGACTCCTTCTGCACCACCGCGCCGAATTCCGCGTGCATAGCCTTGGGCAGGTCGTAGCCGAAATTCTGCATCATGACGAAGGCGGCGCCCCCCTTGCCCGACTGGGAGTTGATGCGGATGATGGGCTCGTACTGCCGCCCCACGTCGGCGGGGTCGATGGGCAGGTAGGGCACCTCCCACTTGTCGGTGCCGCTGTCGTTCATGTAGCGCACACCCTTATTGATGGCGTCCTGGTGGCTGCCGGAGAAGGCGGTGAACACCAGCTCCCCGGCGTAGGGCTGGCGCTCCCCCACCTTCATCTTGGTGCACCGCTCGTACATATCCCGGATTTTGTTGATGTCGTGGAAGTCCAGCCTGGGGTCCACCCCCTGGGTCCACATATTCATGGCCAGCGTCACCATGTCCACGTTGCCGGTGCGCTCGCCGTTGCCGAACAGGGTGGCCTCCACCCGCTCCGCCCCCGCCAGCAGGCCCATCTCGGTGGTGGCCACGCCGGTGCCCCGGTCGTTGTGGGGGTGGAGGGAGATGATGGCCCGCTCCCGGCCGGGCAGCTTGCGGATGAAATACTCCATCATGTCGGCGAACTGGTTGGGCAGGCAGTTCTCCACGGTGGTGGGCAGGTTGAGGATCACCTTGTCACGCTCCGTGGCGTGGAGGTGGTCCAGCACGGCGGCGCAGATTTCCACGGCGTAGTCCATCTCCGTCCCCATAAACGATTCCGGGGAGTATTCGTAGCGGAGGTTCATCCCCTGGGCAATCACCGGCTGGGCCATCTCATAGATGAGGTCCGCCGCGTCGGTGGCGATTTTGGTGATGCCCGGGCAGTCCATGTGGAACACCACCTTCCGCTGGAGGGTGGAGGTGGAGTTGTAGAAGTGCAGGATGACGTTTTTTGCCCCCTGAATGGCCTCAAAGGTCCTTTTAATCAGGTGCTCCCGGGCCTGGACCAGCACCTGGATGGTGACGTCGTCCGGGATGTGGCCCCCCTCGATGAGCTCCCGGCAGATCTCATACTCCGTCTCGCTGGCGGAGGGGAAGCCGATCTCAATCTCCTTCACGCCGATGTCCACCAGGGTGTGGAAATATTCCAGCTTTTCCTCCAGGTTCATGGGGTCGATGAGGGCCTGGTTGCCGTCCCGCAGGTCCACCGAGCACCACACCGGGGCCTGGGTGATGGTCTTGTCCGGCCAGGTGCGGCCCTGAATGGGCTGGGGCGTAAAGGGAATGTACTTTTCAAATCCGGGCTTCACGTTCATGGGTTTTCCTCCTTTGGAATTTCGGGGACGAAAAAAGCCCCCGACGATAATGTCAGGGGCGAAATGCTGTCACGCCGCGCCTGCTCACGACACACAACTACGCTGCGGCTCGGGCAAAACCCGCCTCCGCCTCGCGGCGGCTGAACTCTTCCCCCAGCTCCGCTCCATCTGTGCTGTTCGTGACGGCTCCGCGCTTCTTCAATTCCGCGGTACCACCCTAATTCCGCGCCCGGTCGCCCGGCACGCGCTCTTGGCCTCCAGCAAGGCCGCGACCTGTAACGGGGTCTCCCGTCCGGCCCTACTGAGGTTCAGGCCGGCGGCTCCGGGGCCAGCATCCGCGCGGGGTCCCGCGCCGGTTCGCACCAACCACCGGCTCTCTGAGCGGGAGAACACCGCGCCTTCTTCCCATCTGCGCCTTTTACATGGGAACCATTATACCGTGGGGGCGGGGCGCTTGTCAAGGGGCAGTTTCCGCCAGCGTCCCCCGCGGAACCTGGGCCCGCTCCCCTTGACAGGAGGCCTGCCGCCTGCTATAATGCCATATAGTTCAAAATAGAACAAAAAGGAGGGGCTCAGTGAACGGGGAATTTTGGGACAGCGTCCTGCTCGTCAAGGGGCTGTACGACCAGGCCCTGGACCCGGTGGCCCAGCGGTGGCAGCTCACCCGGATGGAGCTGGACCTGCTGCTCTTCCTCCACAACAACCCGGACCGCGCCACGGCGGCGGAAGCCGTCCGCCTGCGGCAGTGGACCAAATCCCACGTTTCGGCGGCGGTCCAGTCCCTCAAGGCCCGGGGCCTGCTGGCCGCCGCCCACCCGGAGGGCAACCGAAAGACCCTGCGGCTCACCCCGCTGCCCGCCGCCGGGGAGATGGTCCGCCAGGGGACGGAGGCCCAGCGGGCCTTTTTCCAGGCCATGCGCCGGGGGGTTACGCCTGAGGAGGAGCGGATGCTGGAGTCCGTATCGGCAAAAATCGCCCGGAACATCCGGGATACCATGAAAAAGTGAGGTCTTTTTGTGTTCACCTTCATCATCTGTTTTCTGGCGGGGGCAGGCGCGGGGCTGGGCACCGGCTTCGCGGGCATGAGCGCCGCCGCCGTCATCAGCCCTATGCTCATCACCTTCCTCCGCATGGAGCCCTACGAGGCGGTGGGCATCGCCCTGGCCAGCGACGTGTTGGCCAGCGCCGTATCCGCCTACACCTACGGCAAAAATAAAAACCTGGATGTGAAAAACGGCCTGGTGATGATGGCGGCGGTGCTGTGCTTCACCCTGGTGGGCAGCTGGGTGTCCAGCCTGGTGCCCTCCTCCGCCATGGGGGGCTTCTCCACCTGGATGACCCTGCTGCTGGGCATCAAGTTCATCGTCAAGCCCGTCATGACCACCAAGGAGGCCATGGCCGCGGCGGACCCCAAAAAGCGGGTGGTCCAGTCCCTCCTGTGCGGAATGCTCATCGGCTTCATCTGCGGCTTTGTGGGCGCGGGGGGCGGCATGATGATGCTGCTCATTCTCACCTCTGTGCTGGGGTACGAGCTGAAAACCGCCGTGGGCACCAGCGTGTTCATCATGGCCTTCACCGCCTTCACCGGGGCGGCCAGCCACTTTGCCATCGGCGGTATGCCCAACCTGACGGTGCTGGCCCTGTGCGTGCTGTCCACCCTGCTGTGGGCCCGGATCGCCGCCCGGTTTGCCAACAAGGCCAGCCCCATCGTCCTCAACCGGGCCACCGGCGTGGTGCTGACGGTGCTGGGCGGGGCCATCCTGGCGGTGAATTACCTGACCTGAGCGCGGGAAGCGCCCCCTCCGTTTCACACGGAGGGGGCGCTTTTTATCATTCAGCCCTCGTCCTCAATGAGGCCGTAGCCGCCGCCGTTGCGGCGGTAGACCACGGCAAAGGCGCCGCCGTCCTCGTCCTTGAAGGCGAAGAAGTTGTGGCCCAGCAGCTCCATCTGAAGGATGGCCTCATCCACCGTCATGGGCTTGATGGGGAATTTCTTGGTGCGCACGACCTGGAACTCGTCCTCCTCCACATCGGGCACGAAAGAGGTCTCCTCGGCGGGCTCCGCGGGGGCGAACGCCCCGGTGCGCAGCCGCTTCTCCAGGCGGGTCTTGTGCTTGCGCAGCTGGCGCTCCATGGAGGTGACCGCCGCGTCCACCGAAGCGAACATATCCGACGTGCTCTCCGCCACCCGCAGGATGGTGGGGCCGGAACGGATGGTGAGCTCCACCTTGTTCCGATCCTTCTCCACGGAGAAGACCAGGTTGGCCTCCGCCTCGTTCTTGAAGTAACGGTCCAGCTTGCCTACCTTCTTCTCTGCGTAGTTGTGGAGCGATTTGGGCAGGTTGACCTTCTTGTCTGTAAACGTAAACTTCATGTGCTCAACTCCTTTCGGTTAGGGGGCCAGTCCCCCTCCTATCCATATTATACACAATTGCACGGAAATAGGCAATTCTTTTTTTGTCTCTTTTTACTTCTCAGGGCGGGAATTTTGACAGAGGCGGGGGTTGGACAGGCACGGCGGCGGCGGCGGGCGCATAGCCGTGGTTGGAGGGTCTCCGTCTCGGGCGGAGCCCGCCCAAAACAGAGCAGAAAGGAGAATCGGATGAAAAAACTGTTGATGGAACGGCTGGCCCGGCTGCTGTGCGTCAAGTCGCTGGTGACGCTGGCGCTGACGGCGGTGTTCGCGGCGATGGCGCTGCGGGGGGAGGTCGGCCAGGATTTCATGACGGTGTACACCGTCATTATCGCCTTCTATTTCGGCACCCAGCTGGAGCGGACGGCGCAGAAAGGGGGCGGCGCCGGATGAAGCTGCTCCAGTGCATCCTCACCGCCAACAGCTGCTACCGAACAGGGCGGAAAATCAAGCCCAAGGGGGTGATGGTCCACTCCACCGGGGCCAATAACCCCACCCTCCGCCGGTATGTCCAGCCCCTGGCCTCCACTCCGGGCCGGGAGGAGCTGCTGGCGGCCCTGGGGGTGAACCAAAACGGCAACCACTGGAACCGCCCGGATTTGGATGTGTGCGTCCACGGCTTCGTGGGGCGGCTGGCGGACGGCTCGGTGGCGGCGGTGCAGACCCTGCCCTGGGACTGCCGGGGCTGGCACGCGGGCACCGGCACCAGCGGCGGCAGCGCCAACAACACCCACATCTCCTTCGAAATCTGCGAGGACGGCCTCACCGACCCGGTATATTTCCAGCGGGCCTACCAGACCGCCGTGGAGCTGACGGCCATGCTGTGCCGGGACTATGGCCTGGACCCGCTGGCCGACGGGGTAGTGATCTGCCACCAGGACGGCTACCGCCGGGGAATTGCCAGCAACCACGGGGACGTATACAACTGGTTCCCCCGGTTTGGGCGGAACATGAACGACTTTCGGGCCGATGTGGTCCGGGCTATGAACGGAGAGGAGGAGAGCGAAATGATATATTACAGAAATCTGGAGGACATTCCGGCGTATTACCGGGAGGCGGTGGCCAAGGCGGTGGAGCGGGGCGCGCTGAACGGCACCGGCGGCGGCGAGCTGAACGTGTCCGAGGACCTGTGCCGGACGCTGACGGTACTGGACCGGCTGGAAAAGCTGGACTGAGGCCGGATAAAAAACGGGGACGCCTGAGCGGTCAGGCGTCCCCGCGGTTTATTGGGACCGCTCCGCCCACAGGGCCAGGGCGGCGGCGGACAGGGCCCCGGCCAGCTTGGCGGCGATGAGGGGGGAGAGCATGGCGGGCTCGGTGCTGACCACAAAGCCCATATGGGCGGCCAGCAGGCTGGCCCCGCTGACCAGGAAGGCCGCCGCCGCCACCTGGCCCCGGCGGTCCAGCTCCCCGTACATGGACAGGGCGGGCATGGGGCTGGCCAGGCTCACCAGCATCCCGGTGAGGCTGCCGGGGTCCAGCCCCAGCCTGCGCCCCAGGAGGGTGAAGGGCCGCTCCAGCGCCCGGCGCAGCAGCTCCGCCGCCGGAAGGCTGCCCAGCAGCACCACCCCGATGGAGGCCGCCACGGACATGGCCTCCCCGATAGGGGCCATGCCGGGCACCGGGTTCCACCCGGTGAGGAGCTCCACCGCCGCCAGCACCAGGCCCGCCGTCACCAGCGCCTTGATGCCGTCCGCCAGCAGGCAGAAGCCCCGCACCATACGGTCCGGGATCTTCCACAGCCCCAGCAGCAGCAGCAGGGCCAGGGCGAAAACGGGCAGGTTCTGGTGGAGGCAGGCGGGCAGGGACAGCCCGCACAGCAGCCCGCCCGCGATGAGCCCCACAGGCATGGCGGCCAGCCCCAGCATGATCCCCCGGGCGAACCGGGGGCGGCAGTCCGGGCCGATCATCCCCATGCCCACGGGGATGGTGAACACCAGGGTGCAGCCGAAAATGGCGGACACAATCAGCCCCGCGTAGCTGCCCACCGCCGGGTTCTCCGCCAGCTCCCGGGCCAGCTGGTAGCCCCCCATGTCGATGGCCAGCAGGCTGCCGAACATGGCCGGGTCCACCCCCATCAGCCGGTAGAGGGGCACGACCACCCGGCCCAGGACGTCCGCCAGCACCGGGGCCAGGCAGATCATCCCCGCCATGGACAGCGCCATGGGGCCCAGCAGCAAAAAGCCCCGCTCGAACTGCTCCCCCAGGCCCAGCCTGTTGCCAAAAACGCGGTCCGCGCCGCCCAGGACAGCCCCGGCGGCCATCACGATCATCAGCGCCCGTTCCATCAGGTGTACGCGGTGAAGTTCTGCCGCATGACCGATTCAATGTCCTCAATGGTCCGGGGGGTGCGGGCGGACAGGTTCTCGCAGCCCGTCTCCGTGACCAGGCAGTTGTCCTCCAGCCGGAAGCCGATGCCCCACTCCTCGTGGTAGATGCCCACGTCCACGCAGAACACCATATTAGGGGCCACCGTCTCGGGCGCCTCCACCGCGTCATGGACGTCGAAGCCCACGTGGTGGGCGCCGCCGTGCCACATATACCGGCCGATGTCTTTCACATCGTCCAGCACCCCGGCGTCCTTCAGCAGGGCGGCGTTGTACCGGCGGATCTCGCCGTCCACCTCTTTCATGGGCATACCGGGCTTGATAATGTCGAACATATGGTTGGAGGTGGCCAGGGCGCACTGGTACAGCAGCCGCTGGCGTTCGCTGTATTTCCCGTTGCAGGGCCAGCCCCGGGACACGTCGGTCATCAGGTAATCGTGCCACGCCCCCACGTCGTTGAGCACCATGTCGCCGTCCAGGGCCTGCCCGGTGTAGGCGTTGTAGTGGATGCAGAAGTTGTTCCTGCCCGCCGAGATGATGGAGGGGAACCCCGGGCCCTGGGGGCCGTACTGCCCCAGGGTGTAGTCGAACGCCGCCTTGTACTGGTATTCAAACATCCCGGGCCGGGACGCCTTCATCATGGCGGTGATGCCCGCGCAGGTGATCTCCTCCGCCCGGCGCATAGCGTCCAGCTCGCAGGGCTGCTTGATGGTGCGCAGGCGGCGGATGAGGGCGTTGGCGTTCTCGATCCGCAAAAACGGGTAGTCGGACGCAGCCCGCCGCAGCAGGCGGTGGGCCGGGGTATCCCGGTCGGCGGGGTCCGCCCGGTACAGGTCCAGGTACAGGCGCTCATAGTTGCCGGACGCCGCCAGCCTGTGGAGCTCCGCCGCGAACTCGTCCGCGAAGCCGGTCTCCGTAACGCCCGAGGTCTCCGCCGCCTCGTCCGGCTTGATCCGCCGGCCGGTCCAGCGCTCCGCCATGGGGTCGGGGGGCAGGAGGAACACCTTCTCCGCCACCGCGCCCTGGCCGTCCTTTCGGGCCAACAGGACCAGCTCCTTCCCGTCCAGGCCGGTGAGGTACAGAAAGTCCCGGCTGGTGTAAAAGGGGTAATACTCGTCGTTGGTCTTGCGGACCTCCGTGCCGGAGAACAGCACCAGCAGGGAGTTCTCCTTCATCTGGGCGTACAGCCGCGCCCGGTTTCCCTGAAAAAATTCTTTTGTCATGCGGCTCTTCCTCTCTCTGTATGGATGGCGGGCCTCCCACCTATTGGGCCCCGCCAGGGCACTGGCGCCCGGTGTGGTCGATGGTGTAGTCCTGCCCGCAGGTCCCCGGCAGGATCAGCTGGGAGATGGGTACAAAGGTGTAGCCCTGCTGCAAAAGGGCCTCGATGATGCCGGGCAGGGCCTCCGGGGTGTGGAGGGCGGCGTTGTGGAACAGTACGATGGACCCCGGCTGAACCTTGGACGTCACCCGCTTGGTGATGTCGGCGGCGGACAGGTCCTTCCAGTCCAGGCTGTCCACGTCCCACTGGATGGGCTCAATGCCCATGGACCGCACGGCGTTGATCACGTGGTCGTCATACTCGCCGTAGGGGCAGCGGAACAGGGTGGGCCGCACCCCGGTGACCCCCTCGATTTTGTCGCCGCAGGCGGTGAGGTCGTCGATGATCTCCTGGCTGGACAGGCTGTTGAAGTGGGCGTGGTCGTTGGAATGGCTCATCACCTCGTGGCCCGCGTCCGCCAGCGCCTTCACCGACTCGGGGTATTTGTCCACCCACTCCCCCACCACGAAAAAGGTGGCTTTGACATCGTATTTGCCCAGTATGTCGATGAGCTGCTGGGTGTCCTCGTTGCCCCAGGCGGCGTCGAAGCTGATGGACAGCACCTTGTAGTCCTTCTGCACGCAGTAGATGGGCAGCTGCCGGGTGGACGCCGACGCCCCCACCACCGCCGGGTGGTTCACCACCCAGAACATCAGCACGGCGGCCAGGGCGAAGGCCCCGGCGGCGATGGCCTTCCTCCGCAGGGTAATAATTTTCGTCTCGTTCATGATCGACCCCTCCAAACTCGGTGTTGGTACACCTTATGCGGACGGGTCCCCGTTCATGTTTTCACAGGCCCCGCGCCGTTGGACGCGGGGCCTGCCTGTCAAAATGTGAGCACTTCCTGGGCCGGCTTGTCCGTGGGGGTCAGGGCGGTGGCGTGGAGCACCGGGCCGTCCTGCCCCTCATAGGCTTTGTGATGTTCCAGACGGATCACGCCGGTGACGTCCGCCCAGGAGCGGTTTTCATAGGCGCCGAAGCCGTCCCCCTCCGCCACCAGCCCCAGGAACGTGATGTCCGCCTCGCAGCAGGTCATGGCGAACCGGCCCAAAATCACGTTGTCCGGGTACTGGGGCAGGTGGCACACCACCGTCTTGGCCCGGATAACCTTGCCCTCGTACCGCTCCGGGTGCTCCATCACGTCCACGTACCACACGCCGAAGTCGTCGTCCGGGATGCTGATAATGTCCTGGTCCAGGTCGAAGGGGCAAACGGTGTCGTCGGCGTAGTCCTCGCTGGAGCCGTCGCCGTACTCCAGGTAGATGTTGGCCCGGCGGTTGACCATTTTCAGGTTGCGCTGGCGCAGGGAGTCCCGCAGGGCCTCCGTGCAGCGGTTGAACACGATGAGGTCCGCGTTGGTCAGCTTTTCCATCATCATCTGACCCAGGTTTTTGGCGTACACGTCGAAGGTGGCCGCCTCCACCATGGTCATGATCTGGTAGAGCACCCAGTTGTCCGGCAGGCCCTCCTGGTACAGCCGCCCCAGGGACCACATCCCGTTGAACTCGATCATGACCTGCCGGGGCCGGTGCTTTTTCTCCAGCTGCTTGAGGAAGGCGGGGGTCAGCTCCGCCTCCTCCTCCACGTTCACCACCGTGACGTTTTTCAGCACCTTGGGGTCGTACTCCTCCGCACCCTCCTCGCAGCACAGCAGGAGGGTGCGGTCCCGCAGGGCGAAGCCGTCCTGGAGGACGCCGTTGATGAAGGTGGTTTTGCC
Source organism: uncultured bacterium (assembly GCA_946548895.1). Classification (GTDB taxonomy): domain Bacteria; phylum Bacillota; class Clostridia; order Oscillospirales; family Oscillospiraceae; genus Enterenecus. Next base: position 98,558 of record CAMNQF010000001.1, on the reverse strand, counting down.
GCCGTCCAGAAATCCGGCGAACAGGTAGACAGGGATATCCATGGGCGTCCCGCTCCTTTTACAGGCCGAACAGGGCGGCCAGCCTGTCCTCCTTCAGGTCCGCGCCGATGACGCACAGCCGCCCGGTGTAGTCGGCGGGGCCTGTGCGCACCTGGTGCTCCTCCGGCACGTAGTCGAAGTGGAGCCAGCCGCCGTCCTTCCCCGGGACGATGCCCTTGGCCCGAAGGATGGCGCCGCACTCGCCCAGGTCCAGCTCTGCCAGGATGCGTTCCAGCTCCTCCGGGGCAAAGGGCTTGACCGTCTCCCGGCCCCAGCTGGTGAACACCTCGTCGGCGTGGTGGTGGCCGTGGTGGTCGTGGTCGTGGCAGCCGCAGGAGCACTCCCCGCCGTGGTCATGCTCGTGCTCGTCGTGATGATGATGGTGCTCATGCTCCTCATGGCCGTAGTGGTGCTCGTGTTCCTCGTGGTCGTGGTGGTGCTCGTGCTCCTCATGGCCGTGGTGGTGCTCGTGCTCCTCGTGGTCGTGGCCGTGATGGTGCTCATGCTCCTCATGGCCGTGGTCGTGGTGATGATGGGCGTGGGCCGCCTCCTCGGCGGCGTGGTCCGCCCGGATGCGCTCCAGCAGCTCCTCCTCCAGGGAGGTCTTTTCAATGGCGGACAGGATGGTTTTGCCGTCCAGCTGGTCCCAGGGGGTGGTGAGAATCACCGCGCCGGGGTTCTTTTCCCGCAGCAGGGCCACCGCCCCCTCCAGCTTGTCCTGGGTCAGGTTCTGGGTCCGGGAGAGCAGGATGGTCCCCGCGTGCTCCACCTGGTTGTTGTAGAACTCGCCGAAGTTCTTCATATACATCTTGACCTTGGAGGCGTCGGCCACGGTGACGAAGCTGTTGAGCTTCAGCGCCGGGTCCTCCCCGGCGGCCTTCTCCACCGCCGCCACCACGTCGGACAGCTTGCCCACCCCGGAGGGCTCGATGAGGATGCGGTCGGGGTGGAAGCGCTCCTCCACCTCGTGGAGGGCGCGGCCGAAGTCGCCCACCAGGGAGCAGCAGATGCAGCCGGACGACATCTCGGAGATCTCAATTCCGGCGTCCTTTAAGAACCCGCCGTCCACGCTGATCTCGCCGAACTCGTTCTCAATGAGCACCAGCTTTTCGCCCTGATACGCTTCCGCCAGCAGCTTTTTGATGAGGGTGGTCTTGCCCGCGCCCAAAAAGCCGGACACTATGTCGATTTTTGCCATGGAAAATCATTTCCTTTACTTAGAATTTCCACTTATTTTACCCCCCAAAAAAGGGAAAGTCAAGGGCCGTTCTCCGCCGCGGTCAAGGCCGCCTTCCCCTCGGATAATAAAAGGATTGACGAATGGGGCCGGAACGTGTTAAAATCAGGGGTATCCGACAAGCTTCGAGCCTTTCCGCCAAGGAGGTAACTCAAATATGTCCCCCAAGCCTTCCCATGACGCGCTGATCCACTGCGAACACTGCGGCGAGGACTACAGCGCCACCTACCGGCGCTGCCCCTTCTGCGGCGAACGCAACGACCCCCGCCGGGTCACGCCCCGGAACGACCCCACCTCCAGCTCCCGGTACATCTCCATGCCCCCGGCCGCCAAGCCCGCCTCCCCCAGCCGCGGCGAGGAGGAGGACGACGGCTATGTGTTCGACGGGCAGGGCGCCTTTGACGAGGAGCCGGAGGAGGAGTACTACACCCCCCGGCCCAAGGGCGGGAAACGGCTGGCCCCCAAGCAGCCCGGCAGGTTTGACCCGCCCCCCGTCAATTGGCCCCGGCTGATCACTTTCCTGTGCTCGCTGATTATCATCGTGGCGGCGCTGGTCATCGTATTTACCTTCATCTATCCTCAGCTCCACGGGAACCAGGACCCCAATGTGGAGGCGTCGGCGTCTGAGCCCGTGGAGCCCACCCTGCCGCCCGTCGTCACCCCCACCCCCGGCGTGACCCAGCCCTCTGAGCCGCCGGCCCCGGTGGAGCCCTCCCAGGCGGTGCCCGATCCCGTGGAACCCGTCCTGTCCGGCATCGTGCTGAAAAACTCCGACGGGCGGGTGGTGGATGACATCACCCTGACCGTGGGCCGGAGCGCCCAGCTCACCGCCGAGTTCACCCCGTCCACCTGGACCGGCCCGGTCAGCTGGAGCTCCAGCAATACGGAGTGGGTGACGGTCACGGACAGCGGTTATGTGACCAACGTGAACCAGTCTGGCACGTTCCACAACGTGTACCTGACCGTCTCCGCCGGCGGCATATCCACCCAGTGTATTGTCCGGGCCACGGCCGGGGACGCCCCGGTGCACACCCCCGCGCCCGCCGATTCCCAGCCCCCGGCGGACAACAGCCAGCCTCCCAGCGGAGGCGGCGCCCTCACCGCCGGGTCCAGGGGGACCATTGTGGGCGCCGACAGCGGCCTGCGGGTCCGCTCCGGCCCGGGCACCAGCTATGAGGTGGCGGCCAGCCTGAAAAACGGCGACTCCGTCACCATCGTGGCCCCGGCGGAGAACGGGTGGTATCAAATCAATTTCGCCGGCAGCGGCGGCGCCACCATGACCGGCTACATCATGGGCGAATATATTTCCCCCAACTAATTGACCGTGCGGAGCGCCGCCCGCCTGGGCGGCGCTCCCTTTGTGAGGAGAGAGCGCGTTGAAACGAGAGAACTTCCGCTCCCGGCTGGGATTCCTGCTGGTGAGCGCCGGCTGCGCCATCGGCATCGGCAATGTATGGAAATTTCCCTATGTCACCGGGGAGAACGGCGGCGGGGTGTTTGTGCTGTTCTACCTGCTGTTTCTGGTGATTATGGGCGTCCCCGTGCTCACCATGGAGCTGGCGGTGGGCCGGGCCAGCCGCAAAAGCGCTGTGCTGGGCTACCAGGCTCTGGAGCCGGCGGGCTCCAAATGGCACATCCACGGCTGGTTCTGCATGATCGGCTGCTACCTGCTGATGATGTATTACACCACCGTGTCCGGCTGGATGCTGGGCTACTTCTTCAAGTTCGCCGGGGGCGCTTTCGCCGGACTGCCCAACGAGGCGGTGGACGGGGTGTTTTCCGCCATGCGGGCCAACCCCGCCGAGATGGCGGTGTGGATGGCGGTCACGGTGCTGGCCGGCTTTCTGGTGTGCTCCCTGGGCCTCCAGGGCGGCCTGGAGCGGGTGACCAAGTGGATGATGCTGGGTCTGCTGGGCCTCATCGTGGTGCTGGCCGCCCACAGTCTCACCCTTCCCGGAGCCATGGAGGGGGTCAAGTTCTACCTCCTGCCCGACTTCGGCCGGGCGGTGGAGCAGGGCCTTGGGAAGGTGGTCACCGCCGCCATGAACCAGGCGTTCTTCACCCTAAGCCTGGGCATCGCCGCCATGGAAATCTTCGGCAGCTACATGAGCCGGGACAACACCCTGGCCGGGGAGGCCGCCCGGATCTGCGGGCTGGACACCTTCGTGGCCCTCATGAGCGGCCTCATCATCTTCCCCGCCTGTTTCTCCTTCGGGGTGACGCCGGACGCGGGGCCCTCCCTGATCTTCATCACCCTGCCCAAGGTGTTCACCGGCATGGCCGGAGGGCGGCTGTGGGGGGCGCTGTTTTTCCTGTTCATGACCTTCGCCAGCTTTTCCACCGTCATCGCCGTGTTCGAGAACCTGCTGGCCGGGTGCATCGACAACTTCGGCTGGAGCCGGAAAAAGGCGTCTCTGGTCAACGGGGTCTTTGTGCTCCTCGCCAGCCTGCCCTGCGTACTGGGCTACAACCTGTGGTACTTTGAGGCCGTCCTTCCCAACGGCAGCGTGGGCCAGGTGCTGGACATTGAGGACTTTCTGGTGAGCAACCTGCTGCTCCCCCTGGGGTCGCTGGTGTACCTGCTGTTCTGCGTGACCAAATGGGGCTGGGGCTTTGACAAGTACTTGGAAGAGGCCAACACCGGCAAAGGCATCAAAATGCCCCGGGCGCTGAAGCCCTACTTCCAGTTTGTGCTGCCGGTGCTGATTCTGGTGATTCTGATTCAGGGGCTGCTGAAATAAAACAGGGACCCGGCTCCCGCGGGAGCCGGGTCCTTTTCTGTTTCGTGTTCGCGCGGCTCTACCAGAGGAGGGACTTGACGTAGGGCTGCTTCAGCAGGGGCGACAGCAGCGGGCCCAGCTTTTTGCCGGCGTACTCGTACCGCCCGTCCAGCTGGAGCTCCACCGACAGCAGCCCCCCAGACCGCTCATACTTGGCGGAACCCGCCTCCAGGCCCAGCCTGGCCAGCTCCTGCTGGAGGCTGTCCAGCGCCTCGGGCCGGTCCTCAATCTGGATCAGGACCACGGCGGCATGGCCCAGCAGGTCGTGGTCCCGGTGGAGGAGGGCCTGAATCACCACGATAAACATCGTCCCGAAGGTGCTGATGAGGTACATTCCCGCTCCGGCGGACATTCCGATGCCCACTGTGGCCCACAGCCCGGCGGCGGTGGTCATGCCGGTGAGGCTGCGCCGGTGGGCCGTGATGGCCCCCGCGCCCAAAAAGCCGATGGCTGTCACCAGGCCGGCGGCAATGCGGCTGGGGTCCAGCTTGACGGTGGCCAGCTCCACCATGTCGGAAAAGCCGTACTTGGACACCAGGGTCATCATGCACGAGGCAAAAGAGACGATCAGGTGGGTGCGGATGCCCGCGCCCTTCAGGCGGATCTCCCGCTCCAGGCCGATGACGCCGCCGAACAGGGCGGACAGGGCAAGGCGGAGGATCAATTCCCACGTGCTCAGGCCGCTCATGGCGCTCCCTCCCTTCCCATTGTTTTGACAACATTATACGCCGGAGGGGAACGGACTGTCAACGGTCCCGGGAGAATTCCCCGGGAAAGCGCATAAAACGCCGGGGCCTGTGGCCCCGGCGTTTTACTTGGAGAATGGAGGATAGAATGAAAAAGAAAGGATATCTCTTGCAAGGATTAGAATAGGGGAAAGAGGTTACGAAAGTTCGGGGCTAAGTATTACAAAAGTATTAAATCTTCCCGGCGGGCTGGGCCTCCAGCTCCACGGCCAGGCCGTTGACCTCCACGCCCTCCCCGGCGGGGATGAGCAGGTACTTCCGCCCGTCCAGCACCCGGGCTTCCACCTGGCCGGACAGCTCCGGCTTGACGGTAATGGTGATCTCCCCGGCCTTGATCTGGAACCGCTTGCTGTCAATGAGGTTGGCGGGGTCCAGGGCGGCCTCCTCCCCCAGCCGCTGGCCGCAGTAGTCCTGAAAGGCGGACACACGCTCCTCCTCAATGCCGCACTCCCGCAGCATACCGCCCACGTCGCCGGCCGTGACCGTGAGGGGCTCCGGATCCTGGCTCTCCTTGTGGAGCTCCATCCGCTCCCGCAGCTGCTCGTGGACGGCCTGGACCAGCTCCATGCTGCACTCCACCCCCAGGGCGTCGGACAGGGCGGACTCGAACGCCTCCTTCTGCTCCGGGGCGGACATGGGCGGCTGGACACCGAACACCCCCTCAACGAACTCGCCGTGGAGAAACTCCGGCTTGCGGGCGTAATAGAGGGCGCTGTACAGGTTGGCCGCCCGGTTGTCAAAGGCCGGGAAGAGGAAGCCCAGCTCCGGCGGCGCGGCCAGCTGGCCGGCGGTTTTCATGTGGAGCACGTTGTCCGCCGGGAGGTAGCCCAGCCCGGGCTTCCCCTCCCGCATGGGGCAGACGGCGCACACGATGTAGGAGAACACGGTGTCGGAGGAGTCGTCCAGCAGCTCGTCGTTTTTGGACTTGAAGGGCACGTCATAGGTGTCATGGGCCAGCAGGATGAGGTAGTTGTCCTCCCCCAGGTCCAGGCTCTGGATGACCCGCTCGTAGAACCGCCGGCGGAGGGCGGGGTCCTTCAGCTTGCAGTCCCGCAGGTCCCGGAGCAGCTTGTGGTCGGCGCCTTCCGCCACCTGCCGGGTGGTGAAAGCCACCTCCATCAGGTTGCGGCCCAGGGAGCCGGACAGGGCCTTTTTCAGCAGGGACAGGCAGCCGTCGGCGTCGTCCTCGCTGACCAGGGCCAGCGACTGGTCCGTCTCGCCGATGATCTGCTTGGTGGAGCCCACATAGCAGCCGTAGACATGGCTGATGGCGTTCTTGTGAGGGCGGAAACGGCGGCGCAGCTCGCCCACTTCTTTGGTGTTCATGGGGAATCCCTCGCTTGTCATAGATTGCCCGTCCTTCGGGCGGCAAACATATCATACCACATCCCGGCGGCTTTGTCACGCGTGGATCAGGGAAACCCCTCCCTGTGCGTCCGCTCCCCTGTTTTCCTTGCATTCCATCTTTTGATAGGATATAATGGGTGCGGAAGAGCGGGGCGCCGCGCCCCGGAGAGAAGGAGGTTTTACAGATGGGATTTGACCGTGCGCAGCTGAAACGCGGCGTAAAACAGGCCATGAAGAGGACTACCCCCCGCCCCATGTTGGTTACGCTGGCGTTTACCGCGCTGGTGTCGGTGGTCACGGGGCTCATCAGCGCCATTTTGGGCGGCGCGCTCACCGGGGGCGCGAACAGCTTGTCCGATATGATGCTGTTCTACATTCAGATGGGCTATGAGTTTGAGTACGCCATGGAGCGGGCGATGCTGGAATTTCTCAGCCAGGGCCCCGGAGCCATATTCGGCGCGGTGGTGGGCGGCGGCGCGCTGTCCATCCTGACCGCCCTGTGGCAGAGCACCATGAACGTGGGCTACGAGGGCTACTGCCTGTCCATGGTCCGCCATGAGAACCCGCCCCTGGGCCAGATTTTCTGCGCGCTTCCCCGGTTTGCCGGCGTGCTGCTTACCCGGTTCCTCACGGGGCTGTTCATGTGCCTGTGGGGCCTGCTGGTGGCGGCGGCCTGGTTCGTGGCGGCCATGGGGCTTGTCGTGCTGGCCGTGGCCGTTGATTCGGAGCTGCTCATCGGGCTGGTCATGCTGGTGTCCATCTTTGCCCTCTGGGCGGCCGCCATCTGGGTGACGGCGCGCTACGCCCTGGTGGACTACGTGCTGCTGGACAGGAACCTGTCCGGCCTGGACGCCATCCGGGAGAGCAAGCGCCTGATGAAGGGCAACATCGGCAGGTGTTTTGTGCTCCAGCTGTCCTTTATCGGCTGGTACCTGCTGATGATCGCCATTGTGTACGCGGCGGCCATTGTATTTGTGGTGCTGTTGGCCGCCCAGATGTACGCGGGGGATGTGAACCCCATCGCGGTGGGGGCCATGATACTTGTGCTGTTGGGCTTTATCCCCGTGTACATCCTCAGCCTCTGGCTGAAGCCCTATACCACCGGCTCCATGGCGGCGTTTTACGACTGGGTTCGCGCCGGCGCGGGCGGAACGCAGGCCGGTTCCGGCTTCGGCGGCGGGGACGGCTGGGGCGGCCCCGGCAACTACACCTGGACCCCCGGCGGGAGCTCCGGCCCGGGGACGGGCGTGGGCTCCAATCCGGGCGGCGGGGCCCAAAACGGCGGCGGGCTTCCCCCCAGGCCGCCCAAAACGCCCAGGGACGACCCCTGGAACTAAGCGGAACCTCAACGGCGGGGACGGGCTCCCGCCCCCGCCCGTACCGTGAAAAGGAGCGAGAAGCAATGGACAAACTGCAAATGAAAACCCCCCTGGTGGAGATGGACGGGGACGAGATGACCCGCATTCTCTGGCAGCAGATCAAGGAAGAGCTGCTGGAACCCTATATCGACCTGAAAACCGAGTACTACGACCTGGGCCTGCGGTCGCGGGAGCGCACGGCTGACCAAGTGACCATTGACGCGGCGGAGGCCAACAAAAAGTACGGCGTGGCGGTCAAATGCGCCACCATCACCCCCAACGCCCAGCGGGTGGAGGAGTACAAGCTGTCCCAGATGTGGAAGTCCCCCAACGGCACCATCCGGGCCATTCTGGACGGCACCGTGTTCCGGGCCCCCATCATGGTGAAGGGGCTCAACCCGGTGGTGAAAAACTGGCAGGCCCCCATCACCATCGCCCGCCACGCCTTCGGCGACGTGTACAAGGCGTCTGAGTACAAGGTCCCCGGGCCCGGCACGGCGGAGCTGGTGTTTACCGACGCCGGCGGGACGGAGACCCGCCAGACCATCCACCAGTTTGACGGCCCCGGCGTCATCCAGGGCCAGTTCAACGTGGAGGCGTCCATCATCTCCTTCGCCCGGTCCTGCTTCCAGTTCGCCCTGGACACCAGGCAGGACCTGTGGTTCTCCACCAAGGACACCATCTCCAAGCAATACGACCACACCTTCAAGGACATCTTCGCGGAGATCTACGAGGCGGAATACAAGGAGAAATTCAAACAGGCGGGAATCACCTACTTCTATACCCTCATTGACGACGCGGTGGCCCGGGTCATCCGCTCCAAGGGCGGCTTTATCTGGGCCTGCAAGAACTACGACGGCGACGTGATGAGCGATATGGTGTCCACCGCCTTCGGCTCCCTGGCCATGATGACCTCCGTGCTGGTGTCTCCCGACGGCAATTATGAGTACGAGGCCGCCCACGGCACCGTCACCCAGCACTACTACCGCCACCTGAAGGGGGAGCAGGTGTCCACCAACCCCATGGCCACCCTGTTCGCCTGGACGGGAGCCCTGGCCAAGCGGGGCGAGCTGGACGGCCTGCCTGAGCTGGCCGCCTTTGCCCGCAAGCTGGAGAAAGCCGCCATCGGCACCATTGAGAGCGGCGTGATGACCGGCGACCTGGTGGGCCTGTGGGAGGGAGAGGCCCCCGCCCGGAAGGTCACGGGGCTGGAGTTCCTGCGGGCTATTCGTTCCCAGTTATAAGACCGTTCTTTTTCTTGAAAGAAAAAGAACCAAAAAGAACTTTAAGCTCGTTTCCAACGGGGTTATTGTAACAAGTTTCAGCGTCGGCAACGGGACGTGTGAGGAGGATGATACCATGACTTATTTTTTGACGAGCAGCCCATGCGTGGTGGGCTCCCCGGCGCTGAACCCGGTGAACGATTTTGTGAATGAGCTGAAGAAGGCCCTCCCCGAGCCCTGTTCCGCCCTGTTTATCTGCTCCGACCCGGATCAGCCCTCCTTGACCTACGGCTTCGCCGAAGATATGCGGGACAGCTTTGCCCAGATCGGCGTGACCTTCACCGGGACGGCTGTGCTGGAACGGAAAAACCAGGACCAATGCGGGGAATTGACTGCCAATGCCGGGCTTATTTTCCTGGTGGGCGGTCATGTGCCCACCCAAAACGCGTTTTTCCAGGAGATCGGCCTTCGGGAGCGGCTTTGGGGCTGGGACGGCGTGATCGTTGGCGTCAGCGCGGGCAGCATGAACGCCGCCGAGGTGGTGTACGCCCAGCCGGAGGAGCCGGGGGAGGCCGTTGACCCGGAGTACCGGCGGTTTCTGCCGGGGCTGGGGCTGACCAGGCACAACATCATCCCCCACTACAACCAGGACAAGGACTGGACGCTGGACGGGCTGCGGCTGTATGAGGACATCACCTACGCCGACAGCATGGGCCGTCGGTTCTATGTGCTGGCGGACGGCGGCTACATCCTGGGCCGGGACGGCCGGGAGGAGCTGCGGGGCGAGGCCTATCTCCTGGAAAACGGCGTCCTCACCCAAGTCTGCCGTGAGGGGGGCGTCCTGCCGCTGTGACGAAAAACCGGGCCCGCTGTGGACGTCTCCACAGCGGGCCCGCTTGATGAACGGGCTTTTTAATCCTCCCGTTCCAGAATGCTCATAAACTCCTCTCCAGTGATGGTCTCCTTCTCGCATAGGAACCTACTCAGCTCATGGAGCTTGGCCTCGTTGTCCGCCAGCAGCTTCAGCGCCTTCTTGTGCTGGGCTTTTACGGTATCCACCACCATCTGGTCAATTTTGGCGGAGGTTTCCGGGGCGCAGGCCAGGGAGGTATCGCCGCCCATGTACTGGTTTGTGACGGTCTCCAGCGCCACCATGTCGAAGTCCTCCGTCATGCCGTACCTTGTAACCATGGCGCGGGCCAGCCTGGTGGCCTTCTCAATGTCGTTGGAGGCGCCGGTGGTGATGGAGTGGAAAATCAGCTCCTCGGCGGCCCGGCCGCCGGTGAGGGTGGCGATCTGGTTCTCCAGCTCCTCCCGGCTCATCAGGTTGCGCTCCTCCCGCTCCACCTGCATGGTATAGCCCAGCGCCCCGGAGGTGCGGGGGATAATGGTGATTTTGGCCACCGGGGCGGAATGGGTCTGGAGCGCCGCCACCAGCGCGTGGCCGATCTCGTGGTAGGACACGACCATCCGCTCGTGGTCGGAGAGGATCTTGTTCTTTTTCTGATACCCGGCGATGACTACCTCAATGCTCTCCTGGAGGTCCTCCTGGATGACAAACTTCCGCCCCTGCCGCACAGCCCGCAGGGCGGCCTCATTGACCATGTTGGCCAGCTCCGCGCCGGAGGCCCCGGAGGCGGCCCGGGCAATGGCGTTGAAGTCCACGTCCTCGGCCAGCTTCACCTTGGCCGCGTGGACACGCAGGATGGCCTCCCGCCCCTGGAGGTCGGGCAGCTCCACCGGCACCCGGCGGTCAAACCGCCCGGGCCGCAGCAGGGCGGGGTCCAGCGTCTCGGGCCGGTTGGTAGCCGCCAGGATCACCACGCCCTTGCTGCCCTCAAAGCCGTCCATCTCCGTGAGCAGCTGGTTCAAGGTCTGCTCCCGCTCATCGTTGCCGCCCATGCCGGAGCCGTCCCGCTTTTTGCCGATGGTGTCGATCTCATCAATAAAGACGATGCAGGGGGCCTTTTCGTTGGCCTGCTTGAACAGGTCCCGGACTTTATTGGCGCCCATGCCCACAAACATCTCCACAAACTCTGAGCCTGAGATGGAGAAAAAGGGCACTTCCGCCTCGCCCGCCACGGCCTTGGCCAGCAGGGTCTTGCCGGTGCCCGGAGGGCCTACCAGCAGCACGCCCTTGGGCATCTTCGCGCCGATCTCCTGATATTTCCGCGGGTTGTGGAGGAAGTCCACCACCTCCATCAGGTTTTCTTTGGCCTCGTCCTCCCCGGCCACGTCGGTGAACTTCATGCCGGTTTCGCTGGCGATGTAGACTTTGGCGCTGCTCTTGCCGAACTGCATGGCGCTGCCCATGGGGCCGTTGCCCAGTTTCTTCATCATCGCCCGGCTCATCAGTTCGCCGATGGCCACAAACGCCACAATGGGCAGCACGAAGGTCAGCAAAAAGCTGAGAACGGGGTTCATCTCCCTGGGCATCACCTGGTCGAATGTGCATCCGCTCTCCCACAGGCGGTCCACCAGGTCCGGGTCATTGAAGGGGACCGTGGCATACAGCGTTGATTCTTCCGCCGTATCGGTGAAGTAGATGACATCCTGCTCCACCTGGGCGATGGCCACCTCTTTGTCCTTCAGCATAGTGAGGAAGGTTCCGTAGTCCACCTGGGTGATCTCCTGGTGCATGAGGCGAGGGAACAGCAGGGTATTCAGCAGGATCATAACCACCAGGACTACCAGGTAGTAAAATAGCAGCGGTTTTTTGGGCCTCTCCACCTTTTGCATTTTCATCATCCTTTCCGCGGTTCCTCTGAGTATACGCGTAATTTTACAAAAAAGCGGGGGCAAAGTCAACTATCAATGGCATACCGAAAGCCTCTCCCGCTTCGTTCCATCCGAACGGATGAAATTCAGTATGGCCTGTCCATCCTGACGCCCTTTTTGATAAAGACGCTCCAGCGCGTCCCGGTCCCTTGTCAGGGTATCGACGCCGCACGTGTCGTCCGGCGCGACGATGAGGGCGCGGCCCTGGGCCTCGTATTGCTTTGCCAGGGCCACGCCGTCATTATACCGCCGTGCCCTCAAGAGCAGGTTCTGTGCCGCCAGCGGGTATTTTTTTCGGATTCGCCTTGCGAATAGGGGGTCTTTCCCTGGCCCGCGCAAAATGTCCTTCGGCTTGCTCAAAATCACAATCACTTGATCGCAGCCGCGCTGAAACGCCTTTTCGACGGGAACAGGGTCTCCCAGCGCGCCGTCATAATAGGGAACGCCCTCCACCTCATAGGGCCGGCATACAAAAGGGATGGCGGAGGAGGCTTTCAAAACGCTGTAATCGTCCGGCTTCAGATCGGTTTTATCAAAATATTTCACTTGGCCGGTCAGCGCGTTTGAGGCGACGATCAGCAGTTCCGCGGGATTACGCTGAAGCGCCGCGCAATCCAACGGATTTTCTCCGCCGGAATTGCTCAACGTCCCATACACATAGTCCAGATCGAGATAGGAGCGCTTGCGCGCCATGTTGTGAAAGCCCATATACTCTTTTCGAAAGGAATAGTCCGTATAAAATACATAGTTGCGTCCCTTTTGCCCCGCCATATAGGACGTAATATTGGCGCTTCCGGCGGAAACGCCGATGCAGAAATCAAATTTAATCTCCTCGTCCAGACAGTAATCAAACACTCCCGCCGCGTATATGCCCCGCAGGCCGCCGCCCACATCTACGACACCCAGTTTCATGGTTTACCTCCAATTCATTTTGTCGGCCGGTAAATTTCCCCGCCTCGGCTTTGAGCGACATCTTTTCTTAATGATACCCCCGCCAAAGCCTTAAGGGTATGGACAACGCGGCTCTGTTTGCCCAAAATTTGGGCAGATGCGCTTATCTGTCAATCCTCGCGGCGCGGCCGGGAAAGCACGCAGAGACGCGGCAGTTCCCCGGGCACCCGCTCCCCGGCACTGGCTGCGCCGCTCAAGATGGACGGGCGCGCCCAAACGCGTTGACAGAGCGGCCGTAAAAAGCCCCCGCCGGTGCCCAACACCGGCGGGGGCTTTTTGGGGCGCGGCCGTTATTCGATGGCGATGAAATTGCTCTGGGGCAGCTCCTTCTTCTCCACCTTGGGCATGGTCAGCTTCAGGATGCCGTCCTCAAATTTGGCGGAGATGTCCTCCTGCCGCAGGTCGCCGACGTAGAAGCTGCGGCTGCAGGTGCCCATGTACCGCTCCCGCCGGATGTAGCGGCCCTGCTGGTCCTGCTCGTCCTTGTCCAGGCCCTTCGCGGCGCTGATGGTCAGGCTGCCGTCCTTCAGCTCCACCTGGATCTCGTCCTTTTTGAACCCGGGCAGGTCGATGTCCACCTCGTAGCTGTCGCCCACCTCCCGGACATCCGTCTTCATGATGTTCCGGGCGTGCTTGCCGTACAGCTGGTCCCGGCCGTCGCGGAGCGCGGGCATACGCATCATGTCAAAGGGGTCAGAAAAGAACTCGTCAAACAGGTTTTCACCAAAAATACTGGGTAACATATCAATTCCTCCAATCAAATTGTGGCAGGAGCGGCTGCCTCTCGGCCCCTCCTCTGTCGTATGGCTGTATCATACTCCGCAAAATTAGCACTGTCAATAGGAGAGTGCTAACGTTTACAAAGGAACTCATGTTTGTTCATAAAATACGCGATTTTTGCGTCATGATTCGCCGATCTCCGCGGCCGCCGACCGCCGGGATGCCCGGCAGGGAGGCGCCGGACCCCGCGAATAGCCGGGCCACAGGCTGAATATGAGCACAATTATCAGGGCGAAGAGCCGGGTACCGCCCCAGCACTTTTTTTCGCAGTTTGATCTTCCCCGCACCGAAGTTCTGTCCGGCAAAGGCGGTCACGCCATCCGCCGTCATGGGGAAGACCGCCCATTTTTAGCTGGTCCCAGCGGTATAGGGGACGGGCCGTGGAAATAGGGTTAAAACAGCCGGACGCCGCACCATTCGCAGCCGCTTCACATAGATTGAAGTGAATCTCACGGCGGAACCGCCCAGCGCGCTCCCGCCGGAACTTGGAGGAGGCTTTTCGGATGCCCAACATACAGTACTTTCTGGGCGGCAACACGCCCGCGGGTTTTTATTCCCTCTACCATCAGCTGTCCGACCCAGCCCGGATCCGGGCGCTGTACATCATCAAGGGCGGGCCGGGCAGCGGTAAATCCACCTTCATGCGCCGGGTAGAACGCCATGCCCAGGCTGTGGGCCTGGAAACGGAACAGGTACTGTGCTCCGGCGACCCGGATTCCCTGGACGCACTAGTGCTGCCGCAGCTGGGAGCGGCGCTGGTAGACGGTACGGCGCCCCAGGGGGTGGTATCAAAAGGACACTTTGGGGGGACAAGCTGTTTGAAATGATAGGCGTAACTGCTCGCTCTTCGGGCCTGGCGGCCCGGAGAAAAAACGCCCTTAAAATGAAAACAGCCGGCCCTCCCTTGAACCCGGCTGAATAAAACGTGAAGATTGCAAGTTGATTGCGAATCCTATAAAACAAAAGTGACTTTAAAATGGAATAAATCAGGCAGAAACGCTTGATTTGCAAAAGTATGCAACCGAGAGAGGGTAACTCGTCGGGTTGTGAGTCCGATGAGCCTGTTTTTCCATAAATTTTAATGTTGAATATAGTAACCGATAATCAAACTATTTCGTTTGATCGTCGGTTTTTTGATATACTTTTTTAGCCGTAAATCATGACCTAAAAGCTAAAAGAAATTGCAGAACGATTGCAGGAGGGAACATAACCATGATAATAGGCAGGCTGGTAGAAGTCAACGATAAATACTACGCAATCCTCAACTTGAAGCACCCGGATGGGCGGCGGCTCCAAAAGCGGTTTGACCTGGAACTGCCCGTGCCCAACAACAAACGGCGGGCCCAGGAGAAACTGAACGCCCTGTGCGCGGAATACACCCGTAAGCAGCAGGTGGAGCAAAACCGCCCCAATGTGGTATTGATTTTGCGTTGGCCTGGATTGAGAAACGCAAGCCGGAGATTTCTCCGTCCACCTACCGCAACTACAGGCACATGGTGGAGCATCACATGACCAACTGCTTTGGGGGCACGCCGCTCCGGCAAATTTCCTTCTGGGATATTGAGGACTACTATAGTTACCTTGAATTCAATGGGTTGTCCAGCACCACGGCCCGGCACCACCATGCTCTGCTGAAATGTGTTTTCCATGAGGCGCACAGACTGGGTATCATACAAGAGGATCCGACGGAGTTTTTGAAAGCTCCGAAACGCCAGCCACCGAAAGTCAGCTACTACTCTTTACAGGAAGCACAGCAATTGATTGAGGAGGTCAAGGGCACCAAACTGGAGGTGCCGGTCACGTTATCGCTGGCCTATGGACTCCGCCGCAGTGAGGCGCTGGGCCTGCGGTGGGAGGACATTGATTTCGAGGGCAGCCGCGTAGTTGTTCGTCATACTGTGGTGGAGGGAGTTGAGGCGGATGGCAGACGGGTCTTGGTGGAAAAGTCCACCATGAAGGCCAGGGCGTCCCGCCGGACGGTGCCCCTGCTTGAGCCCATTACCACAATGCTGAAAGACGAATGGGAGCGGAAGAAAGGGTTGACCCCACATTTGTCTGCTCTGACAGCAAGGGGCAGATGATGAAGCCGGATGTCCTGAGCCATGACTTCAAAAAGTTCCTGGGCGACCGTGGGCTGAGGCATATCCGATATCAGGATTTACGTCACAGCTGTACCAGCCTGCTGCTGGCGGCTCATGTCCCGCTGATTCAGGTCCGGCACTGGCTGGGGCATAGCACCATGCTGACGACCGCCAAACTGTATGCCCATCTGGATCCCAGTTTGGTGGATGAGTGCGGGGAGGGGATCAAAAAAATTTAGGTAAAACGGTTTTGCCGCAAAGATTTTTTCAATTTGAACTGTAACATATACTTGTCATTATATCATGAATCAAGCATAAGCAATAATGCCTGCTGTGATTCCTGTTCAGCTTTGCAGTTATGCTGCTCCATATATGTGAGCACCTCCTGATAGGGTGCAAGCTGCGGGAGATGCAGCATTTTTCGGTCAGAGATGCTTAAGGGCTGTACAAGCCGATGGGCCTCATACTTTTTTAGTGTTTCCAAATCCATCTCCAATGGCTGAAATGGAATCCCAGTCTTTGATTTCAAATTTTCCAAGATCAAGAAACCATAGACATCAATATCGCCTTTGTGAAAAAAAGATATCTTTGGATTTTTAGAGTAGATATGCTTTAATAAATCAGTTCGAATCGCATTATGGAACCCGCCCAAGTAGACGATAGCATTTTGCATCACTTGCTCATCATGATAGGTGGTAAGGTTTTCCACCGTTACCAGTGACGTTCCCTCAATCGATACCTGCCCAATAGCTGGGAGTGCTGTAGAGGGGAGTGCAATGCCGCCTGGAATGTCTTCGACATGGAGGGTTTGGCCATGAAAATGAATATGCAGATGTCCTTTGAACATCACATAGGTTGGGTTATCCACAAGGTTAAAGGTGCTAAGAACGGTTTTCCTGGTCAGTGCCTGTCCACCGTATGCACACAAAATTGCTTCAATACAGCCCCGGATTTTTTGAAAGTGTTTGGAGTCCGCGAAGACGGCTTTGGAAAAGTTGCGGATATAGGTTTCAGAGCGCAGCTGCATCAAAGCGGACAAGGCAAGGGTCACATCTCGGAGCTTTTGTAGGTCATCTCCGATTCCATGTTCCAAAGGCTTATTTTGCTGAAGACGCTGCAACTGAACCGCACGAAACTGCTCTAAGGGCTCACAACGCTCCGTGTCCCAAGCGCAAAGCAGCGCCTTCATGGAGCGCCGGATTTCCCCCAGAGGAACCCGGTCAGTCAGCTTGTAACAGCGGTCAATCATCGCTGGATCAAACTGCAGCCTTTGGTATTGTCCACGGGAATCCTTATCTCCGTGGACAATACCTTGCTGGCGGAGGAACTCAAGGGCCTCATTGATTTCAAGATACGCATCTTCATTGTAAAAATCAGTATATTCTGGAAAGATTTTTTCCGGATAAAGGAATATCCCTTGACGGCTCTTGTTGCCGAAGTCCTGAAACAGTCCCCTTCGCTCATAGTCGTCAATGAATTTTTCCAATATTGCGGATATATAATTCATTTCCCCTTCATCTCCTCATACAGCTTTTCGAAAGGAGCTAAAATTGCCCGGGACTCAGTTTTCACGATGGAGTAGACCATATCGCAATAGGGATAGATCGCGCTGCATTTTTCAACTGTAGATATCAGAACCAGCTGGAGTTTGGCCGCCGCGAACATTTTCATCATAGGCTCAATGCGGTCGCTGGTCATGTTGTTGAATGCTTCATCTAAAAGAACCAGCCGTATACTATTGGGGCTTCTTCGGTATATCTGAAGCAGAGAGGCGCAGATTGCCACATAAAAAGGAGCCTGATTTTCGCCGCCGCTGCTGTCGCCAATCACTTGAGAGAGAGGAACCTTTATGCCGGTGCTAACGTTTTCTATCTCAATATCGTAGTTCAAAAAAGTGCGGTAGTCCACATATTTTGATATTTGATCGCTGACGTTCTTTTTCCCGGCGGAGCGATCCTGCGCGGCTTGATTGACGTCCGCCATAATTCTAGCCATCAGCTCGTCCACCTGTGCTTCGTACGCAGGCGCATTCATGGCCGCCTGCGTAAACAAGCTGTCCTCCTCTGTAATCTGCATATTATTTTTGTCCATGATGATTTGATAAAATGCGGCTATCTTTTTATCCTGATGTTCATTAATTATAAAATGGTACTTTTCGTCGCCATAAGTCAGCTCTGACATGACCCGATCCAGCTCCCGGAATTGCATTTTGGCATTTTTAATGTCATCCTTCATGCGGAACAAAATTTCTTTGCGAAACCGTTCTTTGCATCGAATCTGAGCCTTGCGGAGGCTTTCCAGAGAGCGCTCCAATTCAATAGCCACCAATGTTTCGTACGCGTCCTGATATAAAGAAATTCCAGCTAATCCGAGGGGATAATCGGCGGTATATTTCGCGTTATATTCACGCTGGAGGGGTTGTAGCTCCGTAAAAATATAATTGTCCCTCTGGTTGGTGCACTGCTTGCTGTAGTTCATCTGATAACGCTCGATTTCAGAAGGGGCCTTCGTCCGAACCGCATCAGTATACCGTTTCGTGATCTCCTCCGTAAGCGCTGGATGATCCATCTGGAATTTGTGGTAATCCTCTTTTGATACTTCTAAATCCATCAAATTTTGCAATATGATCTTCTGCGCATTTTTGACGATTTGCTCCTGTTCCCAGATTTTCTTCTCCAACGCCGACATTTTCCCAGCAATCGAATCCCGGGTTTCTTCACACGCCTTGCAGCGATCAAACACCGCGGCCAGCAAGGGATTGGTTTCATATTCCCTTAACTTCCCCCGAATTTCGTTAAGTTGATTATTTAGTGCCGTAACCTTTTGCTTGGCGTCCAAATTGTTGACCAGACAGAACGGGTGCTTCTCAAAAAGAAACTTCCGATGCGCTTGCTCCAGTGCTTTCAGTTCCCCATTTTTTTGTTCCAAAATCAGCTGTTTCTTGCCCAATTCCCTCAGATGCGCTTCCAAATCAATCATGCGTTTCTTTCGGGCATCAGCGCCAATGAAAAGCGTGGGACGCCGCATACGCTGCAGCCGGTAGCCCTGATGGCGTAAAAGATCCCGTGTGACGCTTCGGGAGTGCTGCTCCAACTCCGAAGCATCCTCACAGCAAACGATGCCCTTCAGCAAATAGTTGACATATTGCTTCGCGCTGTGATTTTCGCTCCCAACCTTATAGGCCAACATATTGCTCTCAGGCCGGGGCCATTTTCTGCAGTCGCGCACCAGGGCCGGCGTGTTTACCAGGGAGATGTCGCCCACACGTTCCCCCAAACTGGTGAACACGTGCTTCGCGGCCTGATAATGGGCGGGTGAAACGATGATGTCGAAGCGCCGGAAGCCTAAGGCAGCTTCGACACACTCCTGCCAGCTTGCGTCCTCCATATAGAGCACTTCGCTCACAATCTTTGCGTCACACTCCATACCACGGGTCTGGAGCTCTGTGTTGATGGCCGATTTCAGCAGCTCCGAGGTCTCTGGATAAACCATTATCCCGGCACGGAGTTTTTTCAGCTCCTGAGTATGGAGCGAGACCGCCGCATCGGCCTCATCCTTTTCTTTCCGGCATTGATAAAGGGAATTGGATACCTGTTTTTCGAGCGCCGATAATTCCCCGTTGAGCTTGTTTAAAATATCCGTCTGGTGCTCCAAAGGCAGCTCGCAGAATTCGTCTGGTTGAAGGCTGATGTTATTGACCAACCCTGAAGACTGAATTTGGGCAATCAGTTTTTTCAACTGCTTCAAGCCTTCATCCCAGTCGCTTTGCCGCTTCACCTGCTCCCGATACTGCTTTTGATAATCCTTTTCCTGATCCCGGTAAAATTGCGTTGCCTGTACTTCCGGATTTTCATTCCTGGCTTGGAGCGCTTCAAGCAACGCGTCCTGAGCCTGTTGATGCTTTTCCGTCAACGCATCTAATTCTGGCTCTAATTTCTCCAAAATGCGGTTGGCAGTCTCGGCGATGCTCTGATACTCTTCTTCCTGAGTGAGATTTTTCTGTTGTCTGGCATATAAAATAAAGCCCTCGTTGATTTCCACCTGCATCTGATAATCGAGGGCCTGTCTGCTGTTTTCCACAATTTTTGCCAGACTTTGGGCACGCTGTTGAGCTTCTTGAAGCGTTTCCTCCAGACGCTCCAACTCTCGCATATCGCTTTGGAGAGCTTCCACATGGATCTCTGGCTCCGGAAGGATGTATGTGCAAATAAATGTACGAATATCTGGTATCTCTTTGAGGGAGGTTCCCATGTGGAACACTTCGTTGAATTTCTTCCCGAGGCTGGATTCTGAGTCGCCGATGCCCAAGATACGGCATATGTTTTTCTTTGCCTCTTTTTGGGAAGCGGGGGCGCGCATACCAGAACTGGAGGCTTTGAACGCCTCTTTTTTTGATGGCCGGCGGTTTTCATCTATAAACAGGAGATCTTCAAACCGCACGTCAGGTTTTGTGATAAACCAGTCCTGCAACACATGGCGAAGTTCCTGTTCTGGGCTTTCCGATTCTACCCGAACTGTGATCACAAAGGTGGTGTTTTTTTCGTGATCCAGAAATTCAACGCCCACATAAGAAACCGTATGCCCGGGACGGAGGTAGAGATTTTGGCTTCGCTGCTTTCCGTGAACGGAACCTTGCAGGGTGCGCTTGCTCTGGCGATTGCCGGCAGCGTTGAAATCTTTGTTGGTTGTCAGGCAGTAGCGGATGGCGTCCATAATCGTGGTTTTTCCGACGGCATTGACACCAATCAAATACGTGACCATCCGAAAGGGAATGCACTCATCTTGAAAATTGTGCCAATTGATGAGTCGAAGACGTGTCAGCTCAATCATCAGCCTGCCCCTCCATCCCGGAATTCGAATTGGCCTTTTCATATTTTAGCAGGTACTCTCTTGTCTGCGCATAGGCTTTCGTAATGGCCGGTTCCGGCATGGCCAGCATGACAGAAGGAAGAATCTGTATACGGGCGGAGGAATTATCCAGCCGGTCAAGCATAAGGGCCAAGTTATACCTTTTGAAGGTGCGCAGGGCCGCTTCCAGCATACGGCGATCCAGTTTTCGCGGTAGGTTTAATTTGTTGTATTCCCTTTCGATTTCCTCCACCGTTACCAAAACCAGTTGCTCACTGACGGAAAGGGTTTCCCGCTTTTCTACATAAAGCAGCCGCAGAATCAGCAAAAGAATGGTCTCATACTTCTGAAATTCAATTCGCCCCATCTCATGGAGATTGACCAGCTGGGCAACCCGCAAATTACGGTTGACGATAATGGAATACCCCAGAGGACGAAACAGAGATTGAAGTTCTTCCTCATTGTTCGTAATCAAATAATACTTTTCCCTGGTGGCCTCCAAATTCCCAATAATAAAGCAGTGATTTAAAAGATAATTGGCCAGTTCCTCTTTGGTTTCGCTTTTCATATAAAACTACCTTCTTTCCCGGACAGTAAAATCTTGAAATCGAAGTCCGCGGCATTCCACAAAATTTGGTTTTAAGCTAATATCGAAGGTTCTCTCTGTGGAGGATGAGTAGGTGTGGAGGCCAATAATTTTCACAATATCCTGTATCTGTGGGTGCTGATCCACAAGCTCTCGAGCTGTAACGGCTGTCCGTTGCCTCAGTACCATATGAGCAAAGCGATTCACATTTTCAGCGGTAACTGCGTTTCTTGCATATTGCAACAGCTGATCCTGCCGCGCGGAAACGGCTTCTGCGTCTACTTCTCCCAATTCTGGAAGCTCCTCAACGGGGGTAGGTATTCGGGGCTGAATGGGAGGTTTTAGGGACTTTGCATCAAAATATCCCTGCGGATACATTTGAAAAAGGGGGGCTAATATCTCGTCATCCACATCGTACAAATCGTCGGGACTGCTAATCGTCGCAGCGCAATAGCGCAGAATTCGATTAATTTTGCTTTTGACAGTTCCGTCCGATAAAAGCAGGAACTGCGCTCGCTGAACTGCACGCGTTCGGTATAAAATATGCCTCTCGTCAATTATCTTTATGATCTCGCCCATTTCCCGCAGGTCTTCTTCCAATTTGAAAATCAGCCGTCCTATTGCGAGGCTTGCCTCTTCGTCAGATACCTGTTCCACCAGGGAGAAATCCTTGATGAGAGTTTCGAAGCATTGCGTCCGGCACAATTCGAGCTGTTCAAATAATTCAGATCGATAATAGAAAAGATTGTCATTTGTTTTGAATCGGTGATAGGATCCCACAACCACTTTTTCCTCGTAGGTATCGAACAGTTTTAAAATCTCCTCGGGGCTTTTGCCGCGAGTCAGCTCGTCCATGTAAGTGCCGATTGATGCGGCTAACTGCCGTAGCGCTACATTCAAATCGTCTAAGTCGCCAGACACTTCGCGAAGGATATTTTCATATGGGCTCTCATCCTTCGAAATATCCTGAAGCAGCTTGTAAACCTTAAACAACTTGCCTTTATATGTAATCGTCTGAGGGGAAACTACGTCGTGAAAAGATCGAATAATGGGGACAATCCTGTGATTGACAACAATCTGTGGTTCTTCCTCATAGCCTACTTCCCGCTCTTCCAGCCATCCGGTTTCTTTTAAACGGCGCAAAAACATAGAGGAATAAAAACGGGGAGAACAAACACTTGCATCTCCTTCGTCGGAGTTCGAAAATTCATCGGAGTCGATTGAAATTTCCTCATTCAAACCAGTAAAGTAATCTTCCAACCAATCCAAAATCACTGACTTTGATTCGCCATAAATGGGATTTCGCTTGCAGTGCAGCCAAATCAACATAATGATATCCATGTATTTTTTGCGATTAATGCCGGTAAGAGGCTTGAAAAAATCCTGTGGGATCACATCGAAAAGCTGCAAAATGGGCCTCCATTCCTCTACTGAAAAGCAGATTAGTTGGTTAAATAACATAAGGATGCACTATGTTTCGGTGAATTTCCCATAGTAAATGAATTACAATGGTTGAGGAGGCGTTGTTATGCTCAGTTCAGGGGAAAAACGGTGGCTGGAGGAACAATTCGATTTGGCAGAGGGAGTACCGAGCCATTTGGATGAAGAAGAGCAGAAATATTGGAATGCTCTGTCTGACCGATGGAATCACGCTTTGCTTAACCTATACGAAAGAATTGCACAACAAGACAAATAGGCAAAAAATTTGAAAACAAAACAACCAATTCCATTATAATGGAAACATCTGTATTTTTCAATGCTTCATTGGTACAAAACGCCAAATAAAAAGTTAAGTCGGGAAAAGTGCGACCGTTCACTTTTCTCTTGACTTAGCTTTTTTTATTCCCTAAACTATTTTTATCATTTGAATTCAAACGTTGGAGGAGCATATAATGAAACTTCTTGACAGGCCGGAATACGGCTTTCTGCAAACCGACCCGCACCTGGGGAAGAATATCATCTTCCTCACCTATGGCGGCAGCTACGCCTACGGCACCAACGTGGAGGGTTCCGACATTGATATCCGGGGCTGCACCCTGAACAGCAAAGCCGATCTGCTGGGCATGGGGGACTTCGAGCAGGTAGTAGATACAGAGACAGATACCACCGTATATGCCTTTAACAAGCTGCTGGGTCTGCTCATCAACTGCAACCCCAACACCATCGAACTGCTGGGCTGCAGGCCGGAACACTATTTTATGCTCAACCCCATCGGACGGCGGCTTCTCGACCAGCGCAAGATGTTCCTCTCCCGGCGGGCGGTCAACTCCTTTGGCGGCTATGCGGGGCAGCAGCTCCGGCGGCTGGAAAATGCGCTGGCCCATGATGCCTATCCTGCCAAAGTCAAGGAGCGGCACATCATGGGCTCCTGTAAGAACGCCATGCTCTCCTTCCCGGAGCGCTACCGTACCTTTACCCCGGAGCAAATCAGGCTGTCTGTGGGTGAGGCGGGCGGCAAACCCCAGGTGCTGGCGGACATCAATATGGAGCGGGTTCCCCTGCGGGAATTCACCGGCATGATGGGGGAGTTGGTGGAGATCACCCGGAATTACGACAAAATCCACCACCGAAACAAAAAGAAGGACGACGCCCACCTGAACAAGCACGCCATGCACCTGGTGCGGCTGTATCTGATGTGCCTGGATATCCTGGAAAAGGAGGAGATCGTGACCTACCGGGAGGCGGATCACGACCTGCTCATGGATATCCGAAACGGGCGCTATCAGAAGGCAGATCACACCTTTAACGCCGGTTTCTATGATCTATTGAACGATTTGGAAAAGCGGTTAGACTACGCCAAGCAAAATACCTCCCTGCCGGAGGCGCCTGATTTGGCTCGAATCGAGGCGTTCCAGATGGAGGTCAACGAAAGGGTGGTGCGGGATGAATTTTGAGATACCTGACGGAGCACGGCGCATCCTCCAAACGCTGAACAGCGCGGGCCATGAGGCCTATCTGGTGGGCGGCTGTGTGCGGGACCTGCTGCGGGGTGTGGAACCCCACGACTGGGATATCTGCACCTCCGCTCTGCCGGAGGAGACGGAACAGTGCTTTGCGGACCGGCGGGTTATCGAGACCGGCCTGAAACACGGCACGGTCACCGTGCTGGAGGGAGACGAGCCCTACGAGATCACCACCTACCGCACGGAGGGGCCCTATTCCGACAGCCGCCGCCCGGATTTTGTGCGTTTCGTGCCCAACCTGGAAGAGGATCTGGCCCGCCGGGATTTTACCATGAACGCCATTGCTATGGATCTGGAGGGAAATTTGCGCGACCCCTTTGGCGGCGTGGATGATATCAAAGCGGAGCTGATCTGCTGTGTGGGCGAACCGAACCAGCGATTCCAGGAGGACGGGTTGCGGGTGATGCGGGCGCTGCGGTTTGCCGCCGTATTTGGCTATGAAATTGAGGAACAAACCGCTCAAGCCGTCCATGAAAACCGAACTATGTTGGATCGGGTGGCGGCGGAGCGGATCAACGCGGAGCTGTGCAAGCTGCTGGCGGGCCAAAACGCCGGGGACGTTTTGCGGCAGTACCCGGACGTGTTCTGCCAGTTCTGGCCTCAGTTGCGCCCGCTGGTGACGTTGGAGCAAAACAACCCCTGGCACTGCTGGGGCGGCTGGGAGCACACCATCCATGCCGTGGAGGGGGCGCCTACCGATGTGACCCTGCGGCTGGCCATGCTGCTCCACGACATTGGCAAGCCCAGTTGCAAATCCACTGATGAAAAGGGGATCGACCACTTCTACGGCCACCCGGCGGTGAGCGCCCAGTTGGCGGATCAGATGCTCCGGGCGCTGAAATTCGACAACAAGACCCGGGAGCGGGTGGTGTTGCTGGTGGAGCGCCACGACACACAGCTACCGCCCAAGAGCCAGGTCATCCGCCGCTGGCTCAACCGGCTGGGATCGGAGGCATTTTTTCAGCTATTAGAGGTCAAGCGGGCGGATAATATGGGACAGGCACCCGAAAAGGTACAAGACCGTCTGGCGGAGTTGGATGAAATCAAGGCCAAAGCGGAGCGGATCCTGGCAGAGCGCCAATGCCTCACGCTGAAGGATCTGGCGGTGAATGGGCGGGATGTGATTGCCGCAGGGATCGAACCGGGGCCGGAAGTGGGGTGGGTGCTGGAGAGGCTGTTGGAGCGGGTTCTTGGTGGAGAAATTTCAAACGAGCGGAAGACTCTTTTGAAATATATTTACCGAAAGGACGAAGACGGTTTTGGATAAATAGCATATCTGCCTTTTCATATTCTCTACCTCGACTAGCATATCTTTGAGTGGAGGCGATTTTGTGAAAGACCCACCTCTGACTATCATCGAATACCATCCATCTGGCACCAATCTCCCCGGTAAAACCGTTCATCAGACTATTACCGCCTGGCTCACAAAAGAACTCTACAAATGATGCCTGCGCCGTTTTATCGGCGCAGGCATTTTCAAATAA
The DNA here is from genome assembly GCA_946548895.1 of uncultured bacterium. Taxonomy (GTDB): domain Bacteria; phylum Bacillota; class Clostridia; order Oscillospirales; family Oscillospiraceae; genus Enterenecus. The sequence goes on along the minus strand of CAMNQF010000001.1, from coordinate 73,357 downwards.
ATCCTTGCGGCGCGACTGCTCCTGCGATATCATAGCAGTGAGCAGTTACGCCTTTGAGGAGGTGTAACAAATCCTTTGTGCGATCTATACACGACTGAGTAAGGAGGATGAAGACAAGCACCAGCCCGAGTCCGAGAGCATCCAGAACCAGAAATCCCTGCTGACCCACTACGCCATCGACCACAGCTGGGATATCTACTCGATCTACTGCGATGAGGACTTCTCAGGTGTGGACAGCGACCGCCCGGACTTCAACCGCATGATTGAGGCCGCCAGGCAGAAAAAGTTCCAAATTGTCCTGTGCAAGTCCCAGTCCCGGTTTACCCGCGACATGGAACTGGTGGAGAAGTACATCCACGGCCTGTTCCCCATTTGGGGCATCCGCTTCATCGCTGTGGCAGACAACGCCGACACAGAAGTGAAGGGCAACAAAAAGGCCCGCCAGATCAACGGCCTGGTGAACGAGTGGTACTTGGAGGACCTGTCCGAAAACGTCCGCATGGTCTTTGACCTGAAGCGGCGGGAGGGCAAGTACATCGGCGGTTTCCCCATCTACGGCTATCGGAAGGACCCGGCGGACAAAAACCACATCATCCCCGACCCCGAGGCGGCTGAGGTAGTGCGCCAGATTTACCAATGGTCCCTGGAAGGCCACGGGCGGCAGAACATCGCCTATCTGCTCAACCAGCAGGGCGTGCCCAACCCCACTCGCTACAAGTCAGAGCGGGGTTGGACCTGCAACCACCCCATAAAAAACGACTTCGGCCTGTGGAACAAGGTGACGGTAGGACGCATCCTCACCAATGAAATGTACACCGGCGTGATGATCCAGGGCCGCAGGAAAAAGGTGAGCTACAAATCCAAGGTCATCATCGACACGCCGGAGGATCAGTGGTACCGAGTGGAGGGCACCCATGAGACCATCATCGACCGGGCCACCTTTGAGGCCGTCCAACGGGGCTTAAAGCTGCGCACCAAAACGGACGGATCTGGGGAGGCCCACCTACTGTCCGGCCTGGTGAAGTGCGCTGACTGCGGTTCCACCATGAGTAAGTGCTCCAACGGCAAGCAGTCCTATCTCCGCTGTAAGCTGTACGCCGACAGTGGGAAGAACAAGCTGTGCACCCGCCACTCCGTCCGGCTGGATCAGCTTATTGAGTTGGTATCTGACCGCATCCGCTACTATGTCCAGACTTACTATGAACTGGATGCCAAGGACATTCAGCCGCAGAAAGATACCCGTCGGGAGGCGTTGGAGCAGGAACGAAAATCCGTTGCGACTCAGTTAGAAAAACGAAGTCAAGCACTCAAAACGTTGTATTTAGATAAGGTGGCCGGAGTCATCAATGAAAGCCAGTTTGTGGAGCTGAATCAATCCTTTCTGGACGAAAAAAGCCGCCTGGAGCGGCGGCTTGGAAAAATCGACGAGGAACTTGAAAACCGGGAGCAGCCCCAACAGCAAGCCGACTTGATGGAAAAGGCGCGGGAGCTGCTAAAGTTGGAAACCGTCCCCCGGGAGCTGGTGGTTGGCCTGATCGACTGCATCGAAATCGGTGAGAAGCACCCAGAAACAGGTCAGCAGAACGTGTCGATCACCTGGAAGTTCTAAACTAAACCCCATGCGAAACGCTGTTTCGCAATTAAAAGTTTCTTTTTGGTTCTTTTTCTTTACAAAGAAAAAGAACGCCCTTTGTGTCCTTTTGGCACCACGCCCCACGTGGTGGAGCCCCAATGCCCCGGCGCGGTGGAGCGCTACGTTGACCTGAGCGGCTTCTATGACCGGGCTGGGCTGCAACCCCTAAAGTCGGACATTCTGGCCGCCACAGCGGAATACCAGGGCCATTACAAGCGGGTATACCGCTGCCTGGGGGCGGCGGGAGAGCTGCGCCGGGACATGACCGAGCTGCTGGACACGGAAGAGGTCCGCCTCCGGCTGGCCAAGCGCGCGGCGGGCATCATTGGCCGGGAGCTGAAGAGTCCCCACCAGGGGGAAGGCCATGCCCGCCAGCGCTTCCTCTCCGCCGTCACTCATCGGGGGGCGTTCACCCTGTGGAACACCGTGGAGGCCCAGGCAGAGCGGGTGTACGAGTTGGCGGACAACTATGGTCTGGCTCATCATCTGCTCACCCCCATTCTCACCGCCGGCTTGGCCGCCGGTCATGACGCCGTGGCCTGCCCGGACCCCATGGCCCCTGACCGGCTGGCCCATGTGATCTTCCCCGGCCTGTCCCTGGCCTTTATCACCTCCACGCAAGAGGACCCTTGGCCTCACCGCGCCTACCGCAGGCTGCGCCTGGACGCCATGGCTGACGGGGACGTTTTCCGCCTCAACCGGCCTCGTCTGCGATTCACCCGGCGGGTCGCGTCAGCCCTGCTGGAGGAGGGCATCGCCGGCCTGAGCCAGGCCAAAGCGGCCCACGACCGGCTGGAGGCACTGTACAATCCCTACGTGGACTTTGACCGGGTTGCCGAACTGGCGGACCAGACGGCGGACCAGGTGCTGGCCCTGACGGACGAATAACAGAACGGGGAGGATCCAGGACGCCGCGCAGGCGCGGTTTCACCCAGATCCTCCCCGTCTGTTTGATTTATTAGGACCGTCGGACAGTTTACAGCCATAGAGCAGAACTGACTTTCGTACATTTGGGGCCGGTAGGTCAGTACAGCTGGTGGGACAGTTTACAGCCAATCGGACAAGACTTCATCAAATGTAGCGGGCGTCACGCCGTTACGGATCAGCAGTTCGCTGAGCTCGTCGATGCGGGCCGCGCTGCACGTCACATTCTCCGCCTGCGCCTGCGGGCCGCCCTGCTCCGCCACCCTGACGCCGTAGCTCTCGCAGGCGTACGCCCCTACTTCCATCTCTCCTATGAGGATGGAATAATCATAGCGCCGGACCGCCCCATGCTGGTCGGTCAGCTCCACAGTCTCCACAAATAGTTCCCGCACAGGTTTGATTCACCTCCCTCTCTGTATTTATTATCCATACAGTAATCATTTGTTGCAAGTGGAATAAATCGACATAGTTCGACACCATTCGACCGAAATACAATATGTGGAAACTCTGGGCGATGTTGGAATACCAGTGATGGTCTGCCCACATATTTTAATAAAAAATTTGTGCAAAAATGCACAAGAAACCCGGGGCGAAACAACGGTTCGCCCCGGGTTCTTTCGTATAGTAAATTTTGGGGAAACGAGTTGCGGTTCCTGCCGCCCGCCAGGTAAAAAAGCCCCGCTTACGACAGGATGTAATCGTTACAGCTCGTCCACCGCGGTCTTGGTGCGGTCGGCGTTGTAGACGTAGAAGCCCTTGCCGGACTTGACGCCCAGATTGCCGCCCCGAACCATCTTGCGGATCAGCGGGCAGGCGCGGTACTTGCTGTCGCCGGTCTCATTGTACAGCACGTCCATGATGGCCAGGCAGATATCCAGGCCGATGAAGTCGCCCAGTTCCAGGGGGCCCATGGGATGGTTCGCGCCCAGCTTCATGGCGGCGTCAATGCCGGCGATGTTGGACACGCCCTCCATCTTGATGAAAGCGGCCTCGTTAATCATGGGGATCAGGATACGGTTGACCACGAAGCCGGCGGCCTCATTGACCTGCACAGGGGTCTTGCCCAGCTCCTTGGAGATCTCGGTGATGGTGTCCACGGTGGCGGCGGGGGTGTTGGCGCCGGCGATGACCTCAATGAGCTTCATCCGGTCGGCGGGGTTGAAGAAGTGCATCCCGATCAGGGGACGGCTCAGGCCCTTGCCGATCTCAGTGATGGACAGGGAGGAGGTGTTGGAGGCAAAGATGCACTCGGGCTTGCAGATCTTGTCTAGCTCGCCGAAGGTGGTCTGCTTGACCTTCATATCCTCGAAGGCGGCCTCCACGATCAGGTCGCAGTCGGCGCACAGATCCTCCTTCAGGCCGGCGGTGATGGCGGCGACGGTGGCGTCGGCCTTGGCCTGGTCCATCTTGCCCTTTTCCACCAGCTTGGCATAGCCCTTCTGGATCTTGGCCTTGCCGCCGTCTGCCCACTCCTGCTTGATGTCGCACAGGGCCACGGTCCAGCCGCTCTGGGCGAACGCCTTGGCGATGCCCTGACCCATGGTGCCGGCGCCGATGATACCAACCTTTTTCATGATGACATACCCCTTTTCATTGTTGTTATGTATGGACTCGTCCCCAGGGACGATGCGCGCGAACTGCCGGACAATCATATTCCACACCTGACCGTCCGGGCTGCCGATGACGCTCATAGTGACCTGTTGTCACACTCGGGCTAAATGCGCTTAATTATTGGTAAACACAGCCTTGGGCTTGGGCTTCTCCCGGGACAGGAAGCAGGCCATGCCCTCCACCTGGTCGTGGGTCTCGAAGCAGCCGCCGAACAGCTTCTCCTCGATCTCCACCGCCTTGTCGATGGAAACCTGCATCCCCTCGTTGACGGCCTTCTTGCAGGCGCGGACCGCGATGGGGGCGTTCTTGGCGATGGTGTTGGCCATCTTCACAGCGGCCTCCATCAGGTCGGCCTGGGGGTACACGGCGTTGACCAGGCCGATGCGCAGCGCCTCGTTGGCGTCGATATTCCGGGCGGTGTACAGCAGCTGCTTGGCCATGCCGAGGCCCACGATGCGGGGCAGGCGCTGGGTGCCGCCGAAACCGGGGGTGATGCCCAGGCCCACCTCGGGCTGGCCGAACATGGCGTTGTCGGAGCAGATGCGGATGTCGCAGGACATGGCCAGCTCACAGCCGCCGCCCAGGGCGAAGCCGTTCACCGCGGCGATCACGGGCAGGGGGAAGCTCTCGATCATCAGGAAGATGTCATTGCCCAGCTTGCCGAAGGCTTCCCCCTCGGCCTTGGTCATGGTGGACATGGAGCCGATGTCGGCCCCGGCCACAAAGCTCTTCTCCCCCTCGCCGGTAAGGACCACGCAGCGAACGGTGTTCTGGTCGATGCCCTCGAAAGCGGCCTTCAGGTCGGCCAGCACCTCGGGATTCAGGGCGTTGAGGGCCTTGGGGCGGTCGATGGTGAGGACGGCCACAGCGCCCTGCTGCTCGGATTTCACGAATGACATCAGATTGCCTCCTTATCAATGTATAGAGTTTGGGAAAACAGCGAACGCACCCTGCCCCCGTGTTCGATATTTTTTTAACAAATGCCGGACGAAGGGGCGCGGCAATGGAGCCGGATGCGCTGGGCCGGTCATGCCGCGTGGGAGCTGGGGCGTTCCCCATATTCTTTTTCTAGTATACCGCCTTTTTCCTCTCATTGCAAGGGTTTCTTTTGGAATGGTCCAACCAATTTTCAGGATATGTCAAAAGCGGGGCGGAGGCGCCCGGCAGGGAATTCAGCCGGACCGGGTCCTTTTCCGGCAGGCACGTGGCGGCCCGCGCCCGAACCTTCTAAACGGCGTCAGCTTCCGCGGCGCCTCCCCCTCAGAACAGCCCCGCCAGCCACTCCGCCAGCGGTATGTAGGCAATGGGGAGGAACATAGCGGGCAGCATATTGCCCACCTTGATTTTTTCCTTTCCCAGCTCCAGCATATTGACGGCGATGGCGATGATGAGCGCCCCGCCCACGGCGGTCATCTCGGTGATGACGGCGGGGGGCAGGTACGGGCCCACCCATCCCGCCAGCAGGGTGATCCCCCCCTGGTAGGCCAGCAGCGGGATCACGGAAAACATGACGCCCACCCCCATTGTGGCGGCAAAGGAGATGGAGGTGACGCCGTCGATGACGCCCTTGGAGACAATGGTGCTGTAGTCATGGTTCAGCCCCGCGTCGATGGAGCCGGTGATGGCCATGGCCCCCACACAGAACAGCAGGGCGGCGTTGACAAAGCCCTCGGTAAACCGGCTGCTCCCATCCCCCTTGACGAGCCGGCTCCGAAGAAAGTCCCCCGCGCCCTCCAGGCGGCGCTCGATGTCCACGGCGCTGCCGATGACGGTGCCCGCCACCATACACACGATAACACACAGCATATTTTCCGTCCCCAGGGCGCTGCTGATGCCGATGCACAGCACACACAGCCCCAGGGCGTGGGTGAGGATGGACATGAGCCGCTGGCTGATGAGGTTTTTGAACAGCAGGCCCAGCCCGCCGCCCAGCAGGATCAGGGCCATATTGATGAATGTGGCAGGCATGGCGGCTCACCTCGGCGTTTTGGCGAAATAGTCCCGGGTCTGCCGGGCGTTTTCCAGGATGGCGTCCCGCAGGGCCTGCACGGAGGGGAACCGCCGTTCCGGCCGCAGGCGGGCATAAAATTCCACCCGGATGTCCTGTCCGTACAGGTCCCCCTGGTAGTCCAGAATCCAGGGCTCCACCGTAACCGCCGTTTTGTCCGCGTTCACCGTGGGCCGGGTGCCCACGTTGGTGACCGCCAGCCGCTCCTCCCCGCCGGGGAGGACCACCCGCCCGGCGTACACCCCGAAGCCGGGGGCGATGACCCCGCGGGGCACCAGCAGATTGGCGGTAGGGGTACCCAGGGTGCGGCCCAGCTCGCTGCCGTGGACCACCGGGCCGGACAGGGTGTGGGGGTGCCCCAAAAACCACCGGGCCCGCTCCATCCTGCCCTCCTTCACCAGGGTGCGGATGTAGGTGGAGGACACCGTCACCCCGTCGATCTCCACCTTGGGGATGATGTCGCAGCCCATACCCAGCTCCCGGCACTTTTCCGCCAGCCGCCGGGGGTCGCCCTCCCCCTTGTAGCCGAAGTGGAAGTCGTGCCCCGCCACCACGTGGACCACGCCCAGCTCCTTTTGCAAATACTGGGCCACGAAGTCCCGCCAGTCCATCTGCCGCATCACCTCAAAAGGGGCCACAATGACCTCCTGGATGCCGTACAGCTGCTCCATCAGGCGGGCCCGGTCGGCCACCCCGGTGAGCAGGGGGACCGCCCTGCCGGTGACGGCGGCGGCGGGGCTCTGGTCAAAGGTGAAGGCGCAGGGCGCCGCGCCCAGGACCCGGGCCCGCTCCGCAACCGTGCGCAGCAGGGCCCCGTGGCCCATGTGCACGCCGTCAAAAAAACCCAACGCGATGACTCGTTTTTGTTGTTCCATAACAGCCAAGCTCCCTGTCTCGTTGCCGGGCGCGAGCCCGAAAATTTGTGAAAAGCTTTCGCGGCGGACTAAAAACCTTTCGGGTCCGCTTTGCTCCCGGGAAGAGCGGCCTACACCGGGAAAAAGCTCTTGACCGTGGCCAGCTTCCCGTCCGCCACCCGGCCCAGGGCCAAAAAGGTTTTGTCCATGCCGTACACCCGGTACTCCCCGTCCGGCACATCCGGGGCGGCCAGAGACGCGCCGTTGCGGACCTTCTTCTCCGCCCCGGCGGTTTTCAGCACCAGCATGGGCAGGCCGGCAAAATAGGCGTCCACGGGCAGCAGGAGGGATTCTCCCTCCCCATGATCCACCGCCTTTTGAACAGCCTCTAACGTGATAGAATCAGCCAGGGTAAAGCCTGCCGCCTTCACACGCCGGAGGGAGCTCATGCAGCCCCCGCAGCCCAGGGCCTGCCCGATGTCGTGGCAGAGCGTCCGCACGTAGGTACCCTTGGAGCAGGCCACCCGGAGAGAAAAATCCTCCCCCGCCGCCGGCCAGCCCAGCAGCTCCAGGGCGTGGATGGTGACGGGCCGGGGCCTGCGCTCCACCTCCCTGCCCTTCCGGGCCAGCTCGTACAGCTTTTTACCGTCGATCTTGATGGCGGAGTACATGGGGGGGATTTGCTCAATATCCCCCGTGAATTGTTCCAATACCCGGCGGAGCCGCTCCCCGCTCACTTCCACGGGCCGCTCCTCCACAATGTCCCCGGTGATGTCCTGGGTGTTGGTGACAACTCCCAGTTTTAATCCGGCGATGTACTCCTTATCGGAATTAGAGGCAAACTCCACCGCCCGGGTGGCCCGGCCGATGAACACGGGCAGCACCCCGGTGGCCATGGGGTCCAGGGTGCCGGCGTGGCCCACCCGCTTCTCGTGGAACATCCCCCGGAGCTTGGCGCACACGTCCATGGAGGTCCAGCCGGCGGGCTTGTCAATGATGAGAATACCATTTGGCATAAGAGGGATCTCCTTTCCGGCCAGGAAACCAGTGCAGCAGCATGGGCGATACTGAGTTCGCGGGCGCCCGTCAGACCAGAATTCAAATCAGCCGTTTTAATTTTAATTGGAAGGATGGCTTCGTGACATACTCCATATAAGTCGGCCTGCCCGCATACTCCATATACGCCTTATACCGTTCCATGATGGCCGGTGTTTGAATCAGATTCAACACCTTATCCTTCGGAACGTATGCGGATTCTGAATTTTCATCAGACGGTCTCGGAACTCCGCCTTTTGCCCTGCATATAAAGTCTAGCATGATTTTAGTTGGTATCTCTTTTACTCCGTTATAGCCGGGATACTTTCCTGTATTAGAGGAGATGCAGAACACCTCCCCCACCTCAACATCAACCCCAGCCTCCTCCATAATTTCTCTTTTAACTGCGTCAATTACATTTTCTCCCACTTCAACCTGCCCGCCGGGAAATACCCAACCCGCATTGTAGGTTTTTACCATAAGGACTTCATTACTCTCGTTTATGACAATTCCCGCCCCGGCAATGATGTGGGTCGGCATAACCCATGAGCCATGTTCCATGCAAATTGCCTCCGTCTTCCAAAACGCAAATTACTTTCTTGCCGCGTCAGTCCTGGCTGGGCTGGCTCAACTGCTCGTCGATGGCGGCCAGGATAGCCTTCTCCGCCTCGTCCACCGTCCCCTTCACGGTGCACCCCGAGGCGGCCTTGTGCCCGCCGCCTCCCAGCCGGGCGCACACCCGGGTGGCGTTGAGCTCGTCCGCCTTGGTGCGCACGGAGACGCGGCACTCGCCCCCCTCGTGCTCTCGGATGGTGGCGGTGTGGAGCACGCCCTTGAGCTGGCCCAGGAAGGCGGCGATGTCGTCCGTGTCCTCGCTGGTGGCGCCGGCCTGAGCGATCAGCTCCAGAGAGATGGGGGCCACTGCTACCGTGCCGCCGTGATACAGGTGCATATTCTGCAAAATCAGACTCTCCAGCTTCATTCGGGCCATCGACTTGGTGCGGAAATGCCGCTTGTTCAGCGCCTTTACCGGGATGCCCTGCTCCATCAGCGCCGCCGCCACCCGGTGGGTGTGTGGGGTGGTGTTGGAATAGACAAAGCAGCCGCAGTCGGTGGACACCGCCACATACAGCGGCGTGGCGATCTCCCTGTCCATCACCCCCAGCTCGCCGCAGATCTTCCAGATGATCTCGCCGCAGGCGGCCTTGTCCGCCTCCAGGCAGGTCTCCCTGGCGAAAAACTCCTGGGAGGGGTGGTGGTCGATGGCCAGGTCGATCCTGCCCTTGTAAAGCGCGGCGCTGTCTGGCAGCAGGTTCTCCGTGGCCACGTCGGTGCTCACCACCGTGTCCGAAGTGAAGCCGTCCGGGGCGGTGAGCCCGTCCAGGTAGCCCCCCAGCAGGGGAATGACGTCCTCGTTTGGCAGAATATAGGCCGTTTTGCCCAGCCCCCGCAGGGCGCGGCACAGTCCAGCGGCGCAGCCGATGGTGTCCCCGTCGGGCCGCTTGTGGGTCAAAATCAGATAATTGTCGCGGTGTTTCAAAAATTCAGCCGCTTCCCGGTAGTCCATAGTTCACTCCTCCTCATCCAGCACGATGTGGGCGTTGGCGGGATTGGGGGGCTTGACCACATCGGGGTTGCGCAGCAGGTCCAGGATATGGGCCCCCTTGTCGATGGAGTCGTCCCGCACAAAGGACAGCTCCGGGGTGTTGCGCAGGTTCAGGGCCCGGCCCAGCTCCCGGCGCAGGTAGCCCGCCGCGGACTTCAGCCCCTTCAAAAGCTGGGCGCTGCTGTCCTTATTCAGGGCGCTGACGTAGATTTTGGCGTATTTCAGGTCGGGGGTGGTCTCCACGGCGGTGACGGACACCATGCCCGCCCCGGCCACCCGGGGGTCCTTCACCGTGGGGATGAGGGAGGCCAGCTCCCGCTGGATCTCCTCGTTGACGCGTCCAATGCGATTGCTTGGCATAAGTTCCTCCTTTTTAAATTGCAACGGTAAAGCAAGCCTGTTCCGTGTCCAAAAACTGCCTGACCGTGTCCATGTCAAGCTCTGACAGGGTTCCGTGATAGCGGATCAGGCGGCGGTATTCTCCCACCCATATGTGCCAGAGTTCCACCGTCTCGCCAGGGAAAAAGTGTTCAGCCAGATATTGCTTCAGGCTGGCCAGATCTCTCTCGTCCGCTTCTAAGGATAGCTCATATTGATAGTGTTTCATCGGATAGCCCAGTTCATCCACACTCTCGCGGTAGTACCGGTGAGGTTCCAGCTTGAATCCCGCATCCATTCCGACCGCAGTTTTGTGGATGGTTTTCACGCGAAATTCCTGACAATCGACCAGCGGGAGTTCCCGGTCCGCCGCCAGCAAATAGACGCAGCTCATGCGTGCTCCTCCCCACGAAAACGGGGCGGGCGAAACCGCCCGCCCCTGCGAAATCACACTTCTATCTGCTCCATCACGAAGGCCTCGATCACGTCGCCCTCCTTGATGTCGCTGTACTTCTCGATACCGATGCCGCACTCGTAGCCCCGGGCGACCTCCTTCACGCTGTCCTTGAAGCGCTGAAGGGAATTCATCACGCCCTCGTGGATGACGATGCCGTCCCGGACCAGGCGGATCTGGGCGTTCCGGGCCACCTTGCCGTCGGTGACGTAGCACCCGGCCACGAAGCCCACCCCGGTGATCTTGTACACCTGGCGCACCTCGGCCTGACCCAGGGCCACTTCCTTGAACTTGGGGGCCAGCATACCCTTCATGGCGGACTCGATCTCGTTGATGCAGTCGTAGATCACCCGGTACATCCGCATATCCACCTTGTTCCGGGCGGCGGAGTCGGCGGCGTTCTTGTCCGGGCGGACGTTGAAGCCCACAATAATGGCGTTGGAGGTGGTAGCCAGCATCACGTCGTTCTCGCTGATGGCGCCCACGGCGCAGTGGATCACCCGCACCCGGACCTCCTCGTTGGAGATCTTCTCCAGGCTGGCCTTGACGGCCTCGGCGGAGCCCTGGACGTCCGCCTTGACGATGATGTTCAGGTCCTTCATCTCGCCCGCCTGGATCTGGCTGAACAGCTCCTCCAGGGACACCTTCTGCTTGGCCGCGCCGGTGGTGGCGTTCTTCATCTCCGCCTTGCGCTGCTCCACCAGCTCCCGGGCCATGCGCTCGTCGGCCACGGCGTGGAAATCGTCGCCCGCGCCGGGCACCTCGCCCATGCCGATGATCTCCACCGGCACGGAGGGCCCCGCCTCCGTGACCTTGTTGCCCTTGTAGTCGGTCATGGCCCGGACGCGGCCCACCGCCATGCCGGCAATAATTACGTCGCCCTGCTTCAGGGTGCCGTTCTGCACCAGCAGGGTGGCCACGGGGCCCCGGCCCTTGTCCAGCCGGGCCTCGATCACCGCGCCGTGGGCGGTGCGGTTGGGGTTGGCCTTCAGCTCCCGCATCTCGGCGGTGAGGGTGACCATCTCCAGCAGGTTCTCAATGCCCATGCCCGTCTTGGCGGAGATGGGGCACACCACGGTGTCGCCGCCCCACTCGTCGGGCACCAGCTCGTGCTCGGTGAGCTGCTGCTTGATCCGCTCGGGGTTGGCCTCCGGCTTATCCATCTTGTTGATGGCCACGATGATGGGGATGTCGGCGGCCTTGGCGTGGTTGATGGACTCAATGGTCTGGGGCATGATGCCGTCGTCGGCGGCCACCACCAGGATGGCCACGTCGGTAATCATGGCGCCCCGGGCCCGCATGGCGGTGAAGGCCTCGTGGCCCGGCGTGTCCAGGAAGGTGATGGGCTTGCCGTTCACCTCCACCTGGTAGGCGCCGATGTGCTGGGTGATGCCGCCAGCCTCGCCGGACACCACGTTGGCGTGGCGGATATAGTCCAGCAGGGAGGTCTTGCCGTGGTCCACGTGGCCCATGACCACCACCACCGGGGCCCGGGGGACCAAGTCCTCCTCCTTGTCCTCGGCGGTGTCGATGAGCCGCTCCTCAATGGTGACGATGACTTCCTTCTCCACCTTGCAGCCCAGCTCCATGGCCACCAGGGCGGCGGTGTCGTAGTCGATGATGTCGGACAGGGAGGCCATGACGCCGTTGCGGATCAGGCACTTGACCACCTCCGCGCCGGTCTTTTTCATCCGGGAGGCCAGCTCGCCCACCCCAATCTCGTCGGGGATCTTGACCGTGAGCGGGGTCTTTTTGGCGATCTCCAGCTGGAGGCGGCGCATTTTCTCCGCTTCCTCCTGCTTGCGCTTGCTGCCAAAGCTCTGGTTTCGGTTTTTGCTGTTCCGATTCTGGAACTTCTGCTTGCCGGTCTGCATCCGATTGGCCTTGTCCGGGGCCAGGTCCTCCAGCCGCTGGTCATACTTCTCCAGGTTGACGCCGCCGCCCTTGCGGGTGTCCACTACCTTCTTCTCCGGCGTGCGGCTCATGGGCTTGGCGGGAGCCGCCTGTTTGGGCTGCTCCTTCTGGACCGCGGCGGGGGCGGCCGCCTTGCCCTGATCCTTGGGCGCGGAGGACGGCTTTCCGTCCTGCGGAGGCGCAGCCTTGGGGGCGGCGGCCTCCCGGCCGGGCTCGTGATACACGTCGGCGTAGATGGACTCGATGGAGTCCACCTGGTTGTGCTGGGTCAGGTGCTCAAAAACAATGGAAAGCTCCCGGTCGGACAGGATCTTAGTGGGAGACACATTCTCCTTTGTATGCTCGGCCAGAATGGCGGTAATCGCTTTGGCTTGCATCCCAAAGTCCTTTGCCACATCCCGGGCGTTCAGTTTCGCAAGGCTCAAACAGGCCACCTCCTAAATCTCACGGACAGCGGGCTTTTTCCGGGCCCGCGGCTTCTTTTTCTTCATCGGCTGGGGGCGGGGGACCTCCCCTGCCCAATCCCCGGCCAGCGGCTGGTATGCCGGGTCGGCCTCCGCCAGCTTCCGAATCAGGGCCGCCGCCAAGCCCCGGTCGGTCAGCGCCGCCATGGCGCAGCTGCCGCGGCCCAGCGCCCCGCCCAAGGCTTCCTTGCCCCAGGGAACGGTGAGCCACGGGACGCCCCCGTTTTCCGCCCAGCGGCGGGCGCGGTCCACGCTGTTCCGGCTGGCGTCGGCGGCGGTGAGCACCAGCCTGGCGCGGCCGGTCTTACAGGCTTCCCCCACCGGCTCCTCGCCCACGGCAAGGTTTCCTCCCCGCAGGGCCAGGCCCAGCAGGGACAGGGCATTGCTAGTCACCGCCGTCACCCGCTTTCATCTGCGCCTCCAGCGCCTCCCAAACATCCGGCGGCATGGGGGCGGACAGGGCCCGTTCCAGGGCGCGGCTCTTCTTGGCCCGGGCCAGGCAGGCGGGATCGGGGCACAGGTAGGCCCCCCGGCCTGGCTTTTTTCCCCGGAAATCCAGCGACAGTTCCCCCTCGGGAGAGCGCACCACCCGGATCAGCTCCGGCTTAGGCTTCATCTCCCGGCAGCCAAGGCATTGGCGCATGGGTATTTTCTTGGGCACTGCGTGCTCCCCCTTTCTGAGAAATTACTCCTCGATCTTGATATCTTCCTCGCCGCTCTCAACTGCGTCGTTTATATTCACAAACTGCGACTCAGCGCAAACGGGGCAACCCCCGCCGGCGGGCTTCTCCGCCCCGGCGACATAGCCGCAGACCTTGCAGACGTACTTGGCGCCCTTCGGAGGTTTAGGGTCCTCTTCCTCGGGGGGCTCGGGGTCGCTGGCGGGGCGGATATCAATCTTGTATCCTGTGAGCCGGGCGGCCAGACGGGCGTTCTGGCCCTCTTTGCCGATGGCCAGGGAAAGCTGGTCGTCGGGCACCACCACCCGGCAGCTCTTGCCCTCCTCCAGCTCGGTGACGCTGATCACGTCGGCGGGAGCCAGGGCGGCGGCCACGTACTGGCCGGGGTCCTCCGACCACTTGATGATGTCCACCTTCTCGCCCCGCAGCTCCTCCACCACGGCGTTGACCCGCTGGCCCCGGGGGCCCACGCAAGCGCCGATGGGGTCCACGTTCTCGTCGTCGCTCCACACAGCCAGCTTGGTGCGGCTGCCCGCCTCCCGGGCGGTGGACATGATCTGCACAGTGCCGTCATGAATCTCAGGGACCTCCAGCTCGAACAGCCGCTTCACCAGCCCGGGATGGGTGCGGGAGATGAGCACCTGGGGGCCCCGGTTGGCCTGACGGACCTCCACCACATACACCCGGACCCGGTCACCCTCCCGGATGACCTCGTCCTTCACCTGCTCCCCGGCGGACAGGAAGGCGTCGGTGAACTCGGAGCCGGAGGTGAGCCGGATAGCCACCGAGCCGTTGCGCTCGTCCACCCGGGTGACGGTGCCGGTGAGGATTTCATGCTGCTTGGCGGAGAACTCATCAAAGATCATGCCGCGCTCCGCCTCCCGCATCCCCTGGATGATGACCTGGCGGGCGGTCTGAGCGGCAATGCGCCCAAAATTTTTGGGTTTGATCTCAATGCGCAGCACGTCGCCCAGCTGGGCCCGGGGCAGAGCGTTCTGGGCGTCCGCCAGGCTGATCTCGGTGTGGGGATTGTCCACCGCCTCCACCACGTCCTTCTTGACGAACATACGCACGGAGCCCAGTTCCTCGTTGGCGTCCACCACCACGTTGTCGGTGATGCCCTCGTGGTCCTTTTTGTAGGCGGCCACCAAAGCCTGGGTGATCTTCTCCAGCATATAGCTTTTGGGGATGCCCTTTTCCTTCTCAATATCGGAGATGGCGGCGAAAAATTCCTTGGCGTCCAGCTCCGTGCTTTTTGCGGCGATCTTTTTCTTAGCCATGTTGACCTTCAGCTCCTTCAAAACTCGACGTGGAGCCGCACCTGGGCCACGTCTTTCTTCTCAAAACGGACGCCGTCCACAGACACGGCCCCGTCCTCATAGCCGGTGAGGATGCCGGTGCGCTCCTTGCCGCCGTCCACCGGGCGGTAGAGCCGCAGATCCACCTTCCGCCCCATACACTGGGCGAAGTGTTCGGGCCGCTTCAGCGCCCGGCCCAGCCCGGCGGAGGACACCTCGAAGGTGTAGCTACCCGGGATGGGATCGGCCTCGTCCAGGGCGTCGGACAGGGGCCGGGACACCGCCTCGCAGCAATCCAGGTCCACGCCGCCCTCCCGGTCGATGTACACCCGGAGGAACCACTCCCCGGCCTCTTTCACATATTCCACATCCCACAGGGTGCAGCCCGCCCGCTCCGCGATAGGGCGGGCCAGCTCGGCCACCGCATCAGTCACCTTTGCCATGATGAGGCTCCTCTCCAGTGTTGTCAATGCGCGGCTATCCTCGCACTTCCAAAAGAAGGAGTGAGGCCCGCGCCTCACTCCTTTCTAACCTTACATTACCCGGTTATTTTACCACGGTTTACGGTGGATTGCAAGTCCCGGGCAAAAATTTTTCCGGGAAATTCCGGGTCCCGCCCCATCCTCGCTGCTCACGACGGCTCCGCGCTTCTTATCACATCTTCCTGGGCGCGCTGACCCCCAGCAGGCCCAGCCCGTTGGCCAGCACCAGCCGGACGCTGTCCGCCAGCTTGAGGCGGGCGGCCTGGAGGCAGGGGTCGTCCACCATACAGCGGCAGGCGTTGTAGAAACGGTGGAAATCCCCCGCCAGGGTGGTCAAATACCGATTGATGCGGCTGGGGTCGTAGTCCCGGGCGGCCAGGCGGATCTCCTCCGGGTACTGGGCCAGCGTCTTGACCAGGGCCAGCTCCTCGGGCTGGGCGAGCGCGCGGGCGTCCACCTCCCGGGCGGGGCAGACCTCGGCCCCGGCCTCCTTCATGCGCTCGATCAGAGAACAGATGCGTGCGTGGGCGTACTGCACATAGTACACCGGGTTGTCACTGTCCTGCCGCACCGCCAGGTCCAGGTCGAAATCCAGGGGACTGGTGGCCGCCCGGTTGTTGAAGTAGTAGCGGGCGGCGTCTACGCTGATCTCGTCCAGCAGGTCGTGGAGGGCGATGGCCTTGCCCGTCCGCTTGGACATACGCACCGGCTTGCCGTCCTGGAGCAGGTTCACCAGCTGCATCAGCACGATGACCAGCCGGCGGGAGCCGTCCAGCCCCAGCCCATCCAGCGCCGCCTGGAGCCGGGCCACATGGCCGTGGTGGTCCGCCCCCCACACGTTGATGACCTTGTCAAAGCCCCGCTTTTCAAACTTATTGCGGTGGTAGGCGATGTCGGCGGCAAAGTAGGTGTAGAACCCGTTGGCCCGGCGCAGCACGTCATCCTTCAGGTCCAGCTTGTCCGCCTGCTCCCGGGTCTTGCCCTCCCGGATGTATTTCTCCTTCAGCAGCCCGGTGGTGTTCAGCCACAGGGCCCCTTCCTTCTCATAGGTCCAGCCCTTTTCCCCCAGCAGGGCCACCGTCTCCGCCACGTAGCCCGATTCGTGGAGTTCCGACTCAAAGAACCACTGGTCATACTCAATGCCGTACTTGCGCAGGTCGTCCTTCATTTTGGGAATATTGCGCTCCAGGCCGAAGCGGCTCATGTCGGCCAGCCACTTGTCCTCTGGGGCGTCCCGGTAGGCGTCCCCGTGAATCTCGCGAAACGCCTGGGCCAGCTCCCGGATGTCGTCGCCCTGGTAGCCGTCCTTCGGGAAGGGGACATTCTCCTCCCCCAGCAGCAGCTGCATATACCGGGCGTGGATGGACATGGCAAACTTGTGGATCTGGTTGCCCGCGTCGTTGACGTAGAACTCCTTCCAGGCGTCCCAGCCCGCCCGCGCCAGCACGTTGGCCAGGGTGTCCCCCAGCACGCCGCCCCGGGCGTTGCCCATGTGCATGGGGCCGGTGGGGTTGGCGGACACAAACTCCACCATCACCTTCCGGCCCCCGCCCTCGTCACAGGCCCCGTAGCCCTCCGGGTCGTCCTCCACGGCGGACAGCACCGCGCCGTACCAGCGGGGAGCGTAGAAAAAGTTCAGGAAGCCGGGCCCGGCGATCTCCGCCCGCTGGAAGAGGGTGCCCTCCAGCTCCAGGTGGTCCAGCACGATCTGGGCGATCTGCCGGGGGGCCATATGGAGGGCCTTGGCCCCGGCCATGGCGAAGGAGGAGGCAAAATCCCCATTTTTGCTGTCCTTGGGCACCTCCACGGTGCCCTGGATGGCCTGTCCCGCCGGAAGCAGCCCTTGAGCGGCGGCCTTCTCATAGGCGGCCTGGGTCAGCTGGGCCACCTGCTCCCGGGCGGCCTGGATCAGATTTGCCATAGGTAAAAACTCCCTTTCTTCAACATCCCGCCCCGCAGAACCCCATTCCAGGGACAAAGCCGTACCGTCACCGAGCGGAAACTTAAATTTACGTGGTGCGCTAGAATCAAATGAAAGCTCTTTTTGGTTATTTTTTCTCTCGAGAAAAAGTAACTCACTGCCGCAGGGTGGGATTTTTCTTCACGTTCATGCGGAACAGGTTCTGGCCCGCCACCAGGTTGTCGATCTCAATGGCGTAGTCGATCTCCAGGTCGCCCCCCGCCTCGTCCAGGGTAGAGCGCATCCGCTTGGTGCTCACCCCGATGGACAGCTCGCCGTAGGGGGTCTCGTACATGGACAGGTGCCGCCGCCCCTCCTCAAACACCATCTGGGAGTTGATGCTCCCCTCCCGCAGGAGGATAACGCGCCGCCCATGGATGTGCAGGCGGGTGGTGGTGCCCTCCAGGCCGGTGAGCTCGCTCTCCTGATAGGTGACGGTGCATCCCCCCTGGTCGTCCCAGTGCAGGGTGCCGGATGTCACCAGCTCCATCTCGTCGGGGCTGCTCTCGGCATACAGCTGCTTGCCTTTGATCGAAATAATCACGTTGTCAGTCATGGCGTTCCTCTCTATCCGCCCCGCCGTCCGGCGGCGGAGGCGCGGGGATATTGCTCAACCGCTTCAAACCATGATATTATATGCTATTCCTCCCCCAAAAACAAGAGCGGATTTCGCAAGTTTTGGCCCGGCCGTCACGGCTCCCCCGCGGCGGCCGCCTCCGGCCCCGTGGCAAAGCCGGAGGAAATGGCCCCGGTGGGGCAGACGGCTTTGCACCTCCCGCAGCGGATGCACTCGGGGCTCCGAATGTTCTTTGTGACCTCCACGTCCATAGGGCAGGCCCGCTCGCACTGGCCGCAGCGGACGCATTTGTCCCCGTCCAGGCGCAGCTGGTAAAAGCTGAAGCGGTTGAACAGGGCGTAGAACGCCCCCAGAGGGCACAAGTACTTGCAGAAGGGCCGGTGGACCGCCGCGGACAGGGCCAGCACGGCGATCAGCACCAGGGTTTTCCAGCCGAACAGCAGCCCCGCCGCCTGCCGCAGGGATGGGTTGGCCAGCAGCAGGGGGATGCCGCCCTCCAGGGTGCCGGCGGGGCACAGGTACTTGCAGAACAGCGGGTCCGCCACGCCGCCCCCCGCCCCCAGCAGGGCGGGCAGGCCCACCACCAGCAGGGCCAGCACCCCGTACTTCACATAGCGGGCGGGGCGGTCGATCCGCCCGGGCACCTTCCGCTTGGGCACGGGGATTTTGTGGAGCAGGTCCTGCACCAGCCCGAAGGGGCACATCAGGCCGCACACCGCGCGGCCCAGCGCCGCGCCGAACAGCATCAGCGTACCCAGCACGTAGAACGGGACGTGGTGCCGGGCCCCCAGGGCGGTCTGGAGCGCGCCGATGGGGCAGGCCCCCAGCGCCCCCGGGCAGGAATAGCAGTTGAGCACCGGCACGCACACCATCTTGGTGGGGCCGGTGAAGATCCTCCCCCTGCCGAAGCCCGCGGCGTAGCCGTTGAACAGGGCGGCGCAGGCCAGCTGCATGGCCCGCTGGAAGGACGGCCGCCTTCTTTTTACCCGATCCCGATGCACTCCAGACACACCCTCACCGCCTTTTGCAGCACCTCCAGATGCTCCCGCCGCAGGATGCCGGCCGCTAGAAACGCCAGCCCCAGCACCACCGCGGCCCCCCGGAGTACGCCCACGCCGTCACTCCTCTTCAAGGCTCACCGCGTCCTTTCCCACCGCCTCCAGGGCGTTGTTCAGCGCCGCCAGGTAGACGGCGGACAGGTCCTTGTGGCCGCCGCCCACCATGGCGTCCCCGATCAGCCTGCCCTCGCTGTCCACGAACACCGTGGTGGGGATGGACATGATGTTATAGCACAGCGCAGCCAGGTCGCCGTCGCCGGAAATCAGGGTGACGCCGCCGTATCCGGCCGCCTCCAGAATGGGCCGGGCGTCCTGCCCATCCTCACCCGCGTCCAGGCAGACGGTGATGAGCCGCACATTGTCCGGCAGGACGCGCTCAAACGCCGCCAAATCGGGCATCTCGGCCACGCAGGGGCGGCAGGTGACGGACCAGAAATTCACCACCGTCATGTCCTTGGCGGCGATGTCTTCCTGGGTGAACGCGCCGCCGTCCAAATCGCCCGCCGTGAAGGACGCCATGGAGCCCAGGGCGGCGGCGTCCCCCAGGGCGGGGTCCGCGGTTTCGGCCGGAGAGGCGTCCGGCGGGGCGTCCGTGGCGGCGGGGGGCGCCTCCCCGGCGCAGCCGGCCAGCAGCGACAGGGCCAGGGCCCCGCCCAGAAGCATTGCGGTCCACTGTTTCGTATTCATCTAGAGATTCCTTCCTTTCCGCTCAATGCCGGACGTTCCTGCGGTAGAGGTGGTACAGCCCCTTCACCAGCAGGTCGTGGTCATACTTGATCTCCCGGCGGCACAGCCGGTAGAGGGAGGGGGCGCGCCCCCCCGTGGCCACCACCACGGCGGCTTTGGCCCCGGCGGCCTCCTCCAGGGACTCGATCACCCGGTCGAAGGCGCCGCTGTAGCCGTACAGCACCCCAGCCCGCATGGAGTCCACCGTGTTGCGCCCCAGGGGGGTGTCCACCTGGGCCAGGCCGATTTGGGGGAGCTGGGCCCCGTTCCGGGACAGGGCCTCCAGGGCGATGTCAATGCCCGGCATAATGGCGCAGCCCTCAAACGCGCGCGCGCTCAGATAGGAAAACGTCACGGCGGTGCGGGAGTTGACGACGATGGCGGGGGCGGGATAGAGGGCGGCGGCGGCCACGCAGGAGGCCACGATGTCGCTGCCCAGCTGGTTGTGGATCTCCGCCTTGATGTTGAGGCCCGTTTTCAGCCCCGGACCCACCACCAGGGGGGGCTTGCCGGTGAGCCGCCGCAGGGTGCGGGCATAGGCCCCGGTGATGGGAGGCACCACGCTGGACAAAATGGCCCCGTCCACCCCGCCCAGCTCCGCCTGGTAGAGGGCGAACACCCCCATCAGGTCGATGGCGCAGCGGTCGTCGGTCATTTTGGCGTCGGTCTCCAGCTCCGACTGGAAGGACAGCGCCCCCTCCTCCGTGAACAGGGCGATGGTGGTGCGGATGTTGCCGATGTCGATGGCTAAAACCATGTCCTCTCTCCCCTTCTCTCTATCCGTTCAGTATGTCCATGACCTGCCGGTATTTGTTTCGATAGAGCTCCCTGCTCCGGGGCGACAGCTTTTGAAAGCTCCGCTCCAGTTTTTCCTTCACGAATTTCTTCCCTTCCTCAAACTCCATGCCCCGCTCCCGGTAGGCCAGATACAGCAGGCTGGGCAGGCTGTCAAAATGAGAGGCCGCGTCCGCGTCCGCCACGCACAGCTCCTCCACACTCTCCCGGTCCAGGGACACGCTGCCCCGGTGGCTGCGGATGCAGCTTTGCACCAGCGCGATCTTTTCCGGCTCATAATCCCATTGGGACAGGATGCCCTGGGCCATCTCCGCCCCGTGGATGTGGTGGCCGGGATACAGGCCGTAATCGGTGACAGACGCAATATCGTGGAGCCATGCCGCGATCATCACAACCTCTTTGTCCGCTCCGTACCGCTCCGCCAAAAAAGCTCCGTTTTTGACCACTGCCTCAATATGATCGTACACGCCCATCCCAAATTGATTGGAGGGCTGCCCACAGCGGCGCCGGAGCTCCCCCCGCAAATAGTTCAAAATATCGCTTCTCATCTTGATTGCCCCTTATATAGCCTATTTTATCACGGGACGCCGCTCATTGCAAGGAGACAATGGAACGGCCGGAACGTCTCCGTCCCGGCCGTTTGCTCAAATATTCGAGCGGATGATCTCGCCCATTTTCCGAGTGCCGATGGCGCTCTCCCCCGCACGGGCGATATCGGCGGTGCGCCAGCCGTCCGCCAGCGCCTTGTCCACCGCCGCCTCGACGGCGTCCGCCTCGGCGGCCAGCTTAAAGGAGTAGCGGAACATCATGGCCGCGGACAGGATGGTGGCGATGGGGTTGGCTTTGTCCTGGCCCGCGATGTCCGGGGCGGAGCCGTGGATGGGCTCGTACAGCGCCGGGGCACCGTCCCCCATGGAGGCGGAGGGCAGCAGGCCGATGGACCCGGTAATCATGGACGCCTCGTCGGACAGGATATCGCCGAACATATTCTCCGTCACCACCACGTCGAACTGTCCCGGGTCCCGCACCAGCTGCATGGCGCAGTTGTCCACCAGCACGTCCTCATAGGCCACGTCGGGGTATTCCGACGCCAGCCTGTGCATGACCGACCGCCACAGCCGGGAGGTCTCCAGCACGTTGGCCTTGTCCACGCTGGACACCTTTTTCCGCCGCAGGCGGGCCATCTCAAAGGCCCGGCGTCCGATGCGCTCAATCTCCTTCTCGGAATAGGCCATCAGGTCGGTGGCCTCCATCCCCCGGTCCTCGGTCTGATAGCGGTCCCGCCTGCCGAAGTAGATGCCGCCGGTGAGCTCCCGCACCATCAGCAGGTCGATGCCCTTCTCCGCCGTCTCCTTTTTCAGCGGGCAGGCCTCCGCCAGGGCGGGCCGCAGGGCCGCGGGGCGCAGGTTGGCGTACAGCCCCAGGTCCTTGCGGATGGCCAGCAGGGCGGTCTCCGGGCGCTGCCCGGCGGGCTTGTCGCTGCCCCATTTGGGACCGCCCACCGCCCCCAGCAGCACCGCGTCGCAGCTTTTGCACAGCTCCGCCGTGCCCTCGGGGTAGCTCACCCCCACCGCGTCGGTGGCGCAGCCGCCCAGCAGCACGTCCACGTAGTCAAAGGTGTGGCCGAACCTCTCCCCCACCCTGTCAATGACCTTCACCGTCTCGTTTACGATCTCCGGGCCGATGCCGTCCCCCCGGATCAGGGCAATCTTGTAATTCACTTCGCCACCCCCCTCGCTTTCAGGGAGTTCAGCAGCCCGCCGTTGTCAATGATCCCATTGACGAACTCCGGGAAGGGCGCAGCCTGGAAGGTTTTCCCCGTCGTCTCGTTGACAATGACGCCGCTGGCAAAATCCACGCTCACCGCGTCCCCGGCGCCGATGCCGTCCACCGCCTCGGGACACTCCAGGATGGGGAAGCCGATGTTGATGGCGTTGCGGTAGAAGATGCGGGCGAAGCTCTTGGCAATGACGCACTTCACCCCGCAGGCCTTGATGGCCAGGGGAGCGTGCTCCCGGCTGGAGCCGCAGCCGAAGTTGTTTCCGCCCACCACGATGTCCCCCGCCTCCACGGTGGAGGCGAAGCCGGCGTCGATGTCCTCCATGCAGTGGGCCGCCAGGGACTTCTCATCCGGATTGTTCAGGTACCGGGCGGGGATGATGACGTCGGTGTCCACGTTGTCGCCGTATTTGTAAATTTTCATAAATGTCCTCCTTTTTAAGGTCAAGGGCCTTCTTTTTCTTTCTGAGGAAAGAAAAAGAAGCAAAAAGAAAGACTTTTAAACTATTTCTATTCAAAACAAATACATGAGAAAATTTCCCGTGAAATGCGCGGTCATTCATAGCACAACTCATATTAGAAACAGTCTAAAAGTTCTTTTCGGTTCCTTTTCTTTCAAGAAAAGGAACAAAACTCCACTCAAAGGCTTGCCGGATCCGTGACCACGCCCGTCACGGCGGACGCCGCCGCCACGGCGGGGCTGGCCAGGATAATCATGGAGCTGGTGGGACCCATGCGGCCCACAAAATTGCGGTTTGTGGTGGAGATGGCCCACTCGTTGTCGGACAAAACCCCCATGTGCCCCCCCAGGCAGGGCCCACAGGTGGGGGTGGACACCACCGCGCCCGCCTGGATGAAGTCGGCCACCAGCCCCTCCGCCATGGCGTCCAGGTAGATCTGCTGGGTGGCGGGGATGACGATGCACCGCACCCCATCCGCCACCTTCCGGCCCCGGAGGACCGCCGCGGCCTCCCGCAGGTCTTTCAGCCGCCCGTTGGTGCATGAGCCGATGACCACCTGCTGGATGGGCTTGCCCGCCGCCTCGTCCACCGTCCTGGTGTTGGAGGGCAGGTGGGGGAAGGCCACTGTGGGCCGCAGGGCGGACAGGTCGATGGCGATTTCTTTCGCATATTCCGCGTCCGGGTCCGCCTCGAAAGCGGTGAATTCCCGGCCCACCCGGCCCTTTAAGTAGTCCAGCGTCTTTGCATCCACCGGGAAAATGCCGTTTTTGGCCCCGGCCTCAATGGCCATGTTGCAGATGGTGAAGCGGTCGTCCATGTCCAGGGAAGCCACGCCCTCCCCGGCGAACTCCAGGGACTGGTACAGCGCCCCGTCCACCCCGATCATGCCGATGAGATGGAGGATCACGTCCTTGCCGCTGACATAGGGGCCCAGCTTGCCTGTCAGCGTCACCTTGATGGCGGACGGCACCTTGAACCAGGCCAGCCCCGTGGCCATGCCCGCCGCCATGTCGGTGGAGCCCACGCCGGTGGAGAAAGCGCCCAGGGCCCCGTAGGTGCAGGTGTGGGAGTCCGCGCCGATGATGACCTCGCCGGGGGCGGTCAGGCCCTGTTCCGGCAGCAGGGCGTGCTCAATGCCCATGCGGCCCACATCGTAGAAGTGGGTGACGGAATGCTCCCTGGCAAACTCCCGGCAGGCGGCGCACAGCTGGGCGGACTTGATGTCCTTGCAGGGGGTGGAGTGGTCCAGCACGATGGCGATCCTGTCCCGGTCGAACACCGCGGACAGCCCCGCCTTTTTAAACTCCGTGATGGCCACCGGGGTGGTGATGTCGTTGCCCAGCACCAGGTCCAGCTTCCCCTCAATGAGCTGGCCGGCCTCCACCCGGTCCAGCCCCGCCGCACGGGCCAGAATCTTCTGGGTCATGGTCATGCCCATGAAAAGCCCTCCTTCAAAATATTGTGCACTCATTATGCCAGAACTTTTCCCCGAAAAATGCAAACCGTGATACAATGCGGCATATAAAATAAGCCCGGCGTTCGGCCGGACCCGCGAGGTGGACGTGATGGCGGCTTGGGACCTGTTGGCGGAGGGGCGGCGCCCCAGAAAATACCGGGCGGGACAGCTGGTCTACCTCCAGGGCGCCCGCCCGGACCGCTTCTATTACCTGATCTCCGGCACGGCGCGCAGCTTCATCAGCACGGGAGACGGGGAGGAGCGGGTGCTGGCCGTCCACCGCGCCGGGGACCTGATGGGAGAGGCGTCTTTCTTCGACGGCTGCCCCCGGGTGACCTCCGCCATGGCGCTGGAGGACTGCCTCATCCTGTCTGTGGACCGGGCCCAGCTGGACGCCGCCTTCCAACGCCACCCGGAGCTGGCCCTGCCCATGCTCCAGTATCTGGCGCGGACGGTGCGTATGCTGTCCGGCCATGTGGAGTCCTCCGCCCTGCCCGCCCGGCAGCGGGTGGCCCGGTGGCTGCTGGCCCAGCCCGGTCGGACGCTCAAAACCACCCACGAGGGCATCGGCCAGGCGGTGGGCCTGTCCCGGGTGACGGTGAGCCGGGTGCTGGGGGAGCTATCCGCCCTGGGCCTGGCGGAGCTGGGCTACCGCTCGGTGGCGGTGCTGGACCGGGCCGGGCTGGAAGCCCTGGCCTTTCCGGCGGAGGCATAGGGAAAGCCCCGGGATTGCTCCCGGGGCTTTTTTGCGCGTTTTTGCGGAGAATACGCGGCTCAGGCCGCGGGGTCCAGCTGGTCGTCCTGGTCCTTGGCGGAGGTGTACTCCTCGCCAAAGAACTGGGCAAGGACCTCGTCGCAGTTGAGCACGGCCTCGCCGTCATCGCTGGCGAGCGTGGTCAGCTCATCCACGGCCACGGCGTTGGTGCCGAACACCCCGGCGAAGTTGCCCAGGAACTCCCGCACATCACCCGCGGAGACCAGCTCATCGGGCTCAAAGGTGCCGTCCTCGTGGCCCTCGGCGTTCAAATATGCCTCGGCAATGCCGTTCTGCTCCGCCCAGGCCAGCGCCAGGACGTACTCATGATCCTCGGCCACGTCGGTGAAGGTGCACACGCCGTCGCTGGCGGGCTCGCCCTCATGGCGCCACAGGTAGTCGATGAACTCCGCGCGGGTCACAGGGCCCGCGGCCAGAGGCACGGCCTGGTCGTCCAGCTCGGTCTCGCCGGTGTCGTCGGGGAGGTCGGGGGTCTCGGGATCGACGGCCGCGGGGTTCTGGGTCCAAGCGGCCACCAGGGTCAGGGTCCCGGTAACAGTGCCGGTGGCGGGGTCAAAGTTCTCGCCGTCCACCAGCCAGCCCGCGAAGGTGTAACCGGGGCGCTCCGGGATGCCGCCGCTAAACACGGGAACGGGGTTCTTGTTCTCCACCTCATACTGCTGAGTTTCAAACAGCGTTCCGTCCGCGCCGTCGGTGTACTCCACGTTAAAATACTGGTCGTGGGCGGCCTTAAAGAATGCCCATCCTTTGTACTTTCCATTGATATTCTCGTACTTGTAATAGGCATACTTTCCGTTACCACCCCAGCCGCTATCCGTTGCAGTACCTCCATCAAAGTACCAACCGTTAATGGGCTTATCGTCCTCGTTAAGTTTGATAGAGTTTCCTTTTTCATCGGCCATCTTTTCAGCATCAGGCATGGTGAGGGTTCCTTGATAGGTAGCAATGTCATCGCCGTTCACAGTCGAGATATTATTGGCGACCACACTATCTTTGTCCACACTTACTACCGCCTTAGTGATGCCCATACCGCCGCCGGTGGAAGCCTTGTTCCCAGTGACTTCGGTATCATTCAGCGTAACAGTTCCCTTATTGTTTGTGCCCACATGAATTCCGCCACCAATATTGGTTGCCACGTTCCCGGAAACGCTGACGCCATCTGTTGTGACACTGGCCTTGCCTGAAGCACTGCTGACATAAATTCCTCCACCGTCAACAGCTTTGTTGCCTTCAACGGACACGTCAGACAAATTGACAGTGCCAGTGGAAACAACAATCCCGCCACCAGCGCCCAAAGTGGGGGTTGCGTGATTGCCACCAGTGATAATACCCTTTTCACCATCGTTTTCTGCTCCATTGATGGTCAGTGACGCACCGCCTCGTACAGTAATAACAGCCCCTACATTGGCATCAACTACCTCATTCCCAGCCTCATCCTTAAATGTCTCACTTTCAATATCCAGTGTAGAGCCCGGGTTCAAGTCAATCGTATTACCGTTCATGTTCAAGGTAACATTGGTACCTTTTCCACTGATGACAATGCCCCCATCCGCATCGCCATCCTCATGATCAACATCCTCATTGAGGGTAACGTTGCGGGTGCCGTTTGCGTCCCATGCCTCAATACCAAAGGTCCCGTCCTCTTTCTCGGCATAGCCATAACGGCCAGTGTCTTCGATAAGTTTTCCACCATCATTGCCATCAATAGCATTCTGAAGGTCAGTAAAGCTGGCCGCAAACGCAGGCGCGACCATGCCCGCGCACAGCGCCAGGGACAGGCCCACGGACAGGGCCTTGGGGAAAAACTTCTTTGCCATAATTTCATTCTCCTTTTTCAGTTTTCAAGGTAAATGAAATTCTGGCGGACTGGCAGGCATAGCGTCTCCGCCTTAGCCCCATATCTTTGCGTCCCACCCTTTCGGAATGGTTTGCTCTTTTCAGAAAATCGACGAACAGACGGACACAGTGGTGCCACCGCATCCCCTCCTTTCCTGTTGTCAGGGTCCTCCTTTTCTTGTGGAACACAAGAAAAGGGTTGCGCCTAGGCGCAACCCTAACAGGCCCAATGAAAGACGGAAAACGGAACCGTCTGCAACTGGCTGCCACACCCACGTATCCGCAGTTGAGGCCCTGTAGTTTTGCGCCGCCGGCTTTCGCCGGGTTTGCCCTTGTTATGGGTACAGTGTATCAGACACGGATACGGTTGTCAAGGGGGGAAAACCAAAAATTTTCCAAAAAATTTCGGGCGGGGCATTCCGCTCATACCCCGCCCGCCTTTTCATAAAATGATGCAAATCAGCCCGCCCGACCCCTCGTTGATAATCCGCTGGAGGGTTTCCCGCAGCTTCTCCCGTGCTTCCTCGGGCATCCGCTTCAGCTTGCCGTTCAGGTCCTCTCCCACCAGTTCGTGGAAGGAGCGGCCAAAGATGTTGGAGTCCCAGATCTTCCCCGTGTCCCCCTCGAACTGCCGGAGCAGGTAGTCCACCATCTCCTCCGACTGCTTCTCGGTGCCCATGATGGGGGACACCTCCGCCCGGATGTCCGCCCGCATCATGTGGATGGACGGCGCGGACGCCTTGAGCCGCACGCCGTACCGCCCCCCCTGCTTGACGATCTCCGGCTCCTCCAGGGTCATCTCCTCCGGGTCGGGCATGACGATGCCGTACCCCGTGGCGGCCACCTGGGCCAGCGCCCCCTCCACTTTCTCATAACTGCGCTTCATGGCGGCCATCTGGGTGAGCTGGTCGATGAGGTCGCCGTCGTCCCGGATTTCCAGGCCGCACCGCTCGGACACGGTGGAATAGAACAGCCCTCTGGGCAGTTCCAGGGTGGCGGTGACCACCCCGCTGCCCATGTCCATCCGATCCAGTACGGCGGAGCTCACCTCGTCCCGGTCTCCCATGGCCAGAACCGCCCCCTCCGCGTCCCGCAGGCGCATGAGGTCCGCCGTCTCCTCCCGGATCATGGCGTACAGGCCGCTCTTGATGGGGTGGTCAAAGGGCAGAACGTCCACCCAGGGGGGCAGGAACAGGTCCATCTGCTTCAGCGGGAACTCGTGGAGCACCGCCCGGATAATCTCGCTCACCGCCCCCTCGTCCAGGGTGAGGCAGTTGGCGGCCAGGCAGGTCACGTCATACCGCTCGGCGATGTCCGCCTGGAGGGTCTGGGCCCGCTCGCCGTAAGGCTGGGCGGAGTTGAGCAGCACCATGAAGGGCTTGCCCAGCCCTTTCAGCTCGCTGATGACCCGCTCCTCCGCCTCCAGGTAATCCTCCCGGGGGATATCGGTGACGGAGCCGTCGGTGGTGACTACGATGCCGATGGTGGAGTGGTCGGTGATGACCTTCTGGGTACCGTACTCCGCCGCCTGGGTCATGGGGATCTCGTGGTCAAACCAAGGGGTCGTGACCATCCGGGGCTGTTCGCCGTCCATCTGGCCCAGGGCGCTGGGCACCATGTAGCCCACGCAGTCGATGAGCCGGACGGAGAATACCCCGCCGTCATCCATAGTCATCTCCACCGCGTCCTCGGGGACGAATTTGGGTTCGGCGGTCATCACCACCCGGCCGGAACCGCTCTGGGGCAGCTCATCCCGGGCCCTGTCCCGGAGAAAACCGTTCTCGATTTTGGGCAGCACCAGGGTCTCCATGAACCGTTTGATAAAGGTGGACTTCCCGGTGCGCACGGGGCCCACCACCCCGATATAGATATCCCCTTGGGTGCGCTGGGCGATATCCTCATACAGTTTATTTTCCAAAGCTGAACCCTCCTCACGCATACTCGTTTTCATTTGTATGGGGATATCCCGTGAATTATGACAAGGGGCGGCGCGGAATTTGTCCGCGCCGCCCCCTCAATTCAGTTCCGGCGGGCCGGGATGAGCAGCAGCGTGCCCACTGCCGCCTCGTCTCCCGGCAGGCCGTTGGCCGCCCGGATGTCGTCCACAGTGGAGCCGCAGGATTTGGCAATATCCCACAGGGCCTCGCCCTGCTCCACCCGGCGGATGACCACCGAGGGGCGGGGCCCCGCTTCCTGTACCTGACTGGGCTTTATGCCGGTGACGCAGGACGCCTGCTCCTCCCGGATGACGGTCCAGCTGAACTCCGCCTCAAACCGCACCTCCAGCCCTCCGGTGACGGGGACGGCGGTGGCCTCCCCAACCGGGCGGCAGCGGCAGGCGCACTGGCACCCCTCCGGCACATCCACCCGGCAGGCAACCGGGATATCCGCCTCCACGCCGCACAGGGCGTCGTCCTCGCTGAGATACAAAATGGCGGCGTTCACCTGGGCGGTAAATTCCATCCCGCCCTCCGCGGGGGCCCCCGCCAGGGAGGCCACCGTGGCGGCGCAGTCCAGCACCTGCTTGGCCGGAATGCCCGACTCGCACAGCTTCCGGCCCAGCTCCCGCCGTGCGGACCGCTCCGCCATGGTGCACAGCCGCGCCGGCGCGCACTCCACGTCGATGGGCGCGCCCACACAGTAGGCGTCGCTGAGAAGAGACACCGACCGCCGCTCCCACACCGCCGCCTGGGCCAGCACCTCCAGGGATACTTCCAGCTCGCCCTCCCGCAGGCGGCAGTCCACGCTTTTCAGCACCGCCGCCACCTCCGGCTCCGCCTCGTCGGGCAGCTCACCCATATCCAGCACTTGGGAATAGGGCAGCTCAAACCGGGTCTGGCACACCTCACCCCCGGAGCGGTACACCGCCGACAGCTGCACCTCCCCCTTGAGCACCAGCTTTTTCCCGATGAACTTCGCGTCCGCCGGGCCCAGTTCCGCCCGGTACAGCAGCAGCTCCCCTATCTCGGGGCGGGAGGCGGGAGGCCGCAGCACATCGGAAAAGGTGAACGCCTTTTCCGCCACGCTGGGGATGACGCAGCATTTCCGGGGAACCACCAGCTTCTGCAAACCCCCGCCGTCCCCGCCCTCCACGCCGGCGGTGAGCTCCCGGCTTTCCTGCTCGTAGGCCGCCGCCCACACCGCCAGCCCCACCCGCACCAGTATCTTCCGGGGGTTGATGGTCCGGGCGTCCGCCGACGGAGCCTGGATATCCGCCAGCACCGGGCATCCGGCGTGGTACTTGGGGTCATCCCGGGCGCACTGGAAGGGAATAGACACCTCCAGGGACCGGGGCGCCTCTTTCTCCTCCCCCTCGGGTATGTACAGCACCGTCACCCTGGCCGTGCCGCTGAGGCGGAGGGTCCCCTCCCCCAGCTCCTTGTCCTTGAGGAATACTTTGCCCGACGCCGACACAATGCGGGCAATGTCCGGGCAGGCGTCGGGCACAATGCTCTCCAGCGTCTCCTCCTGGGAAAACATGGTGTGCGCCACGGGGCGGTATCCCTCCAGCGTGACGCGCTGCAGCTCCATATCCATAGGCTTCCTCTCCTTGCCGCGGGAGGCGCCGAATCAACACGCCCGCGCCGGCTTGCCGGTCGGTTCGATCCTCCCCGTATTCTGTGTCCACTATATGTAAAAGCCCGCCCGGTTATGTCATCGGTTCACTCCATGCGGAAAATCCTGCGCATCAGGCCGCACAGCGCCTTGGGAAACTTTACCACCACGACTCGCATGAAACAAACCCCCTCTCCCGATCGGATGATAATTCAGCATATGTGACAGGAGGCTGTCCTGTTCATGCAATTTCGGGGAAAAACAGGGCAAAAACGTGGCTATTTTGAAGGACAAGCCGAACCGCTTTGCATTTTTTCGGTTTTCTGCACAAAAAAATGTTTCCCAATTTGGTAATATCGTACAAGTCCACACTTCCCTTTTTTCTTGCGTGGTAGTATACTAGTTTTCGCGAAGGAGGTGAGTAGCACCATGCTTAACTGCCAAAATCTGATGGAGATGCAGCGCTGGGGCGCTGAGGAGCGGAAAATCGTCGCTGGTGTCAAAACCCTGATCCAGTTCCTGTTCCGCTCTTGACAAAAACGAATTGGAGGCACACCGCCTCCCTGCTGATTCAAAACAAAGAAAGGAGATGAATGCCATGTTCGAGACCAACGGTCTCATTGAGATGCAGAAGCGAAACGGCGCCGACGCCCGTGAGCTGAATATTTTCTGCTACGTCGCCTATTACCCCTATCTGAACGGCTGACGGCCCGCTGAGGAGACAAAATGGGCCCGGAGCCCATGTTTCATATGACAGCGCATCACAAACAGGACGCCCCCCCGGGAAGCTCGGAGGGGCGTCTTTCTGTTATTTCTTTTTGGCCAGCTCCCATGGCGGGATATCCTTGGCCTGTTGGTACAGCCGGACGTAGCTTTTGTGGCGGCTGGGGGAGATTTCCCCCGCCTCCACCGCCTCCCGCACAGCGCAGCCCCGCTCCTTTACGTGGGCGCAGCCCTGAAAACGGCACCGGTCCAGATAGGGGGCAAACTCCCGAAAGGCGGAGGCCAGCTCCTCCTTGGGGATGGCCTCCATCTGGTCCGCGTCGAAAGCGGAAAACCCCGGCGTGTCCGCCACCAGTCCCCCCGCAGCCGGGAACAGCTCCACATGGCGGGTGGTGTGGCGGCCCCGGCCCAGCTTTTGGCTGACCTCCCCCACCCGGAGCCCAAAGCCCGGCTGGAGGGCGTTGAGGATGCTGGACTTGCCCACCCCGGAGTTGCCGGTGAAGGCGGACACCTTCCCGGCCACGGCCGCGGCCAGGGCGTCCATCCCCTCTCCCGTCTCCGCGCTCACCTGGAGGGTGGGAAAGCCCGCGGCCCGGTAGAGCGCCGCCAGCCCGTCCGCCCGCTCCAGGTCGCACTTATTGAACACAATGAGCGGTTCGCACCCCTTCCACTCCGCCATGGCCGCCATGCGGTCAATGAGGTAGGGGTCTGTGACCGGCACGGCCCCGGAGCACACAATGACCATCTGGTCAATGTTGGCCACCGCCGGGCGCTGGAACTGGTTCTTCCGGGGCAGGACGGCGTCCACCATGCCTGCGCCGTCCTGGGCGGCGGTGAACTCCACCCGGTCCCCCACCAGGGGGGACAGCCCCTGGTGGCGCAGCTTTCCCCGGCCCCGGCAGGGGATGGGCTCCCCCTCCCCCGGGTCCACGTAGTAAAACCCGCTGAGGGCCTTGACGATCCGTCCCGTCATGGGCTCAGAACCGCAGGAGGTAGCTGCTCACCAGCGCCCCGTTGATATAGATATACACCATCTGCTCCCCGGAGCCATACACCGTCCGGGGCACGCTGTTGTTCAAATTGGCGTCCACCATACTGTCGAAAATCGTCTTATCCCCCACGGTGATCGTCACCTGGACGCTGCCGGTATAACCGCTCAGGTCCGCCGTTACCGTCTGGCTGCTGCCGGTGGCCGACACGTTCATGGTGGGCTCCGGCGGCTGGTTGCTCTGGGCCGGCGGCACATCGCTGGGCTCAGAGGGGGGCGGCGGGGTGGGGGTGGGCTCCGGCGTGGGGGTGGCGACGGGCTCCGGGCCTTTGCTCACCCACAGGTCAATGGACGTACCCTTATCCACCTGGGTGGCGGGCTCAATGCTCTGCCAGGACACCCGGCCCTCGGCGTACTCATCGCTGTACTGCTCCCGCACCTCGCCCACCTTCAGGCCCAGCTGCTCAATCTGCACCTTGGCGTCCTCAATGGGCACGTTGAGGAACCGGGTGACAGTGGCCTGCTTCTGCTCCGGCCCCTTGCTGACCACAATGGTCACCTCCTGGCCCTTCACCACCTTGATGTCCTGCACCAGGCTCTGGGAGATGACGAACCCCTTGGTGATGGTATCGGACCAGTCCTCCTCTTGCTTCACGTCCATCCCCATCTCGTTTTGCAGCAGCTGGACGGCCTTCCGGGCGTCCCAGCCCTCCACAAAGGGCATATACATATTGTCCTCGCCGCCGCTGATGGTGACGGTGATGGTCATGCCGCCCTCCCGGACCTTGCTCTTGGGCTCGGGATTCTGGGCGCAGATCTGCCCCTCGGGGTACTCGGCATTGAAGACCACATCCCCCTCTTCCAGGGTAAAGTCCCCCAAAATGGCCTTGTTCTGCTCCAGCTGCTCCATGGTGTAGCCCCGCAGGTCAGGGACCTCGAACTCCGGCGCCTCGCCGAACAGCAGGTCCTTGATGAAGAAGTTGAACAGGAAATACATCATGCAGCCGATAAACGCCAGGATGATGAGCACCGC
Source organism: uncultured bacterium (assembly GCA_946548895.1). Taxonomy (GTDB): domain Bacteria; phylum Bacillota; class Clostridia; order Oscillospirales; family Oscillospiraceae; genus Enterenecus. The sequence continues at coordinate 40,294 of CAMNQF010000001.1, read as the reverse complement.
CGCCACGCCGGCCAGCGCGCCGCCGCCCCGGCGGGGCTCGTCGTCATAGTCGTAGTCGTCCTCCGGCTCAGGCTCCCGGCGGCGGACCTGCCGCTCCGGGCGGGGCTTTGCCGGCTCCTCCCGCTCCGCCTTGGCCCGGGCGGAGGCGGCGATGCCCGCCACAGGCACCACCCGGGTGGGCTCGTCCGGCTCCTCCGGGACGGGACCCGCCGCCTGGAAATCCGGGTTCTTGCGGAACTCCTTCAGGTCATCCAGCATTTCGTCGGCGGAGGCGTACCGCTGGCCCAGGTCGGGGGCCATGGCCCGCATGGTGATGGCCTCCAGCGCCCGGGGCACGTCCGGGTTCAAGTCCCGGGGGGGCACGGGGATGGATTTGATGTGCTGGATGGCCACCGCCACCGGGGTGTCCCCCTCGAAGGGCAGCCGGCCGGTGAGCATCTCGTACAGCACCACCCCGGCGGAGTAGATGTCGGTGCGGCAGTCCACATGGCTGCCCTTGGCCTGCTCCGGCGAGATATAGTGTACCGAGCCGATGGCCTCCTGGGTCATGGTGTTCTGGGCGGCGCTGGCCAGCTGGGCGATGCCGAAGTCGGTGACCTTCACGCTGCCGTCCCGAAGGACCATGATGTTGTGGGGCTTGATATCCCGGTGGATAATGCCCCGGCTGTGGGCATGGCTCAACGCCCGCATGATCTGGGTGATGAAATGCAGCGCCTCCCGCCAGTTCAGGGGGGTACCCCGCCGCTGCATATATTGCTTCAGCGTCAGGCCGTCGATCAGCTCCATGACGATATAGTTCAGCCCGTCGGAACGGCTCACGTCGTACACCGAGACGATATTGGCGTGGGACAGCATGGCTACGGCCTGGGACTCGTCATGGAAGCGGCGGCGGAAATCGGCGTCGCTGGCCAGCTCCGGCTTGAGGATCTTCACCGCCACCAGCCGGTTGAGCCGGTGGTCCCGGGCCTTGTACACCACGGCCATGCCGCCTGTCCCAATGCACTCAATGATTTCATATCGGTTGTCGAGCATTTTACCTATGTATTGATCCATGGTAAAAGTCCTCCTTCCTACAGCTGCGCCAGCACAACGGTGACGTTGTCCGGCGCACCCCGCTCCAGCGTCAGGTCCAGCAGCGCCCGGCAGAACTCCTCCGGCGACCCCTGCTGCCCGCTGAGGCGCAAAATCGTCTCATCGTCCAGCACGTTGCTCAACCCGTCGCTGCACAGCAGCAGGCGGCTCCCCGCCCCCGGCTCCCGCCAGGTCAGGTCGCACTCCACATGGCCCTCCACCCCCAGGGCCCGGGTAATCAGGTTCTTTTGGGGATGTACTCTGGCCTGGGCCGGGGTGATCTCCCCCCGGTCCACCAGCATCTGGACCAGGGAGTGGTCCACCGTAGCCTGATGAATCGCCTGATCCTCCAGGACGTATCCGCGGCTGTCCCCCACGTTGAGGAAGCACACGCCGCCGGGCAGGGCCAGCGCCGCCACCAGGGTGGTGCCCATGCCCTCGTACTCCCGGTGCTCCAGGCTGAGGCGGTACACCTCCCCATTGGCCTCGCGGCAGGCGGAGGCCAGCAGCTTTTCCCACTGGTCCCGGCCCTCCGGCGCGCCGGACGCCTCCACGGCGGCGGCAAAAGCCTCCACCGCCACTGAACTGGCCACGCTGCCCGCCTGGGCGCCGCCCATGCCGTCGCACACCACCAGCAGGACGGCGTCCCCGCCCAGATGCCGGATGGTCCAGCTGTCCTGATTGTCCTGGCGGCGGCAGCCGGTATCCGTCACACCGCATACTCTCAAGTTGATCCCTCCTCTGGGGTGTCCGTCTCCCTCTCCATGATCCGTTTCCGCCGCAGCTGGCCGCAGGAGGCGTCGATATCGCTCCCCAGCTTCCGCCGCACCGTGGCCGTGACCCCCTGCTCCTCCAGCCGCCGCTGAAACTGCCGCACCCGGCGGCTGGGCTTCAGGGGCGACTCCGCCACCTCGTTCAACGGGATCAGGTTCACGTGGCCCGGCTGCCCCCGCAGCAGGCGCACCAGCTGGTCCGCCTGGCCGTCGGAGTCGTTTACGCCGTCGATCATGGCATATTCGTAGGAGACGCGCCGCCCGGTGGTTTCAAAATACCGGCGGCAGGTCTCCATCAGAACCTCCACCCCCACGGACCGATTCACCGGCATCAGACGGGAGCGGGTCTCGTCGTCCGGGGCGTGGAGGGAGACGCTTAACGTCAATTGTAACCCAAGCTGGGCCAGTTTGTCAATTTTCTTTACCAGCCCGCAGGTGGACAGGGAGATGTGGCGCATCCCGATATTCACCCCCTCGGGGTGGTTTACCAGGGTCAAAAAGCGCAAAACGTGGTCGAAATTGTCCAGCGGCTCCCCAATTCCCATCAAAACGATGTTGGAGACCTGCTCCCCGCTGTCTTTTTCGGTAAATATTACCTGGTCCAGAATCTCCGCCGGGGTCAGGTCCCGGACCTTCCCGCCCAGGGTGGAGGCGCAGAACACGCACCCCATATTGCACCCCGCCTGGCTGGACACGCATACAGTATTCCCATGCTTGTGGCGCATCAAAACCGTTTCCACACAATTTCCGTCGCCCAGCCGCCACAGGTATTTGATGGTGCCGTCCAGTTTTGACACCTGTTTCCGCTCCACCTGGGGCGCCGTGAGGACGCACGCCTCCTTCAGCCGCTCCCGCAGGCTTTTGGGCAGGTCGGTCATCCCGTCAAAGGACTCCACCCCCCGGTGGAGCCACCGAAACACCTGCATGGCCCGGAACCCGGGCTGGCCCAGCTCCTTGAAATACGCCTCCAGCTCTTCCGGCGTCATGGATTTCAGGTCGGTCATGGGAATCACCCCTTTCTGCGCAGCTTTGCGGCGAAAAAGCCGTCTGTGCCGTGGATGTGGGGCCAGAACGTGATCCGGCCGGGCTGCTCCCCCAGATGGGGCAGCGCGAAGGGCTCCGGGGCGAAGGACCGGTGCTCCTCCAGGAAGCCGTCCACCACGCCGCCGTTCTCCCGGGGCAGGAGGGTGCAGGTGGAGTAGAGCAGCACCCCGCCGGGGCGGACGTACCGGGCGCAGTTGTCCAGAATGGCCCGCTGGACCCGGGGCAGGCCCTCCAGGGGCCCGGGGTCCTTATAGCGGATGTCCGGCTTCTTGCGGATGATCCCCAGCCCCGAGCAGGGCACGTCGGTGAGCACCACGTCAAAGCCCTCCGCCCAGTCCTCCCGGAACCGGGCCGCGTTCTGGAGGGCGGGCGCGATCATGGACAGCCCCAGCCGGTCCCGGCCCGCCTCCAGCAGCTTGATCTTATGGGGGTGGATGTCGCAGGAGATGAGCTCCCCCCGGTTCTCCATGAGGATGGCGGCGGCAAAGGACTTGCCCCCGGGGGCGGCGCAGCAGTCCAGCACCCGCTGGCCCGGCCGTGGGCCAGCCGCCAGCACCGCCAGCCGGGAGGCCGCGTCTTGGACGTAGAACTCCCCCCGCTGAAATGGGGCCAACCGCTCCAGATCCCCCGTTCCCGTGAGTAGGAGACAGCCGGCCAGCCACGGATGGGGCTCAACCTCCACTCCCGCCTCCCGCAGTTCGCCCGCCAGCTTTTCCGCAGTCGTTTTCAGCGTATTCACCTGGGCGGTGGTGGGGGGCTGGCGGTTGTCCGCCTCCAAAAGCGCCTCCGCCCCCTCCATCCCCAGCAGGCCCGCGAATTCCTCCACCAGCCAGCGGGGGTGGCTGTACCGAATGGACAGGGTTTCCAGCGCGTCCCCTCCCCTGATTTCCGGCTCCTCCTCCCGCAGGAGGGCCCGGAGCACCCCGTTTACCAGCCCCGCCGCCCTGGGGTTCCGGCTGTGGCGCTTGGCCAGCTCCACCGCCTCGTTCACCGCGGCGCTGGGGGGGATCTTGTCCAGGAACAGCAGCTGGTAGGCCCCCACCCGCAGGCCGCACAGCACCCTGACATCCAATTTGTCCAGCTTCATGGAGCACACCCGGGCCAGCCGCCAGTCCAGCAGAAGCTTGTTTTGCAGCACCCCGTAGCACAGCCGGGCGGCCAGGGCCGCGTCCCGGCGGTCCAGCCCGTTTTCCCGGACGGCCCGCTTCAGATACCCGTCCGACCAGGCCCCCTGCCGCTCGCAGGCGGCTAAGGTCAGCACCGCCGTCTCTCTGGCCGAGCCCATGGAATCACTCCTGTTTCGTCAATATGGTCCCCTGGGGGATGGGGCGGCCCAACAGGAAGGCCGGGGCCGCCATAGCCTTTTTCCCGTCGGGCTGGAGCTCCAGAATATCCAGCACTCCGCCGTCCCCGCAGACGACCTTCAGCCCCTTCTTGTCCGCCTGCGCCACCGTGCCCGGCGCGCCGCCCGCCGCCTCCCCGGACAGCGCCGTGCGCAGCACCTTGCAGCGGACGCCCCCCAGCACCGCCGTGGCGGCGGGCCAGGGATAAAGCCCCCGCACCTGGTCGTGGAGCTGCCGGGCGGTTCTGGCCCAGTCCATGGGGGACTGCTCCCGGGACAGCATGGGGGCGCGAGTTGCCAGAGCCTCGTCCTGGGGGATGGGCTTGACGGTCCCCGCCTCCAGGCTTTTGACCGTCTCCACCAGCAGGTCCGCGCCTATCCGCGCCAGGCGGTCAAAGAGCTGGACGGCGTTCTCGTTGATATCAATGGGCGTTTGAGCCTGGGCCAGAATGTCCCCAGTGTCCATCCCCTCCGCCATGCGCATGATGGTGACGCCGGTCACGTCCTCCCCGTTGAGGATGGCCCAGTTGATGGGGGCCGCCCCCCGGTACTTGGGCAGCAGCGACGAGTGGACGTTGACGCACCCCAGCCGGGGCAGGTCCAGGATGTCCGCCGGCAGGATCTTCCCGTAGGCCGCCACGGCGATGAGGTCAGGGGCCAGCTCTTGGAGTATGCCCAGCGCCTCCCCGTCCCGCATTTTGGCGGGCTGGAATACGGGCAGGCCCAGCTCCAGGGCGCACACCTTCACCGGGGGCGGCTGGAGCTTCATCCCCCGGTTTTTTGGCTTATCCGGCTGGGTGAACACGCCGCGGATCTCATAGCCCGCCGCCCTCAGCCCTTTTAACGACGGCACGGCGAAATCCGGCGTGCCCATAAAGACGATTTTCATTTCCGCTTTCCCTTCCTCCGGGGCCGCTTTTTGGCCCCGTCCTCCTCCGCCGCCTCCATGGCGTCGATCTCCTCCGGGCTGTACAGCTCGTCGGTGTGCTCCACGAAGAGGTGGCCGTCCAGATGCTCCAGCTCGTGGCAGAAGCACCGGGCCACCAGCTCCTCCCCGGACGCCTCGAAAAAGTTCCCGTCCCGGTCCTGGGCCCGGACGGTGACCAGGTTGGGCCGCCTCACCCAGCCGTACTGGTTGGGCACGCTGAGACAGCCCTCCCAGCCGTCCTGCTCCCCCTCCTGGCTGACAATCACCGGGTTGACCAGCTCAATCATCCGCTCGTTCTCGTCCTCCACCACCACCACGCGGCGGAGTATGCCGATCTGGGGCGCGGCCAGGCCCACCCCGCCGGCGTTGGCCAGCGTCTCCTTCAGGTCGTCCAGCAGCCAGTGGAGCTTCTGGTCAAACTTCTCCACCGGGCGGCACTGCTTGGCCAGGGCCGGGTCCCCCTGGGTCAAAATCTTTCTCAGCGACATGATTTGTTTTCCTCCTCAATCATCCAGCGGGTTCAGGTCGGCGGACAGGGCCACCCCCCGGCTGCGCTTGTCGGCCTGGGCCTGGCGGAGCAGGTGCGCCGCCAGCAGCCGCATGGCCTTGGTGTTCTCCGTGCTCAGGGTCAGCCGGTAGCGGTAGCGGTCGTTCACCTTGACCACCGCCGCCGGGGCGGGGCCCAGCAGCCGGTAGGAGACGCCCGCGTAGGGCGCCTGCCGCAGGGCGGCGGACAAGGCGTCCCGCAGGCGGGCCAGCGCCTGGAGCACCGCGATCTCCTCCGGCCCGGAGGCGCAGAACACGAACAGGTCCCCAAAGGGGGGCAGTCCCCGGGCCTGCCGGATGGCCGCCTCCTGGGCGTAGAAGCTGTCGTAATCCTGGGCGGCGGCGAAGCGGACCACGTCGTTGTCCGGGGTGAAGGTCTGGATCACCGCCCGGCCCGCCTTCTCCCCCCGGCCCGCCCGGCCCACCACCTGGGTGAGCAGGGAAAAGGCCCGCTCTGAGGCATAGACACCGCCGGTGTACAGCAGCTGGTCCGCCGACACCGCCCCCACCAGGGTGACGTTTTCGAAGTCCAGCCCCTTGGCCACCATCTGGGTGCCCAGCAGGATGGGGATCCGCTCCCGGCGGAACTTGTCCAGCATGGCCTGGTGGCTGTGGGCGGCGGACACGGTGTCCGCGTCCATGCGCATCACTCGCGTCCCGGGGAGGAGCGACCCCAGCTCCTCCTCCACCTTCTGGGTCCCCGCCCCCACGAAGTTCAGCAGCCCCCCGCAGCTGGGGCACCGGTCCGGCAGGGGCTGGGACCAGCCGCAGTAGTGGCACATCAGCCGCCGGTTGGCGGAGTGGTAGGTCAGGTGGACGGAGCACCGGGGGCAGGCGGGCGTCTCGCCGCACTCGCCGCAGGTGACCATGCGGTTGGCCCCCCGGCGGTTGAGGAACAGGATGGCCTGCTCCCCCCGGTCCGCCGTCTCCTCCAGCAGCCTGGCCAGGGGAGCGCTGATGGTGCCGCCGTTCCCCCGGCGGAGCTCCTCCTTCAAGTCCACCACGTCCACCTGGGGAAGCCGCCGCTCGTTGAAGCGGCGGGACAGGGTGAACAGGGCGTACTCCCCCCGGCGGGCGCGGTACATGGACTCCACCGACGGCGTGGCCGAGCCCAGCAGCAGCAGCGCACCCGCCTTCCAGCAGCGGTAACGGGCCACCTCACGGGCGTGGTAGCGGGGATTCTGCTCCGATTTGTAGGAGGGCTCCTGCTCCTCGTCCAGGATGACCGCGCCCAGGTCGGGCAGGGGGGCGAACACCGCCGAGCGGGTGCCCACCACCACCCGGGCCTCGCCGCGGCGGGCCCGCTTCCACTCGTCGCACCTCTCCCCGGCGGACAGGGAGCTGTGGAGTATGGCCACCTCCCGGCCGAAATGGGAGGTGAAAATCCGCATGAGCTGGGGGGTGAGGGAGATCTCCGGCACCATCACCAGGGCGGTTTTGCCCCGGTCCAGCAGGGCGTGGATGAGTTTGAGATACACCTGGGTCTTGCCGCTGCCGGTGACGCCGTACAGCAGCGCCGTCCCGCCGCCCTGTTCCCCCAGGTTCAGCAGGCCCCGGCAGGCGTCCTCCTGCTCCCGGTTGAGCTCCACCGGGGCGGCGGTTTCACATTCCGGGAGCTGGGGCCGGCGGTACACCTCCCGCTTGAACAGCCTGAGCACTCCCGCCCGCTCCAGGGCCCGGAGGGTGGTCATGGACGCGCCGGTGAAATAGCACAGCTCCTTGGCGGAGGTCTCCCCCACGGCGCAGATGGCCTCTCCGGCGGCGTATTGCAGGGGGGCCCGCCGCCGCTTGGAGGCCAGCAGGGCCAGGGCGTCGCCGGGGTCCATGGCCAGGGCGGCCATGAGCTCCTGCTTGTCGTTCACCCCCCGCTGGGCGCTGGCCTCCCGGACGATCACGCCCTTCGACCCCAGCAGCCGCAGGGCGGGGCCGGGGTCGGACAGGCCGAAAGCGGTGCGGATCTTCCCTACCTCCGCCCAGCCGCCGTTGGCAAACAGCAGCTCCGCCAGCTTCCGGGCCCCCTTGGACTCCCCCGCCGCCTCATAGGCCGCCTCCCGGTCCACCCCGGGGGCCAGCCGCCAGCAGTCCTTCAGGGAAAACCACAGCCCCGCCGGGAGCATCACCCGCAGGGCGTCGTACACCGTGCAGAAGTAGTGCTCCCGCATCCACAGGGCCAGCTGAATGGCGGCGGCGTCCAGCAGGGGCTCCTCGTCCAGCAGGGCCTGGACGGATTTCAGCTTTTCCGTGTCCTCCCGCCGGCCCAGGGCCAGCACGATGCCGTCGCACAGCCTGCTCCCACGGCCGAAGGGCACCGCCGCCCGCATTCCGGGCTGGAGCCGCCCCTCCAGGGCGGGGGGGACCAGATAGTCATAGGGCCGGTCGATGGCATAGGTGGCCGCGGACACGGCGATTTTCGCGATGCTGGCCCCCTGTTCCATCTTCCCGCCCCCTTCCTCCTAATATCCAAAGGGCAAGCAGTCCGCCCGCTTGCCCTTTGGGGGTCACTCCTCTTCGCTCTGGGCGTCGGCCTCCGCCTCCGCCTCCTCCACGGTCAGGGTGCCGTCGGCCACCTCCTGGATGGCCAGGGACACCGCCTTTTCCTCCAGGGGCTCGCCGGACGCCTCCGCCTCGCTGGACAGCTTCCGGGCCCGGCTGGCCACCAGATTCACCAGCATATAGCGGCTGGGCACCTGCACCAGCAGGTCCTTAATGGGGGGATAGAGCAGCATAAAAATCCTTCCTTTCGATGTTACAGTCAGTCCTGGCCGGTGATATCCTGGACCAGGTGGACACGGTTCCGGGTGCGGCACTGCTCCGCCTGGAGGATGGACTGAATCTCCTGGGCGGCGTTCATCACCGTGTCGTTCACCACCAGGTAGTCGTACCGCACGCACTCCCGGCACTCCTGGCGGGCCTTTTCCAGCCTGCGCTGGATGACCGCCTCCTCGTCGGTGTTGCGCCGGTGGAGGCGGCGGGACAGCTCCTCAATGGAGGGGGGAATCAGGAAGATGAGCACCGCCTCCGGGCAGCGCTCCCGCACCTTGGCCGCCCCCTGGACCTCAATGTCCAGCAGCACGTCCACCCCGCGGTCCAGCTGCTCCCGGATCACCTTCAGGGAGGTACCGTAGTAATTGCCCACGTACTCGGCGTACTCCAGCAGCTCGCCGGCGGAAATCATCCGCTCAAACTCCTCCCGGGACACAAAGTTGTAGTTCACCCCGTCCTCCTCCCCGGTGCGGGGCTGGCGGGTGGTGAAGGACACGGAGAAGTGGATGTCCCGGCGGCTGCCCAGCAGCTCCGAAATCACCGTGCTCTTCCCCACTCCGGAGGGGCCGGACAGCACGATCAGCTCCCCCCGCGTTTTTTTCTGCGGCACGCTCATGGCGTCTCCTCCTCTGCTTCCCCGGCGGGCCCGAACCGGGCGGATATCTGCCCCGCGGGCAGGGCCGACCACACCACATGGCCGCTGTCCATCACCAGCACCGCCTGGGTTTTGCGGCCGAAGCTGGCGTCGATGAGCATACCCCGCTCCCTGGCCTCCTGCCCCAGCCGCTTCACCGGGGCGGAATCCGGGCTGACGATGGCCACCACCCGCCGGGCGGACACCATATTCCCAAACCCGATGTCAATCAGCTGCACGGCCGTCACTCCAGGTTCTGGACCTGCTCGCGGATCTTCTCGATCTCCGCCTTCATGTCCACCACCTTGCGGGTAATCTCGATGTCGCTGCACTTGGAGCCGATGGTGTTGGCCTCCCGGTTGAACTCCTGGATGAGGAAGTCCAGCTTTCGGCCCACCGCGCCCCCGGCGGCCAGCAGCTCCCGCAGCTGGCCCAGGTGGCTGTGGAGCCGGACCGTCTCCTCATCCACCGCCACCTTGTCGGCGAAGATGGCCGCCTCGGTGAGCAGCCGCCCCTCGTCGATCTGGGTGTTCTGGAGCACATCCCTCATTTTAGCCTCCAGCCGGGCCCGGTAGTCCTCCACCGTCCGGGGGGACCTGGCCTCGATCTCCGCCAGCAGCCGCTCAATGGTGTCCGCCCGGCCCAGGATGTCGGCGGACAGCCGCCCGCCTTCCACCCCGCGCATGGCGTTGAAATCGTCCATGGCCCGGTCCAGCACCGCCAGCAGCCGCTCCTTCACCTGCTCCAGGTCCTCCGCCCGCTTCTCCACCGTGAGCACATCGGGGAAGCGGGCCAGGTCGGCGGCGGAATACCGCTTCTTTATGGCGCCGTCCCCCAGCTTCTGGAGCCTCTCCAGCGCCTGGACATAGCCCCGGGCCAGCCCCTCGTTCACCGTGACCACCGCGTCGTCCCCGCCGGACCGGGCGATGGTGACGAACACGTCCACCTTGCCCCGGCCCACGGCGCCCTGGATTTTGGACTTTATGGCGTCCTCCGCGAAAATATACGCACGGGGCATCTTCACCGCGCAGTCCAGGTAACGGTTGTTCACCGAGCGCAGCTCCACCGTCACCTGGAGGCCGTCGAAGTTCTCCTCCCCCCGGCCGTAGCCGGTCATGCTTTTCACCATTTCACTCACCTGTTTCTTCTAATGGGCCGCCCGCCGGACCCGGTTCATATACACCGCGATCAGACGGCTGAAGCCGTAGTCGTACAGGGCGAACACGATGTTCGCCGCCGGGTAGAGGGCCCACAGGGAGTCCCCCAGCACCTTGGGCACGGAGCCCGCCACCGCCCCCGCCATGGTCAGGTAGACCAGGGTAAAGGCGGCGTTGAAAAACGCCAGCTTCAGCAGCAGCTCCGCCGGCCTTTTTTTCAGCCCCTCCGCCAGGGACTTGACCATGGGGTACAGCCCGAACAGGGCGGTAAACAGCAGCACGCAGAACTTGTCCGGCACCAGCAGGAAGGACAGGATGGACGCCCCCGCCCAGCACAGTAAGCCCGCCTTCATCCCCAGGTCGATCACCGCCGCCGCGGGCAGCAGCCCGCCCAGGGCCACGATGCCCCACCGGCCCGCGGGAGCAACGGCGGCCAGGTACACCAGCGCCACCGCCAGCGCCCCCAGGATGGCGGGATAGGCCACTTGGACGGCCTTGCTCTTCCGTCTCATCTCAGCGCCATCCGCCGCACAGGCAGTTCATGCACATCAGGGTGGTGCAGCAGTCCAGCCCGTCGCACTGGGCCCCGGCCATATCCGGCTGGTAGCTGTAACCTCCCCGCTGCATCATGCTGAACGCCTGGCGGTATTCCATATTGCCCGGGTCCATCTGCACGGCGATCTGGTAATTCTGCCGCGCCTCGTCCAGCCAGCCCCGGCGGTAGGCGATGGAGCCCATGAGGAAGTACCACTCCCCGGTCCGGGCGCCTGTCCCCTGGAGGATGCGCTCCGCCTCCTCCAGGTCGTTGTTCTGGATGGCCCACCGGGCCTGGGCAAACACACCGCCGCCCTGCCGCTGCTGGTAGCCGGAGGAGTACCCATAGCCGTAGCCTCCCTGGCTCTGGGCGGCGCCCCCGCGGGGAGGCCCGCCGCCGGACCGGGACCGGGTGATGGCGTCGTAGGCCTCGTTAATCTCCTTCATTTTCTCCTCGGCCAGGTCGGCCAGGGGGTTGTTCTGGTAGTTGTCCGGGTGGTACTTTCGGGCCAGTTCCCGGTACGCCCGCTTGATCTCGTCGTCGCTGGCGTCAGGGCTCACGCCCAGCGCCTCGTAAGGGTCTCTCATCTGATGTTCTCCTTGTATGTCTCATTTCCTTCCACCGGCCGTCCAGCACGGCGCACTGCACCGCCGGCAGGCCGAAATACAGCACGTTTTCCACCACGGGTGCCCATTCCCCCAGCTCCAGCAGCTCCGCCGCCGACCCCGCCAGCCGCAGGGAGTGGGTGGCGGTAGTGTCCAGGTAGCCCCGCTCCTCCCGGGCGCGGCCCTGAAACCGGGCGTCCAGGGGGTTGTACCGCCCCCGCCTCAGGTCGCCGTCCAAGTCGTCCCAGGCGTCCATCAGGTATATCCACCGGCCCAGGTGGTAGAGCAGCTGGGCCATGGCCCGCCGCTCCCCCTCCCGGGGGACCGCCCGGGACGCGCAGGCCAGAATGCCCGCGAATGCGTCCGCCGCCCGGTCCAGCTGGGGGGACCTGGCCTCCTCCAGCGCCCGCAGGCGGGCCAGCCCCTCCCGCACCTGGCCGTCAAATTCCGGCTGGGCGGCGGCGGCCCGGCGGTAGGCCCGGCGGAACAGGAGGCGGGCGAAGCGCCAGGGCAGGCCGGCGAGAAATCCGCAGTCGTCCACGTCGTCGGACAGCTTGTGCCAGGTCAGGATGACGCTCTGGTCGGCGGCGGCGTCCAGCTGGGGGCCCGCCAGACAGGCCCTGGGCTTTCGGAGGGGGTGGGCCGGGCAGCGCCGGGCGCAGAGCCCGCCCTCCGCCCCCGCCGTCAGCAGAATGGCCAGGAAGGTAAAGTCGTATTGCAGCGTAAGCCGGGCCAGGGGGCCGTGGCGGTCCCCCAAGGCGTGGCACAGGCCGCAGTAGGCACTCTGATAGGCGTCCCGGTGCTCCGCGTCCAGCCGGTCCAGCGCGGGGCGGACATAGCCGAACACCTCAGTCCTCCCGGACCAGGGAGACCGCGATGGTGCTTCCGCCGGGGTTGAGCACGCCCACATCGCCCACGGTGCCGGTGCTGTACAGGCGGATGCTGGCCGGGACAGTGTACCGCCCCTCGGCCTGATTGATGTTCCGCAGGTCGGCCACCACCTGGATGCTCTCCTCGGTCAGCTCGTCCAGCAGGGCCTTAGTCCCCCGGACCTTCACCTGAACAGCCTGGGTAATGATGTCCGCCCGCCAGCCCTCCGGCGTGCCGATGGCGCTGATACGGGTCGTCACCTCAAAGGTGCGGGTCTCCACCCGCTTCTTCACCGTGATCCCCGCCTTCACCTCATTGACGCCGCTGAGGTTTTCCAGCTCGTCGGGCAAGGGGATCAGGTAGGTGAGCTGCCCGCCGTTCTGCACGTACTCGTCGTCCAGGGTGGCCAGGTCGATGGTGGCCAGGGTGATGGCCCCCTCGTTGGCCAGGGCCGTCACCGCCTCGCTGGTACCCGCCACCATGATGGACGGGGTACTCAGCTCAATCACCACGTCGTCCGTCCGCAGGCCGCCGCCCTCAATGAGCTTTACCTCCAGGGGGATCTCCGCCGTGGCCCGGATGGGGAAGGAGGTGTAAATCATGTCCACATCACAGGTCACGTCCAGGCCCTCCAGCGGGTCCCCGCTGGCCCCGATGAGCTGGAAGGGCATATCCTTGCCCACCTCTTCCGTCAGGTTCTGGTCGGTGACGGTCACCTTGGCGTAGGCCACCTGGTTCACCAGCTCCGCCCGGCCGCTGATGGTCAGCGTGCCGGGGGAGAACCGAAAGTCGTCGTTGTCGCCGGGCAGGTAGCCCTCCTCCACCGAGCCCTGGAACTCCCCCCGAATCTCCACGTTCTCCCGGCGCAGGAACCGGGCGATCTCCACCTCCACCGCCATGCCGCTGCTGTTCCGTGCGATGAACTCCACGTCGCTCTGGCTGACGCCGGCGGGCAGGCTGTAGGAATAGGCCACCCGCTGGGCGCCCTCCGTGTTGATGTTGGACACATTGGCGGTCAGCTTGGGCGGGTTCTCGCTCAGGGTCGCCAGGATCATGGGGGTGGCGCGTATGTTGACGCTGACCGTCACGTTGGGGTTGACGATCATCAGGCTTCGGTCCTCCAGGATGTCCACCCCCTCAAAGGTGATGGGCAGATTGAAGGGATGGGTTTCCTGATTCTCATCTCGGGAGGTCACCCACAGCCACAGGGACAGGGAGATGAGGACAGAGAGCACCATGTAGAGTATTTTGCTGTCAAGAATCTTCTTTCCCATTGGAATTATCTCCCTTGATGCCCTTGAATACGCTGGACAGCCGGGCAGCGGCGGTGGACCTGCCCTCCTCCCCGGCGTCGGGCATGAGCTCCAGGCGGAGCATCCGCTCCAGGGTCTCCGGGGACAGGTGCCGCTTGAGCATCCCGTTGATGGCCACCGAGATGGAGCCCGTCTCCTCGGACACGATGGCCACCACCGCGTCGGAGTTCTCGCTGACGCCGATGCCCGCCCGGTGGCGCATTCCCAGGTCCCGGCTCAGGTTCACGTTGCCGGACAGGGGGAGCATACAGCCCGCCCCCACAATGCGCCCGTTCCGCACAATGACCGCCCCATCGTGGAGGGGGGCCTTGTTCCAGAACAGGTTTTTCAGCAGCTGGGCGGACACCTGGCAGTCCAGGGTGGTGCCCGTCTTGAGCACGTCGTCCAGCAGGGTGCGCCGCTCGAACACCATCAGCGCCCCCACCTTGTCCCGGGACAGGGCGGCGTAGGCGTCCACCGTCTCCTTGACGGCGTTCTCCAGGTCGTTGCTGTAGCTCTCCGCCACAAACAGCTCTTTGATCTTGCCGCTGCCCACCTGCTCCAGAAAGCGCCGCACCTCCGGCTGAAAAATGACCACCAGAGCGATGACCCCCAGCTCCACAGCGCTGTTCAGCAGGGTGCGGATGACCCGCAGAGGGATCAAGTTCGCCAGCGCCATGGCCACCACGATAAAGGCGATGGCCTTCACCACCTGGCCGGACCGGCTGCGGCGGACAAAGCGGAACAGTTGGTAAATGCCAAAGGCGATGATAGCCATGTCCACGATGTCTTTGAAGCCGATGAACTTGAGATACTCCGGCGCCGATTTCAGCGTCTGCATGATTGCCTCCATATGCGCCGCTCCTTCTTTCCCCCAAAAATGTGCGTGACAAATCATTGCCGCAATACGGCATTGTGGATATTATAGCTTATTCCCCCAGGCTTGGCAAGTGAATCGGGGAGAATTAAGAGAAAATTCACAGCGCGCGCCAGCGCAAAGGGACGCGGCGTTTGCCGCGTCCCTGTCTCAATGCCTCAGGCGCCCCGCCAGCTCTCCCACCGCCCGCACCGCCTGGTCCGCCTGGTCCGGCCGGTTGAATATGGAAAAGCTGAACCGAACGGTGCCGATGTCCTGGGTGCCCGCCGTGCGGTGGGCCAGGGGGGCGCAATGGAGGCCGGCCCGCACCGCGATGCCCCGGCGTGCCAGGGCCTCCCCCGCCTCCTCGCAGTCCACGCCGCCGATGACGGCGGAACACAGGCCGCTCTGGTCCCGCCCACGGAACACCGTCACCCCCGGGAGCCGCTCCAGCCCGTCCATCAGGCGGCAGGCCAGCGCCCGCTCCCGGGCGTGGATGGTCGCGTGCCCCGTCCGGCTGACGAATTTCATCCCCGCCAGCAGGCCTGCCGCTCCGCACACGTTGTGGGTGCCCGCCTCCAGGCGGTCAGGCAGGAAGCCGGGCATCTCCTGGCTGGCGGACAGGCTCCCCGTCCCGCCGTAGAGCAAGGGCTGCGCCTCCCCGCCACACAGCAGCAGGCCGGTGCCCTGGGGACCGTACAGTCCCTTGTGCCCCGGCATGGCCACAAACGCCGCGCCCCAGCCCTCCAGGTCCACGTTGAGCACCCCGGCGGACTGGGAGGCGTCCACAATCAGCGGCACGCCCCGCTCCCGGCACAGCGCCGCGATGCGGTCCACCGGCTGGATGAAGCCGAACACATTGGACACATGGTTGCAGACCACCGCGTCCACCCCCGGCTTGACCTCCCGCTCAAAGGCCGCGTACACCCCGTCCGGGTCGAACAGCGGGCCCGCCGCCACCCGTACCGCCACGTCCGGGATGGCGTGAAGCGGCCGGGTGACGGCGTTGTGCTCATAGCCGGAGATCACCGCCGTCCCTCCCGGCTTCACCAGGGATCGGATGGCGATGTTCAGGCCGTGGGTGGCGCTGCAGGTGAGCACTACCCGCTCCGGGTCGCTTACGTGGAAGAGCATGGCCGCCTGCTCCCGCATTCGGTACATCAGGTCCGCCGCCGCCATGCCCGGAGCGTGGCCCCCCCGGCCCGGGCTGGCCAGGTGGGTCATGGCCCAGGCCGCCGCCCGGGGAACCTGGGGAGGCTTTTCCAGCGTGGTGGCCGCGCTGTCCAGGTAGATCATGATTTCACCTCGCTGTACTCCCCGTCCGCCGTCTGGAGGAACACCTGCTTGGGAGCCATGCCCTCCCGGCGCAGGATGGTCAGCGCGTCGGTGAGCCGCCGCTCCGGGATGCGCACACAGTAGCCGCAGCCCTCCTTGGAGATGACCTTGGGCGCGCGCTGGACCCAGCCGGTGATGCCCATCCGCTCCAGCACCTGGGCGGTGCGCTGGGCGTAGGTGAGCGAGCGGCAGATGATGAGATAATAGACCATAGGCCCACCATTCCCTTCCTCAATAGCTTGAGGAACGCGAAAACGCTCCTCTCAAGGACAGTGTATGCCCTTGGAGGAGCGAATGTTAACGGTCTGTTTCCTCAATCAGCGCCACGGCGTGGGCGGCGATGCCCTCGCCGGCGCCGGTGAAGCCCAGGCCCTCCTCGGTGGTGGCTTTGACGCTCACCCGGCCGGGGCCTACCCCCATGGCGGCGGCCAGCCGTTCCCGCATCAGGGGGATGTGGGGGGCCAGCCTGGGCCGCTGGGCCAGCACCGTGGCGTCCACGTTGCCGATCCGATACCCGTTTTCCCCCAGCAGCTCCGACACCCGGCGCAGCAGCTCCAGGCTGTCCGCCCCCTCATAGGCGGGGTCGCTGTCCGGGAACAGCTTGCCGATGTCCCCCAGCGCCGCCGCCCCCAGCAGGGCGTCCATGACGGCGTGGGCCAGCACGTCCGCGTCGGAGTGGCCCAGCAGCCCCCGCTCAAAGGGGATGTCCACCCCGCCCAGTATGAGCTTCCGCCCCTCCGCCAGGCGGTGGACGTCGTACCCGTGCCCGATTCTCACGGCGTCACCTCCTCCGCCAACAGCTCCCCCACCATCAGGTCAACAGGGGTGGTGAGCTTGATATTCCGCTCGTCCCCGGCGGTGAGCGCCACCTTCATGCCCAGCCGCTCCACGGCGGCGCAGTCGTCGGTGAGCTCCACCCCGTCGTCCAGCGCCTTTTGCAGCGCCGCCCGGATCAGGTCCCCGTCGAACACCTGGGGGGTCTGGACGGCGTACAGAGACCCCCGGTCCAAGGTGCGCTCCACCAGGCCGTCCCGCGCCGCCTTGATGGTGTCCTTCACCGGCACCGCGGGGACCGCCGCCCCGCTCACCGCCGCCTGGGCCACCGCGTCCTCAATGACCTGGGCGGTGACAAATGGCCGGGCGCCGTCGTGGATGGCGATGAGCTTTGCCTTAGGGCTGCACTCCAGGGTGCCCAGCCGGGCGGACTGGGTGCGGGTATCCCCGCCCCGGATCACCTTAGTCACCTTGGACAGGCCATAGTCCTGGCACAGCCGGGCCACCTCCGGCACCAGCTCGGTCCGGGTGACCACCACCACCTCGGCGACGCAGGGGGCCTCCTGAAACGCCCGCAGGCCCCGCACGATGGCGGGCGCGCCGCCCACCTCCGCCAAAATCTTGTCAAAGCCCATCCGGGTGGACGACCCCGCCGCCACCACCACCGCCGAACAGCTGGGCCCGGCCTCTTTTTTCCGTCTGCGGAAGAATCCCATCGTCCTCACAAGCTCCATTCCATATTCGTCCCGCGCCCCCCGCGGGGGGCGCCCTCATCACAGCGGATTGCGCAAAAAGGAGCCTTGCGGCCCCTCTCGCTCACGGCTAATGGCTCAATACCTTGTCCACGCTGCTCTCCACCGTCTCATAGGGCAGGCTCTGGGCCAGCACCAGCTCGGAGATGAGGATCTGCTTGGCGGTGTGGAGCATTTTCCGCTCCCCGTTGGACAGCCCCCGCTGGTCCTCCCGCTGGCGCAGGCCCTTCACCACCCGGGCCACCTCCAGCAGGTCGCCGCTCTTCAGCCGGACCATGTTCTCCCGGTAACGGCGGTTCCAGTTCTGGGTCATGTCCACCTCGATGCCCTCCATCTCGGACATGAGCTCCTCCGCCTTCTGGCCGGACACCACCGGGCGCATCCCGATCTCCCCGGTGTTGTCGGTGGGAACCATGACCACCATACTGCCCACCGACAGCTTCAGCAGGTAGAACTCCTGAAATTGTCCCGCCACCTTCCGCCGCACGATGGAATCAATCACCCCAGCCCCGTGCATGGGGTGCACAACCTTATCTCCAATCTGAAACAAGCCTATCACCTCCAGAATATGTATATCTTCCCACCAATATTATACCCTTTTTTCCATGTTAAAGCAACTATTTTGTTAAAAATTTTCCACAAAAAAACCATAAGTTCCGGGGGTTATGGGGCGATTTTATACCAAAGAACGGAAATTTTGCCAATCCCTGTTCCTTACTGGGCGAAAAAAAGCCGCGGCAGCCCTTGGCTGCCGCGGCGCGTCGTCCTCGCTGTTTGCCTGTCGTTTGCTTACTTATAGAACGCGTGGCTCCCGATGGTAGTCACATAGGTCCTGGTCCGGGAGGCGTAGCTCCGCAGCCCCGCGGCGTTGAAGAACAGGGCGTCGGGCATCACCTGCGCGCCGTCCAGCACCAGCTTGGCCGCCACCACCGACTCCCAGTTGGGCTCACGGTAAATGGAACCGCTGATGGCCGGGGTGAATTGATTCTTCTGGAACAGCACATCCTCAATGTTGTCGGGGAACCGGGGGTTGTGCACCCGGTTCATCACCACGTTGCCCACGGCGATCTTGCCCTCCAGGGACTGGTTGCCGCTCTCCGCGTTGATGATCCGGGACAGCCAGTACATGGTGTCCCCGTCATAGGTCTGGTCGCCGGAGGCCAGGTAGGGCTCCGCCCCCTCCTGCCGGTTCAGCAGCACCAGGTCGTTCTCCCCGTCGTAGTCCACGGTCAGGTTGAACACCTGGGCCAGCTGCCGCACAGGGGCGGCCACGGCGCCGTTCAGGTCGATCAGACCATCCTTGACGTACAGATACCGGCCGTTGGCCACGAAGTAGGCGTCGCCCGCGGCGGCCTGGAGGTCCAGGTCGGCGGTAATCACGTCGGCGGGCACCACGTCCAGGTTCTGGACGGGCTCCACACCCTCCGGCCCCTGGGCGGGGTCCGAATTCTGAACACCGTCAGGGCCCAGCAAGTCCTGCTGGCCCGCACCCTCCTGGGCGGGGTCCGCCGGCTCAGACGCCGCAGGGTCTTCCCCCATCCCGGGGGAAACGCTCTCCGCGTCCAGGGCCGCGGGGTCCTGGAAGACGGTCTGCTCCGCAGGGAGCTGCTCCTCCGGGTACAGGGGGATCACCTGGGTGACAGTGGAGGCGTTGACGCAGACCACGCCGTTCTCCTCTTCCACCATGGCCTCCGGGTCCATCATGGACACGAAGGAGCGCACCGTGACGTAGCACACGCCGCCCCGGATCTCATATTCCACTGTATCGACGGGCTCACCGTCCAGGCGGACGGCGCTGTGCACCTCCTCAATCTCCGTGCTCGCCGCAGGGGTCTCCTCCGGCATATCGTCGGAGGGCGCGGCCAGCGCGGGCAGGACAAAGCTCACGACAGCGAGGGCGGCCAGCAGAAAGCTGGTTGCTCGTGTTTTCATGAAATCTCTCCTTATTACAATTTGTTCTCAAATTGTAACCACATTGTAACTTATTCAAAACCATTTTGCAACCTTTTGACTCCGTCAAAATAACCGAACCTCCCGCTTTAGAAGGTTCGGTTATTATATGTTTTATACAGTTTCGGCTCTTTTCCACATAATATGACTGGAAAATTTTAGGAGGTCATTTGTAGAACCAGTGGCATCCGATGGTGGTCACGTGGGTGCGGTTTTCCATGGTCCAGTGGTTGTCGGTGAGCTCCGGGGCCAGGAAATACAGGCTCTCCCCCGCCGCCCTGGCTCCGTCCAGCACCAGCATGGCCGCCAGGACGCTCTCCGCCGTGGGCTCGTCGTAGACGGTGCCGTTGGCCACCGGCGCAAATTGGACCCCCCACTTCCGGTCAAAAACCACTTCGCGGATGGTGCCGGGAAATTCATCGCTGGCCACCCGGTTGAGCACCACCGTGCCCACCGCCAGCTTGCCCAGCATGGGCTCCCCCCGGCTCTCGGCGGAGATGATCCGGCTCATCCAGTAGAGGTCCTCCTCGCTGTAGGGCGCCGGACTGGGGGTGCCGTCCCCCGCCGTCAGGGTGACGCCCCGCTCCCGGTCCCAGTCCACCCGGCCGCCCAGGGCGGCCGCCAGCACCCGGACGGGCACCAGGGTAGTGCCGCCCTCCAGCCGCACGCCGGCAGGGATGTACAGCGCCCGGCCGTTCACCTTCAGCCACTGGTCCCCGGGCCGGGCGGTGAGGCTCACGCCCCCCGCCCGCACCTGGGCGGTCCCATCCTCCCAGTCCACCTGGGCGCCGGGGGCCAGCACCTGGGACACCGCCCGCAGGGAGACGTAGGTGGTGTCCTCCACCAGCCGGGCCCCCGCCTGGTCCCAGAGGTTCTGCCCGTTGACGGTCAGAACCTCCGCCGCGGAGCCGGGCAGGACCAGCGCCGCCGTCAGCGCCAGCCCCAGCAGAGTATGTCTTATTTTCATGTTTGTCACTCCTCAGGGTTGGTATGGACATATTGTAACCGTTTTGTAACCACTAGGCAAGCCACAATGGTTCCCAGCCCAGGAAGAGCCTTCCATACAGCGCAGAGCCCCCGCCGTCCGGCGGGGGCCCTGCGTGACCTCATATTATAATAAGGTAATTCCTTATTGCGCGGCTTTCAGCGCCCGGGCCAGCTGATCCGGGCAGGAGGTGGGCTTCATGCCGCAGCGGATACCCTCCATCCGGGCCACGGCCTCCTCCACCTTCATCCCCTTCAGCAGGGCCGCCACCCCCTGGAGGTTGCCGCTGCATCCCCCCGTCACCCGGACGGCCTGGATCACGCCGTCCTCCACGTCGATCTCCATGTGCCGGGAGCAGACCCCCTTGGGGGTGTACTGAATGGTCTCCATATACGTTCCTTCCTTTCTGTGTAGGTTTTATTCGTCCTCCGGGGGCCAGTCCTCTCCCCGGCGCAGGGCGTCCAGCTGGGCGGAGTCCTTGTATTCCAGGCTCCGCTCCCCCGCCAGCCCCTCTACGTGATGGGTCAGCTCATGCCGCAGGGTGGTGCGCAGCTCGTCCACCCACACCCGCCGGGGCTCGTCGAACAGCAGGGCGGCGAAGGAGCCGTAGTAGATGTTGATATACCGGCCCATCTTGTCCCAGCAGTACTCGCCCATGATGTAGACATCCTCCCCGGCGTCCGGGTCGGGCAGGGCCTCCTCCAGCAGCAGCACCCCTCCGTTGAGCTCCTGGAACAGCGCTTCGGGCAGCTCGCCGCACAGCCCGTCCAAAATGTCGTTCACCTGGTCGATGGATAAGATCATGGCGCCCTCCTTTTACAGCACAATGAGCCCGTACAGCTCCGCCATTCGGTCCAGATCCCCCCGGTCCAGGCCGCCGGTGCCGTCGTAAAACGCCCGCCCCTGGTAGACCCGCAGGGCCTCCTCCAGCAGCTCGGGCACGTCGGACCACAGGCACAGGGCGTCCCGGACGGCGTACTGGTGCTGGGCGAAGATATCCACGTCGTCCTGGCTCTGAATGGCGATCTTCACCGCGCCCACCGGGTCGTCCTCCGCGGCGATGATGTCCTCCAGCAGGTCGGGGCCGCACTCCAGCTCCTCCCCCACGTCGATGGTGGGGCTGATGAAGCAGGGGTCCGTCCCGGTGGCACAGGGGATGGCGTCCGGGTCCCGGGGCGCGGGCGCATAGGGATAGGGCTCCATGCGCTCCCCGTCCGCGCGGAACAGGGGGATGCCGGCATAGGCCGCCAGCTCGGACAGCAGCGCCCTGGCGGACTCCCCAGGGCAGTCGATGCCGAAGCCCGCCGCCCCCATCCCCTCGCAGACGAACAGCGCCGCCAGCATATGCACCCGGGCGGGGGACCGGCCCTCCCCGTCGCAGGCCCAGCTCACCCAGACCGGGGAGCAGCCCAGCTTTTTGGCCGCCAGCAGGGCGGCGCGGCACTCGGCCATAGCCGTCATGCCGCGGATATGGACGGGGCCCTGCCCCGGCTCCAGCCGGACCTGGTAGGCCGCGGCCAGCTCCTCAAAGCCGCACTCCCCCAAGGGGGGCACGTCCAGCCCCAGGGGGCCCACCGTCTGCCGGAATATGGGTACGAAAGCTTCCATAGGCGGCTTTCCCACTCCTTTTCTAACTTATGCCCCAGTATTATAGCAAATCCCGCGCCGGAAGGCAAGAGCCTTTCCCGGACAGCCCCGGCAATTGTCCATTTACAAATCCGGCGGGAATTGGTATAATCATGTCAAACCCTGTCCGCCCCGCGGACGCCCCTGGAGGAGGAAACCGCCATGAAGCTCAAGCGTACCGCCTGCCTGTTCTGCGCCCTGCTGCTCCTGTCCCTCACCGCCTGCGTGGCGGGGGACCCGGAGCCCCCCGCCACCCCCACCCCGGAGCCCACCCCCACGGCGGAGCCCACCCCCACGCCGGAGCCCACCCCCACCCCCACGCCGGAGCCCGCCTTCTACCACCCCCTCACCGGCCTGCCCTGCGGGGAGGACCTGAGCGGCAAACGGCCGGTGGCCGTGATGCTCAACAACCTGCGCACCGCCCTGCCCCAGCAGGGCAACAGCCAGGCGGACATCATCTATGAGCTGGTGGCGGAGGGCGGCATTACCCGGATGCTGGCGGTGTACCTGGAGCCGGAACAGCTGGGCCTGGTGGGCTCGGTGCGCTCCGCCCGGCAGTACTACTGGGAGATCGCCAAGGGCCATGACGCGGTGTACATACACGCCGGGGGCAGCCCGGAGTTCTACAACACCAAGGAGAGCCTGGGCCTGTTCACCGTGGACGGCGTCCGGGGCTACTACTCCGGCAGGGACGCCGGGATGTTCTGGCGGGACCGGGACCGGGTGGCCGGCCACCACTACGATTTTGAGCACTCCCTGCTCACCTCCGGCGAGGCCATCGCCAATATGCTGGCCCAGCAGGAGCTGACGGAACACAGCCAGGGCTACGCCTATGAGATGTCCTTTACCGACGGGGGCACCCCCGCCGGTGGTGTGGACGCCTTCACCGTCACCGTCCCCTTCGGCTCCAAGACCAGCGTGTTCCGCTATGACGCGGAGAGCGGCCTCTACCAGGCGGAGGAGTACGGGGAGCCCTACGTGGACGGCAACGACGGCACCCAGGTGGCCGTGACCAACCTGATCGTGCTTCAGACCACCTACGTGGTGCAGGACGACGCGGGCCGGGTAAAGGTAGGGCTGAACTCCGGCAAGGGCTGGTTCGCCTGCGGCGGGCAGATGATCCCCATTACCTGGGAGAAGGGCGGGCCCAGCGACCAGTTCCGCTATTTCACCGAGACCGGCTCCCCCCTGGCCCTGGGCCGGGGCCGGAGCTACGTGTGTGTCATCCCCACCAGCCAGGCCCCCGCGGCGGAGTGAGCCCGCCCCGCGGTCAAAAAAATTTTCCAGCATAGCGGATTTTGACCGGCGCAAACTATCCTTGCGACCATAAAAACGGGCGGAATTTGAAAAACTCCTCCCGGTCAAAGGAGGTTTGTACCGTGTTCCTGGATAAGATTGCCCTGGCCCTGTCCATCATCGGCGGGCTGAACTGGGGGTGCATCGGGCTGTTCAATTTCGACCTGGTGGCCTTCATTTCCGGCGGCTCCGGCACCTGGCTGGCCCGGATCATCTACACCATCGTGGGCTTGGCTGCCCTGTGGTGCCTGACCCTGCTGTTCCGCACGGAGGACAACAGGACGTGGCACAGCCACGCCTGACCTCAGGATGCCCCAAACAGAGAAATTCCCGGCGCGCCCGCGCCGGGAATTTTTTATTTCAATTGCGTCCGAAACTTCCCCTGGTTCACCAGGATCACCCCGTAGCCCGCCCGGGCGTGAACCCCTCCGGCGGTGCCGGGATTGAACAGCCAGATCCCCCGGTCGGGCATATTCAGGGCGTCGTGGGTGTGGCCGAAACAGGCCACGTCCACCCCTTTCTCCCGGGCCGACCGGGCCAGCTGGTCCGTACCGCTCTTGACCCAGTAGCGGTGGCCGTGGGTCAGCAGGAACTTCACGCCCCCCGCCTCCACAATCAGCTCGTCCGGGGCGCTGTCCCAGTCGCAGTTGCCCCGCACCAGCTCCATGGGCACGTCCGGGTAGGCGTCCATCATCGCCTGGCCGTCCCGGTAATGGTCGCCCAGGAAAAACACCCGCTGGGGGCGCTCCTTCTCAATGGCTTCCGCCATGGGCCCCAACCGCCCATGAGAGTCTGAAAACACTAAAATCTTCATATTGTTCACCATCCCCCTTGTTTCACATATACTGAAGTGAACGGAGGGATCACCTATGCCGAATTTTGACGAACTGCTCAAGGGAAAAGAAGCCAGCCGGCTCATGAAAGACCCCGCCAAGCTGGAACAGCTGCGGGACGCGCCGGAAACCCGCCGGGTCTTTGACCTGCTCAGTCAGAGCGCCGGGGACCTGGAGGCCGCCGCCCAGAAGGCCGTCAAAGGGGACGCCGCCCAGCTCACCGATGCCATCCGCCAGCTGATGCGGGACCCGGAGGGGGCCAAACTGCTCCAGAAAATGAAAGACAGCCTGCAATAAACCGCCGCGGAGGGAGGGGACAGTATGGGCGAATTGGAGGAAAAACTGGAAAATATCCTGGGCAATCCCCAGGCCATGGCCCAGATCATGTCCCTGGCCCAGTCCCTCAACCTGGGCGGGCAGGGCGGAAACGGCCAGCAGGGTTCGGAGGCTTCCCAGCCGCAGGCCCAGGGCCAGCCCCAGGACCAGGCCCCGCCGCCCCAGGGCGGAGACAGCCCGCCGCCTCCGCCCGCCGCCCCGGCCTCCGCCGGGCCCGGAGGGGGGCTGGGGGGACTGCTGGGCGGGCTGAACTCGCTGGATCCGGGAATGCTGTCCGCCGCCGCCGGCCTCATCGGCCAGTTCGCCGACGGGGGCGACGACAAGCGCACCGCCCTGCTCAACGCCCTGCGGCCCTTTGTAAAGGAGCAGCGGTACGCCAAGCTGGACAAGGCGATTCAGATCGCCAAGCTCTCCCGGCTGATCCGCTCGGGGCTGGACCTGTTCCGCGCCCGCAAGGAGGACGGCCATGTATAACCGGTATTTAGACGGCGACGGCTTTGTCCTCCTGGACCCGGAGCCCCAGGCCCAGGGCCAGCCCAATCACCCCCATCAGAGCCAGCCCCACCGCCCTTCGGAGCAGGGCCGTCCCGCCGGCGGGTATCAGCCCGGCGGCCCCCGCCGCCCCCCGGAGCCCATCCGCTCCAAGAACGACCTGGTGGGGGAGGTGGCCCGGGGGCTGAGTCAGCTGCTGGACGGGGTGCTGAAGCACTTCTCCCTGGAGAAATTCGATACTGGAGACATCCTGCTGGTGCTCATCATCCTGTTTCTCTACCTGGAGGACGGGGACAACCTGGAGCTGGTCATCACCCTGGCACTGCTGCTTTTACTGGGGCTGGACGACGGAGAAGCGCGGGGATAGGGCTCACTCCCCCGGCCGGTGGAGCACCTCCCCGCCGGGCAGGGTAAACACCCCCGCCGTCTGGTCCAGGGGGCTGACCACATCGTGGGAGCTCATGGCGTACACCACTTCCCCGTCCTTTTCCATCTCCGCCGCCACCAGCAGGCCGCTGTCCACCGACACCCAGTAGCGCTCCGTATAGTTTCCCGGCGTCTTCGCCTCCACGTATACGCAGGGC
Organism: uncultured bacterium; assembly: GCA_946548895.1. Taxonomy (GTDB): domain Bacteria; phylum Bacillota; class Clostridia; order Oscillospirales; family Oscillospiraceae; genus Enterenecus. The sequence continues at coordinate 14,915 of CAMNQF010000001.1, read as the reverse complement.
TGGCCCTCCCGCTCCTCATAGCCGGCGGCGGTCAGGTCGTCCTTGTCCAGGGCCAGCACGTCCTCGTAAGTGGGCAGGCGCTGGCTCAGGTCGGCGGAGCGCTGGCCCGCCGGGCCGGTATACACCTGGGGCCCGCTGTCGTACCACAGCCACAGGGTCCCCTCCCCCACCACGGCGTGTTCCACCGCCCCGGAGGCTAAAGCGGCGTCGGACCGAACCCAGCCCCCGTCCGCCCACACCTGGGCGGTCACGGTCCCCACCGATTTCCCGGCGGAGAAGTACTCCACCGCCACCGTCCGCCGGTAACTCTCGTACCGCTCCAGGTAGGCGATGAGGCTCTGCACCGTCCGGGGCGTGACCTCCACCACGATGCCGCCGGGCTGGCCGCTCTCCCGCTCCACCGGGTCCAAGCTCTGGGTGGCGTCCGGGTCGGGCAGCTCCAGCCGGGGGGTGGGAGCAAACAGGTTGAGGCAGAAGCTGTACAGCACCGCCGCCAGCACCACCACGATGATAAGCACCGCCATCACGGTGCGCTTTTTGTCCTCCATTTCAGCTGCGGAAGGGCTCTGGCGGCTGGGCGCACCGGCCGAAATGGTACAGAATGCCGTCCGCGATGCGGCGGCAGGCCCTGCCGTCCCCGTAGGGGTTGACGGCATGGGCCATTTTTGCGTAGGCGGCGGGGTCGTTCAGCAGCTGGTCCGCCATGGACACAATGGTATTGTACTCCACCCCCGCCAGTTTCACCGTCCCGGCCCGGACGGCCTCCGGCCGCTCCGTCTCTTTCCGCAGGACAAGCACCGGCTTGCCCATGGCGGGGGCCTCCTCCTGGAGCCCGCCGGAGTCGGTCATCACCAGATAGCAGCGGGCCATCAGGTTGTGCATCTCCTCCACGTCCAGCGGCGCAATGAGGCGCACGTTTTCGATGCCGTCCAAATGCCGGTGGGCGCACTCCTGCACCACCGGGCTCAGGTGCACCGGGTAGACCAGCTCCGCGTCCGGGTGGGCCCGGGCGGTGTCCGCCAGGGCGGCCATGATGTCCTCCATAGGCTGGCCGTAGTTCTCCCGGCGGTGGCAGGTGACCAGAATCACCTTTTTATTCCCATAGTCCAGGGTGTTCAGCACGTCCTCGGCGAAGGTGAAGTTCTCCGTCACTGTCGTTTGCAGCGCGTCGATCACTGTGTTGCCGGTGACAAACAGCCCCTTGGAGATACCCTCCGCCTCCAGATTGCGGCGATTGGCCGCCGTGGGGCAGAAGTGCAGCTCCGCCAGCCGCCCCACCATGGAGCGGTTCATCTCCTCCGGGAAGGGGGAGTACCGATCCCAGGTGCGCAGGCCCGCCTCCACGTGGCCCACGGCGATCTGCTGGTAGAAGGCCGCCAGCGCCCCGGCGAAGGTGGTGGAGGTGTCCCCGTGGACCAGCACCAGGTCGGGCCGCACCTCGTGAAACACCTTCTCCAGGCCCAGCAGGCACTTGGAGGTGATGGTGGACAGGGTCTGCCCGGCCTCCATGATGTCCAGGTCGAACTGGGGCTTGAGCTTGAAAATGTCCAGCACCGAGTCCAGCATCTGGCGGTGCTGGGCGGTGACGCAGCACAGGCTCTCAATGTCCTCCCGGCCCTCCAGCTCCTTCACCAGCGGGGCCATTTTGATGGCCTCCGGCCGGGTGCCGAATATGGTCATCACCTTCAGCTTATCCATGGCTGTCCTCCTCCTTCCCCTCCGCCGGGGCCGGGGCCTCTTCCACCGGGGCCTCTTCCACCGGGGCCGAACCCTCTTCCGGCGCCTGCCCGCTGTGGGGGCCGTTGGGCAGGAACACCCGCCACGCGATCACCGCCGCCGCACCCATGGCCAGCAGAAACACCATGGCCTTCACCGCGTTGGCGGCGGTGAGCACCACGGCGGACAGGCCCAGAATGGCGGAGATGACGTACAGCACCCCCACCGCCTGCTTCTGGGAGAAGCCCATGTCGATGAGCCGGTGGTGGACGTGGCCCCGGTCGGGCTTCATGGGGCTCTGCCCGTGGGACACCCGCCGCACCACGGCGAAGCACACGTCGAAAATGGGCAGGCCCAGCATCAGGAAGGGCACCACGAAGGAGATGATGGTGTACTGCTTGAACATCCCCTCCACCGACACCGTGGCCATGATGAAGCCCAGAAAGGTGGCCCCGGTGTCCCCCATGAAGATCTTGGCCGGGTTGAAGTTGTAGGGCAGGAAGCCCACGCACGCCCCCGCCAGCGCCGCCATCATGACGGCCACGTCTACCTCGCTCACCAGCAGGGCGATGACCAGCATAGTGGCCGCGCTGATGGTGGACACGCCGCAGGCCAGGCCGTCCAGGCCGTCGATGAGGTTGACCGCGTTGGTGATGGCCACGATCCAGATCACCGTGAAGGGGATGGACAGCGCCCCCAGCTCCCAGAAGGGGTCGGGACTGAAGATGTTGGGGTTGGACAGCACCTCGATCTTGTTGCCCGACAGCACGGCGATGAGGGCCGCGCCGATCTGCACCAGGAACTTGGGCTTGGCGGGCAGGGCGTAGATGTCGTCGAAAATGCCCAGCACCACGATGACCACCGCGCCCAGCAGCATCCCCTGCTTCTCCCCGTCCAGGGGGACGAACAGCAGCATGGCGGCCAGGAAGCCGAAAAAGATGGCCAGCCCCCCCATCCGGGGGATGGGATGGTCGTGCATCCGCCGGCCGTCCTTGGGCACGTCCACCGCCCCCACCTTCACCGACAGCGCCTTGACCAGCGGCGTGGACGCGAAAGCCACCGCCGCCGCCAGCCCCAGGGCCAGCAGAACGGTCCAGATCTCCTGCGAGGTCATGATCTTACTCAAATTCATAAACGGAATTTCGCTCCTTTGCGGGGCGGCCCGGCTGTGCACGCCGTCCCTCTCTCTGTCTTAGGCCGTCCGCCGGAGGCGTTTCCTGAGACATCTATTGTGTCGTTCACCGGGGGAGGAAGCCCACCTTTTTGTACACCTTGCGCAGGGTTTTATTGGCGATATACTCCGCCTTCTCCGCTCCGGCGCGGTAGACGCTCTCCAAATACGCCTTGTCGGCCAGCAGCCGCTCCGTCTCCTCCCGGATGGGGCGCAGGGTCTCCACCACCGCCTCGCCCACAGCGGGCTTGAATTTGCCGTAGCCCTGGCCGTCGAACTCCCGCTCGATCTCCTCATAGCTCTTGCCGGTGGCGGAGGCGTAAATCTGCATCAGGTTGGACACGCCGGGCTTGTGCTCCGGGTCGTACCGCACGCACCGCTCGGTGTCGCTGTCGGTGACCGCCCGCTTGAACTTCCGGGCGATGTCCTCCGGCTTCTCCATCAGGAACACGCAGCCCTCGGGCTGGGACTTGCTCATCTTGCTGTCCGGGGTGGACAGGCTCATGATCCGGGCCCCCACCTTGGCGATGTAGGGCTCGGGCACCTTGAGCACGTCGCCGTACACGCCGTTGAAGCGGTTGGCGATGTCCCGGCAGATCTCCACGTGCTGCTTCTGGTCCTCCCCCACGGGGACGAAGTCGGGCTGGTAGAGCAGGATGTCCGCCGCCATCAGCACCGGGTAGGTGAACAGCCCCGCGTTGATGTTGTCGGCGTTCCGGGCGGACTTGTCCTTGAACTGGGTCATGCGGGACAGTTCCCCGAACATGGTGTAGCAGTCCAGCACCCAGCCCAGCTGGCTGTGGGCGGGGACGTGGGACTGAATGAACAGCACACATTTGTCCGGGTCCAGCCCGCAGGCGATGTACTGGGCGATGAGGGTGAGGGTGCGCTTACGCAGCTCCGCCGGGTCCTGGCGGACGGTGATGGTATGCAAGTCCGCCAGGAAGAAATAGCAGTCAAACTGGTCGATCATCTCCGGCCAGTGGCGCAGGGGGCCCAGGTAGTTGCCCAGGTGGAGCATCCCGCTAGGCTGGATGCCGGAGATCATCACCTTTTTTTCTTGGTTTTCCATATCAGTTCACGCCCCCTGCTTCTTACTCGGCGTCCGCCGCGAGGTATTCGGAGAGGTCCACCGGCTGGGCGTCCGACCACAGCCGCTCCAGGCCGTAGAACTCCCGGCCCTCCTCGGTGAAGATGTGGACCACCACGGAGGAGTAGTCCATCAGCGTCCACTGGCCGCCCCGGTGGCCCTCGATGTGGTGGGGCTCCTCCCCCGCCTTGGACAGGGCCTCCTCCACCGCCTCGGCCAGCGCCCGCACCTGGGTGTTGGAGCTGCCGCTGCAAATGATGAAGTAGTCCGCCAGGGTGGTCTGGTCCGCGGTGCGCAGCACCTTGATATCCCTGCCCTTTTTATCGTCCAGCGCCTTCACGGCGATTCCAGTCATTTCCCGCTCGTTCAGCATAGTATCTTCTCCTTTTCCATTTCCATCAATCTGTGGTGTATCCCCAGTCCATCCCCGCCGTGTCCCCGCCGGGGTCCGAGGCGTTGTTCTGAGGCAGCAGCCAGCCGGGGATGGTCTCCACGGGGTCCGGGTCCGCCGGCTGGCCGGGCTGGTCCGGCTGGGCGGTCCCGTCCGGCCCCGGACCGCCGCCGGATGGCTCCCCGCTGGTCACGGGGTCGCTCTCGGAGGGCTCCCCGCTCTCCAGGGGACCGCTCTCCGCCGGCTCCGGCGTGTCCGCCACCGGCGGATAGCCCAGGGAGGGCTCGGCCAGCCGCCCGGTGCTGGACCGCAGGGAGCCGTCTCCCGCCGGGCTCATCAGGTCCAGCTGGCGGATAGTCACCTGCTCCACATAGGGGTTCAGCTTCTCGTTGATCAGGGTGAGCAGCTCGTTCTGAAGGGGATATACAAAACTGCGGCTCTGCCCCGCCACGCCGTAGCTGCCCAGGGCGTTGGGCATGGTGCAGAACTCCACGTCGTCCACCTGGAGCCCGCCGAACACCGCCGACTGGGCGAACCAGAGCATCTCCTCCACGTCCAGGTCGCTCTCCACCCGGCTGTTGAACAGGTCAATGAGCTGGCCGATGCGGAACAGGTTCTGGATCTGGAGGGTCTGCTTCAGCACCGCCTTCAAAAACGCGTGCTGGACATTCAGCCGCTCCAGGTCGCCCACGGAGGTCACCGTGCTGCCCGGCTTGATGGGCACGCCGGGGTTGTTGTGCCGCCAGCGGACAATCATCATGGCGTCCCGGCCCATCATCTGCCGGTAGCCCTGCTCCTGGTAGATCTCCAGGTCCTGGGCGGGGTCATAGTACTCCATGTGGTAGGGGTTGTCGAACCAGACGCCGCCGATGGCGTCCACCATCTCGCCCACCAGCTCCCAGTCGATGCGCACGTAGAAGTCGGGGACAAAGCCCACCAGCTCGGACACCTCGGTTTTCAGCGCCTCTACGCCGCTGTCCCCTTTGCCGTAGACGTTGTACACGGCGTTGAGCTTTTTGGCGTCGATGCCGGGCTTGGCGCTGGAGTTGATGAGGGTGTCCCGGGGGAGGGACATGACGGTGGCCCGCTGGTTGGTCACGTCATAGGTGGCCACCATCATGGTGTCCGTCAGGCCGGAGGCCACGTCCGAGCCGAAGATCAGGACGGTGAAGATGTCCTCGCTCTTCCGCTCTCCCCCCACCTTGGGCTCCACCGCCTCGAAGCCCAGGGTGGGCTCCGGCGTGGCGTCGGGGGACGGGGACTGTTCCACCCCCTGGGATTGGCCCGGCCCCGGCGGGGTGGGGATGGTTGGCTTTTTCACCCAGCGGTTGACCAGCACCACCGCCACCGCCGCGATGACCATCACCGCCGCCAGGGCGATCATCAGGATCATGATCCGCTTCTCTTTTTTCTTCCGAAGCTGGGCGGCGGTCAGAATGGGTGGAATCCTCTTCTCCAGCCGCTTTCCCGGCTCCCCATGGCTGTGCCCTTCCTCATTTATCTTTCTGGACTGGTCGCTCATGCTCAATTTCCCTTCCCATAGTATTCATAGGCCGCTTTGGTGTCGTGGTGGAGCTCCTTGTCCCGTTGGACCATCTCCTGGACGGACAGGGACGCGCCCATGGCCACCGCCCCGTCCAGGTCGGTATAGGCCAGCCGGCGCAGCTCCTCCACCTCGGGGAAATCCCGGTTGGGCTCCATGTAGTCGGCGATGTACAGCAGCTTTTCCTCCAAACTCATCCCCGCCCGGGCGGTGGTGTGGTAGAGGATGGCGTCGTAGATGTCGTCATAGCCAAAGACGTACCTGGCCAGCGCCGCGCCGCTCTTGGCGTGGAGCAGCTTGTCGGTGGCCCGCTCCAGGGGGCACAGCTCCACGCCGTACTTTGCGCAGATGTCCAGGTGCTCCTGGACGGAGAGGTATTTGGTGCAGTCGTGGAGGATGGCGGCCCGGCGCATCCGCTCCTCGTCCGCCCCCCAGCGCCGCGCCAGCCGGGCGGCCTCCTCCTCGCACCCCCGGATGTGGGCCAGCCGCCGGGCGTACACCATGGAGTAGGACACGCACCGCAGCTCGTCCAGGCTCAGGCGTTTCAGGTCGGCGCGGGTCCCATATAGTTTTTCCCGCAGAATGTAACCATACACCGCTTCCGGCAAATATTCCCGGCCCTCCCCCCGGGCCAGCAGCTCCCGCAGCTGGGTGGACGAGATATCCACCAGCCCGGGAATGACAATGGTGGCGATCCGGGCGCCGTAGGTCCGGCTGAGGTAGTCCCGCTGGGGGGCGAACACCGCCTCGCCGTCCGCCTCGGTACGGCCGAAGGCGCACACCCCCGCCAGCCGCAGGATGCGCTCCGGCTCCCGCCACTGGTGGAGGGTGAGGAACATATCCGTCCCCATCAGCAGCCACAGCTCGTCCCCCGGCCAGCGGGCGGCGGCCTGCTCCAGGGTGTCGGCGGTGTAGCTCTTCCCCTCCCGGTGGACCTCCGCGTCCCACACCTCGGTGCGCTCCGGCACGAGCAGCTGGTCGGCGGCGATGGCGGTCAGCTTGAGCCGCTGGTCCGGGTCGGGGCTGCCGGGGGCCAGCTCCTTGTGGGGCGGGATACCCGCCGGAATGAACACCAGCCTGTCCAGCTCCAGCGCGGCCATGGCCGCCCGGGCCGCCGCCAGGTGCCCCAGATGGGGGGGGTTGAAGCTGCCGCCGTAGATGCCGATCTTCAATGGGACCACCCTCTCTAAAAAAGTTTAGGGGATGCCTATTTCACCAGCTTGATCCGTTGTCCCCGGCCTTCCTCCCCGCCCCGAAGGGGCGGGGAGGAAGGCCCTATTTTACCAGCTTGATTCTCTTGTCGCGGGGCTTGCTGTGGGTCTCCCGGTACAGGACGAACTTGCTCCCGATGACCTGGACCACTTGGCTCCGGGTGGCCCGGGCCAGCTCTTCCGCCCCCTCCCGGGGGGACAGGGGGCTGTTCTCCAGCACCCTGCCCTTGATGAGCTCCCGGGCCTCCAGGGCGTCGTCCGCCTGCTTGGCCAGGTTGGGCCCGATGCCGTCCTTGCCGATGTGGACGATGGCGTCCAGCTCGTTGGCCAGGGAGCGCAGCTGGGCCCGCTGCTTGCTTGTAAGATCCATAGTATTCTCCTAATTCGGTTGATTTTCTTTCAGCAGCTCCATGCCCCGCCTACGGAACACCCGGCGTGCCCATACCCCGGCGATCACCAAGATAAGCAGATCCCTGGCGCTGCCCAGAAGGCTGGCGGCCACGGACATATCCTCTCTGGTGCCATAGTCGAACAGCAGTTGCCCCACTGTCCAGCACACGCAGATCCCGACCAGTGCCCAGCCCATCCGCCCGGTCTCCCGCAAAACTCCCTCGCCGTCCTGCTCTCGGATTTTTTTCGACACCCGGGAGATCAGCACACACTCCGTGACGATCAGTGTGAACGCCGCCAGAGCCAGCACCAGGGAGAAAAACAGGGGCACGGTCAGCTCCTTCAGCAGGCTCACTTTTTCAAGTACTCCTCCAGCTTGGCCTGGAATGCCCTCAGCGCCAGCCCCCGATGGGAGATGGCGTTCTTCTCCTCGGGGGAGAGCTGGGCGAAGGTCTTTTTCAGCTTGGGCAGGAAGAACACCGGGTCGTAGCCGAACCCGCCCTCCCCCATGGGGGCGAAGGCGATGGTGCCGGGGCACTCCCCCCGGGCCGTCAGCACATCCCCGTTGGGGAAGCAGCAGGTGATGACGGACACGAATTTCGCCGTCCTGGGCTGGCCCGCCGGCATACTGGACAGCAGCAGGCGGTAACGCCCCCCGTCGTCCAGCCCCTCGCCGCCGTACCGGGCGGAGTACACCCCGGGGGCGCCGTTCAGCGCGTCCACGCACAGGCCGGAGTCGTCGGCGATGGCGGGCAGGCCGGACGCCTCCATCACCGCCTTCGCCTTCAGCAGGGAGTTCTCCTCGAAGGTGGTCCCCGTCTCCTCCACGTCCACATCCACGCCCGCGTCCGCCTGAAGGCACACCTCCACCCCCATGCCGGACAGGATCTCGTTCATCTCTTTGAGCTTCTTCTCATTTTTGCTGGCCAGCACCAATTTCATCATTTCACAACTCCCACGGGTCTTTTTCCCCAAAATTTTTCTTTCTCCTCCGTGTTTTTTCCTCTTCACGGCGGGCCTCCCACTGCTGTTTAGCCGCGCCCAGCTTCTCTGAGGCCGTGTCCAGCGTCCGGCGCAGCATCTCCGCCGTGCCCTCGATCTCCGGCACGGACAGCACCACCCGGCGGCAGCCGGGGCAGAAAAACCCCTTGATCTCGCCGCCGAAAAAGCCGTTCAGCGGGACGCCCGCCCCCCAGGGCGAGTCCTCCGCGCCGCTGTCCACCCATTTCAGCTGCCTCCCGGACGGGATCGCGCCCTCCCGCGTTTCCCCGCCGCAGAACGGACAATCCATGGCGCTCCCCCTCTTTCATCCATTCTTTTTATTATACACCGGCCGCTGAAAAAATTCATTACAGGAGTGTAAATATTGTCAGAACCTGTATTCACAGCCGAAACCATCGGATGGGCGGAGAATTTTTCCGCCGGACGAGGCAAATTTTCGCAGGCATACTTGGGTGTATGGCAAGAAAATTGAACGAAGCATGGCGGGAAAAGGCCCGCCCAGACGGTGGCTTGAGGTTGTGAATACAGGTTCTCATATCAGCGCCTCCACGAAGGAGGCCGCGTCGAAGGGCTGGAGGTCGTCCACACCCTCCCCCACCCCGGCGAACTTGACGGGCACCCCCAGCTCCCTGGCGATGGCGATGACGATGCCGCCCTTGGCGGTGCCGTCCAGCTTGGTGAGCACAATGCCGGTGACGCCCGCCGTCTTGGAAAACTCCTTGGCCTGGATCAGGCCGTTTTGGCCGGTGGTGGCGTCCAGCACCAGCAGGGTCTCCCGGCTGGAGTCGGGGCACTCCCGGTCGATCACCCGGGAAATCTTGTTCAGCTCGCTCATGAGGTTGGCCTTGTTCTGGAGCCGCCCGGCGGTGTCCACCAGCACCACGTCCGCCTTGCGGGCCTTGGCGGCGGACAGAGCGTCGTACACCACGGCGGCGGGGTCCGCCCCCTCGTGCTGCTTCACGATGTCCACCCCCGCCCGGTCCGCCCAGATGGTGAGCTGCTCGGCGGCGGCGGCCCGGAAGGTGTCCCCGGCGCACAACACCACCTTGCGGCCCACCCGCTTCCAGTGGGCGGCCAGCTTGCCGATGGAGGTGGTCTTGCCCACCCCGTTCACCCCGATGAACAGCACCACCGCGGGCTTGCCGCTCATGTCCACGTAGGCGCCCCCCAGGTCCAGGTACTCCGCCAGGATCTCCCGCATACACACACGGGCCCCCCCGGTGTCCTTGATCTTCCGCGCCTTGCAGCGCTCCCGCAGCTCCTCCACCGCCTCCAGGGTGGTCTCCGCCCCCAGGTCGGCCATCACCAGGGACTCCTCCAGCTCGTCGTAAAAGTCGTCCGTCAGCTCGGAAAAGCCGTTGAAAATACCAATCTTCTTGATCTTGTCAAAAAAGCCCATGGGGAACCTTCCTTTATTGTAGATTGGGGTTGCGCGTCTTGCAGCGGGGGCATTTGGCGTCGTCCAAGTCGTGGACGCAGCCGCAAACGGGGCAGGTGGTCTGGGCGATGCGGTCCTCCTCCCAGTCCTCTCCCGCCGGGCCGCCCCCGTAAAAGTCCAGCTTCTGGCAGCTGGGGCAGCCCCAGATCTCCACATCCAGCGCCCCGGCCAGCAGGTTGGGCCAGTCGCCGAACACAAAGCTGGTCTTGCCCAACTGAATCTGCTCCGTTTTGATATACTTCATGCCGTGGCCGCAGTTGGAACAGCGCTTTTCCATATGCTCACTCATTTGATCTTTCCCTCCTCTCCCCGGCGAACCGAAGGGCGCTTCGCCGGGGCCCTACTATTTGATGTTCAATTCGCTTTCCACCTCATTCAAATTGATCGTCAGCATCCTCGACACGCCCTTCTCCTGCATGGTGACGCCGTAGAGCACGTCGGCCTCCTCCATGGTGCCCCGGCGGTGGGTGATGACGATGAACTGGGTCTTGTCGCTGATGCGGCGGAGATACCGGGCGTAGCGCACCACGTTGGCCTCGTCCAGGGCGGCCTCGATCTCGTCCATGACGCAGAACGGGGTGGGCCGTACCTTCAGGATGGCGAAATACAGCGCGATGGCGATGAGGGCACGCTCGCCGCCGGACAGGGCGCTCATGTTCTGCACCGTCTTGCCCGGGGGCTGGGCCCTGATCTCAATGCCGCAGTTGAGCACGTCCGACGGGTCCTCCAGCTCCAGGCTGGCCCTGCCGCCGCCGAACAGGTCGGTGAAGGCCGCCTTGAACCCCTCGTTGATGAGGGCGAACTGCTCCGTAAAAATCCCCGTCATCTCGCCCACGATCTGGGCGATGATGTCCTGGAGCTCCTTTTTCGCCTTGGCCACATCGTCCCGCTGGCCGGTGAAGTAGGTGTACCGCTCGTTCACCCGCTGGAACTCCTCCACCGCGTCCGGGTTGATGCCGCCCAGGGCGGAGATGGACCGCTTCAGCTCCCCGATGCGCCGCTGGGCCTTCTGGGCGGATTCCACCTCCACCCGCTGGGCCCGGGCCGCCTCGTGGGACAGCTGGTAGCTCTCCCACAGCTTATCCAGGATTCGGTTCTCCTCCATCACGGCGCTCACCGACTTCTGCTCCAGCGTGGATACCTCCCGCTCCATGTTGATGAGCTCGTTGTTCTTGTCCCGGGCCTGGCGGTCGGCCTGATTCCGCCTGCCCTCCAAGGCCAGCTTCTCGTCGTTGAGCCGGCGGATGGCGGCGGTCCCTTCCTGGCTGGCGGCCTTCAGGCCCTGGAGCCGCTCCTCCTCCTCCTGAATGCGCCGGACCAGGTAATCGTTCTGCTTCTCGAACTGGCCGATCATGGCGGTGCGGCTGGCGGTGTCGCCGGACAGGTCGTCCCGCAGCCGCTCCAGCTCGCCGATGCTCTGCCGCAGGGCGGACCGCTCCCCCTCCAGCCCCGCCAGCCGGGCGCTGTACCCGGCGGACTCCTCGTTGAGCCTGGACACCTTGTCCTGGAGGGCGGTGCGCCCCTGGGCCTTGGCCTCCCCCTCCGCCCGCAGGGCGGCGGCGGAGCCCTCCAGCGCCTCGATGCGGGCCTTGGCCTGGGCGGTGCTGCCGGTGTTCTCCTCCATGCGGCGGCGGACCTGGCCCCGCTCCGACGCCAGCGCCTGGCGGCGCAGCTCCAGGTCGGCCACCTGGGCGGCGGCGCTGTCCGCCCGCTCGGAGTATTTCAGCACCGCGTCCTCCGCCTCCCGGAGCTGGGCGGCGGCGGCGTCCAGCTCATATTGGGCGGCGGTGACCTCCCGCTGGGCCTGGGCCAGCTCGTCCGAGGCGGTTTTCAGGTCGGCGGCCAGGCCGTCCTTCTGCCGGTTCAGCCGCTCCAGCTCGTTGGCCCGGCTCAGAATGCCCGCCGAGCGGGACACCGAGCCGCCGGTCATGGAGCCGCCGGCGTTGAGCACCTGGCCGTCCAGGGTGACGATGCGGAACCGGTGGCCGAACTTCCGGGCTATGGCCATGGCCTTGTCCAGATTCTGGGCGACGGCCACACGGCCCAGCAGGTTGGAAAAGACGTTGGCATACGCCGGGTCGAAGGAGATGAGGGCGTCCCCCATCCCCACGAAGCCGTCCTCCCGCTCCACCGCCCTGTCCCGGAAGTCGGCGGGCCGGATGGTGTTCATGGGCAGGAAGGTGCACCGGCCCCCGTCCCGGCGCTTCAGGTAGTTGATGGCGTTTTTGGCGTCCTCGTCCCGCTCCGCCACCAGGTTCTGCATGGCCCCGCCCAGGGCGGTCTCAATGGCCACCGCGTACTGGTCGGGCACGTGGAGCAGGCCCGCCACCGGGCCCCGGATGCCCCGCAGGCCCCCCCGCTCGGCCTCCCCCATCACCAGCTTCACCGCTTTGGAGTAGCCCTCGTACATCTTCTCCATCTCGGCCAGCATTTTGATGCGGGAGCTGAGGTTGTTCTCGTCCATCTGGAGGCGGCGGTGCTTCTCCTGTGCCTGGTCCAGCTTCCGCTGACGGGCCTGGAGCCGCATTTGATAGCCGCTGATGACGTTTTTCGCCGCGTCCCGGTCCTCCGTGACCTTTTCCAGCTCTTTGTTGGTTCCGTCCAGGGCCTCCCGGGCCTGAGCCGCCCGGTCCTCCTGCTCCTGGAGCTCCTGGCTCAGCTTCTCCTCCCGGTCCAGCAGCTCCTGGGCGGCGGCGGCCAGGGCGGACAGCAGCTCCCGGGCCTCCCCGGCGGAGGCGGTCTCCAGCCGCTCCCGCTCCTGGAGCCGCTCCAGCTCCTCGTTCAGCGCGCCCGCCGAGCCCAGCACCTCCCGGGTGCGGCCGGCCAGGGCGTCGATCCGGGCCTGGCATTCCGCCATGTCCCGCTCAATCTGGTCCAGGCGGTCCCGCCCCTCGTCGATCTGGGACGCGATGGACCCGGCCCGGCCCTCCTGCTGCTCCAGCTCCTGCCGGATGCGCTGGGCGTTCTCGCTGTTGTTCTTGATGTCGTTTTTCAGCAGGGCGATGCTGTTCTCGCAGGCGTGGACCTGCTCGTCCATGCCGGACTGCTTCCCCCGCAGCTCCTCCGCCTGGAGGTCCTTGTCCCGCATCTCGTCCGCCAGGCGGCCGCTCTCGGCGTACAGCCGCTCCACCGCCTCCCGGGCCTCGTCCCGCTGACGGACCGCCGCCTCGCAGTCGGCCTTCAGCTTCACGCTGCTGGCCCGCAGCTGGTCCAGCTGGTCCAGCCACACGGAGACCTCCAGCCCCTTCAGCTCGTCCCGGAGGATGTTGTACTTCTTGGTCTTTTCCGCCTGTACCCGCAGAGGCTCTACCTGGAGCTCCAGCTCCCCGATCTTGTCGTTGATGCGCACCAGGTTCTCGTCGGTGCGCTCCAGCTTGCGCTCCGCCTCCTCCTTGCGGTGGCGGAACCGGGAAATGCCCGCCGCCTCCTCGAACACCTCCCGCCGGTCGGCGCTCTTAACGGACAGGATTTCGTCAATGCGGCCCTGGCCGATGATGGAGTAGCCCTCCCGGCCCAGGCCGGTGTCCATAAACAGCTCGTTGATATCCCGCAGGCGGCAGGCCCGGCGGTTGATGTAGTACTCGCTCTCCCCGGAGCGGTAGTACCGGCGGGTCACCGCCACCTCTATCTCCTCCATCTGGAAGATGCGCCGGCTGTTGTCCAGCACCAGGGTGACCTCGGCAAAGCCCAGTCCCTTGCGCTTCTCGGTGCCGTTGAAGATCACGTCCTCCATCTTGCTGCCCCGGAGGGTGCGGGTGGACTGCTCCCCCATGACCCAGCGGATGGCGTCGGCGATGTTGGACTTGCCGGAGCCGTTGGGCCCCACCACCGCCGTGATGTCGGAGCCGAAGGACAGCACCGTCTTGTCGGGGAAGGACTTGAACCCCTGGATTTCCAGCGCTTTCAGGTACACGCAGCCATCTCCCTCTCTGGGGCCTCCGGCCCCGTCTCCGGCGAACCCGCCGGTTTTTGATATAGCGTTTTATTATACCACGCCGGGCCATGCTTTTCAAGAGCGGCCCTTGCCGCCGGGGCGGAAAGAGCCCCGCTCTGGCGAGCGGGGCTCCTGGTCAGTACCGCAGAACGAAATAGATCACGTACACCCAGCTCATCAGGCCGTGGACGATGGCCCAGCCCACGGAGTGCCAGGTGGTATAGCTGATGACCATGGCCAGGGCGCTGCCGAAGCTGATGCCCGCCTTTGCCGCGCTGCCTGCGTTCAGGCTTCTTTTTTATTCTCCATGATTCCGCTCCCTTTACAGCAGAATGACGCCCGCCTCTTTGCAGGCCGCGATGGTCCGGGGGTCCCAGATGGACGCCTGAACCTCCCCGATGTGGGCCTTGCCTAGCAGGTACATGGACACCCGGCTCTGGCCGATGCCGCCGCCGATGGTCAGGGGCAGCTCCCCAGCCAGCAGGGCCCTGTGGAAGGGCAGCTCCCGCCGGTGGCCGCACTTGGCGATGGTGAGCTGCTCGTCCAGGGACTCGGGAGACACCCGGATGCCCATGGACGAGATCTCAATGGCCCGGCCCAGCAGGGAGTTCCACAGCAGGATGTCCCCGTTCAGGCTCCAGTCGTCGTAGTCCGGGGCCCGGCCGTCGTGGGGCTGCCCGGACTTCAGCGCGCCGCCGATGCCCATGAGGAAGGTGGTGGGGTGGTCCTTGACCCAGGCGTCCTCCCGCTCCTTGGGGGACAGCTCCGGCCACCTGTCCTCCAGCTCCTGGGCGGTGACGAAGGACACCTCTCGGTCAATGAGGGGCAGGGCGGTGAGCTGGGGGTACGCCGAACGCAGGGTAGCCTGGGTGTTGGCCAGGGCGCTGATAATGGCGCGCACCACCCCTTTTAAGTAATCCACGTTGCGGTCCCGGGGGGCGATGACCTTCTCCCAGTCCCACTGGTCCACGTACACCGAGTGGAGGTTGTCCAGCTCCTCGTCCCGGCGGATGGCGTTCATGTCGGTGT